>NZ_JABMEG010000001.1:2089940-2786587 GCF_013179735.1 Permianibacter fluminis | reverse complement strand
CCTGTGGGAGTGGCCTTGGCCGCGATTTCTTTTCGCTGCAAATCGGCTGGCAGCCTTGTCGGAACACGCTCCAGCGCACTACCCCTCCCCCTGTAAAGGGGGAGGTCGGGAGGGGGGGGGTAGTTGCCGCTCTGCTCTTCCCGCTTATTTACGCTGCTGTTCAGCCGACAGGTTTGCCGGGTCCCGCCCCGGCGGGCGGGTAACTTTCTTGGCGCAAGAAAGTTACCAAAGAACATGGCCTGTATTCCTCGCCCACAAAACGATGAAACTGTTTTGTGGATGCCCTGCGCTACTCCATTCCAGCTGGGGCTTTTGTGACAGTACATCCCTGTACAGTCACAAAAGGCTTCGGCGTCGTGCCTCGCCCCTTCGCTGCGCTACGGGCTGTTAACCCAGCTTCCATTATGTTGCTCGGCTCGTCAGACGGCGGAAAGTCAAAAGCACGCTGCGCGCAAAATAAGAACAAACCACCCCTGTCATTCCGGCGAAAGCCGGAATCCAATTTGATTTTGTTGTGGAAGACACAATGGATTCCGGCCTGCGCCGGAATGACAGACTGAGAAACATTGCCGAAGCTACCGACTCAGCTAAAAACCGGGGCCCCCATTCGCGCCAGCCGGCGATTCGGCGTTAGCGGCCGGGTCGCCGACATGGATGTCGGCGCTAGAGCAATGCAGGAGCAATTGCCGTCGCAAGCCCGGATGGCTTGCGCAGTGCTGATAAGGCAGGACGCCGCATCAGCACGTGCCCGTAGCCGATAACACCGAAGCGACGGGCGGTGCTAGCCGAAGCAAACAAACAATCCTGGCGCGCTG
This sequence comes from Permianibacter fluminis, assembly GCF_013179735.1. NCBI lineage: Bacteria > Pseudomonadati > Pseudomonadota > Gammaproteobacteria > Pseudomonadales > Pseudomonadaceae > Permianibacter > Permianibacter fluminis. The sequence goes on along the minus strand of NZ_JABMEG010000001.1, from coordinate 2,785,772 downwards.
GGGCGCGGTTTCTTTGCTTACTCTCTTTGGCGCGAGCAAAGAAAGTGAGGCGCCTGCCGGTGCGACACCGACAAGGATGTCGGCGGTAGAGCAACGCAGGAGCAGTTGCCGAGACCCGGCAATCTCGAGTTACGAGCGTGGGTTACAGGAAACATTCGGCGGAAACGCTTCGCGGTTCCGCCCTACCCCGAGGCGTTAATCCGCCGTACGCGCGGTGGATCCCCGACTACGCGGGGATGACAAAGGAAAAGATCAGACGAAAAATCGAAGCAACCTAAACCAGCTAGAACCCGGGGCCCCCATTCGCGCCAGCCGGCGATTCGGCGTTAGCGGCCGGGTGCGCTGGCAGGGACAGCCAGCGCAGCATTGATAAGGCATGGATGCCGCATCAATGCGTGCCCGAAGCCGATAATGCCGAAGCGACGGGCGGATTATCCGAAGCAATCAAACCGATTCTGGCGCGCTGGGGCGTGTTCTCTTTGGTTACTTTCTCTTGCACGAGCAAGAGAAAGTAACTCGCCCGCCGGGGCGAGACTCGGCGCTCTTGAATTACGAGCATGGGTTACAGGAAACATTCGGCGGAAACGCTTTGCGGTTCCGCCCTACCCCGAGGCGTTAATCCGCCGTACGCGCGGTGATAAGCCAGGACGCCGCATCAGCATGTGCCCGTAGCCGATAATGCCGAAGCAACCAATCCGATCCTGGCGTGTGGGGCGTGTTCTCTTTGGTTACTTTCTCTTGCACGAGCAAGAGAAAGTAACTCGCCCGCCGGGGCGACGCCAACAGGGATGTCGGCGGTAGAGCAACACAGGAGCAGTTGCCGAGACCCGGCAATCTCGAATTACGAGCATTGGTTACAGGAAACATTCGGCGGAAACGCTTCGCGGTTCCGCCCTGCCCCAAGGCGTTAATCCACCGTACGCGCGGTGCCCCGAGGAATTAATCCGCCGTACGCGCGGTTGCATCATGAGCGGCAAGACGGTATCTACTGCGCTAATATCCACCTCCTCCGCCTCCGCCTCCAGCTTGTGCTCGTTGAGGTACATATGCCGCAACGGCATTGTCAACAATGAATGTGACGCCTGAGTTGTTGAGAAAGGCGGCACAGGGGTCCTGAGCAATCTGTGAAGCCGCCACTTCATTTGGGAACCATCCCCTCCGGTAGGCCTCGTAGGCAAAAAGCCAATATTCTTGGTAGAAGCAGTCTTGCTGAAGCCACGATCTCCAAAGTCTAGAGTCAATTGGCTGAGAGAAGACATGCGTCGCGGTGCCTGCAAACATTGCTGCAGTCGCAACCAATGCGTCATCCATTGCAGTTATTGCATTCTGTGCATCTAGCTTGATCTGAAACCCGATATACATAGCAGTCCAGATACTCCAGACAACCTCACTTGCGTGCCCTGAAACAGCGCTTGTCCTAATTACAGAGTCAATTGCCTTGGCAGCTAAATCCACATCAGGAACCAAGCCCCCACGCAATCGATTAATGGCAATAACATCAACAACGTGCCTAATGCACCCAGGATCAATTGTGATGCATTGCCATAGAAGCTGTTGCACGGTACTCCAGCACCACGTGGTTGGCTGAACGCCAGAGAGAGCTGCCACCGCATATCGCAAGACACCTGCCGTGCGATCTTCTTTGGCAACTGCAAACGCTCTATTGAAGTAATCTATCCACTGACTCTGAGCGGCATTAGTATCCGGCGGTAAGTTCCCGCGTAAAGATGTTGAAACATTAGAGTCGAGTGAAACAGGGAGCTCCTCTATCCTTGTTTTCAAAGCATTAGGTTGAAGTTCCAAATCGCTCAGCAGCGCCTCAAGCTTAGTTAATGCGCTGTCTGCATCTGATAGCGTGCGAAACGTGAGCTCGATATCGTCAATGAATCGACATCCTCCCACCACATTGCACTCCGCCATAATCCGTTGGTCTAGTGGGGAGAGTAAAAGCTCTGCTATACCGAGAGATGTATCGGGACCTATAGCAATTCCCTTTGTCTGTCCTTGCTGACATGCTTGAAACTCCTTATCGAGCAAATTGCCGACAAGGGCCATATTTCCAATAGAGGATTTAGCCACGGCCTTTGTATGTAGAACCCATGGAATGGAGTGGGTATAGATTGATGGGTAGAACTGAGCAATATCGGTATGGAGTACATATCTTGCCCCTACCCGTGCAGCAACGCGGGGACTTGCTCGATCTCTGGCATCTGGAGCAATTCCGCGACCACTGGCTAAATTTAGATTGGGCTTCGTAAAGGAAATTGGAGACTTATTCCACTCGATTGAAAGAGCCGCTTGGTGCTGTTCAAACGCTTTGGAAAGTCGAAAGAAATTGACTGGATTAGGAATGCTTAACCGCCGACGCAATCCACCAGGTCGAGCTAAATCGTGCTGTATAGACGCACTCCACATAGCCTTAGCCTGCGTGAAAGGCTGAGGCAGCTGTGCATTACCAACGATAGATCCCAACGTGGTAGAGCTAAAAAGCGGTGGCAACTCCCTCGGAAGGAATCCTCGAATGAGAAGTCGGCGAGATAGCACTCTATGGTCACCCATTAAATAGACGTAACTTACAAACTCCATGCAAGCTTAGCTAGCATCATCACAATTCAGCTTATACCGCACTTAAAACAAAAATCCCGGCCAAAGCCGGGATTTTTTGCATTCACTCCATACTGCACCGCATCAATTCAGCAAATCCATGGCCTCATTGAAGGTCTTGCTCGGGCGCATCGCAGCCGAAGCCTTGGCGAAGTTCGGCTGGTAGTAACCGCCGATATCCACCGGCTTGCCTTGGGCGCCGTTGAGTTCGCCAACGATCTTGGCTTCGTTCTCGGTCAGCGCTTTGGCGAGCGGTGCGAATTTGGCTTTCAGCTCGGCATCGTCGTTCTGCGCGGCCAAGGCTTGCGCCCAGTACATGGCGAGGTAGAAGTGGCTGCCGCGGTTGTCGAGCTGGCCGACTTTGCGGGCCGGTGACTTGTCGTGCTCCAGAATGCCGCCGTTGGCGACGTCCATGGCATCGGCGAGCACTTTGGCTTTCTTGTTGCTGGTTTTGATGGCGAGATCTTCCAGCGACACCGCGATGGCGAGAAACTCACCGAGCGAATCCCAGCGCAGGTAGCTTTCTTCCAAGAATTGCTGCACGTGTTTCGGTGCGGAACCGCCGGCACCGGTTTCAAACAGACCACCACCGGCAAGCAGCGGGACAATGGACAGCATCTTGGCGCTGGTGCCGAGTTCGAGGATCGGGAACAGGTCGGTCAGGTAATCGCGCAGCACGTTGCCGGTGACCGAGATGGTGTCTTTGCCTTCTTTGACGCGCTTGAGCGTGTACTGGGTGGCTTCGACCGGCGACAGGATTTGAATATCCAAACCCTTGGTGTCGTGATCTTTCAGATACACGTTCACTTTCTTGATCAGTTCACGGTCGTGGGCGCGGGCATTGTCGAGCCAGAAAATGGCCGGGTTGCCGGTCAGGCGCGCGCGGGTGACGGCGAGCTTGACCCAATCCTTGATCGGCAGATCTTTGGTTTGGCAGGCGCGGAAAATATCGCCGGTATCGACGCTCTGTTCCATCAACACTTTGCCACTGGCATCGACCACGCGGACCTTGCCTTTGCTGGCGATTTGGAAGGTTTTGTCGTGCGAGCCGTATTCTTCGGCAGCTTGCGCCATCAGGCCGACGTTGGCGACGTTGCCCATGGTCTTGGGATCAAAAGCGCCGTGTTCCTTGCAGAACTTCAATGTGGCGTCGTACAGGCCGGCGTAGCAGCGATCCGGAATGGTGTACTTGGTGTCGTGCAGTTTGCCGTCGCGACCCCACATCTGGCCCGAGGTACGGATGGCAGCCGGCATGGAGGCATCGATGATGACATCGCTTGGCACGTGCAGGTTGGTGATGCCTTTTTCGGAATCGACCATCGCCAGTTCCGGCTGCTTGTCATAGATGGCAGCGATATCGGCTTTGATGGCGGCCTGCTCGGCTTCGCTCAATGCGGCCATCTTGGTGTAGACATCGCCAATACCGTTCTTTTGATCAACGCCGATTTTGGCAAACGTATCGGCGTGCTTCTTGAACAGCTCTTCGTAGTACACGGTGACGGCGTGGCCGAACATGATCGGGTCCGACACTTTCATCATCGTGGCTTTGAGGTGCAGCGAGAACAGCACGCCTTTGGCTTTGGCATCGGCGACTTGCTCTTGGTAGAACTTGCGCAGCGCGCTGGCGCTCATGGTCGATGAGTCCAGCACTTCGCCGGCTTGCAGTTTCAGGTTTTCTTTCAGCACGGTGACGGTGCCGTTGTCGGCGACGTGTTCGATTTTGACCACATCGGCAGCGCCGAGTGTTACCGACTGCTCGCTGCCGTAAAAGTCACCGCTTTGCATGTGCGAGACATGCGACTTTGAGTCTTTGCTCCAGGCGCCCATGCTGTGCGGGTGCGATTTTGCGTAGGCCTTGACCGGCGCTGCTACACGACGATCCGAGTTGCCCTCACGCAGTACCGGGTTCACGGCGCTGCCGAGCACTTTGGCGTACTTGGCCTTGATGGCTTTTTCTTCGTCGGTTTTGGCGTCGGCCGGGTAATTCGGCACGGCGTAGCCATGCGCTTGCAGTTCGGCGATGGCGGCGGTGAGCTGCGGAATGGAAGCCGAAATGTTCGGAAGCTTGATGATATTGGCTTCCGGCGTTTTGGCGAGCTCGCCGAGTTCGGCCAGGTGATCGGCCTGACGCTGTTCGGCTTTAAGCACGTCCGGGAAGTTGGCCAGGATGCGGCCGGCCAGCGAAATGTCACGGGTCTCGACGGCGACGCCAGCGGTTTTGGCAAACGCCTGCACGATGGGCAGCAGCGAGTAAGTCGCCAGCGCCGGTGCTTCATCGGTGATGGTGTAAATGATGCGGGACTTGGACATGACAGTTCCTCGGGAGAACCTGCGCCAGCGAGACGGTGGCCCAGGACAGGTGGCCGGCGCAGTGCGAACCCCTCGCCCACGCCTGAAAATCAGGCCGGTATTGTAGCAGCCGGGACGGAAATTGGGACGGCCAACCCGGCACCGAAACGAGTGTTAGGGTGTAGGGATTGGCTTGGGTTTGATGTTGATCAGGTGTAGTCAGGTTGGTTGGAAAATAGCCAGCTTCAGGGCCGGAATAAAGTAGCGCGCTGGCAATGCGAGCAGTCAGATCCCCCTCCTGTCCAAGGAGGGGGGCAGATTCACAACACTCAGATCATCAACAGATTCATGAACTCATTGACCGGCGTCGCATCCAGCTCTTCCGGATCGAGGCAGAGCTCGAAAATGTCGCGGGCGTGTTTGCTCGGGAAACGAGTGGCGACGTTTTGCCGGAATTTCTCGATAAGCGCAGGAATGCCCTCCTCGCGCCGGAACCGATGGCCGATGGGGTACAGGATTTCCACTTTTTCGGTTTTGCTGCCATCGCGGAAGAACACTTGCATGGCATTGGCAATGGCGCGCTTTTCCGGGTCGTGATAATCGGCGCTAAAGCGCTTGTCTTCCTGCACATGCATCTTGGCGCGCAGCGCATCGAGGCGTGGATCGGCGGCGGCGTTGTCTTCGTAATCATCGGCGGTCAGCGTGCCTTTGAGCAGCGCAACGGCGACCATGTATTGCAGGCAGTGATCGCGATCAGCCGGGTTGTACAGCTCGCCGACTTTGCTGATGATGCGAATGGCGGATTCTTGCGTAGTGAGCTCGATGCGTTCGATGTCATCCCAACGACCGCGCATCTGCGGGTGCAATTGCACAGCGCACTCCACTGCGGTCTGGCCGTGAAACTCGGCCGGATAGGCCAGCTTGAACAGCACGTTTTCCATCACATAGCTGCCGAACTCGCGTTGAAAGGCAAAGCGTTTGCCGTTGAACGACGCGTCATAAAAGCCCCACTTCGGCGCGGTGAGTGCCGAGGGATAGCCCATCTCACCGGTCATGGTGATCAACGCCAGTCGTACGGCACGCGAAGTGGCATCGCCCGCGGCCCAGCTCTTGCGCGAGCCGGCGTTCGGCGCGTGACGATAGGTGCGCAGGCTCTGGCCATCGACCCAGACTTGCGACAGGCTGTTGCAAATGTCTTCGTGCTCGCCGCCCATCATCTGGGTGACAACGGCAGCAGACGCCAGTTTGACCAACACAACGTGATCGATGCCGACGCGGTTGAAGCCGTTTTCCAGCGCCATCACGCCCTGAATTTCATGGGCCTTGATCATCGCGGTGAACACATCGCGCATGTACAGCGGCTCGTAACCCTGAGCGAGATTCTGCCGGCTGACGTAATCGGCGACCGCGAGAATGGCGCCGAGATTGTCGGAGGGATGGCCCCACTCGGCACCGAGCCAGGTATCGTTGAAATCGAGCCAGCGCACCAGCGTGCCGATATCAAATGCCGCTTTGACCGGATCCAGTTCGAACATCGAGCCCGGCACGCGCGCACCGCTCGGCACCAACGTGCCCGGCACCAACGGACCGAGATGCTTGGTGCACTCGGGATAGCGATACGCCAAAAACGCGCAGCCGAGCGAATCCATCAAGCAGTAACGCGCGGTGTCGTAGGCTTCTTCGCTTTCCACGCTGAAATCGGCAACGTAGTCGGCAATCGCGACCAACTCGGCATCCGGTTCCGGACGGACATTCAGATCGTATTGGTTGCTCATTGCGGCGCTCTCCGTTGTCCGTGGTTGATTCCGCGTGTGCGGAAATGGCTGATGGGTTGGGTTGTGGCTGTAAGTTGAGTTGTGTGGCTGTTACGTGTAGCGAATACAATGTTGGTGTTCAGCTGTGGAGCGACAACTACCCCACCCTAACCCGCCCAGCTGCCAACAGAGTTGGCGTCGTTCCGTCGGCAAGTTCGTCAACTGTGACGAACTTGAATTCCCGACTTCACCCCCTTCACAGGGGAGGGAACTGCACAGCTCCTCCCCCTGTGAAGGGGGAGGTTGGGAGGGGGTAATTGCCGCTCAACTCAAGCCACATCAACAAAACTCACAACAAAAACCTACAACAAAAAAACAAACTGGCCGACATCACTGCCGGCCAGTTTGGCTCGTTCACCTTTCTCTTGCGAGAAACTGCAGGATCAACGGCGTTCGCTGATCGGCACAAACTTCTGATCTTCCGGCCCGATGTAATTGGCGCTCGGACGAATGATCTTGCCATCCTGGCGCTGTTCAATCACATGTGCAGACCAGCCGCTGGTGCGGGCGATAACGAAAATCGGCGTGAACATGGCGGTCGGGATACCCATCAGGTGATAGGACACCGCCGAGAACCAGTCAAGGTTCGGGAACATTTTCTTCTGTTCCCACATGACGCTTTCCAGCCGCTCCGCCACGTTGAAGAGCTTCATGTCACCGGCCGCAACCGACAGGCGGCGCGCCACTTCCTTGATCACTTTGTTGCGCGGATCGGAGATCGTGTACACCGGGTGACCAAAGCCGATGACGATTTCCTTGCGCTCGATGCGGGCTTTGATGTCCGCTTCGGCCTCGTCCGGCGTGCTGTAACGCGACTGAATATCGAACGCGACTTCGTTGGCACCGCCGTGCTTCGGACCACGCAGCGCGCCGATGGCGCCGGTGATGGCCGAGTGCATGTCGGAACCGGTACCGGCAATGACCCGGCCGGCAAAGGTCGAGGCATTGAATTCATGCTCGGCATACAGGATCAGGCTGGTGTGCATCGCACGGGTCCAGAGCGCATCCGGTTTTTTGCCGTGCAGAAGGTGCAAGAAGTGGCCGCCAATCGAATCGTCGTCGGTTTCGACGTCAATACGTTTGCCGTTGTGACTGAAGTGATACCAGTACAGCAGCATCGAACCAAACGAGGCCATCAAGCGGTCAGCCAGATCACGGGCGCCGGCGAGATTGTGATCGTCTTTTTCCGGCAACGCCGTGCCGAGTGCCGAGCAACCAGTGCGCAACACGTCCATCGGATGAGCGCCGGCCGGAATATGTTCCAGCACGCCCTTGACCACGTTCGGCAAGCCACGCAGTGACTTCAGTTTGGCTTTGTAAGCTTTCAGTTCATTGGCGGTCGGCAACTTGCCGTGCACCAGCAAATGGGCAATTTCTTCAAATTCCGATACATCCGCGAAATCGAGAATGTCGTAGCCGCGGTAATGCAGATCGTTGCCGGTGCGGCCGACCGTGCACAGTGCCGTGTTACCGGCCGGCACGCCCGAAAGAGCGACCGACTTCTTCGGCTTGGGTGCGTTTGGCACATCACTCATTATTGTTTCTCCTTTCCGGTATTGGCACTCTTGGCGAACAACTGATCGAGCTTCTGCTCGTATTGGTGGTAATTCAGAAAATCGTACAGCTCGGCGCGAGTCTGCATGGTTGGCACTGCCGCTTTCTGGGTGCCATCACGACGCACGGTTTCGTAGAAATTGAGCGCCGCCTTGTTCATCGCCCGGTAAGCACCGCAGCAATACAACACGATGTCAACGCCGGCGCTGTTCAGCTCGTCGGTGGTGAACAGCGGGGTCTGACCGAACTCGGTGATGTTGGCCAGAATCGGCACCTTCACCGCATCCTTGAATTGGCGATATTGTTCCAGCGTGTAAATCGCTTCCGGGAAAATCATGTCGGCGCCGGCCTCAACACAAGCTTGTGCGCGCTCGATGGCTTTCTCGATGCCTTCTACTGCGATGGCATCGGTGCGCGCCATGATCACGAAGGATTCGTCAAAACGGGCATCGACCGCCGCCTTGACCCGATCCACCATTTCTTCCTTGGACACAATCTCCTTGCCCGGACGGTGACCACAGCGTTTGGCCGCCACCTGATCTTCAAGGTGAACGGCACCGGCGCCGGCCTTGATCATCGAGCGAATAGTGCGAGCGATGTTGAACGCGCCGCCCCAACCGGTATCGATATCAACCAGCAACGGCAGATCGCAGGCATCGGTAATCCGGCGAATATCGATCAACACATCTTCCATCGTGCTGATGCCCAAATCCGGCGTACCGAGCGAGTTGGCGGCAACACCGCCGCCTGACAGATAAATCGCCTTGAAGCCAGTGCGCTTGGCCATCATCGCTGCGTAAGCGGTGATCGCACCCACTACTTGCAACGGATGCTCTTCGGCAACAGCGGCACGGAATTTCGCACCAGGGGTCAGCTTGCTTGTCATTCGATTCGGTCTCGCTGGTTGATATCCGGTCGCCATCGTGCATACGACGATGACAACCTGTAGGGCAGCTCAAGTAAAGCGGAGCTGCCATAGCTTTCCTGCATCACGGTGGCGGGTCCGCTGCGCTTGACCCGCCCTACGCCACTCATTGATCGCGAGGTCCCCGCTTTCGCGAGGACCACTTCAACATTCTCCAGACTCTTGTTGGGTTTCGCTGCGCTCTACCCAACCTACAAACTGATTCAGGCGACTGACAAATCAGCCCGACCGTACTGCAGTACGATCGGGCTGTCCATTACACCTTCGCCGTATCCGCCGCGTTTTTGATATGACCAGACTTCATCATGTCTTCGATCTTGATCTTCCACTCGGCCGGGCCGGTCTTGTGCACGGAGGTGCCGTTGCAATCGACGGCGACAGTGACCGGCATGTCTTGCACTTCGAATTCGTAAATGGCTTCCATTCCCAGATCTTCGAACGCGACCACGCGTGATTTGCGAATCGCTTTGGAAACCAAGTACGCCGCGCCACCAACCGCCATCAGATACACGGCCTTGTTGTCCTTGATCGCGGCAATGGCTTCGTCGCCGCGCTCGGCTTTACCGATCATGCCGGCAAGGCCGGTTTTCTCCAGCATCATCCGGGTGAACTTGTCCATGCGCGTGGCCGTGGTCGGGCCGGCAGGGCCGACCACTTCATCACGGACCGGATCGACCGGGCCGACGTAATAGATGAACCGACCGGTGAAATCGACTGGCAGTTTTTCGCCTTTTGCAAACATGTCGGCGATGCGCTTGTGCGCGGCGTCGCGGCCGGTCAGCATCTTGCCGGACAGCAGAATCGTTTCGCCGGGCTTCCAGCTTTGAATGTCGGCAGCGGTGACGGTATCGAGATTCACGCGGCGAACATTGGCACCGACTTCCCAGGTCACTTGCGGCCAATCGTTGACGTTCGGCGCTTCCAGTTCGGCCGGGCCGCTGCCATCAAGCACGAAGTGCGCGTGACGGGTCGCCGCGCAGTTCGGGATCATCGCCACCGGCAATGACGCGGCGTGGGTCGGGTAATCCTTGATCTTGATATCGAGCACAGTGGCGAGGCCACCAAGGCCCTGCGCGCCGATGCCGAGCTGGTTCACTTTCTCGAACAGCTCAAGCCGCAGTTCTTCAATCTTGTTCTTCGCACCACGCGCTTTCAGCTCGTGGATGTCGATGGATTCCATCAGCGATTCTTTCGCCAGCAGCATCGCTTTTTCGGCGGTGCCGCCGATGCCGATACCGAGCATGCCGGGCGGACACCAGCCGGCGCCCATCAGCGGCACGGTCTTCAACACCCAATCGACGATCGAGTCGTTCGGGTTCAGCATCACAAACTTGGATTTATTCTCGGAGCCACCGCCTTTGGCGGCAATCTCCACTTCCACTTCGTTACCCGGCACCAGCTGGATATGAGTGATGGCGGGCGAGTTGTCGCCGGTGTTCTTGCGCGGGCCGGCCGGGTTGACCACGACCGAGGCGCGCAGCGTGTTGTCCGGATGACCGTAGGCGATCTTGACGCCTTCATTGACCATCTCTTCGACGGTCAGGTCGCTGTCCCAGCGCACGTTCATGCCGACTTTGACGAAGGCGCAAACAATGCCGGTGTCCTGGCAGATTGGCCGATGACCTTCGGCCGACATCCGCGAGTTGATCAAAATTTGCGCAATGGCGTCTTTGGCCGACTGGCCCTGTTCGGCCTCATAGGCCTTGGCCATCGCGTCGATGAAATCTTTCGGGTGGTAATAGGAGATGTACTGCAGCGCATCGGCCACGCTCTGGATGAAGTCGGCCTTCTTGATGACGGTCATTCGCTTACGTCCTCGTTTTGGTTGCAACAGCGGACATTCAACAACGGCGAACCGGGCGAGCTGACTGCCTGCGGCAGTTTGGGATTCAGCGCGGGAGGGCCTCAGTAACAGCGCACGGGTCAAGGTTTTCAGTCTGGTGAAGGCTTTCAGTCAGGTGGAAGCCTTCGGGAACACGCTCACTACGTTGTGTGCAGCGCAGCATGACCTTGCCCGGACAGAGACTACCTCAGGCCCGCCTGAATATTCAAACAGTCGTTTGAGTGAATCGCCCGGTCGCCCTTATGAAAGGGCGCAATATGATACGCTTGTCGACACTTAGCGCCTAGAACAGTGGCTCGCGGTTCGTGACAATGCCGGCCCCGTTCGGCGCCTACGCCTGAGCCAAACCCGCGCCAGCCCTGCGACTCCGCATCCGTGCCCAGCTACCCCAAACTGCTTCGCGAACTGCCCTACCCCGGCCGCACCGGCGTACTGGCGCGCTTTGCCGCTTTTGCCGACTGGCCCGGCGCTGTCCTGCTCGACAGCGGCGGCCATGACAGCGGCCGCTTTGATCTGTTCAGCGCCTTGCCGGTCGTGTCGTTCCAAACCGACGGTGCAGAAACACGCGTTCAAGCCGACGATGGCAGCCTGCTTGAAACCCGTGTGGACGATCCGTTTCTGCTGCTCGACCGCTGGCTCGGCCAGACCCGGCCAGCGTTGAACGATGCTCGCGCCCGCGAGTTGCCGTTCGCCGGCGGCCTGCTGATGGCGCTCAGTTACGATCTCGGCCGGCGTCTGGAAACGCTGCCGAACCACGCCCTGCACGATCTGCCATTGCCGGAGTTGCAGGCCGGCATCTACCACTGGGCATTCATTGTCGACCATCAGCGTCAGCATGCCGGGCTGTGGCAATTTGCGCCGCTGCCGGAAGCGACGCTGCGCCGCATCGATGACGCGTTGAATCAAGCCGCCGCCGACCGCCCACCCTTCACATTGACCACGCCCTGGCGCAGCAATCTTGATCGCGAACATTACGGCCGCGCGTTTCGCCGGGTGCAGGATTACATTCACGCTGGTGATTGCTACCAGATCAATCTGGCACAGCGCTTTTCTGCGAACTGCATCGGTGATGCCTTTGCCGCTTATTGTCGGTTGTCACCGCTGAACAAAGCACCGTTTTCCTCGTACTGGCATACCGAACGCGGCCAGATTCTGTCGCTGTCGCCGGAACGTTTCGTGTCGGTAAAAGACGGCGTGGCACTGACCGAACCGATCAAAGGCACCCGGCCACGCGATGCCGATCCACTGCGCGATGCCGCCCAGATTGAAGCGCTGAAACACAGCGAAAAAGATCGCGCGGAAAACCTGATGATTGTCGATCTGCTGCGCAACGACTTCGGCAAGAATTGCCGCACCGGCAGCGTCAAGGTGCCGGAACTGTTCGCCATTCGTAGCTTTGCCGCGGTTCACCATATGGTCAGCTCGGTCACTGGCACACTCGCAGCCGGAAAAACCCCACTGGATCTGCTGCGCGGCTGCTTTCCCGGCGGCTCCATCACCGGCGCGCCGAAAGTGCGGGCGATGCAGATCATCGAAGAACTGGAACCGCACCGGCGCAGCCTGTATTGCGGCAGCATCGGTTATTGCGATTACCTCGGCCGGCTCGACAGCAGCATCACCATTCGCACCTTGGTCCATGCGAAAGACCAGATCCATTGCTGGGCCGGTGGCGGCCTGGTTGCCGATTCTGATGAACAATCGGAATATGATGAGACTTATGCCAAGGTCAGCAGGTTGCTGCCCGTGCTTGAAGGTGACTTGTGATCGACCGCCACCAGCTGATACTCGGCTACCGCCGCGCCCGTGAACACAATCCCGACGCCCTGTTGCCCGGTGTGCCACCGGCTGGCCTGCGCCACGCTGCCGTGTTGGTGCCGGTGCTGGATCGGCCGGAGGGCTTGCGGCTGTTGTTGACCGAGCGGGCCGCGCATTTGAAGCACCATGCCGGCCAGATCAGTTTTCCCGGCGGCCGGGTTGAGGACAGTGACGCCTCGCCGCTGGCGACTGCACTGCGCGAAGCGGAAGAAGAAATCGGCCTGCGCCCCAATCAGGTTGAAGTGCTCGGCCCCTTGCCGAGCCATATCACCACGGTCAGTGGTTTTTACATACAACCGTATCTCGGCATCGTGCATCACTACGTCCAGGGCGAATACGACCGCAACGAAGTGCAGGCGGTGTTTGATGTGCCACTCAGCTGGGTACTGGAGCCGAATCACCATACCCCGCACAAGGTCATCTGGCAGGGCCGCGAGCGCGAGTTCTATGAAATCCTGTTTGAAGAGCGCCGGATCTGGGGCGCAACCGCCGGCATGATCGTCACCCTGTCCCATTTGCTTGGCCTTACCAGCCAGCCGGCGCCGCAGTGGTAGAATCCGCGCCACTTTGGATCAAATGGGTTTTCTGAGTGGTTTGGTGCGCGCACTGTTAGTGGGCACAAGGCCCGCTTTTGTCACCTTAGCTTTGTTCTTCGCGTAACGCTCACCCTCACCCCAGCCCTCTCCCGTCAAGGGAGAGGGAGTTGAAAGCCTTCTCCCTTGACGGGAGAAGGTTTGGATGAGGGTGAAGCCGCAGCAAGCGAACAGGCTGCAGCCGCACGCACAAGCAAAATCACCAAAGCCCCAAACAGCGTTTACGGAGTTCTGCAGTGGCCATCAGTGTTTTCGACATGTTTTCCATCGGCATCGGGCCGTCGAGTTCGCATACGGTGGGCCCGATGCGCGCCGCCAAGCGCTTCGTCAGCCGGATTCTCGAACAAGACCTGCTGGCCAAGACCGCGAAACTGAAAGCCGAGTTGTATGGCTCGCTAGGTGCCACCGGCAAAGGTCACGGCAGTGACAAGGCGGTGCTGCTCGGTCTGGAAGGTGAGCAACCGGATCTGGTCGATATCGACAGCATCGAGCCACGGCTGGACGCCATGGCAAAAAACAAGAAACTGAATCTGGCCGGACAGAAACTGCTCGATTTTGATCCCGCTGTCGATCTGGTGTTCTTCAAACGGCAGACGCTGCCGGCCCACCCGAACGGCATGAAGTTTTACGCTTACGATGCCGACGGCAACGAGCTGCTGCAACGCACGTATTATTCGGTTGGCGGCGGCTTTATCGTCAGCGGTGATGTCAATCCGGATGATCCGATTGTCGAAGACAAAACGCCGGTCAAATATCCGTTCAGCAATGGCGCCGAATTGCTGGCGCTGTGCAAGCAGCATGGCCTCAGCATTTCGACGCTGATGCTGGAAAACGAAAAAAGCTGGCGCACAGAACAGGAAGTACGCGACGGCTTGCTGCGCATCTGGAAGACCATGGAAGCCTGCGTGATTCGCGGCTGCGAAAAAGAAGGCATTCTGCCCGGAGGTCTGAAAGTGAAGCGGCGTGCGCCCGCCTTGTTCCGCAAACTGAAATCGGAGCAGAGCTCAACCAAGGATCCGCTGCATGTGATGGACTGGGTGGATCTGTACGCGCTGGCCGTCAATGAAGAAAACGCTGCCGGTGGCCGCGTGGTCACCGCGCCAACCAACGGCGCGGCCGGCATCATTCCCGCCGTTGCCCATTACTTCCGGGTCTTTCATCCGCATGCCGATGAAGATGGCATTGTTCGTTACCTGCTCACGGCCGCCGCCATCGGCATTCTGTACAAAATCAACGCTTCGATTTCCGGCGCCGAAGTCGGCTGTCAGGGTGAAGTCGGCGTCGCCTGTTCGATGGCCGCCGGCGCGCTCACCGAGGTGCTCGGCGGTTCGCCCGAGCAAGTCGAAAACGCCGCTGAAATCGGCATGGAACACAACCTCGGCCTGACTTGCGACCCGGTTGGCGGCTTGGTTCAGGTGCCCTGCATCGAGCGCAATGCAATGGCCTCGGTCAAGGCCATCAACGCCTCGCGGCTGGCACTGCGCGGCGATGGCAGCCACAAGGTGTCGCTCGACAAGGTCATCAAGACCATGCGCCAGACCGGCGCCGACATGAACAGCAAATACAAGGAAACCGCTCGCGGCGGTCTGGCGGTCAACATCATCGAATGCTGAGCCTGCGGCCTGTTTACCCCGGCGATGGCGGTTTGCCGGGGTAATCGCCGCTTCAACCACTGACAAAACCCGCAAACACTGCTTGAATTAGTTCACCTTCAGTTCGCCGATTGCCGGTTCTCGGGGCTCATCCCCGGCACTGCGCCACATCGGCCATCGCGGCCGTCATGAACCTGGTACGTCATTCATCGATCGAAAAGCTGCGAATCTGGTTCCATATCGGCGCCGTCCTGTTCGTGTTGGCGGTGGCCGTGGCAACCCAGCAGTACATCGCCCGTTTCAGCAGCGTCAAATCGCAGGCGGCTCTGGCCTCATTCCGCGTCAACGCCGAACTGAAAGCCAAAGAGATCGATCTGCGCTTCCGGCTGCTGGCCGATCATGTCAGCCGCTTGCGTAAACTCGCCGAGCAGGCCTACAACGAACCGGCGCTTGTTCATGCCCCACTGCCGCAGGCCGCCAGCCGCGACGGCCGCATCGTCGGTTACGGACTCGATCAATTGACGGCTGCCGAGAAGCAGGTGCGCGGCAATTTTCTGTCGCCGTTTCCTCCGGACAACGCCGAGACCCGGCGTGAACTCGATGTGGCCTGGCAGCTGTTTCCGTACATGTCGATTCAGCATGACCTGGATGACGCCATCCGCTGGTCCGGGTTTGTTTCCTTTCACAGTGGCAACTACGCGGCCTATCCTCACGTCACGGTCAACGAATACCTGCGCGGCGCCAATGAAGGTCTGGTACGCAACGTACTGCTGGATCAATACAACGGCGAGTTTTTTCTGGCACTGAAAGAGAGTTTGCAGACGCACGATTTGATCTGGCGCTCGCCATCATTTGATCAAGCCGGTACCGGCTATATTGTGTCGATCTTCGCACCCGTTTATCACCAGCAGCAGATGCAGGCCTATGTACTGGCCGACGTTCAGCTCGATTTTGTCATGACGATGCTGCGCTCAGGCCTGCCAGCCAGCATGCAGGTGCAACTGGCGACCGATGATGGTCAACCGATCATCAATTCGGACGGCAGCATGCCGCATGCCGCCCGTTCGTCACGTTTCTTCCGGGTACCGACCGCGGCGGAAGTCCAAGCTGCCAACGCGCAGCCAATCGATTGGCAACTGGAGGGCGATCACTATCTGTTGAGTCTGCCGCTGGCCAACGTGGTCTGGCATGTCGACACCCAAGTGCAGCAGCTCGAAGTGGCATCACTGGTGGCAAGTGAGCTGAAACCACTGAAGACGTTTCAGGTTGCCTTGCTGGCGTTGATGCTGCTGCTCTGGTGGTTACTGTCGCATTTCATTGTCACACCGGCACTGCAAGTCGCTGATATTGCCGTGCGCCATGACAGCAGCCAGTCCGGTTCGTTGCCACGCATCTGGACGGGCGTCAAACAGCATTTGCTGGCGCTGATTCATGAGCGACAAGAAGCCCTGCACCTGCTGCATGGCGAGCGCGCACAACTGGAAACCCAGGTTCGTGAACGCACCCGCGAACTGGAAAACCAGAACACCGAACTGGAAGCGTTCAACTTTGCCGTTTCCCATGATCTGCGCGCGCCGCTGCGGGCCATCAACGGTTTTGTTGCAGTTCTGCTTGAGGATTACAACGCGCAGCTGGATGCCCAAGGCCAGCATTATCTTGGTCGGGTCAAGTCGGCCGTGACCCGCATGGAAGAACTGATTGAAGCCCTGATCTCATTGTCGCGGCTCAGTCGACTGAACTTGCAACCCGAGCGCTTGAATCTGTCTGAACTCGCCGGCGACATCATGACCACGCTGGCTGCCAGTCAGCCGGAGCGGCAAGTTCAGGTGACGGTGCAACCTGACATTACCGTCATGGCCGACCGGCAATTGATGCGCATTGCGCTGGATAATCTGTTGGCCAATGCCTGGAAATACAGCAGCAAGACCGAGCAGGCGCACATTGCGTTTTTTACCGAGCAAAAGAACGGCGAAACGGTTTATGTGGTCGCAGACAACGGCGCCGGTTTCGACATGGCTTACGCCCAGCAGCTGTTCACGCCGTTTCAGCGCATGCATCGCAAGGAAGAATTCGAAGGCACCGGGATCGGATTATCCACCGTCCAGCGCATCATCCACCGGCACGGTGGCCGCATCTGGGCGGAAGCGGCGGTCGGCCAGGGCGCCAAATTCCGCTTCACGCTGCCGCAGAATCATCATGCCGCGGCGTGACGGCAAACGCTTTGCCGTCAGCGGATGAGCGCTGACTGGCTCGGCGCTTCTTTCACAAGATATTCTGTTTCAACTTTTCAACTTTTCAACTTTTCAACTTTTCAACTTTTCAAGCTCTTAAGCAGCGCACTGACTCCGGTGCGCAAATGCTCGCCATCCGGGCTGAATTTCACCAGCGAAATTCCGGAGGCGGTTTGCGCACGGTGATCGGCAAACGGCGTCCAGATCACGACCGGCACATTCAGGTGCTGACGCAATGTCGCTGCCGCGCCCTCATCCTTGAACCGGCACGAAAGTAGAAAGTCAGGGCGCAGCTCATCGGTCTGCAAGTTTTGCGCTTCGGCCTGGTTTACCGCAGCAACCGCGATGCCCGCTTCGGCAAGCTGCGCCTGCGCCAATTCGGCCAGCCACGGCAACTCGGTCAAGAACCAGGCCGTGCGAGTCCCCGCTGCGGCTGCTACGTCGAGCTCAGCGCCCTCTTTCATCAGCGGCAACAGCAGCACAATTGCGCTGCCTTCGCCAGGCTCAGCCAACGCCAACACATTGCCACCGATTTGCCGGGCAACGCCTTTCAATGGCGCCATGCCCAAACCCTTGCGGCCACGAACTGCCTTGCTGCTGTAATACGGCTTGAACAGTGGCAGCAGATGTTTGCTGTCGAGCCCGCGACCGCGATCCCGCAGCATCAACACACCGTAACGGCCTGCAGCCAGCGCCAGCGCAGCTGCCGCCTGGCCATGCAAAGAACAGACACTGAATTCGGCCGTGATGACGCTGGGCTCGCCTTCACGCAAGAAGTTGACGGCGAGATCCAGTCCATGCGCCAACCAATCCGGATCGGTGCCAATCGCACAGTCGATATCTTGCGCCGACAGTGGAATGCCATGCCGTTCCAGCTGACTGCGCAGCCATTGCGGCAAGGAAAACGTTTTCACCGACAACACGGCGCGACCGGCACTGGCAAGCAACTCGCGGGTGAATTGCACCGCTTGTTGCCCCGAATCGAGCACGGTCTGCAATTGCCCATAGGCAGGGTGAGTGGCATCGACATCGAGCAGCGCCAGCTCGGAAAACCCCATCATGGCCGACAGATAATTGTTGAAGCTGTGCACGACACCGCCAAGCAACTCGGCCTGTTCGGCCGCTGCATGATCGGCGCCGGCCTCATGAGGTTCAATCAGCAATGACAACGCGCAGGCGTTCGGTTGTGGCGACAACAGAGCCAGCGCCGTCTGCCAGCTACCATTGCCGCGCACACGTACCGGCAACTGCAACCGGGCATGCAACCGCGTCGCGTTGCGCAGGCGCAAGGCATCGACGGGATGCAACAGATCTGCAAGCTGCTGACACAACGGAAACTCGGCCGCCCAGCGGGCGTTGGCGTGATGCAAACTGCCGTCGGCGCTCAACAGGGCCGTAGCAAACGGAAAGGCATCCATGGGGAGAACAAACTCATCCTGAAACTTGCGGCTCACTTTGCGCGAGCAGCACGCGTTTTGCAACCAAACCCGCGCGCACGATCATGGCAAACCCGGCGCGGAGGCGCTGCGGCCTGCCAGCCGTTTCGCTAACTGCAATCCGTTCCGAAAGCCGCATTCACTCTCGGTAACTGCAGGGAAGGCATTGCCACTCAATGCAGCGGCAAACTCTCAGCGTTGATCAAAGCCTGCTGTTCGTCGGCCTGACGCAAACCGGCCGCCTGCTGCAGCAACTCCGGCTTCAGGGCCGGTGACAGCAGATGAGCAAAACTGTGCAGGAATTTGCGCCAGTGCAAATCGCGGCGGAAGCTGAACCAGAACCGACCTTCCGGCAGCGTATCGGCCGCCAGCCGCAAGGTCAGATCGCTGTCGGCGATGCTGTCGAAGGCAATCGCCGGCAACAGGCCGACGCCCCATTCGAGCCGAACGTAGGTCTTGATCACATCCGGGTCCGAGCTGACCAGCACCCAGCGCTGGCTGGCTTTGTCGGCCGGCAGCGCCCGATGTAGGCTGTCTTCGGCTTCGCGGTCCTGGGCAAACACCAGCATCGCCTCGGCCGCTCGCGCCCGATCCGAGCGGGCAAGCCAGGCGTAGCGCCAGCGGGCGCATGGCAGACTGACCAGCGACGGCGCGTGCGCCTGACGCAGGCCGACCACCAGATCCACCTCGCCACTTTCCAGCCATTCGCCGAAATGGCTTTCCTCGCCCTGCCGCAGCTGCACCTGAACCTTGGGGTATTCCTTGCTGAATTTTTCCAGCCGGTCGGCAACCAGATAGCGTGCCGCGAGCGGGCACAGGCCAAGCCGCAGCGTGCCGGCATTGGGCTGGGCGTAATCGCGGGCGATATCCTTGATGACCTGGCCGTCGCGCAGCATCCGGCCGGCGACTTCCAGGATCTGCCGGCCGGCCGGCGTGATATCGATCAGATGCTTGCCGCTGCGGGTGAATATCTGGACGCCCAGTTCGTCCTCCAGCAACCGTATCTGCTTGCTGACGCCGGGCTGGGAGGTATAGAGGCTCTCCGCGGTTGCCGAGACATTGAGCTCGTGCCGGGCGACCTCAAAGATGTAGCGCAGCTGCTGTAGCTTCATGCCAAAGACTCCTTTCTGGCGCCGGTTCTTAGAAGAGAATAGTCGGCGTCCCTACAGAATAGTCATTGGTGAAAATTTCGCCTGTCTCATTTTGTACAGCGGCCAAAGGCTCGCCGACGGCTGGGGCAACAGGTGCGACTCCTGACACGCCTGGACGCAATCGCCCCGTATAATGCGCGGCCTGATTGCCAGACCCGCACACGCCGGTCCTGAACACCTCAAGGATTGCCCTACCTTGCTGCCGTTCCTGCGAGCCCTGACCAACCTGAAAGCCGAACCCGGCCGGCGCACGCTGCTGCCAGCCAGCCACGGCGCCGCCCTGCCGCTGACCCTGAGTGCACTGGCCGAACAGCCCGGTCTGCTGGTCGTGGTCACCGCCGACTCGCCCACCGCGGCCCGGCTGGAGCGCGAACTCGGCGTGCTGGCGCCGACGCTGCCGGTGCTGCATTTCCCGGACTGGGAAACGCTGCCGTTCGATACGTTTTCGCCGCACCAGGACATCGTCTCGGAACGGCTGCAGACGCTGGTGCAGTTGCCGCAGCAGACGCGCGGCATTCTGTTGCTGTCGCTGTCGACCTTGTTGCTGAAAGTCGCGCCGCCAAGCTTCGTCAATCTGAACAGCCTGCTGGTGAAAATCGGCGACCGGCTGGATCTGCCGGCGCTGCGCCGGCGGTTGGAGCAAAGCGGTTACCGCTGCGTCGCCGAGGTGATGGAGCACGGCGAGTTTGCGGTGCGCGGCGCCTTGCTTGATCTGTACCCGATGGGCAGCAAGCAACCGTACCGGCTCGACTTTTTTGACGACGAGATTGAAACCATCCGGCTGTTCGATCCGGACACCCAACTGTCTGGCGAAAAGCTCAGCGAAATCCGTTTGCTGCCGGCTCATGAGTTTCCCTGGAATGATGACGGCATCGCCAAATTCCGCCAGGCCTTCCGCGCCCGCTTTGATGCCGCGCTGCATCCGGAATCGGTTTACGGTCAAGTCAGCAAAGGCTTTCTGCCGAACGGCATCGAATACTATCTGCCGCTGTTTTTTGATCAGCTGGCAACGCTGTTCGATTATTTCCCGGCCGGCACCCGCCTCGTCACGCTGGGCGAACTGAATCAATCGGCCCAGCATTTCTGGTATGAGCTGAATGACCGTTACGAAGAGCGCCGCGTTGATCTGCTGCGGCCACTGGTCACGCCAGCCGAGTTGTATCTGCGTGAAGACGAGCTATTTAGCGCGCTGAAAAACTTTGCCCGTTACAGCGACCGCGACCCGGCCGCCCTTCCCGAATTGCCGGTCAGCAATCCGCTGCCGGATGTGCGGCTCGATACCCGCGCCACTGTGCCGCTGCAAAGCCTGCACAGTTTTTCGCTGCTGTTCCCCGGCCGGATCATTCTGTGCGCCGAATCGGCCGGCCGCCGCGAAGTGCTGTTGCCGCTGCTGAAGCAATCCAATCTGGAGCCGGTGCTGTGTGACAACTGGCAGGAAGCGCTGGCCAGTAAAGACCGCGTCGTGTTGACCGTTGCCGCACTGGAAAGCGGTTTTGTCGCCATCGATCAATCCATTGCAGTGATCAGCGAACCGGATCTGTTTGGCGCGCAATTGGTCCAGCAGCGCCGGCGCCGACGCAAAGTCACCGACCCGGATGCGGTCATCCGCAATCTGGCCGAACTGCGCATTGGCGATCCGGTCGTGCATATCGATCACGGTGTCGGCCGCTATCAGGGCTTGCAGACCTTGAGCGCCGGCGGTGTCGAAGCCGAGTACCTGGTGTTGCATTACCAAGGCAACGACAAGCTGTATGTGCCGGTGCAATCGCTGCATCTGATCGGCCGTTATCTGGGTGCGGCCGCCAATGCCGCACCGTGGCACAAGCTCGGCTCCGAAGCCTGGGGCAAAGCGCGCCAGAAAGCGGCCGACAAGATTCGCGATGTCGCCGCCGAGCTGCTCGATCTGCACGCCAAGCGCGCCGCCAGCAAAGGCGAAGCCGGCAACGTCGACATGAACGAATACCAGCGCTTCTGCGCCGGTTTTGCCTTTGAAGAAACACCGGATCAGGAAAGTGCCATCAACGCCGTACTGGCCGATCTGCAGCGCGGCCGACCGATGGACCGGCTGGTGTGCGGCGACGTCGGCTTTGGCAAAACTGAAGTCGCCATGCGCGCCGCCTTCGCTGCCGTGCAAAGTGGCTGGCAAGTGGCGATTCTGGTGCCGACCACCTTGCTCGCCCAGCAACACTACAACAGTTTCTGTGATCGCTTTGCCGACTGGCCGGTACGCATCGAATTGCTGTCGCGCTTTCGCACCGAGAAAGACACCAACAAGGCGCTGGAGCAAGTCGCGGAAGGCAAAGTCGATATCATCGTCGGCACCCACAAGCTGCTGCAGCCGGACATCAAATTCCAGCGGCTTGGCCTGTTGATTGTCGATGAAGAACACCGGTTCGGCGTGCGCCAGAAGGAACAAATCAAGGCCCTGCGCGCCGATGTGCACATGCTGACGCTGACCGCGACGCCGATTCCGCGCACGCTGAACATGGCGCTGTCCGGCATCCGCGATCTGAGCCTCATCACCACGCCGCCCGCCAAGCGCTTGTCGATCAAGACTTTCGTGCGCGAGAAAACCGACGCGCTGCTGAAAGAGGCCATCCTGCGCGAGACCATGCGCGGCGGTCAGGTCTACTTCCTGCACAACGAAGTCGAAAGCATCGAGCAAGCCACCGAGAAGCTGCAGGAGCTGCTGCCGGATGTGCGCTTCGCCTACGCCCACGGCCAGATGCGTGAGCGTGAGCTCGAACGCATCATGCGTGACTTCTATCACCAGCGCTTTCACGTGTTGGTCTGCTCGACCATTGTCGAAACCGGCATCGACGTGCCGAGCGCCAATACCATCATCATCGAGCGCGCCGACAAATTCGGTCTCGCCCAGCTGCACCAGCTGCGCGGCCGCGTCGGCCGTTCGCATCACCAGGCTTACGCTTACCTGCTGACGCCGCCGCAGAATCTGCTGAAGCAGGATGCGCTGAAACGGCTGGAAGCGATCGAAACCTTTGATGATCTCGGCGCCGGCTTCCTGCTCGCCTCGCAGGATCTGGAAATCCGCGGCGCCGGCGAAATGCTCGGCGAAGATCAGAGCGGCCAGATCGAAGGCATCGGCCTCAGCCTGTACATGGAATTGCTGGAAGAAGCGGTGAAAGCATTGAAGGAAGGCAAGGAGCCGACCTTGCAGCATGTGCTGTCTCAGCGCACCGAAATCGATGCCGGCCTGCCGGCACTGCTGCCGGACGATTACGTCACCGACATCGGCACCCGACTCAGCCTGTACAAGCGCATTGCCGGCTGCGGCAACGCCAGCGAAATCGACGACATGCAAACCGAGATCATCGATCGCTTCGGCAACTTGCCAACCGCAGGCCAAAACCTGTTCGAACTGACCCGGCTGCGGCTGCACGCCAGTGCGCTCGGCATTCGCCGCATCGATGTCACGGCCAGCGGCGCGCGGGTGGAATTTACCGCGCAGACAACGGTCGATCCGATGCTGCTGATCAAGCTGGTGCAGTCGCCGTCGCGGCTGTACCGCTTTGATGGCCCGCAGGCGCTGAAGGTCAGCAAGACACTGGCCGAACCGGCTGACCGGCTGGTCTTTCTGCGCGAATTGCTGCAAATCCTGGCACCGGCAGGCAAGAACTAAATGCGCCAGCCGGCTTCCAATGCGTTCATCATGGCGGCGGCGGCCGCTGACCGTATCCAAATACCGGGCATGGCTTTAGAATTCGCCATCCTTTGAGGAAGACAACAATGAAATCACGCTCGCTGCCGGCCCTGCTGTTGCTCTTGCCGGCGCTGCTGCTGTCAGCCACCGCCCTGGCGGCCGACCGTTGGTATGAAGTGGAAGTGCTGGTGTTCGCCAATCTGAATGGTGACGTCAATGCCGAGCGCTGGCCAACCAATGACAGCGTTACGCTGGCGCTCGATGGTGCCATTCCGGCGCCGAACACCGCCGCGCCGGTTGGCGCCGGTACAAGCAGCGGCGTGCCCGGCAAATCGACACCCAGCGCGCAAGAGCTGCTGCGACTGGCGGCCGTTGCGCCAGCGCAGTACAAATTACTCGACGCGTTCAAGTCGCTGTCGCGCAGCCGCAATTATCGGCCGCTGTTGCACACGGCCTGGCGGCAACCGATCGGCACCGGCAAAAACAATTTCAAGGTTCGTCTGGTAGGCGGCAAAGATTACGCCGGCCGTTATGGCGTGCAAGGCAAGCTGCTGACCACTGGCGATGAGCCGGCGACAGATGGTCTGTGGGAAATTGACGGCTATGTTCGCCTCTCCGCCGCCAAATTTTTGCATGCCGAAACCGAATTGCTGTTCCGGCGGCCATCGGTGCCGACGACCGGCACCGCGGTTGTCGCAGCACCGACGACACCCGCCCCGGCAGCTGCCGGCAGCGCGGCACCGAACCTGACCTGGCAAACCGGCGATGCCAGTGTCGCCAGCGAAGACTGGTTGCAGTTTTTCAAGTTCAACCAGAGTCGTCGCCTGAAGAGCAACGAACTGCATTATTTCGATCACCCGATGTTCGGCATGATGATCGTGCTGCGCCCGCTGGAACCCGAGCGCAGTGGCGAAGCCGATTCCGAATAAGCCCGCTGTAGATCGAGATTGAGCACCGCTGATTATGTTCGCCCTGCTGAATGCTGAAAAAGCCGACAAGATTGTTGTGCCGCTGGCGGCGCTGTGCCAAGCCGCGCGGTTGGTCAATGAAGTCGCCCATTCCGGCAAACTGGATTACGAACAACTCGATCCGCTGCTGGAAAGTGTCTTGATGCTGAATGCGCCGGATGTCGAAAGCATCTATGGCGGCGTTTCCCGGCTGCGGCCCGGTTTGCTGACACTGTGTGATCAATTGAATCTGCAGGCCGCCAAACGCGATCTGCAACTCGGCCGCTATATTGCCAATCTGGTTCAGCTTGAACGCTACCTCAGCCGCAACGATGCCATGCAGGAAACCTTGCGGCTACGCTTGCAACAGGCTGGCCGTTTGCGCACCCACCAACCGGATGACGACGACGCCTTGTTGACGTCGCTGGCCGGTATCTATTCCGACACCATTTCAACCTTGCCGCAGCGTATTCAGGTCACCGGCGAAGCCCGTCATCTGCAGGCCCGCGACAATCAATACCGGATCCGCGCGCTGCTGCTCTGTGGCCTGCGCAGCGCTGTGCTGTGGCGCCAGCTCGGTGGTCGACGCCGGCATTTCCTGCTGTCGCGCCGAGCGATATTTGATGCCGCCAAGCGGCTGCTGCGCAGACTAGACGGTCAGGTTTGACTAACCAAAGCTGAGTGACCAAGTCGTCACGGCCGCTGCATCAGCCGCGATTGCGCGTTCCTCACAGCGCTACACAACACCTGGCCCCTGCGGCTCCCTTTCCACTGCCTGTCACGCACGGCTCGAAGCCTTCAGCCATCCACGGTGCCCGTAGCGCATCGCGCCGAGCAAGCGCGTTTTGCTACGGCAGTGCATGATAACTCCCGACGCTCACGGCTCAGCCTGCCTGCAACATTGCACCTTCTGAGTTCTTTTGCCTGACAGCCAAACCGAACTGACTACACTCACGTCTCATGCGAGGACTGTTACCCAGGAGCCATCTGCATGACCCTCTCTGTCCCGCGCGTTCTGGCCTTTGTGCTGTTTAGCAGCCTTGGCGCTACCGCTGCCCTTGCCGCCAGTTATGACGGCCAAACCAACCGCTACACGCTCACCATCAGCGACGACGCCAAGATCGCCAGCGTTGAAGCCAATCTCTGGCTGACCGGCGATTACCTGTCACTGTTTGCCGTTCAGCAACTGCCCACGCTCAAAAATGGCCAAGCCGATCTGATCGAGAACATGCAAATCACCGCCGCCAATGGCAAGAGCTTGAAGTGGAAAAATGAAGGCGAAGGCGAATTCAAAACCGCCGGTGATCAACGGGTGACAGTCAGCTATCAAGTCAAACTCGAACACGACAACTATCACTGGGATGCCGGCATTGAAGAAGTCGCCTACCACACCGACGAAGGCTTCATGACCATTGGTCAAACGTTGCTGCTCGCCTCCGGCGAAAAAATGGAAGGACCAATCGAGATCGACGTTAAATTGCCGGCCGGCTGGCAAGCCCACACCCCTTGGCAACGTCTCGGTGACAGCAACCGCTTCGCCGTACCCAACCGCCGTGAGCTGCTGAACAACGCACTGTTCTTTGGTACCGCACAAGCCGAGACCCTGCATGCTGGCGGCATTGATCTGACTCTGGTGCTGGGCAAGCGCTTCCAGAAGGCCAAACCGCTGTTTACTGAATTGCTGAGCAAGCAACTGCAAAGCTACCAGCAACTGTTCGGTGCTGACCCACAATCCAAACGCTATCTCGTCATCGTCAATGAAGGTCTTGATGACGGCGGTGCCTATTCCAACAGTTTCAGTCAGCTGATCAGTGAAGATGCCACCGACGCCAACCGGGTGATCTGGGGCTACATCATGGCGCACGAGCTGTTGCATTTCTGGAATGGCCTGTCGTTGACGCCGGTCGACAGCCGCGAGGAATGGTTCAAGGAAGGTGTCACCGATTACCTGACCACGATGACGCTGGCCCGCAATGGCGTCGACAGCCAGGAGCAACTGTTCCGTCGACTGGAAAATATTCCGCGCCGCTATCTGTTCGCTCGCCTTGGCCAGCAGCAGCAATTGCCGGTACGCGCCGCCGGTGAAGAAAAGCAAAAGCATCGCCAGCTGGTTTATGGCGGTGGTGCCATCACGGCTCTGGCGCTCGATATCGAATTGCGCAAAGCCAGTAACGACAAAGTGACATTGGCCGATCTGATGCGCTCGCTGTTCACGGAATTTGGCCAACCGGGCAAACGTTATGAATTGGCGGACGTCAAACGCCATATCAAGACACTGACCGGCACTGATCTGACTGCATTCTTCAACAAGGCGGTCGAGAGCGAAGGCATGTTTGATTTCGCACCCTACTACCTCGAGTTTGGTTTGGACTTCGACAATTTCTACTACGACGAGGTCTATGTACGTCTGGATGCAAACGCGACCGAACAGCAGAAAGCGCGTTTCAACAGCAGTTTTGGCAAACCCTGAGCGCTGAATTTCTGGGAAAAAACGACCATTGCTGTCGTACCGTACTGTTGAGCTCCCCCTCCTTGTCAAGGAGGGGTTGGGGGTGGTTAAGCCCAGCCAACCACAAGGCTAACTATTCAGGCTTTCACATCGAAGCTTCCGCAACCACCCCTAGCACCTCCTTGACAAGGAGGGGGACCAACACCGTAAACATCCCGCCAAAGTGCTAGCACTTCAATCATCAATATTTCGCCTGCACGTAGAACGCTCTATCGATTGCAGCGTGACAAGCTCCGCGCCCCTTAGAAAAGTGTATTGCGTCACACAGGACTTGACCTCTGCTCCACTTTTGCGCAGGCTCGGTTTTTTCCGAAAATCAGCATCAGACAATGCTGATGCGCCGCAACAAAATGCCACCCGAAATGGATGTCCTGACGGAGTTGAGCCATGCCACAGCACTGCACTACCCGCTTTGCCTTGCCCGCCCTTGTTGCCGCCGTATTGGCGATGCCGACTTTCGCGGCTGATTTCTCACTCACTGCCAGCACCGAAAATCAGTGCAAAGCGGTGGAGCCGAAAGTCATTGGCTGGCGCCGCGAGATTCACCAGAACCCGGAGCTCGGCAATCGCGAATTCAAGACCTCGGCCAAAGTGGCAGCGCATCTGAAAAAACTCGGTATCAAAGTTCAGACCGGCGTCGCTCACACCGGCGTGGTTGGCATCCTTGAAGGTGGCAAACCGGGCCCGGTCATTGCGATCCGCGCTGACATGGACGGACTGCCGATTACCGAACGCACCGGCGTGCCGTTCGCCTCAAAAGTCAAAGGCGAATACAACGGTGCAGAAGTTGGCGTCATGCATGCCTGTGGTCACGACACCCATGTCGCGATTCTGATGGGTGTTGCCGAAGTGCTGGCTGGCCAGCGCAAAGACTTGAGCGGCACCGTTAAATTCATTTTCCAACCAGCAGAAGAAGGCACACCAAAAGGTGAAGAAGGCGGTGCTGAGTTAATGGTGAAAGAAGGCGTGCTCGATAACCCGAAAGTCGACGCGATCTTCGCGCTACATATCGACGCCTCGCTCGACGCCGGCAAAATCGGCTGGAAGTCCGGCCCCATCGCTGCCGCCGTCGATGATCTGCGCATTGTGGTCAAAGGCAAAGGCTCGCACGGTGCCTATCCGTGGGCAGGCATTGACCCGATTGTGACGTCGGCGCAAATCATCAATGGCCTGCAGACCGTGGTATCGCGTTCGGTCGAACTGACCGACAACGCCGCCGTGGTCACCATCGGCAAGATTCAGGGCGGTGTTCGTTCCAACATTATTCCGGAACAGGTGGAAATGCTCGGCACCGTGCGCACGCTGAGCGATGACGCCCGCACGCTGGTGCATCAACGCATTCACACCATCGCAGAAAATATCGCCGAAAGCATGGGCGCCACCGTCGAAGTCAACCTGCCCTACTCAAGCCATTACCCGGTCAACAAAAATGATGCCGCGCTAGTCGCGAGGATGTTGCCGGTACTGAAAGCCATCGCCGGCGAAGCCAACCTCAGCGAACAGAAAGCCCAAACCGGCGCAGAAGATCATTCCTTCTTCGCCGACAAGGTACCGAGCTTCTACATTTCACTCGGCGGCAAAATCCCGGGCAAAGATCCAAAGACCGTTGCCGATCACCATACCGCAGATTTTTATGTTGATGAGAGTGGGTTGATTTTGGGGGTACGAGCGCTGACGGCGATGACATTGGCGTCGTTGCAACAGCCAGCAAATTGATATTTGACCTTCTGGAAAGCAAAACCGCGCCTAAGCGCGGTTTTGTTTAAATATCAACTTTCGCTCGTCATGGCACGACGCCACGGCCACAATCAACGCAAACCATCACCCACCGATCACCTTACAAGTTACTGCCTCGCCAGCCTTATCGGAAAGCTCTTGCATATATCGAATCTTCCAACCTATTTCGGTCAGCGCGATGGTGACGTCAACCGGCGGATATTCATCCCTACCAGCTAGCGCATTAAAAGAATAGCAAAGCTTATCAAGCTTGCTAATAATCACGTTTCTCAACTCTAGAGAGTGGTCAGCGTCACCACCGATGAAAGCATCACTTACCTGTTGTTGCAAACTGTCTAAATCAGATATTGCTTTCTTCAAATCCAGCTTTTCGGTATCAACGCCCCAATTACGAAGCACACCAACATTCCGAACGAAATCGGCAATGTCGCTCTGCCAAACTGCTTGAAGCCTAGCCAGCACATTACTCTCTGCTCCTTCAGCTAGCACTGGAGTTGCAAGAAGAACCGCAAGGACAAGGAATCGCATTTTTGTTCGCCTAATTACTTCTTCGGCTGCGGTACAAACGGGTTATTGCTGTCGACCGACAGCATGTTCTCAACCACGGCGGCGTTGTAGAACACCTCAATCTTCTGGATGCGGTCACCGAACACTTTGGCCCAGATGGCGACACGGACATCGCCAATCGGCTCGAAGTAGGTTTTGTAATCCAGCAGAACGCAAACCTCGTCGCCTTCGGTAACGACGCGGCGGGTGTCGATAGCTTTCTGGATCGGGCCCATGCCGAACAGAAAGGTCAGCATCTCGTCGGCGCTGGTGAAATGCATGTTGGGGCCGAAGTATTCAAACCCTTGATCGGCCAGAAAACTGCGGGCCACTGGAAAGTTCAGCGCTTCGAGCGCGTCGATATAAGCCAGAACCAGTTCGCGTGGAGTCATGTGCGTCTCGGTCTCTCGTTATGTTGTTCTTATAAAGTCTGCGGATGTTTGTGGGAGCGGCTTTAGCCACGATTTACTTTCTCTGAAGAAACCGATCGCGGCTAAAGCCGCTCCCATAGAAAATCGGTGTTGCGATCTGTTTTTGTAGGAGCGACCTTGGTCGCGATTCTCACGCACCGCAGCGGTCAAGAAACATCGCGGCCAAGGCCGCTCCTACAGAAAACCTTTTGCGTTCTGAGGCTGCAGGAATCGCGGCTTCAGAATGCGTGCGGCCGTTTATGGGGGACCATAAACGGCCGATTACTCACTTTCCGTCATTCCCGCGTAGGCGGGAATCCAGCGTCTTAAGTCACTGGGTCCCCGCCTACGCGGGGACGACGAATAGATTACGCCGCGATCATGTTCCGCAGCACGTACTGCAGGATGCCGCCGTTTTTGTAGTACTCGACTTCGTTGGCGGTGTCGATGCGGCACAGTGCTTCGATGGTCTGTTTGCTGCCATCCTTGCGGGTGATTTCCACCTTCAGGGTTTGGCGCGGCTTGATGCCGGCTTCGAGGCCGATCACGTTGATGGTCTCGTCGCCTTTCAGGCCCAAGCTGGCAATGTTGTCGCTGCCTTGGAATTGCAGCGGCAGCACGCCCATGCCGACCAGGTTCGAACGGTGAATACGTTCAAAGCTTTCGGCAATCACGGCTTTGACGCCGAGCAGCTTGGTGCCTTTGGCCGCCCAGTCACGCGACGAACCGGTGCCGTATTCCTTGCCAGCGAAAATCACCAGCGGGGTGCCGCTGTTGATGTACTTCATGGCGGCGTCGTAAATCGACACTTTTTCGCCGGTCGGTTGGTAAATGGTGTTGCCACCTTCTTCACCGCCCAGCATCAGGTTCTTGATGCGGATGTTGGCGAAGGTGCCACGCATCATGATCTCGTGGTTACCACGACGGGCGCCGTACGAGTTGAAGTCGGCTTTCTCAACACCGAGCGTCTGCAGGTATTTGCCTGCCGGCGCGCTGGCCTTGATGTCGCCCGCCGGCGAGATGTGGTCGGTGGTGATCGAGTCACCGAACAGCGCCAGCACGCTCGCGCCTTTGACATCTTTCACTGCGCCTACCGGCTTGCCGAGTTCGGTGAAGAACGGCGGGTTCTGCACGTAGGTCGACTTGTCATTCCACTTGTAGGTTTGACCTTCACCGACCTTGATGGCTTGCCAGTGTTTGTCACCGGCGAACACATCGGCGTAACGGCTGTTGAACATCTTGTTATCAACGAGGCGAACAGCGTTGGCCACTTCTTCGTTGCTCGGCCAGATGTCTTTCAGGAAGACATCGTTGCCGTTCTTGTCTTTGCCCAGCGAATCCTTGCTCAGATCGATTCGCGTAGTACCGGCCAGCGCATACGCCACAACCAGCGGCGGCGATGCCAGGTAGTTGGCTTTGACTTGCGCGTGCACGCGGCCTTCAAAGTTGCGGTTACCCGACAGCACCGCCGAGACGATCAGATCGCCATCAGTGATCGCTTTACCAAGGTTATCAGCCAGCGGACCGGAGTTACCGATGCAAGTCGTGCAACCGTAACCCGCGAGGTTAAAGCCGAGTGTGTCGAGGTAAGTATTGAGGCCGGCTTTGGCCAGATAATCGGTAACGACTTTCGAGCCCGGCGCCAGTGAGGATTTCACCCACGGCTTGCGCTGCAGACCCTTCTCCACCGCGCGCTTGGCAACCAGACCAGCCGCCATCAGCACGTACGGGTTCGAGGTGTTGGTGCAGGAAGTAATCGCGGCAATCACCACGTCGCCGTGTTTCAGATCGTGATTGGCGCCTTCCACTTTCACGGCTTTGTCTTTCTCGCCGCCTTTGCCAGTGCTGTCGAGCAACAGATCAAAACCTTGGCTCATGCCATTCATGGCAACGCGATCTTGCGGGCGCTTCGGACCGGCCAGCGACGGCACCACAGTCGACAGATCCAGACCGAGCGTGCTGGTGAACACCGGCTCCGGCGAGCTGGCATCACGCCACATGCCTTGCGCTTTGCAATATTCTTCAACGAGTTTGCAGGTCTGCTCATCGCGGCCCGACACGCGCATGAAGTTGATCGTTTCGGCGTCGATCGGGAAGAAGCCGCAGGTGGCACCGTATTCCGGCGCCATGTTGGCGATGGTGGCGCGATCGGCCAGCGGCATGGTGTCGAGGCCCGGGCCATAGAATTCAACAAACTTGTTGACCACGCCATGCTTGCGCAGCATTTGCGTGACGGTGAGCACGATATCCGTTGCGGTGATGCCTTCTTTGGCTTTGCCTTCCAAACGGAAACCCACCACTTCCGGAATCAGCATCGACACCGGCTGGCCCAGCATCGCGGCTTCGGCTTCGATACCGCCAACGCCCCAACCCAAAACGCCAAGGCCGTTGATCATGGTGGTGTGCGAGTCAGTGCCGACGCAGGTGTCCGGGTAGGCAATGGTGCGGCCACCAACAATACCGGTCCACACCGCTTTCGCCAGATATTCCAGGTTGACCTGGTGGCAGATGCCGGTGCCCGGCGGTACCACGCGGAAATTGTTGAAGGCTTTCTGACCCCAACGCAGGAATTCATAACGCTCGCCGTTGCGCTGGTATTCGATATCAACGTTTTCATCAGCGGCAGTGGCGGTGCCGAACTTGTCGATCATCACCGAGTGGTCAATGACGAGGTCAACCGGCACCAGCGGGTTGATCTTGTCGGCGTTCTTGCCGAGCTTGGTCACCGCATCGCGCATGGCAGCGAGGTCGACCACTGCCGGCACGCCGGTGAAGTCTTGCATCAGCACACGGGCTGGGCGGTACTGGATTTCGCGGTCGGAGATGCGGTCTTTTTGCCAGGCAGCGATGGCCTTGAGGTCATCGGTCTCGACGGTCACGCCGTCTTCGAAACGCAGCAGGTTTTCCAGCAGGACCTTCAGCGAGAACGGCAGCTTGCTGACGTCACCGAGCACGCTCTCGGCGGCCTTGATGCTGAAGTAATCGTATTCCTTGCCATTGATGGTAAGGGTACGGCGGGTCTTGAGGCTGTCTTGTCCTACCGATGACACGTCGGCTTCTCCTGGTAATGGCTTGGCGCGGTAACGAAACAACGCCAGCACGCTTATCGAATTTTTCAGGCGGGACCGGGGCCGAGAGGCCCTGCGGGCGGGCCGGAATTATAGACCATTGGAACGGGTGTTTACCTGTCCGAT
Organism: Permianibacter fluminis; assembly: GCF_013179735.1. Classification (NCBI taxonomy): domain Bacteria; kingdom Pseudomonadati; phylum Pseudomonadota; class Gammaproteobacteria; order Pseudomonadales; family Pseudomonadaceae; genus Permianibacter; species Permianibacter fluminis. The sequence goes on along the minus strand of NZ_JABMEG010000001.1, from coordinate 2,752,921 downwards.
CGTCTAATGAAAGCCGGGTTTTTGCGCTTAAAAACAAGAAGTAATGAGCGAAACTGCAGGGAAAACGGTGGAATTGGTTAAAGCGCGAGCAATGGCGGTTCGTGTTGGTTCGTTACGAGCCGTTCGTTCCCCCCTTCGATTACCAGACAAGCCCTAAGCAATTACCGGACAAGTCCTAAGCCGGTCGAAAGGAGGCCTTTGACTCCCCTCCTTGGCAAGGGCGAGCCGGAATAAAGCATCACGCCTGCGCGTGATGCGCCGGCGCAGCGCCTCATGCTCTGCATGAGGCTGGGCGGGGTTGGGGGTGGTTCAGCTCAGCGCGCTTAAAAGCCAGCTACTCAAGCTGACCCTCAAATAGAAAACACATCCACCGATCCCCACGAACTCCAACCCTCAACTCATCCTGAGCCCAACCACCCCTAACCCCTCCTTGCTAAGGAGGGGGATCGCCGTTCTCCTCCCCATGCCTGAGGGGGGTGAGCTCGGGGTTTCAAATTCGTCACAGTTGACGAATTTGCCGGGCGAACGCCACCAGCTCTGCTGGTGGCTGGGCGGCCGGGAGGGGGTGGGAGGAATTTGCCCATCCCCTAAAAACAAACCAATCGAGCCTCTGATTTTCTTAACCGGGACCAGTCACGAAAACACTCTCCCTCCCCCTCCTAGCCTCCCCCTCGGGCAGGGGGAGGAACAAAATCTCAGCGCTCCAATGCCGTCTCGCCAAGACCCATTCCTTTAGCCCCTCGCCCCTTGCGGGGCGAGGCGGGAATTAACGAAGCAGCGCTTCGTTCCGCCGCAGCGCCACGAGTTGACGAGTGGCTGGGGCGCGGAGCGGGGGTTGGGGAGAGGGGGATTTACCCCAGCGCTAAATCCCAAAAGTCACTGGATTCCCGCCTTCTCGGGAATGACGGTTAACACCGCAATCGGAATCCCGCCCACTATCCTGTAAAATCCGCGCCCTGCCCCATTTGGCCCCGGCTCCCTTTGAGCCACTGGCTTGAACAACCACCCCAAAGGACCCTCCATGGAACTGTCCGCCCTGACCGCCATCAGCCCTGTTGACGGCCGTTACGCCTCCAAAACCGCGGCCCTGCGCCCCATCTTCTCCGAGTTCGGCCTTATCCGTTACCGGGCCATCGTGGAAGTGCGCTGGCTGCAGAAGCTGGCGTCGCACTCAGGGATCCCGGAAGTGCCGGCCTTCTCGGCCCAGGCCAACAGCGCGCTCGATGAAATCGCCCGCACCTTCTCGCTGGCCGACGCCCAGCGGGTCAAAGACATCGAGAAAACCACCAATCACGACGTCAAAGCCATCGAATACCTGCTCAAGGAAAAGGTCGCCGGCAACGCCGAACTGAACAAAGTCACCGAGTTCATCCACTTCGCCTGCACCTCGGAAGACATCAACAACCTGTCCTACGCGCTGATGCTCAGCGACGCCCGCGCCGAAGTGCTGCTGCCGATGCTGGACAAAATCATCGGCGCCATTCGCGATCTGGCCCACCGCTACGCCAGCATCCCGATGATGTCGCGCACCCACGGCCAGCCGGCCTCGCCGACCACGCTCGGCAAAGAAATGGCCAACGTCGTCGCCCGCCTGCAGCGCCAGCGCGAGCAATTCGCCGCTGTCGCCATCATGGGCAAAATCAACGGCGCGGTCGGCAACTACAACGCCCACCTGTCCGCCTACCCGGATGTCGATTGGCAAACCTTTGCCAAAGAGTTCGTCACCAGCCTCGGCCTGCAGTGGAACCCCTACACCACCCAAATCGAACCGCACGACTGGAACGCCGAATACTTCCACGCGCTGATGCGCTTCAACACCATCCTGCTCGACTTTGATCGCGACGTCTGGGGCTACATCGCGCTCGGTCACTTCAAGCAAAAAACCGTCGCTGGCGAAATCGGCTCCTCGACCATGCCGCACAAGGTCAACCCCATCGACTTCGAAAACTCCGAAGGCAACCTTGGGCTAGCCAACGCCATTCTCGATCACCTCGCCGGCAAACTGCCGGTCTCGCGCTGGCAGCGCGACCTCACCGACTCCACCGTGCTGCGCACCATCGGCACCGGCATCGCCCACGCCGTCATCGCGTACGAGAGCAGCCTCAAAGGCATCAGCAAACTCGAAGTCAACGAGCAATCACTCGCCGACGAACTGAACGACAACTGGGAAGTGCTGGCCGAACCCATCCAGACCGTCATGCGCCGCTACGGCATCGAAAAGCCCTACGAAAAGCTCAAAGAGCTGACCCGCGGCAAAAAAATCGACGCCGCCGGCATGCAAGCCTTTGTCGATGGCCTCGATATCCCGGCCGATGCCAAAGCCCGCCTCAAAGCCATGACCCCGGCCAGCTATATCGGCAATGCAGTGGAACAGGCGAAGAAGCTGTAAGCAGTTAGGAAGGTTCTGCTGCAGTGCAAAAAGCCCGGGGAATGCCGGGCTTTTTCTTTTAGCTAGAAATCTAATACTTCCAAACATTAAATCACTGATAGCAGAATCGCTCAGTTACTACATTGGTTCATTTGCTTTTCCATAATTCAAGGCGCTTGCGATAAACCATTGAACTATGTGAACATCCAAAGCGGGTCGTTTTTATACACTAGATATCGTACCGAATACCAGTCAGCCAACAAGGATTGACCGTGCGTACTCCTGCAGAAATTCGCGATGAATACATTGATTCACTGAATCACATTCGTTCTGCTTACGGGAAAATTTGCGGCCAAGTTGGCCGAGGACATCTACTCTCATTTCCAGACATTCACAAGCTGTCTGAAGGATTGTTTTTGAGCGCACTAACGTACTGGGAAGCACTTTGCCGTGATCTGATAGTCACGGATTTGGCAACTGTTAGCGCAGGAGTTCTAAGGTCAGAGATCAGGGAGTTCCGGACGAAGAACGCACCTTACCGTCTCGCGGAGAGGATGCTAAACCATCCAGACCACCCTGAGAAATTCGTAGAGTGGTCAAGCTTTGAGTCTGTCGTCTCAAGAGCTAACGAATTCTTAGGCCAAAACCATCGCTATGTACTGACTCAGGTCGAGAAGCAAGATCTAGCAAAGATCAAGAAAGTCAGGAACGCAATTGCGCACAAATCAGACAAGGCATGGGAAAGTTTTTCCGCCCTCATCCGAGGAGATCCATTCAATCTGACCGGAGCCCAATGTCGAGGAGTTACGCCTGGCCGATTCATTTATGCTCATCAGTGGAATGGAGCAACTGTCATGGAAAAGTCGTTAACCACGCTCGAAAATGCCGCCAGAACACTTGTCCCCTAACCCGCAGCCGAGCTTGTGATTCCTTCCACCTCGCTCCACCTGCCCTCGCCTCCACATTAGACCTGCTCTAACAATGCCCCAGCTCAACTCAACATTCATTGCTTTGCTGAAAGAGGCGCAATTCACCAAGGAGTTGCTTGGAGCCGGCGCCACCGAGATTCGGCGAGCTAACTACACCAGGAAAGGTTTGTATTTCCAGTCATTCACCAGTCTTTCCACGGGCCTAGAGCGCATTGGTAAGCTTTGCCTAATGCTAGATTATTACATCGATACCAGGGGCTGCTTTCCTGACTTTAAGTACCTTAAAAACGAGATTGGGCACAATTTGACTCTGCTTCAAGAAAAAGCAGCTGACGTGATTGCTCGCCGCAAGCTCAATATTGAAACTCCGTCAACTCCAGTACACCAGGCCATCATCAGCTTACTCAGTGACTTCGCGGAAGGCGACCGCTACAGCAATATCAATTTTTTGGTTGGATCAAACCGGCAATCCGACCCAATCGCGGCCTGGTTCACTCAAGTTGATCTCCCTCTCTTTAAATCTCGCATAACAGCCAACAAGAAACAGAAGATCGCGGACAATGCCCGTGCAGTTTCTCAACTAATCGGACCGTTCGCGCAAGTGCTGTATACATCTGAAACAGGATCCGAGATCACGGACGTAGAGGAAGCCAGTAATAGTACCGGCATATTTGAGGCGGTGGCTCCTTACAGACAGCTCCATGTCCTTCAGATCATCCGCTTTTGGTCTGAGCTGCTCAGAGAGCTGCAACATCTTTCCCAGTCGATCGGAAAAGACGACATTCCGTTCTTGTGTGAGCTATTTGCGGCATTCCGCAATGACGATGCATACATGAAGACCCGCAAGACATGGGATACTGTGTAAGCGAGGCCAACGTAAACGTAACGCGTGTAAGGCGGATTCGCGAAGCAATCCGCCATTTCACCTGCGGGATGTATGGCGCGTGATTCGGGACGGCGGGTTGTTGCCTCCCTCCATGGAAGCAACCCTTCGGGGTGCTGCGCACCTCAAATGCGCATGAACTCTGGGGTCAGGCCTTACATTTGACATTCCAGCACGGTAGGTTGCGCTGAAAAGCCCAATAAATTTAACTTGCCGACTCAAGAAACGTTGGGCTTCGCTACGCTCAGCCAAACCTACAAATTCAGGTGCGATCAAATCATGGGACTTGACTGGAATCCAATCGGCAAACCAAAACCCGGACATGAGAAGGAGTTTGAGAGATTATTCAATCTCTTGGGCGACAAGCCCGTGTCGACGAGTCTGCGAGATAGAATCGCTGGGATTTTTCGTCGCTTTGATCGTGAAGCGGCAACCGAGCGATTTTTCGAAATCCAGATCTCACCATTCATTACGCTTGGGGCGCCACAAGTCGGAATTGATAAACGCGCAGATGAATGGGCAAAGGACCGTTATCGCGAGAGTCCTCCAGAAAGCAAGTCGGAAACACAATTCCTAGAGGAGCTCGAAGGTTACTATGTTGCTGCCATAGCTCCAGAATGCGATGGCCTTCCCTTCTACTCCAATGGATCGCTAGGTTACGTTGAGCCATACAGTTTTCGAGCTCAGTTCCTGACAATCGATTGTGAGGACATCCTCGGCAGTGAGCTGATTGAACGGTGCTATACCAGCTGCCTCGCGGCTGAGTTGGCATCACTTGGTGCAGAGCTGAGAGCTGTCGCGAATAGTTACGCAACCAAGCACGAGGTATCTCATGTTGCTGAAATTCGCACGATTGAGGCCCCCGACGACAGTCCAGAATCAAAGGCACACATAATGTTCTCTGCGGCCAAGTGGTGTGAGTACTGGTCAAGCAGAGGCCATGGCCTTGAAGCATACTTCTAGCCAACGCGTATAAGGTTGATTCGCGAAACGCGCGTAATGTGTGTGAGCGTCAGGGTCAGGCCTTACATTTGACATCACGTATTGCGATCGGCTGCGGCAAAACATCCGGCGGGTCATGACCCGCCCTACCCTCATTCACCACACGGAGCGCACCTTGCCACACTTGCGAACCGCCCAACCGCGTGACGCTGCGGCCCTCGCCGCATTGGCCGAGCGCACTTTCCGCGACACCTTTGCCGCGATGAACACCGCCGACGACATGGACCGGCATTGCCGGCAGAGTTACGGCGAAGCCATTCAAGCCGCAGAAATCGCCGACTCCGGCAAGCTGACCCTGGTTTATGAAGAACCGTGTGAGCAGCCATGTGAAGAGCCGCATGAGGAACCGAGTGAAGAATCCGGAGAACTGGTGGCCTACGCGCAACTGCGCTGGGGCAACATGCCGGCGCTAAAGCACCCGCCGGCCGGCCTGCAAGCCCACCACCCCGGCGAAATCCAGCGCCTCTACGTCGCAAGCGCCTGGCACGGCAAAGGACTCGCCCAACAACTGATGCAAGCCTGCCTCGATGAAATGGCAAAACGCGGCTGCGACCTGGTCTGGCTCGGCGTCTGGGAAAAGAACCCACGCGCCATCGCGTTCTACCAGAAATTCGGCTTTGTTGAAGTCGGCGACCACAGCTTCGCCCTCGGCGGCGACAACCAGCGCGACATCATCATGGCCCGGCCACTCACCGCTGCGCGTTAAGAGCCTTACGCCTCTTGTTGTGCGCATTTCTGTAGGGTGCGTTTCAACGCACCGAATGCTTCCCGGCATAAAAATGGTGCGTTAAAACGCACCCTACGCGATTCTCTCCAAACGATGCGTTAAACCGTACCCGAGGTGATTCTCCCCATACGATGCGTTAAACCGCACCCTACTCCGCTGCCGCTGGGTTAGAATCAACGCCACAGCCCCCGACACCGCCACATGAATCTCGAAGCGACGGTGTCTGACATCCAGGACGTACCATGGCCAAACCCAATTACGCTTTTGAAAAGAAACAACGCGATCAGGCCAAAAAGAAGAAGCAGGAAGAAAAACGCCAGAAAAAGCTCACCAAGGCTGATGAGCCACAAACCGAAGGCGACGAAGCGCCAACTGAGGAATGAGCAAGTCTCAGGGCACTAAAAAAATACACTTATAAAAAAAACCTAAAAAAAGCCCAGCGATGCTGGGCTTTTTGTTTGCTGATTGCACAGTCGCGGTATGCGATGACCTAACCAAACCCGCAACCTTCTTCTACGGCGTGAAGGTATCGTCGGCGCGAGTGGCTGTGCGTCGACAGACGTTCGCTCAGGAGTTCACGTAGGGTGCGTTTCAACACACCGCATGCTGAGGGATATACAAGCTCGGTGCGTCAAGGCGCACCCTAACTTGCGGGAATAGACAGCGCGAAACCGTCACGGCGCGCCGCGCGCCTGCACGCAGTGACAGCTCATAGCGCGCGTCTTATGCCTCTTGGGCGATAGCGTCTTTACGCCACGACGACTGCCAAGCCCGCCACAGCAGCGCCAGCACCGCAACATTCAACAGCAAGCCCAGCGCGCCGTGCTCCGGCCCGAACCAGCGGGTATCAGTCAGACCGAGCGCGCCCGGACTGGCGCCATCACCAAACAGCACATAGGCACCGGCATTCCACAGGCCATGACACAGACTGGTCAGCACCAACGAGCCGCTGATGGCACGAAGCAGGCCCCAGATGCAGCCGATTACGACCGCGTTGCTGAGCAAGATCACGGCTTGCAATGGCGGCAGGGAAAATTCAGGGCTGAACAACACCTCTGGCGCATGCCACAGCGAAAAGGCCACACTGGTCAGCACAATGACCGCTACATCGCTGGCGCCGGCGCGTTTCAGGTTTGCCCACAGCCAGCCACGAAAGAAGCCCTCTTCGGTGATCAGGCCCAAGACAAACGTCAGCAAAAAGATCACGGCCAGATTGACCGCGACCGCCATGCCCGTTTGCTCGCTCGCCTGACGTTCACCGACCAGCAAGGCAAGCCCCGTCAGCACGCCGAGCACCAATAAAGGGTGCGCAATTGCCAGCGCCAGACCGCGCTGCGTGCCCCAGCGAAAACCGATTTCACGACGCGAATACCGGGTAAGCCCCCAGCACACCGCCATAATCACCGCCAGCGGCAACACACTGGTCAAGCCGGATTGACCGATGAGCACCAAAGCGCCCGTCACCAGCACTGCACAGATAACGGCCACGAACGCACCGAGGGGAAATGCTTTCATCAATTTGTACTCATATGAACGTGTGGCAAACCGACAGCGACAGGCGCGGTTACGGTCGCGCATTGAATGCCGGAAGCCCCTGACAAGGCAAGGGAGACGAGGCTTCGAAATGTCGCAAGCTGTTAATGGCTGAAGCTGACGTACCAGCCTGCATCCCGATAAAACAAACGAACCACGGCAATGGCATTGGTGCTCAATGCAAGGGAAAATCACCGGATAATCAGTTTTTACAAACTCCCGTTATCTGGAAACAACCACCCGCTAAGATGACGGCTCAGGTTTTTCTGCAAGGTCACCCACCACTATGCCGTTGCCAATCCGCTCATCTTGCGCCGGTTTGCTGTTTGTTGTGTTCATGGGTACTGCCCACGCCGCAGACCCCGCCCCGCTGCGTACCGAACTGACCTTGACCCATATCGCCACTGACAAATGGCGCGCCGACTATGTGTTTGCCGAACCCGTCACGGCCATTGAGCTGGGTCCGCAAATCGGTACCTATCGCAAGCAGGCGTGGCGTCTGCTGACCAATGGCGTGGATTTGGTCGTGCAGGACAACAATGAAAGCCTGCGCAGCAACAAGCCACTGACCCAGTTGAGCGTGGAAATCAGCCGCTATAGCAATTTCGAGCTGGATCAATACGCGCCGATCAATCATTTCTCCGACGGTGGCGCGGATTTTTATCTGGGCTTTCTGTATGGATCACTGGGCCAGAGCGAGCACAAGCGCGACATGGCCGTCACACTGCATTTGCAGGGGCTGACCGGAGAAACCGTGCTCGCGCCCAGCAAACCCGGTGCCGATCTGGCCGGATACGCCTACTTCGGGCCAAGCAAACCTGCGCGCATGGGCAATGCGAATGTGATCATCGACCCGCTGGCCCCCGCCTGGCTGCGTGACACCATTGCCGACACCACAGCAAAGGTCTCGCAATTTTACGAGCAGGCGTTTCAACGCAAGTTGACCGATACCCCGCTGATCTCGGTGGCAATGATCGGTTTCGACGGTGAGCCGGGCAGCATCAGCATCAAAGGTGGTGTGGTCGGTGGTGGCGTGGTTTATCGTCTGCAAGGGCGTGGCTTGATGGAAGACCACCCCAAGCGACGCGCTTTTATGGCCGGTTTGGTTGCGCACGAGATGGCGCATGTCTGGCAGAACAATCTGGCACGCGGCGGCATCGGCGAGAACGATCCGTGGATCCATGAAGGCGGTGCCGAGGCCATCATGCTGGAAGCCATGCGCGCGACGGGCATCTTCACCGAAGAAATGGCCGATCAGTATGCCCAGAAGTTGCTGAAGGAATGCGATGACCTCAAGGACGACGTGACGATCTATCGCGGCTTCTATGCCTGTGGTTTCAAGCGCTTCAACAGTTACCCGATGGCACCGGTACCGCTATGGCGCGCCATGCTGACTCGTAGTGAAGACAGCGACGAAAGCTACTCCGAGTCGATGATACAAGCCATTCTCCGCGAGCAGCCTGCGACGCAGAAAGCGCAGCAGCATTCCGAACACCTGCAGTAAACATCAAAAGGGCGGGCCTTGGCCCGCCCTACCGTCGTTGCGCTCATTCCTACAGTTCAGAACACCTGAAACAGCGGCATGTCAAAAGCGACGAAGATGAAATACTGGGTTTCTTTTTTTCCATCGGAGCCACCATCTGAATCAGCATCCGAGGTCAGCGGCCGGCCACGGCTGACTGCAAAACCGATGGCTATGGGATAATCCTTCAGGCCATAGGTCAGGCTCAAGCTGGGCCGGACAATGTCCTGCCACTCGACCGACTCTTTCTGATCGTTGAGCTCCAGACTCAGTGGGTACGCAAAATCAAGCGGCGCCAGCACCAGACTGAGTGAACGCTTGTTGGACAAGCCATAGCTGTATTCCAGGCCGACCGGAGCAAACAATCCGTATATGCCGGAATTGCCGTCTTCGTCATTGCGCTCCATTCCGGCGGACAGACCGAGATAGGACGTCAGCATTACGGTTGACTCTTCCGGCTGGCGTTTCAGGCCAAAACTGACGGGAGGCAGCGTCATTTCCTGCAAAGCGACTTTGACCTGATCCGAGGATTCGGCATCAGACAGCACGGCAACGGACAGCACGTAACGGCGGAACCGTGCATACGCCTTGGAGTCTGGTGATAACTCAATCGGAGCCAAGCCAAGTTCACTCAGACGACTCAATATTGCCTCGGCCTCCAGTACACGCATGGTGTAGTTTTTGGCCGTCTTCATCTGGCTGAGATCAAACAAATCGGATAGTTCCGCCGAATCCAAGGCCAGCAGGCGAATCAACAGCTCATCAAGGTCGGCGCCGGTAGCAATCTCGTCGAGGCTACTGCCGCCCAGTGACAGTCCGGTTCGCGGCAACAATTGTCCGGCATTAATCCGTATATCGCGAACGGCGGCCTCCATTTTTTTGACCGCATCATTGGCTTCCCTCAGCAAGCTTGGCTGAGTCGAACAGTCCCGACTGGCGCCAGCCAATCTGGCTTTTTGCTTAAGCGATTCGACCGCCGCAAAGGCATCGCTCAACGAGTTGGAAAACCGGTTGACCGCAGTCTTTAATTCGGCGTCGGCATTCAATGGCAACTGATCGATGGGATAGCGCTTGCCATTGTGTTCAATATCAAACCGCTGCAATACCGCCGATATGTACTTGTCGCGCAAAGCATCAACGGAGCGGCTGAATTTTTCGCTCGCCAGGACCCGCACCATGTAGCGACTGCCGAGCCCTTTCAGATCTTCCTCAACAACGCCTGCCCACACTTCATTTCCCGCACTCAGTAGCAACTTCAGATTGCCCGAGGTCATCTGCTTGTAGGTGTTCGGGAAATAGCAGGAGAAAAGCGCGTTGTCCTTGATCTGCGCCTCGACGACATAAAGCCAGTTATCGTTGGCCCGCTCCAACAGAAACTCGGAGACGCCCTTGATTCGATTGTCCACTACGTCGGTGCTGGCATGGCTCGACAGCACCAGCAGACTCAACAGTACAGCGAGAAGCGTCTTCAACATTCCATCCTCTTGTTATGTTGTTTTTGTAATTGTGTAGCTGGGAATCGTGTGGCTCGGAATCGTGAGACTCAGCCTCTCGGCCCACGCTTTGGCGGCTTGCTGACCGGTGTTGACGCTGCCGGCTTTTCCGCGGTCATTTCTCTGGTGTCAGTCCCTTTCATCTTGTCGTAGCTGCGCATGCCGGCGATGCCGAGCATGCCGGTGACAATGGTCCAGAGAATATCGGCGGCGAGCGGCGGCGGCGGCGTCGAGTTGGCAGGCACCCAGTTGCGTGCCTGCATCAGAGCCCAGCCCCAGGTCAGAAACGGATACAGCAAAAATTGATACGCGAGAGCAAAGCCGCCTACCCAACCAATGAACGGCCGCCAGCCGGCCACAAACATGTTGGGATTGCTGGCTTCGGCTTTGTTGACCTCCAATTGTCCCTGGGTCAGGCTGGCCTCAATCTGCTTTTCTTCCAGCGAGATCTTCAGCCGCTCTTCATCCGAGGTAAACAGATCATCGGCCACTTTGCCGACGCCTTCGACGATGGCTCCAATGCCGGGAATGCTGACGCTCATGCGGCCCCCTTCAATCCGTTGATGGTTCGGTTAAGCCAGCCCAGCAGAAATTTGCTTTGGCTGCGATCTCGATTGCAGATTTCGGCATAGCGCGCCACTTTGGCCAGCGCGTAGTTGGCAATGAAGGCCGACTCTTCCCAGGTGTTCAGCGCCGCCACCGTCTTGTCGCCGAGGTAACCATCGGGGGTGGTGTTGACGACGATCTGGGCCAGCTTGCTGGCGGTGCGGACGCCGGCATTGACCGCAAAATCGTAAATGGCTTCGGCAATGCCCTGCGAGGTGATCGCATCGCCTTTGATGGGATCCCAATAGGTTTTCTTGTAGAGCTCACGCACCATCGGTGTCAGTTGCGGGTTGTTCATTTCGCCGCGGTCGATGATGAGCCAGCCGGGCCAGTTGGGATTGGCATTGCGGGCAATGCCAGCGTAAGTCAGGCCACCGCGATCACCGGCGACATTTTCCAATCGATAGCCGCCTTCATTGCGGATGGTCCGCTCGTAGGCAGGCTCAAATATAGCCATGGCAAAGCCCTCATTTCCCGATCAGAAATCTGGTCAACAGATTGACTGGGCCGACAGGCCCAGAGGAATTTTCAGAGGGGACAACGCGACTTGCTGGAGACGTGCCGCAGGAGCAAAAGCGGCCGGGTCGATCAATCGCACAACTCCCTGTGCTGCGACGCAAACAATAGGCACGCCGGTCTTCAATAGCAAGCCATCATTCGCGCTTTTTGCCGGAATCTGGCCATAAACCGGCGATAGCCGAGCCTTGTGCCGACCAGCGACTTTTAAAGAAGCTGGCTGGACAAGGCCATCCGGCACCTGGACGCTCTGGTTAAACCAAAATGGAAGCGTCCCTGCATCCCCGCCAGAACGACTTAGCCTTGGTTAAGTCGGGACTCTTCAGGGCCGGTAGCTATAGAGCCTGCAGCCATCAGGGCGACCGGAGTTATGGCATTTGGTTTTAGTGACTGCAGTTCATTGAACTGTCGTCGGTTTGTCATTGAACCCTCTCGACGACAGGTTTATACCTAAGCCTGCCGATAACGACTGCTATCGGCAATTTTCAGTCAAGCCGTAGTCATCACCGCCACGAAATCTGGAGGATTCAGGCGGGTGATCGTCGCGGAGTTGTTCTGCACGCGCAGATGGCTGTGGATTTGCCGGCATGGCACAGGATGCTGTCATGACGTCAGGACCGATCGCGTTTGCATCAGTTGTTCCACGGATGTGCCTGCTGGCATCGAGCCTTCGCTAGCCTCGAATTGCCCTTGCTGAACTCGCCGGGTTTCGCCTTTCAAGTTTTTTTACTTGCACAAGGAATTGAAACCATGGACGTGACCAAGATCCAAAGCCAAGCCAACGCCGCTCAAAAGAACGGCGTCATCAATCCGTACGCGCTCGCCGAGACCATCGCCGGCCGCCGCATTGCCTGGTCCGAAGTCGATGCACCGCGCATGCTGGAGACGCTGCTCGCAACGCCTTATGAAGAGCTGTTTGATCCGAAATACGACAGCCCCTTGTACCTCGGCCTGAAGCTGAACAAGAACAAGACGCTGGAGCCGTTTCACTCGCCGCTGTTCGACGTCACGGTCAAGCTCGGCACCAGTGATCTGGAAACTCCGGTTGAAGAACTGATGACCAACGTCAAGGTGTTGGGCGATCTGGCCCGGCGTTTTGAGGTAACCGATGTCGCCAAGCTGGCGATCCACAACATCCGGCTGTGCAACCCCTTCCAGATTGAGCTGACGCTGAAACTGCCAAGCAAGGATCGGCTGCAGCAACTGGCGCAGATTCTGCCGAAGTCACTGCTGCAAACCGTGGCATTTGATCCGGAGCTGAAAGGCAACAGCAATCAGGACTGGACGCCGCCCAATGCCAACTGGACCGACAAAGGTACGTTCTTCAATGAAACAGCCGAGTTTTTTGATCCGGTTCAGGGTGCGGTGGCCAACTGCTATTACATTGCCGCGTTGGCAGCCATTGCCTGGGCATCGCCCTACCGCATTGCGCACCTGACCCGCGCCATCGGCCAGAACCAGCAGAGCTTTACCAATCTGGTGAAGTTCTTCAAACCGGACAGCGGCGGTCAGATAGACAAGGAAATTGAAGTCACCGATGTCGTACCGGTCAGCAATGCGACCGGCAATTTCATCTATTGCCGTTCCAGCGAAGCCGGCGAAACCTGGCCCGCCATCATGGAAAAAGCGTTCGCCAAATTCGTCACCGGCACCACCACCGATCACCCCGACATTCTCGCAACCGGCTGGGGCGACTGTGTGCTGGCAACGGCGCAGCTGACCGGCGGCCAGCGCCATTACTATGGCAACAGCAGCATGACCGGTGACGACATCTGGAATCTGGTCCGCTCCAACAGCCTGAGCCGGCGCACGTTCAATCCGATGACCTGCTGGACCTACGGCACCGCGCCCGACGGGCTCAGCTATGCCGATGCCAACATCGTCGGCTCCCACTGTTACACCGTGCTCGGCTGGGATTATCACTGCGGCAAGAAATACCTGGTGCTGCGCAATCCCTGGGGTCAGACCGAAGGCACCGCCAGCGCCCTCAACGCCACGGTCTGGATGTATGACATCAGCTGGTGGCGACCGATTGAGCTGGCCAATCCCGATGGCACCTTTGCAATCGAGGCCGGCGCCTTCCAGCAATACTTTGCCGGGATTGGCGTGGTCAAATAGACCCTCACAAACGCGGCTGAGCTGCGACGGGTCGGAAGGGGTGCGAGTCACCCCTTCTTTTTTCTGATTAGGCAGATATCTCAGTTCGCATGCCGTTACCCTTCGACAAGCTCAGGGCGAACGGCCTTTTTACCCTGCAGCTCGTCACTCACCGTTCGTGGTGAGCCTGTCCCGCAAGGGGATTTGCTTTGCGGCATCGAACCATGAACGGGCGATTGAGAGCGTCCCGCCGAGAGGTATAACTAATCAGGTCGATTTTTGCCGGCGCGAAGGCCGACTTCCGTGCCGGCCTTCGCAAGTGCCGGATTCTGTTCTATCTTTTGCTGGCACGCTGGCGCAAGCCGTTCCCCCGCTTTCCGCCCCACCGCTCAGGAGCCCTGCATGTCCCGGTTGGTTCGTTGGTCCGCTCGTCGCTGGCAATTCTCTCTGCGCTGGCGCTGGCCGCGCTGGCTGGTCGCCGGCCTGCTGCCGCTGTTGGCTGCCTGCGGACCCACCACGCAGGACGGCGTCCGGCTCTACGCGGAAAACCAATTTGCCGAAGCCTTGCCCGTGCTGCAAATGCACGCCGCGCGCGAAGATGCGGTTGCCAGCTTTTTTCTGGCGCAGATGTATGAGCGCGGCGATGGCGTCGCGGCTGATATGGAAAAAGCAGCCAATCTGTACATGACGTCGGCCAAACGCGGTTTGCCGCAAGCGCAGGCAGTGGTGGCGGCGTTGCAAAGCGCGAACCCGGCGAAGAATGACATCCCGACTCTGCTGCAAACCTTGCAGCGCATTGCCGACGCCAATCCTGATGCCGGGTTGTTGCGGCTGTGCGAAGTCTTGCACAATCTGGCCAGCGCCGCCGCTGATGGCAGCTATCAAACCGAGTTCATGCAATGCACGGAGCAGTTGCGCAGCAGCGATGACGCCAGTGCGTCGCGTTTGCAGGCATCGGGTTATATCTCGGGTGCCGCTGGCAGCAAGGATTTTGCCAAGAGTGCCATGCTGGCCGAACAAGCAGCAGCTGAAGGCGATATCCGCGCCCATGCCATGCTCGCGGCCAGCTATGCCGAAGGTCTTGGCAAAGCCCAGGATTTTCTGCGCGCCTACGCCCATGCCAGCACAGCGCTTGCGCTGGGCAATGGCGTGATGAGCGAGAACCGGCGCAAGGAAATTGAGCGACTGCAAAAGCGGGCGTTTCGTAATCTGTCGAAAGAAGATCAGGCCCGCGCCGAGCAGCTGGCTGAGCAGATTAAGCAAAAGACTGCACCACTGCTGGAATCCTGGAATCAGGAACACCGGTTTGCCTGGGCATTGCAGCAGCCGGCAGGTGGATGACACTGACATTGCTGGCAGCCACTTTTTCACAAACGCGGTTGCAGAAAACGTTTAGCAGACAAAAGGATATTGCCTGACTCATGCGCTTGCATCTGATGCCCTGCATCATCGGTCTTGTCATCCCCGCCTCCGGCTTTGCTGCCGATGTTGGTGATTTCTTCGAGATGAGCCTCGATGAACTGAGCCAGGTTCGCATCACGGGTGCCAGCTGGCAGGCGCACACGCTGCGCGATACGCCAGCCAGCGTCACCGTTTTTCTGCAGGATGATTTGCAGCGACTCGGTATCCGCTATCTGCACGATCTGCTCGGCTACGTGCCGGGGCTGTATACCTCGCGCACCAGCAATTCGGCCGATTACCGGGTCGCAGTACGCGGCTCCTCCGGCACCACGCCGGGCATACTGGTGCTTTATGACGGCCAGCGGATCAATACCAATCAGAGCGCGTCGGCATTCAGCGTTTTCAGCAATGTGCCAATCGGCCAGATGGCCCGCATCGAAGTGATCCGTGGTCCCGGTGCCGCCCGTTACGGCGGTGGCCCGAGTGATACCGTCATCAATCTGATCACCATCCGGGATAGCAAGACCGTTTCCGCCTTGGCCGGCGACAATCAATCCGGTGAGCTGGCGCTGCAGTGGTCGTATCAACAGGACAAATGGAAGCTGCATGTCGCCGCAATGCGCAGTGACAGCGATGGGCCGACCTATCATGGCGTGTTTGATCGGCTGCAGCGCACCGATGAAATACGCGATCCGTTGGAAAAAACCTTGCTGCAAGCCGACCTTGATTATGACGGCCACCAGTTTCAGCTGTTTACCCATCATGATGATCAAACCGGTTACTACGCGCTGAGTGGCTCCCTTTCCGATGATGCCGAAATTTCGTCGCGATTGAACTGGCTACGCTACAGCAAACAGCTGACGCTGGCCGACTGGACATTGCAATGGTCACTCAGCGAGTTGCAACAGCAGTTCACGCTGAGCACGGTCGCGCAGCCACAGGGCACAGGGCCCTTCACGGAAGCTGACCTGCTGTTGCAAGGGCGGCTTGAGCACGTCCAGCGTACCGGCAATCTGACGCTGCAACGCCGTTTGGGCGAACATGCGGTATCGTTTGGCACCGAAGTGCAGCGCGCCAAAAACGACAAAGCCGATTTGTATTCCAACTACCTGACCACCGCACCGTTTACCTATTACGGTGACTTTCGCAACACCGGCCTGTCATTCAACGATGCGGGCTCGTCCGGTTACAGTGCGCTTTATGTTGAAGATGATTGGCTGGTCAGTGCTGGCCACCGTGTGATCATGGGCTTGCGCCACGACGAATATTCCCACACCGGCGACGCCACCTCGCCGCGACTGGCCTGGGTCTGGACCCCGGACGCGAACAACACCTTGAAGCTTCTGTATCAGCAAGCGTTCACGGCGCCCAGTCTTGGCCAGCTGTACAACGCCAACAATCCGGTTGCGGTTGGCAATCCGGATTTGCAGCCGAGTACGATTCAGTCATTGGAACTGGTCTATGGCTGGCAGACCTCCGAACACGCCATCAGCGCGACGCTGTATGAACGTCACGCCGAAGATTTGCTGAGCCAGGTACAACTCGGTGGCGGCGCCAACCAGTCGATCAATGCCGGCGATCAACAATCCACCGGTATCGAATTGACCTGGGATTGGCAGGTGCTGGAATCACTGCGAATGAAAGCGACCGGCTCGCATGTCTTTCGCAGCCACTACAACTTGCCGGAGAGTCTGTCCGAGCAACCACCGGGCGATTTTCTGTCCGATGACACGGCGTCACTGCTGCTGCTCGGCGGCAGCGGCAACTGGCAGTGGACCACCGGCGCCCAGTGGCGCTCGCAGGAAGCGCAGCAGCAGCAACGCAACCCGGCGCTGGTGCTGATCAATCTGCGTTACCAAATCGATGCCCAGGCCGCACTGACTTTGCACATCGACAACGCATTGGACGAAGAGCGCTTCGATGCCGATATCGCCAGCGGCCTCGGTGAAGACAGCAACGGCGATACTGTCCGCCGACTGCCACGTCCGGACCGGACCTTCTGGCTGCAACTGCATTACGGCTGGTAACCGGGCCGGTTACTTTCCGCACCAGCCGCGCCAGCCGTGCCGACCACACCGCCCGGACAGGCCGTAATAACCAATCGCCGTTAGCCATCCCGCCGTTGCCGAGCGACACTCCGGTTACTTGCCGGAGTGCCGTCATCATGATTCGCCGTACCGAAAACCTGAATGTGGTCGGGCTCGACCACATGCCCTCGCCGCAGGAAATCAAACAACGGGTGCCGCTGACCGAAGCCAGCGCCGCCACCGTCATCAACGGGCGGCAAACGCTGACCCGGATTCTGGACCGTCAGGATCCGCGCCCGATCATCGTCGTTGGTCCCTGCTCCATTCACGATCCGATTGCCGGGCTCGATTACGCCCGCCGGCTGAAAGGTCTGGCCGATGCCGTCGCCGATACCCTCTGCGTGGTCATGCGGGTGTATTTCGAAAAGCCGCGCACCACGACCGGCTGGAAGGGCTATATCAACGATCCGCATATGGATGACTCGTTCCATATCGAGCAAGGCATGCAGCTCGGTCGCCAGTTTCTGGCCGATGTCACGGCACTCGGCCTGCCGGCGGCCACCGAAGCGCTGGATCCGATCTCGCCGCAATACTACGGCGATCTGATCAGCTGGACCGCCATTGGCGCCCGCACCTCGGAATCGCAAACCCACCGCGAAATGGCCTCGGGTTTGTCGACACCGGTAGGCTTCAAGAACGGCACCGACGGCTCGCTCGACGCCGCCATCAACGGCATCATTTCGGCCTCACATCCGCACAGTTTTCTCGGCATCAGCGAAACCGGTGAAGCCGCCATCATCCGGACCCGCGGCAACGCTTATGGCCATGTCGTGCTGCGCGGCGGCGACCGGCCCAATTACGACAACGTGTCAGTCTCACTGACCGAGCAGGCTCTGTTGAAAGCCAAGTTGGCGCCAAACATCATCATCGATTGCTCGCACGCCAACTCCGGCAAAAAACCGGAGCTGCAACCGCTGGTGCTGAACAACGTCGTCAATCAGATTCGCGATGGCAACAGTTCGATCGTCGGCATGATGGTGGAAAGCTTCATCGAAGCGGGCAACCAGCCCATTCCGAAAGATCGCAGCCAGCTGCGCTACGGCTGCTCGGTTACCGACGCCTGCGTCGATTGGGCTACCACCGAAACCATGCTGCAGCAGGCACGCGAGATTCTTGCCCCGGTGATTGAGCGGCGGCGACGAGAGAAAATTGGCCTGGCCAGTGGCTAAAAAAAGCGACGCTCAAGGGCGTCGCTTTTTTTGGTTTGCGATGGCAGCCAAGACCACCATCGCAAGCATACCGAACCGTCTTACAGCTGACCGATAAAGTCTTTCTTGCCTACCTCGACACCGACATGGCGCAGGATGTCGTACGCCGTGGTGCAGTGGAAATAGACGTTCGGTTGCACGTAGTACAGCAGATACGGCAAGCCCTTGTGAGTTACGTCGCCATCCTTGCGCTGCAAGGTGATGGTCTTGTCTTCCGTGCCATCGATCTGGCTGGCGCTGACGCTGTTGATGAAGTCGATGGTTTTGCGCAGCCGGGCCACCAAGTCCGGAAAGCTGGCTTCGTTGTCTTCGTATTTCGGAATCTCGATACCGGCCAGGCGGGCCACACAACCTTTGGCCATGTCAGTGGCAATCTGCACCTGACGTGACAGCGGGAACATATCGGCCGCCAGACGGTAATTCAGCAGCACCGACGGCTCGATTTTTTTGGCTTCGGCAAAGGCAGCGCCTTTTTCCAGCACATGAATCAGGTTGGTCAGGGCACGGGTGAAAACCGGTACCGAAGCTTGGTACATGGAAAGGGTCATGGAACGCTCCATCAGACGGATGACGAACAGGAGCCGGCATCATACCCGTCTGAAAAAAAGTCTGCAGAAGCGGGCCTTGTCCGTGAGCAGGACCGAGCTGGTCCGAGTTGGGCTGGGTCGAGTTGGGCTAGGCCGAGCTGGACCGGGTTAGCGCAGGATTTCAGCCGGCGAAACAGTCGACATCACCAGCATCGGCCAGTGCATCGGCAGTCAGTAACGGCCAGATCTCGGTTTCCAGAAATGGCGAGACAGTGGCCTGCCACTCGGCGCGGCCGGTCCAGTAATTCAGCAGCTGGGCTGAAGCCCAGACCGGATTGGCGTCGGACAGATCACCTTTGTCCAGCCAGGCCGGTCGGCTGTCGGCCTCTTTGTGTTCATCCGGATTCTGCAGCTTGTACAAACGAAAGTTCACAATGTCGCGCTTGTTGTGCGACAGCGCCTCGCAGCCATTGAGCCGGGCGGTGTGAGCATCGGAATACGAGTCCTGAATCAGATGCAGCAAGGAGCCGATGGCAATCTTGCGGATGCTGGCTTTACTGTTGGCATTGCGGGCGAACAAATAATGAACGTTCCAGCCCGGCCGTTGCAGCAAGGCATCGACATCCGGCAATTGTGACAGTGGTGTTGCGGGATCAATCTTGCCGATACCCACCTCATAACTGAACCGGGCCCAGACCAGCATCTTGCGCCGCGTCTCCGCCGCCGTTTCGGTTTCCGACGAGGCCATGGCGTGCAGAAACTGCAGATCGCCGTAATGGCTGCGGTAGAGCAAATCGTCACTGACCTCGACGCCCGGACACGGCGCCGGGGCGTGCTTGCCACGACATTTGGCTTTGTCTTCGGCATCCAGCATCCATTTGCGCCAGCGCGCAATATCGGCAATGTCGCCCAGCAACATCAGCGACGGATCATCATTCCACTCGACACCGGTGACCAGAAATGCCAGCCGCTTGCCATCGCGCAGCCGATCAAACCGTTCCATGCTGCCCTGACATTCACGCGGTCTGGCATGGCAGTCATAGGCCAGCATGGTCATGGTTTCATGCACGGGCTCGGAGATTTTGCTCGACAGGTAACGGCTGCCCCAGCTGCTGACATCGGGACGTTCGATCGGATTGATATTATGGCCGTAGGCCGTTGCTGCCAGTAGCAGCAGCGCCGCGCTGATCGTCCGATGCATGGGCGATGGATTCCAGTCCTTGAGACCGGCGGATTGTACGCGCAGGCCAGCGAAAAATCAGCGCCGCGAAGCGCGCCGCTCATTCGAAAATGATGGTCCGGTTGCCGCTGCGAAACACCCGCGCTTCAAACACCAGCTTCAGTGCCTTGGCGAGCACGATCTTCTCGACATCCCTGCCCGCCTGCGCCATGTCTTCCGGGCTGTGGCTGTGATCAACCGGAATGACGTTCTGGGCGATGATTGGCCCTTCATCCAGATCATTGGTCACGAAATGCGCGGTCGCACCGATGATCTTGACGCCACGTGCCCAGGCCTGCCGATACGGACTGGCGCCAACAAATGCCGGCAGGAAGGAATGGTGAATATTGATCAGCCGATACGGGTAACGGGCAACCGCCGCTGATGTCAGCACGCGCATGTATTTGGCCAGCACAATGTAATCCGGCTGGTATGGCGCGATCTGCGCCAGCAGCTGCGCCTCGTGCTGCTCGCGGCTCAGGCCTTCATGGCTGACGTTGTGATACGGCAATTCAAATTTCTGCACCAGCGCGCGCAGGCTGTCGTAGTTGCTGATGACGGCAGCAATGTCGCCGCCCAACTCGCCGAACGCATGCCGAATCAGCAGCTCGCCAAGACAGTGATGCTCCTTGGTGGCCAACACCACGATGCGCGGCCGGCGATGGCCCGATAACTGGACATCGGCACCGGCCGGCAACGCCGCGCGCAGCTCGGTGGCGATTCGCTCCGGCTCAATCTCGCCAGCGAACTCGGTACGCATGAAGAAGCGGACCAGCTCATGATCGACAAACTCGTGGTTGCTGAGCACATTGCAGCCGTGCCGCAACAGCACTCCGGTAATGGCGTGAACCAGTCCGCGTTGATCGGGGCAATCCACCAGCAGAATATGACTCGTCACAGCTGATCCCTGTCGTGCTACTTTTGTCCTTTGTGCAGATTACCGGTTCTGTCGCGGTTGTCGACCGGATCAGGCCCGATATGAGCAGTCTCGATAAGGCCTGCATCATACCCACCGGCCATCGTCATCACCGGATTTGCACTGGCATGGAGCCACCGTATGAGCAACCCGCTGTTTTCCCGGCAACTGGAAGCCTTCTTCGCCGTCGGTCGGCACTTGCATTTTGGCAAGGCGGCAGACGAGGTTTGCCTCAGTCAATCGGCGCTGTCACATCGCATCAGCACACTGGAAGAGCAGTTGCAGACCAAGTTGTTCCTGCGCCTGCCGGAAGGCGTCAGCCTGACGCAGGCAGGCCAGCGGTTAATGCGCTTTTGCCTGATGGCCGACGCCGCCGAAGAAGAATTGCTCAGCGATCTCGGCGCCACCGGCAAGGCCTTGCGTGGCGTCATCACCATTGCCGGATTCTCGTCGGTCATGCGCTCGGTGGTGCTGCCGGCGCTGACCGCGCTGATCCACGCCAACCCGGAGGCGCGGCTGCATTTTATCTGGGATGAGGTCGCTGCCCTGCCCGACTTGCTATTCCACGGCAAAACCGATTTTGTCATCAGCCCGAGCCTGATTGAGCGGCCGGGCTATGAAGCCCAGCTGCTTGGCCATGAACGAAATGTGCTGATCGAAAGTCAGGCGGCCAGCGCCATCCGCGATGTCTATCTTGACCACGAGCAAGGCGATCACTTTTCCGAACAGTTTCTGCACCGACACGATGGCTCCAGCGACAAGCCGATCAGCCGCGCCTATTACATGGACATCTACGGCATTCTCGATGGCGTATCGCGCGGACTCGGCCGTGGCGTGGTGCCACTGCATCTGGTTACGCCAGCGCTGCAGCTGAAACTGGCCGACGGTTATGATCGCGCCTGGGCCACGCCGGTGTTGTTGCAGTATCAGCGCCAGCCCTACTACACCCGGCTGCATCAGGCGGTTGCCGATTGCCTGCTCGCCAATGCCGGCCCGCTGCTGCAGCAAAACCACTGCGATTGGACCGTGCACGATTTCACCTGATTGGCTGATCGCAGGTTTTCCGCTTGAGCGCAGCAGATGCCAGCTGAACTGTCGTCAGTTATGCCTTCGCCATTTGAGCGGTCGGCGCTTCACAACCGGCTCCGGCAGACATTGGATACCCCTCTCCATTTTTTGCACTTCCCTCTCGCGGCGCGAGCGCCTAGCGTGGCAGCCGTTCGCTGATCAGGACTGATGAGCGACGACCCGGACCAAGGACATGGATTGAACGGCCCGGCAACGACATGGACCTCAAGGAGCAAGCATCATGACTCGCAACACTGTCACCGTGTTGGCGGCTGCGGCCGCCCTTTGTCTGACCTGCACGGCGCCACGCGTCGCCGCCGATCCGGGCGCCGCCAACGCCTGCCCGCCGTACGGCTTTCTCGACAACATCAACTACGCCAGCAATCCGAGCATGGAATTGCTCGGGCCCAATGGTTCGCCCACCACCTGGTTCAACGGCATGTTCACGCCGGCACCGTCGGCGGCGCAAGCGTGGTACATGCATTCGAGCAATGCCGGCGCTACCGTCACCTCAGAACTGGTCGCAACCAATGTGCCGGGCCCCGGCGGCAGCAAGATGCTGCGCTTCATCGCCGGCGGTAACGAAGGTGGCATCTATCAGCGCACCAATCTGCCACCGATCAAACTGATGTTTTCGGCCTGGGTGAAAGTGCGTCGCGGCCATATCGCACTGCAGGCACAAGGCGGCAATACCGGGCCGGTATCGTGGAGCACCAAACTCGGTGAATGGGAACAGCTGCGGGTCTGCACCGATGGCACGGTGCCAACCGACCTGCTGGTGATTTATAACCAGGCACCCACCGGCGGTGAGTTCTATGTCGATCGGATAGAAGTGCGAAAGATTCCATAATCTGTCAGCGCAACAAAAACGGCAGCTCATGGCCGCCGTTTTTGTTATGGGCAAATCTGTCCAGCCAACCTCGACAAAACCAGATCGGCAAACCAGCGTGACTCACATCAATCCTGCCACAACACCCGGTTTCGGCCCTGCTCCTTGGCACTGTACAGCGCGGCATCGGCGCGAGCGAGAATGTGACCGATCTGCTCATCGCCGACCTTGCAGGAGGTTCCACCCAGACTGATGGTCTGCTTGAGGCCCGGATCGATATCGGTCAGATCGATGGCGGCCACGGCCCCACGAACGCGTTCGGCCACTTGCAAGGCTTCGGTCTTGTCGGTGCTCGGCAGCAACAACAAAAATTCCTCGCCGCCCAAACGGCCCAGCACATCCTGCTCGCGGACCACAGTACGAAACGCCGCAGCAACCCGCTTGAGCACCTTGTCGCCAACCAGATGGCCCCAACTGTCATTGAGCAGCTTGAAATGATCCAGGTCGGCGATCAAAACCGCCACCTGCCGCTCGGTAGCACGATGCGATTGCCGCATCGCATCGAGCGTGGCCAGCACCCGGCGACGGTTGGCGAGACCGGTCAGCTCGTCGGTCATCGCCATCGCCTGCAACTTGCGACTGTTGCGCCACTGTCTCCAGATTGCAAACACCAGCAACAGCAACACCAAGGCACCGAGCACGATCACGATCACCTGCAACCGGTTCGCCCGCTGCTCCTGCGCCAGCGCCTGCTCGACGGCGGCTTTTTCTTTTTCCAGCGCCCGGTTCTGCTGCTCTTGATAACGGGTATCAAACTGCACTTTGATCAGCGCCAGTTGTTGATCGCGTTGGCCGGTCGCCAGCTGATCGGCAATCTGTTTCAACGACACATGGGCTTCATAGGCGGCGCGCCAATTTTCCAGCTCGGCATTCAGCGTCGCCATGGCCGCGTAGGTGTCACGCAGCTCATGTTGGGCGCGTATCTGCTTGAACGCGGCCAATGCCAGATCCAGCTCGGCACGCGCTTCACGGTAGCGTTTGAGTTGGCGCAGCGCGATGCCGCGCTGCAACTGAATCTGGGCCTGCAGGCGATTGTCGTTGCTGCTGCGCGCCAGCGGCATGGCCAGATCCAGCTCTTTCAGCGCCTGCTCCGGTTGCAGCCGGGCATTGAGCACGCTGCCAAGACCGCGTCTCGCATAGGCGACACCACGGTCATAACCAATGGAAAGATGTGCAGCCAGCGCCCGTTCAAACGCCTTCTGGGCATCATCATAGAGCGCGAGATTTTCCAGGGTCCGGCCGAGATTGTGCAGAGCGATGCCGAGATCACTCGGTTCATTTTCAGCTTCGAGCAAGCGCACGGAGCGTTCGTAATACTGCCGGGCCTGGGCAAAATCGCCCATCCGGTTATACAAGGTCGCAATGCTGTTGATGACGGTGCGGGCATGCACTGGCTTGTTGATCTTTTCATACAGACCGTGCGAGCGCTGCAGATCGGCCAAACCACCGCTGTAGTTGCCAGCAACGCCGCGGATGTAGCCACGCTGGTACAGCGCGTGCGCCAGCATGTGGTGATCCTGCGCCACCTCGGCAATGGCAACCGCATCGCTGTATTGCTGCTCGGCCTCGGTGTTCTTGCCTTCGAACTCAAGGATGTTGCCGAGGCAGCTCAAAAAGCCGGCCCGCCAGCCATCGCGCATGGATTGCTTGGCCAATTGCAGGCCGCGCTCGACTTCTTCCCGCGCTTTCGCCGGTGCGCCGGCAATGAGCTCGTCGCAGCGCAAAAAACGGGCGCGCAGTTCCAGTTCGGCATCCGGGTGTTGCTGCAGCGCGTCGATTACCTGGCTGGTCAGTTTGACGGCCAGCTCAGCATCACTGCGCTTGGCCTGCTCAGCCTGATCGAGCAGAGCGGCCAGATTGTCCCCGGTCACACTACCGGCAGGGTCTGCGGCCTGCTTCGACCAAGCGGGCAACGACAAGGACAACACGAGCGGCGCCAACAGCAGCAACCCGATCACACGGCACGAAGCCCGACAACGCATGGAAATGACCCCAACGGATTCGGTGAACAAAATGCCGGCCAATCTTAGCACGGCCATTTCTGTGGGCTTAATGGCATTGCTCAGGGTTGACCGCCTGCACTTCCGTTGGCCACTGCCAGCGTTGCAACAAGGTGCGAAAGACTCCGTCAACATTCTGCGCGAGCACCAGCGGCGCAGCCGTGACCGGGTGCAGCAGCCGCATTTCAACGCAGGCCAGCAGCAGCCGCGGTGCCAGCAGCACCTCGCGGAAATAGCGATTATGGTTGCCCTTGCCGTAACGGACATCACCGATAATCGGATGGGCGATGTGTTTCAAGTGCCGGCGGATCTGGTGCTGGCGGCCGGTGAGCGGCGACAGCTCCAGCAAGGCATAACGGCTGGCAGGATAGCGATCGACGGCGAAAGGCAATTCGATGGTCGCGAGCCGGCGGTAATCGGTGATCGCAGGCTGTGCCAGCTCGGTGCTGGTGACCTCCACTCTGCCGTGATTCGCACCGCGGTCGTCTGCCTTGTCATCATCCGCCTTGTGATCATCATAGCCGTCACGGATGCGACCGAGCGCGTACTCGATGCGACCCTGCGCCGGCGGGTGGCCGCGCACAACGGCCCAGTAACGCTTGGCAATTTGCTGATCGGCAAAGCGCTGCATCAGCTCGGCTGCCAGCGCGCTCGACAAGGCAAACAGCAGCACACCGGAGGTGCCTTTATCCAGCCGATGGACCGGATAAACGTGTTGGCGAATCTGGTCGCGAACCAGCTGCATGGCAAAGCGGGTTTCATGCCGATCAATACCGCTGCGGTGCACCAGCAGGCCGGCCGGCTTGTGCACCGCAATCAGGTATTCATCCTGAAAAAGAATCGGCAGGGTCTCGGACATCGGCTTGGTAACTGGCGACTAAAAAAACGGGCCGGCATTGTTAGCAGATACCGCAGGCATTTGCCACACGGTATTTGCCATCGCGCGCCTTTCGCACGGAGCCTTTCGCACGGAGCCCTTCGCACGGAGCCCTTCGCACGGAGCCCTTCGCACGGAGCCCTTCGCACGGAGCCCTTCGCACGGAGCCCTTCGCACGGAGCCCTTCGCACGAAGCCCTTCGCACGAAGCCTTTCGCACAGCGACTTCCACACTGCATTCGCCACGCCGAAATAGCCAACGGCAATCGCCAGCTACGCCAATACCGGTCACGTCCGCTCAATAGCCCTTCAACTCCTCCGGCTTGAACCAGCCCTCTTTCGGCCGCGGTTTGTTCAACACGCGATCCAGCATGGCATCCATGGTTGGCTTGTCATTGTCAAAGCCGCCATGGCCGGACGCCGTGGTCATCTTCTTGTCACGTTCGGTCAGATAGACGCGCAGGCTTTTTGGCAGCGGTTTGCCCAGCTCGTCGAGAAAGCGTGCCATGCCCAGAATCGATACCTGTTCTTTTCTGGACTCGAAAGCTCGCGACACCAGATAGAGCAAAGACTTGCGATAGACACCGCCAACCGTATCGTCCTGCTCGTCTTCATCGCTGAGCAGATACAAGTCCAGTTCCGGCAGCAGCTGGCCCAGCAAGGGTTGGTAGTGTGACTGGAACAAGGCCGTGGTGCAGGCCGGAGCGAACAGACTCATGCTGGTCAGAGCCGGCATTTGCAGTTGCCGCCATTGCTGCAACAAATGACCATGCCAGATGCTGCCAGCGCTGTGACCGACCAAATGCAATTTCGGTTTGTTCGGCTGCTTGTCGATGCTTTCTTTCAGCGCTTTCAGAAAAACGGTGCCGGCGCTGGACTTGCTGGCAAACGCCCGCTCGGCATCGACTTTCATTTCTTTCCACAGCGCATAGCCCGGGCGTTGCGCCAAACGTTCGATCCAGTTGTCCCACCAAGAGCTGCTGGCACCGGCGCGTTCATTGGCAAACTTGTCCTTGCCAATCAAAATGTCTTTCAGTTCCGCCAGAAAGCCGGTCTCCCACAAGAAGTGAATCTCGAACACGCCATGACGCTGGAAACAGCTGCGCCATTTGCCAGCGCGGCTGGCGGCATCCTTGACGCTGTTCAGGCCACCGTGGGCATACAGCAGAATATGCTCGGGCTGTTCCTGTTCCAGCGCGGTCAGCAAACGCTTCAGTTGCGCCGGTGAACTGGGATAATCGCCGAGCGGATCAAATTGACCGTCATCAATGTGTATGTAGTGATGATCAATCGCGTGCGCGGCCGGTCCGGAATCAGAAACCCGAATGCCGGCATTGCTGGCGGTATAGCGACTGCGCTCCTGTGAGCGCCAGGTTTGCGGCAACGCCAGCCGCGCGGCCCAGATATCCCAGATGTTTTGTTCAAAATCCTCATAGGTCCACAGCGCAACGCCGTCGTGTTTGGCGCCATCACATTTGTAGCCGCCCCAGCCGTGGCCCCAGGAATTTTGAATCAGAAAGCCATCGGCGTTGTAACCGATGATCGCGAAGGCATGACCGCCGCCATTGGCTTTCTCGGGCACGATGACGCCTTTCTTCGGCTCATCCCAGCCATCGTGAACACCGGCGCTGGCATACAGCACCCCCACTTCATTCAGCGCCGCATGAACATCGGAAACCCGGGTCAGCACCCGGTAATAGGCACCGAGTGGTCGCTGCAGAGCATCCAGTTTTGCCGCTTCCGACAGCGTGCCGGGCTTGTCGGTTTTGTAGGGCCACAGTGGCGCCTTGCAGACACCGTTTTTGTACCAGCCTTTCAGCGCCCCGCGGGTGCTGCTGAAATCGTATTTTTCACCGGGCCATTGATCAAACCGCTTGGCCATTTCAAACAGCATACGGGGACTGACTTGTTCTTTCTTGCCCCGCTCACGCAGCAGATAATTGATGACGGCCGCCAAACCAAAACCGGTACAAGCGCCCTCCTGCTCCTGATCCAACACCTGCAACCACTGCCAGTTCGGCAATCGTTGCTCCGGCAGTGACAACAATGCCGGTTGATAAATCAGATCGCGAAAATCCATGGAGTCGCGACGAATTGCCTCTTCCTTGCGCTTGGCCATAAAACCTCCCTGTAATCAGCTCGCCAACCGTTCATCCGACCACGCAACCATCAGGCTGACCAGATCAGGTGACAGTGCCATCATGCAATGTCGAAAGCGGCGCCGCGGCCTGCGGCCGCGCAACCGCTTCACATCAACGTCAACATCTACCAAGGAGTAACACGACGACAGGCAACTACAACCGGCGAATCACGCTCAGGCCGCAGCCACCACAATGACACTCGCGTTTTCACGCAGCGAAAGCACGAGGGATGAACGGCGCGCCGACAATTTGACTCATCCCTGCCACAACCGGCGCACAACCTTGCTTGTGATACGCCGCGCATCCTGCACTGTCAAGTCAGCACGGCCCGCAAAATCGGCTACGCTTGCCTTATCCCCCAACCAGGCACAGCCTCACCCGTGACCCGCCGCCAGCGTGCCTTTCGGCTTTTGCGACCCTTGTTTGCCAGCGTGCTGCTGGGGGGTGCCGGTGCGCTGGTCAATTACTTGTTGCTGTCACCGGTGCCGGCGCCCGTGCTGTATCTCGGCGGGCTGTTCTATCTGCCCATCCTGATCCGCTTCGGCACCGGCTACGGCCTGCTCTGTGCCGTACTCACCCAATTGCCGCTGACTGCAACGTTGCAAGTCTGGTTGCCGTTTCCGGAATTGATCGTGCTCGGCTGGCTGATCCACCGCCGCCAACTGGAACCAATCGCGGCCAGCTTGCGCTATTGGCTGACACTGGGCCTGGCTTGCTCGGCTTATATTTCCTTCCAGACTTCAGGTTGGGATCTGTGGACCCGTCTGCTCGCGGCGTTGACGCCACCATTGACCGGTCTGGTCATGATGACGTTGACTCGGCACACACTCGCGGTATTCCAGCGAAGCCAACAGGATGGCAACGAAGCGATCAGTCATCAGCTCGGCAATCTGCTGATTGTATTCAGCTGCCTGCCGGTGCTGGCATTTCACGTTATCGCAACACCGATCTACACCCGCGAACAGCTCAATCAGAGCCTGCGCGAGGTCGAGCATGCCGAGCAGATCGCGCATGAGCGTTACAACCTGCTGGTCGAGCGAAACCTGCGCGGACTGGTAACCATCAGCGAAATGATTGGCACCAGCGTCGACAAATCCCTGGCCAGTTTTGAGCCCTTTATCAATCGCGTCGTCGGCAATCTGCAGGAAGTCTTCACCATTGTCTTGATCGATCAGGACGGTTATGCCCGCGGTGGCGCACCCGATACCTTTCCTGACGGGATGCGGGTCGCCGATGCGGACCAATTTTATGGTGACCGCGATTATTTTGTCGAAGCCAAGCGTGATCGCGAGCCGGCGGTTTCTTACGGCATCATCGGTCGCCGGATGAATCCGGAACCGCTACTGTCGATGGTGGCCCCGATTCTTACTGATCAGCAGCAGTTTCGCGGCGTTGTACTCGGTAATTTGCCGCTGCGCAGGCTGCACACGGTCTTTACCGGCCTTGAACACCCGGATCGCTTCGATGGTCTGATTTATGATCGCAAGCAGCAAATTCTGTTCAGTACCGAACGTCTGCAGCTACCGCCACTCGCCGCGCTTTCCAGCCAAACCCTCGCACCCGTCTTGGAAACCGCGACCTTGCCGACAGCCTTGTCGCTGGGTGACGATCTGCGCCCGTACTTGTGGCAGGGCAAACTCGTTCGTCATGCCAGCAACGAGGTCGGCGGCGGCATGGTGCTGATATTTGCCTTGCTGCCCGATATCACGGCCATGGCGGTAAACAGCTTGTTGACCTTGCTGGTTTTGCTTGGGGTTATTTTTGCGGCACGTTTGCTGTCACAACGTTACAGCGGCAGGCTGCTGCGACCGCTGCTCGATTTGCATCGCCATTTGCAACAGCTCGATCCGACCCGGCTGCATCAGATGCAGCCGCTGCTGATTGAATCCAGCACGCGGGAAATCAATGAGCTGGTCCGCAGCTTCAACGCCATGATGGTGCGCATTGCCAAGGGCCGTCTGGAAACCGATTGGGCCATCCTGCAAAAGGACAAACTCAATCTTGAACTGGATCACCGTATCGCCGAACGCACCGAAGAGCTGGCAAAAAAAGCGGCCGAACTGGAGTTGCTGTCGGTCACCGACAGCTTGACCGGTCTGTACAACCGGCGGCATCTGACAGCGCAATTGCAGGACGAATGGACCCGACTCCAACGCAATGGCGGCCGCTTCGCAGTGATGCTGTTCGATGTCGATCACTTCAAGCAAATCAACGATCGCCATGGTCACCCGGCTGGTGACGAGGTGCTGCGCCAGATTGGCCTGCGCGTTCGGGAATGCATCCGCAACCTCGATACCGCGGCGCGGTATGGTGGTGAAGAGTTTGCAGTATTGCTGCCCGGCATTGATGCCAGCCATGCGCTGGTGGTGGCAGAGCGGTTGCGGGTACGGCTTGCCGAACTCAGCTTCAATGCCGGCGAGGTCACATTTCAGTTCACCGTCAGCATCGGTGTTTGTGACAGTGACAGTCCAGGCCTGCACAATCAGGAAGAGTTGCTGCAACGTGCCGATCAGGCGCTGTACCGGGCCAAACAAAACGGCCGCAACCGCTGCCTGATCTGGACCGATTCCCCCGCCTCTGCCTGAACCTGCAGCGGTCATGGCATACTGATCGCCTGTTCGTATTCACCTGTCTGAGTTCACTATGTCCGCACGCTCGCCTTTTGGCGCCCTCAGCCCTGAACAATTCCTGCGCGACTACTGGCAAAAGAAACCGCTGCTGATCAAAGGCGCTTTCAGTACTGCGCTGGCAGCCATCACACCGGAAGAATTGGCTGGCCTTGCCATGGAAGAGGATGTCGAGTCGCGGCTGGTCCAGCACGATCCGGTCAGCAAGCAGTGGCAACTGCAGCACGGCCCGTTCAAGGCCAGCACCTTCAAGAAGCTGCCGAAAGAAAATTACACGCTGCTGGTGCAGGCGGTTGATCACTGGGTGCCCGAGGTCGCCGCGCTACGGCAGGCTTACCACTGTTTTCCGCAGTGGCGATTCGATGACGTGATGGTCAGTTACGCGGTCAAGGGCGGCGGCGTCGGTCCGCACATTGATCAGTACGACGTTTTCCTGATTCAGGGACTCGGCCGTCGTCGCTGGCTGGTGGCCGAATCGAGCATCACCGTCATCCCGAATCCCGAAGTCAGCGCGCTGCGCCAGATCCAGCCGTTTGAACCGAGCATGGATGTCATCGTCGAGCCGGGCGATGTGTTGTATGTGCCGCCCGGCGCGCCGCACTGTGGCACGGCATTGGAGCCCTGTCTGACCTATTCGGTCGGCTTCCGGGCGCCCTCGCAGGCCGACATCGTGACCCGTCTGGCCGAGTGGCTGGTCGAAAACGGCATCGACGGCAAACGCTATACCGACCCGGATTTGCAAGCCGTCAGCGATGCCGCGCTGATTCCCGGCCAAACCCTGCAGAAAGTGCGCGCGCTGATGCAGGATCTGCTGCAGCAACCGGCGCTGGTCGAGCGGGCGTTTGCCTGTCTGGTCAGCCAGACCCGATTGCCACTGGAGCCACCGGAGCAAGAAATCAGCGTCGCCAAGCTGAAAACCGCGCTCGGCAAGAACAAGCTTCTCGAGCGCAATGACGATGCCCGTCTCGCCTGGTTCGCTGGTGCCGATGGCCATGTGCACCTGTTTGCCAATGGCGAAGAGTTGGACGTTGGTGCCTTGAACTCGAATTCCGCAGCGTTTTTATGCAACCAGCAGCAGATAGACGGCAGCGCATTAAACGAATTTGTCAGTGATTTGGCCTTTTTGCCGGCACTGGCTATGCTGGTCAACAGAGGGGTATTTTCCCTCTAGTGTTTGTTATGTCTGAATAAGCCTTGTTTTGCCAGATGTCGAGGCAAATGGCGGGGTCGCTGTTTTGGCAATTGAACGTATTCGAAACACAGAACGAGTTGGCAACACAGAACGCTCGGTAAACAAGGAAACCGTCATCGCCTGACGATCACCGGAGACGACATGGAGCAGGCCTTCCGCATTCTTCGCAGTACCTGGCGCGACCATGGTTCGCTGATGGCGCTCGTGCGCCAGAAGGTATTCGAAGTGGAAATGCGGATTGCCCCGGAACATGATCAGGATGGTCAGGATGATCACTGCGTTCACGTGCTGGCGGTTTCGCCGGAGGGTGAAGCCGTGGGCACCGGTCGGCTGGAACCCGATGGCACCATCGGTCGCATTGCGGTGCTGCTGCCGTGGCGGCAGCATGGAGTCGGTTCGGCCCTGCTCGACGAGCTGGTCGCCATCGCGCTGGAGCGCGGCCATCAAACCGTAACCCTTGCAGCGCCCATCACCGCTCAGGGCTTCTATGAAACCCACCAGTTCCGCCCGGATGGCTGCGTCTACATGGCGGCCGGCATTCCGCACCGGAACATGCTGCTGACGCTTGCCAGCGGCCAACGCCAACGCTCCATCGCGTCCTGAGCGGCGCCCCTCGGTTCACACCTACTGGCAGCGCCCGCCGGCTACTCAGGCTTGGCGATTCAAGCCGGGTATCCAAACCAAACTACTTGGTCGAACGATCCAGCCTGACCATCAGGCCAGAATTTCTGCGGCACTTTCGACGTCGGTGTCGCTGTCATCCAGCGGCATTACGGATTGCAGACTCGACACCAGTGCCGAGGCCTGCTGCAGATCTTCCGGCGCATAGCCCTGCAGGGCGCGCTCGATTACGGCATCGGAAACGGGCAATTTGCATTCGTTCATGACGATACCTGCCTGGTTAGACTGCTGGGTTTGACTACTGGGTTTGACTATTGGGCTCAACCGCTTGTGACCTGTGCTTCGCCGCGCAGCATTTCGACTGTTTCCTGCAAAGACGCGGACCTGTCGATACTGCCGGGCCGGCAAAACCCGCGCGTCTTGTGGACTGGGCCACAGGCGGAAGCTGAGGACAAACCCTAGCACCGGGGTAGTCTGCTACCATCGAACCACGTCTCACTTTTGACGGTTGCTGACACGCCGCCATGACCGAAACAGCCCCCCCTTCCCTTGAACAGGCAATGCTCGGCACGCCCGGGGATTTCGCGTTGCACAACAGCAACGACAACCGGCTGGCAGCGCTGCGGCTGATTGCCCAGGCCCAGCGCCATATCCATGTGTTCAGCCGTGATCTCGATGCCCGCGTCTTCGATGATGCCGACGTCAGCCACGCCCTGAGTGCACTGGCACGTCGGCATCGCAGTAGCCATGTCCGCCTGCTGGTGGCGGATGTCGGCCCGGCCCAGCGCAATGGCCATCGCTGGCTGGAACTGGTGCAGCGACTGAGCAGCAAGATTGATGTCCGCATTACCCATGAGGATCATCTGCACCATCCGTTCTGCTTTTTGGTGGCGGACCAGTCCGGCCTGCTGTATCGGAGCAATGCCGCCGAATACAGCGGCGAAGCCCACTTCCATGCCCCGCTGCTGTGTCTGGAAAAACTGAAATTTTTTGACGAGGTCTGGCAGCTCAGCCGGCCAGCGAGCGAGTTGCGCCGACTGTTCATCTGAGCAAACCGATTCAATTGGGAAAGCGTATCGCGCTCAAAGAATCGCAACAACTGCGATGAGCATGCATGCGCTGAATGGAGATCGTTTCAGTGGCCCTATTTCGATCAATTGTTTTGTCGTTGATGACACCGCTATTGCGAGCGCTGCTGGCACTGCTGCTGACAGCCATGCTGACGACGGCAGCCGCCGCCGATCGCTCGCTGCATATTGTCGAGCTGCGCTATTCGCTGGCTGCACCGGTATTGGAAGTGCTGCGGCCTCATTTGCCGGCTGGTGCTGGTGCCAGCGCGGTCGATAACAAGTTGCTGCTCAACCTGACCGACAGCGAATGGCAACAGATCCAGAATGTCATCGGTCAACTGGACAAGGCGCCGGTGCGCCTGCTGGTCACCGTTCGCTGGCAGCGGCGTTCCCAGGCGGAGACGCAGCAAGGCAGTGTCGGCGTAGACATCGACAACAGCGGCGCAACCGTTCGCGCTGACGGCCAATGGCAAACCGAACGTGACAATGACAACAGCATGCAACAAGTCAACACCTTGGCCGGGCAAACTGCGTTCATTCACACCGGCGCCGATATTCCCGAGTTGACCGTGCAGATTTCGCCGCGGGGGCAGTTGATGACCGGCACCACCTACCGGGAAAGTGGTCGCGGATTCTATGTTTTGCCCATCGTGCAAGCCGAGGAAGTGCTGGTCCGGATCAATCCGCGCGAACGGGTGCCGGTGACCGGTGAAGACGGCGTCATGCATATCAGCGTACTGGAAACCGAAGTGCGCGGCCCGCTCGGGCAGTGGTTGCCACTTGGCGCGGTTCAGCAAGCAGGAGACAGCACCTGGCAAACCCGGCGCAGCGATTGGAACGTGCAGTTGAAAGTCGACAAAGTGCCGTGAGCGGATTGTCTGGTTGCTGGTAATCGGCGCTAACCTGTTGCCAGAAGCTGTTGTCAGACCCTGTTGCCAGCCCCTGTCATCAGAACCTGCATTACAGAAGCAGCCAGTTTCCGAAAACGCGTGTTTCCTGAAAGCGAACATTTCCGAAACACACTTATGTCCGAAAAAGTCTTTGTAGACCGATGCCAGCCCGCTACCATGGCCGGCCGTCGGGAGTTGTCATGAACCACTTGTCACCGCCACCAGCCACCAGCCACGCTGCAAGCACCAAACGCGAACTGTCGGATCTGATCCGTATTGCGTTGCCTGCCGTCGCCGCTCAATTGGCGACCATGGCGCTCGGTACCGTCGACACCATCATGGCCGGTCAACTGGGACCCGATGCACTTGCCGCCGTGGCGACCGGCGTCAATCTGATTAGCCCGCTGATGCTGTTCCTGCTTGGCGTTTTCCTTTCACTGAATCCGATTGTCTCGCAATACAACGGCGCCAAGAATCAGGCAGCCGTTGCCGCCAGTATCCAGAGTGGTTTGTGGTTTGCGCTGCTGATCAGCGTGCCAGTGTTTTTTCTCTGGCGACAACTCGGCATTGTGCTCGACTGGTTGCAGGTGGAGCCCTCGGTAAAGCCGACCGCCATTGAATACATCAAGGCGCTGTCCTGGGGTACGCCGGTCTTTTGGCTGTTTCTCAGTTTGCGCTTTTGCAATGAAGGCCTGTTCGCCACCAAGGCCGTGATGAGCTGCGCGTTTCTGGCGGTGCCGGTCAACGCTTTTTTCAACTGGGTGTTCATGTACGGCAATCTGGGCGCGCCGAAACTCGGCGCCGTCGGTACCGGTTATGCCACCAGCGTGACCTGGTTGCTGATGTTTGTCTTCATGTTGCTGTACACCTTGA
Organism: Permianibacter fluminis; assembly: GCF_013179735.1. Classification (NCBI taxonomy): domain Bacteria; kingdom Pseudomonadati; phylum Pseudomonadota; class Gammaproteobacteria; order Pseudomonadales; family Pseudomonadaceae; genus Permianibacter; species Permianibacter fluminis. The sequence continues at coordinate 2,717,640 of NZ_JABMEG010000001.1, read as the reverse complement.
AGGCAAAACGTCATGCCGGCCTGCGCCAGCATTTTGTCTGGCACAAGCCGGACTGGCCGCGGCTGTATGAAATCGTGCGACTCGGCCTGCCGATGGGTTCGGCATTCGCTCTGGAAGTGCTGATGTTTGCCATGATGGGTCTGATGATGGCGACCTATAACACCACCATCATTTCGGCGCATCAGATTGCACTCAACTACGCCTCGCTGACGTTCATGGTTCCGCTCGGCATCGCCAATGCGATCACGGCGCGGGTTGGTTTTGCCGTCGGCAGTGGCTCGGCCGCGGCGGTGCGGCGTGCCGGCTGGGTCGGAATCGGTTTCGCCGGCAGCATCGCCCTGCTTTCAACCGGCAGCATGCTGTTACTGCCGAACCAGATTGCCGGCTTGTACACCGACAGCGCCGACGTGATCACAATGGCGGTCAGCTTCCTGTCGCTGGCGGCCATCTTCCAGCTGTCCGACGCGCTGCAGGTCACCGCCTCCGGCGCCTTGCGCGGGCTGAAAGAAACCCGCTATCCCATGCTGATCAGCATGCTCGCCTACTGGGTGGTCGGCTTTCCGCTTGGCTGGCTGCTGGCGCATTACACCGCGCTCGGCCCGGCCGGTTACTGGGCCGGCATGATCGGCGGTCTGAGCCTGGCGGCCATCCTGCTGAACTGGCGTTTCTGGCGCCGGTCCAGTCACTGGCACCCGGCATTTTCTGCTGCCACGGCGACAACTGGTGATAAAATCGCCGCCGCCACGTCGCCGGGCCAGTAATTCGCCACGGCCAAGTTGACGACCGCTCCGCTCACTACCGCACTGGATTACCCCGGTTTACACGATGAACAAGTATTCGCTCGACCACTACCAACGGCCACAGCTGGACACGCCCAACGGCAGCAAGAAACTGCTGCTGCATTCCTGCTGCGCGCCTTGCGCCGGCGAAGTCATGGAAGCGGTGCAAGCCTCGGGCATCGAGCAAACGGTGTTCTTCTACAACCCGAACATTCATCCGCGCGAAGAGTACGAACTGCGCAAGCAGGAGAACATCCGCTTCTGTGAGAAAAAAGGCATTCCGTTCATCGATGCCGATTACGACAGCGACAACTGGTTTGATCGGGTCAAGGGCCTTGAGAATGCCCCGGAGCGCGGCGAGCGCTGCACGGTCTGCTTTGACATGCGCTTTGAGCGTACGGCCCTGTTCGCCCACGAACACGGGTTTGATTTGATCTCCAGCACGCTCGGCATTTCCCGCTGGAAGAACATGGAGCAAATCAATGGCTGCGGCGAGCGCGCCGCAGCCCGCTACGACAACGTGCTGTACTGGACCTACAACTGGCGCCAGCAAGGCGGTGCGGCACGCATGGTTGAGCTCGCCAAAGTTGAGCAGTTCTATCAGCAAGAATACTGCGGCTGCGTTTACAGCCTGCGCGACACCAATCGCTGGCGGCTGTCACGGGGCCGCGATCGCATTAAACGCGGCGTCAAGTTTTACGGCAAAGATGAAATCCATATTCAGATGATCGCTGAAGACAGCCAGCCGGACGCCACCAGCGCCTGCCAGATCACCCCGAAAGCATCCGCTTGAGTCATCGCCAGGCAAAAAAAAAGCCGCTGTTTCCAGCGGCTTTTTTTCGTTCGAAATTTATCTTTCCTTGTCATCCCGGCGCTTGGGTTTTGCTTCCCGCTCCGCTAGCGGCTTTCGCGGTTCGGCCCGCACCACCGGCGGCCGCCGTGGTTCGGTCACCGAAGACGTAGCGACTTGAGTCGTTGGTTGAGTCACTGACGGAGTCGTTGATTGCGTCGTGCTCGTGTTGCCAGCACCGGGTCCGGCGCCACCATGGCCTGTGCTGGTCGAACTGCCGGTGCCGGCGCCACGTGGCGTCGGGGCCGGATGATAGTGGTGAATGATCACCGGATAATATGGCCGATACCAGAACGGGTCCCAGTAGCTGCCGCGGAGCAGCAACACATCATCGTAATGCCGGTCGGCACGCGGCTCCCACAGGTGATAGCCGGAACCGGACAGAACCGGGAATTTATACGGTTGATCATCAATCTTGCCTTCGACGCCCGGCTGCAATGAACCGACCACCGTGATTTCGCTACCGGTTTTGAAAATCAGCGGATCGAGAAAGCCACCGAAAATGGCAATGAAACGGCCGCCAGTGACATTGCCACCGACCGGACGACCAGACGAACCCAGCGGCTGCTCGACAATTTCAATCCAGCTCTGGTTGTCCTTGTTTTGCACGCGGGCAACCAAGCCGCCCCAGCGAACCAACTGGCCGTTGACGGCGGCATCATTGCCACGCACCGTCGCCAGCGTGATGTTCGGATCAGCCGGGCCCTGCACGCTTTCCGGCACGTTGGCACAGGCGGCCAGCAACACCGAGATCACGGCTGCGGTCCAAAGATGCTTGGTCATGAAAACCTCCTGACGGTCATACTGCCTTGGCGTAAATGCTACGCGCGTGCGCCTTGTCTGACAATTCGGATCGGATGGACCAGTGCCAGAAGATCGGATCTAACAAACCGCAGTTGATAAATCAGTTGCTGCTGCCGGTACAGGCCATGCGGATTTTGACCACTTCCAGCCTTAATCATTCCTGAATGGCGTCGATAACCCGACATCCAGAAGGGCCACGTGCCCGAGGAGGTCGATATGTCGCTCGCACCGGTCAGCCTGAGCCAACCTGGCAGGGCCAACAGCTTGAATCGTTTACCCTCACCGCCGCGCGCCGACAGCCCGGCACCAACTGCCACCGCTTCGCCGAGCAATATTCCGACCGCCGAGACGGCGCCATCCGCCAGCGATCTGAACCGCGAGCTGCAAAGCCAAAAAGAAAACTCGCTGGTGTATCAACTGATGCGGCAGCTGCTGATTCAGGAAAGCCACGGCGAGAGCGAAAGCTTCACGCTGGAAACCGATACCCTCGACATCTCGTTGGCGCGCAGCAGTGTCGGCAGCACCAGTCTGGCGGTTGATGACAACAGCCTGAGCTTTGCCTGGAGCCAAACCGATACCTTTGCCGCCACCATAACCGGTGAAGGCTTCAGCATCAGCATCGCTGGTGTTCGCGTGCAAAGTATGCAGCTTGATCTGGAGCGCACGGTCAATCAGTCGGACCCGCTGCAAATCGATCTGTCGGGAGATGGCTTCGAAACCACCGGATTCAGCTGGTCGGTGCGCTTTGATATTACTGGCGATGGCAATACGGAAAATGTCAGTGTCGCGGCCGATGATGACGCCGTGCTGGCGCTAGACCAGAACCAGAATGGCCGCATTGATAGCGGCAAGGAGTTGTTTGGCGAGCAAAATGGCCGCCGCAATGGTTTTGCCGAGCTGCGTCGCTATGACGAGAATCACGATCAGCGTATCGATGCCGGTGATCGCATTTTTTCTTCCTTGAAACTGCTGCGTTGGCAACACGACGGCAGTCAGATGCTGCAATCATTGAACGATGCCGGTATCAGCTCGATTTCGCTGCAGGAGCGCAGCACCGACCAACTCAGTGATCAGGGTGACCGCATCAGCGCCGATGCGGCAGTGAAATTTGCCGACGGCCGTGAGCGCCGAATAGCCGATCTCTGGTATCGGCATATGGCAGAGGCGTGAGCCGCTTCGTGAGCAAGAGCTGGGCGCGGAAAGAAATGCAGGAGCGTGGATGTAGACACGCTGACAAGCAACTCAGACAAACAGATCGACACCAAACAACGATGACAGCGATTCGCGCTCGCTGAGCTGACCGGAATCCTGATAACTGCGCAGCGCACGCTGACCGGTGTAACTGGTCGCAGCGGCGTCGGCTTTGATCGCGGTAGCGTTGGCGGAAGCGTCACTTGAAGCGGCGCGAGAAAGAGAAGTCGAAACGTCGGCAGCGCGGCGTGCATTCTGCTCGCCGCCGTCGTCCGGCGCTGACGAGCGCTCCAGCTCCAGCGTCGCCAGCACTCGCCGATACGCCGAAGCCCCCAAAACAAACTCGGGCCGGGCGCCCGAGCTGGCATTGTCCGCCGCGGATTGACTGGCGTTTGCATCGAGGTTCTGGCGATTCGGCGATGCCGAGCGACGCGCATCAGCCGTGACGGCATCGCTGGTATGCAATGCGCTGGGGCTGCAATTCACGCTGCCGATGGTCACTGCGCCGTCCTCTCCCCGGTCTTCACACCGAAATACTGCACCGAACGGAAAGTATAGATCCGGAAATTACCGATGCCGGCTCAGGCTTTTGGCTTTGGCTTGTCCGCGACCTGATCGCGCAAATAGACCGGCAGTGCCTGATCCGCCGGCAGACCCTCGCCACGAGCGAGCGCCGGCAGCGCCAGTGCCAGCATGTCGCGCGCGTCCGGCAGGCGCCCCTCGCCTGGCTCCAGCTGCAAATGGGCACGGACGCCGGCGCGCAACTGCTCGCCGTGTGCCTGCCAGCCGGTACCGCAGGCAAACCAGTCGCCGGCTTCGGCAAATTTCAGTTGCGCCGGTGCCATCACCGCTTCCGGCAAGACCAGCTGCCACTCCTTGCCGTCGTGACGATACGCGGCGGCGTAAATCTCCCCCATGCGAGCATCAATTGCCGTCAGCACCTGGGTGACGCCGTGTTGACGGCGGGCACCTTCCGCCATCGCCAGCAAGGTGGAAACGCCCAGCACCGGTTTGTCGTGACTGAACGCCAGCCCCTGCACCACGGCCACAGCAGTGCGAACACCGGTGAACGCTCCGGGGCCACGACCAAAAACGAAGGCGTCGATGTCGGCAATGCGCAGGCCCGCTTGCGCCAGCACACTGTCGATCAGCGGCAGGATCTTCTGGGCATGCAGCCGCGGCGCCACTTCATAGTGACCGACAAGCTGATCACCGAATTGCAACGCGACTGACAAGGCTTCAGTGGCGGTATCAAGCGCAAGCACGTTTTTTAGGCTGGCAGTCATCTGGCGAACGCATCCATCTGTTCAGGCTCTGAAATTTTTCGGCACATAAAAATCACCGGGCATGGCGCAGAAAAAACCGCTGCACATCGGACAATTGCCGTGACAACGGCATCGGCGGCAAACTGCGCCGAAACACCTCGCCATAGGGCCGTGTTATCAGACGCGGATCGGCGATCATCAGCACACCAGTATCGGTGACGTCGCGGATCAAGCGTCCGGCGCCCTGCTTCAGCGTGATAACGGCGCGCGGCAACTGCATGTCGTTGAACGGGTCACCGCCATTGCGTCGGCAGGCATCCTGACGCGCGCGCAGCACCGGATCATCCGGCGCGGCAAACGGCAGTTTATCAATCACCACCAGGCTGAGCGCCTCGCCGCGCACATCCACGCCTTCCCAGAAACTGCTGGTGCCAAGCAACACCGCGTTGCCGAGTTTACGAAAAGTATCGAGCAAGCGGTTGCGCGGCTGGCTGCCTTGCACCAACACAGGGTAAGGAATCTGCGACGGCAGTTCACGCGCCATCCATTCCAGCGCCCGATAACTGGTGAACAACAGAAATGCCCGGCCCTGACTTGCCTGTAGCACTGGCAGCGTCGCACTCATCAACGCTTCCAGATAATGCGGCGCGTCCGGATCCGGCAAGCCATTAGGAATGTAAAGCAGTGCCTGATTGCCGTAATCAAACGGGCTGTCGAGCGCCAGCGTCATCGGCGACTGCAAACCCAGCTGATCGGTGAAGTGGCGAAATTTCTGGTTCACGGTCAAGGTGGCTGAGGTGTATACCCAAGCTGCATTCCGATACCGCGCCGTCTGCCGTTGAAAGGATTCCGCTACCGCCAGCGGTGTGCTGTTGAAAGCAAAACCTTGCTTGTAGGTTTCGAACCATCTCACGTTATCGGCGTCATTGGCTTCGGTGATGCTGATCAGCTTCATCTGCAGCGCTTCCACCCGCCCCAGTGCGGCACCAAGGCCTTCACTGCGATCCGCCGCCAACTCCAATTGGCTGCGCGCCAATTCCAGGCGTTCGCCCAGTTCGGCCAACGCCGTTTGCAGATCGCGTTTTTTCAGCAGCGGCAACAATGGTGCTTTCTGCCGGTCCATGCCGAGCGCCAGCCGAACATCGGCAACCGATTTGCCGATGCCTTGCACAGCCACCAGCAGCTCATCCTGATCGCGGGCATGGGCGCGCGTCTCCGCTTCGGTATCGCGAGCAAACTCGAGCAGTTGCCGGCTCGACACGGTCTGGCCAAAGAAATTGCTGGCGGTTTCGGCAAGCTGGTGCGCTTCGTCGATGATGATCGCCGCAGCGCCCGGCAGCAGCTCACCAAAGCCCTCTTCTTTCAGCGCCAGATCGGCGAGCAGCAAATGGTGATTGACCACCACGATATCGGCATCCATCGCCGTCCGCCGCGCCTTGACCACGAAGCAGTCCTGATAATGCGGACACTCACCGCCGAGGCAATTCTCGGCCGTGCTGGTGACAAAAGAGACGATCGGATCGTCATCAGCGAGGGCAATGCATTCCGACAAATCGCCGGTGTTGGTGCCGCGAGCCCAGGATTCAACGGCGCGCAAACTGCGCACGGAATCCTTGGTCGGCAAACGCCCGGTTTGCTGGGTTTGCTCCAGACGGTAACTGCAAAGATAATTGCTGCGACCTTTCAGCAATGCCCGTTTCGGTTTGACATTGAGCGTGTCGCAGACGGTGGGCAGATCGCGGTGATACAACTGATCCTGCAGGTTCTTGGTGCCGGTTGAAATGATCACCCGCTCACCGGCGAGCAGCGCCGGCACCAGATACGCAAAGGTTTTGCCAGTGCCGGTGCCCGCCTCGACCACCAGAGTCAGCCGCTGCTGCAACGCGGTTTCGACCGCTTGCGCCATTTCGATCTGGGCAGGCCGGGCACGAAACGCACCCTGTTCGGCAAAAGGACCATCAGGGCCGAGCGAATACGCGCTCGGCGATACCACTTGATTCATGAATTATCCTGAAACCCACTCGCGATTGTGCAATCGACGACCGTGAGCCGGTAAAAATTATCCGAAGGGTTCGCACCATCAGCGCGGCCATTGCTGATGCTGCTGACAAAGCCGCTGATGAAACAACCAATATCCGTTCGCGCTGAGCTTGTCGAACCGCAAAAAAAAACCACGGGACTGCCGCGTCACGCGGCCTGCTTCTCGGCTTGCCAAACCACCCGGCCGAGGTTGCGAAAACGGGCGACCGTCATCGCGCCGCGTTTATTGGGCTTGATCTCGGCCAGCGCGGCGCTGAGCGTTTCCCGACTGGCTTCGATCAATTCGAGTGGCTGGTATTCCTCGTTCATCAACACCAGCACCACGATGTCCCACTGACCATCAAAGCCCAGCTGGCCGACCCGCTGCCGGGTCCGGCTTTCTTCAAACAGCACCCGGCCCTTGATTTGAAACTTGAGCGCAGCGCGCTCGCCGGTGCCAATGGCGTCAACGCCGGCAATGGCCTCGGCCGGCGCCTGCAGATCCAGCAGGCGCATGGCGTCATGTCGGGCAATTTCGTTGCTGAGAGGCAAGGTCAGGCCGGTGGCCTTGTGATAGTCCGCTGCCAGACGCCGGGCTTCCGCCATCAGCTTGTCAACATCGTAGGCAGTCATGGTTGCGGAAGGCTCCGTTGCGCACTGCCGACATGATAGGCGGCGGCACCCGCCCGGACAATGGCGACGCGCACCGCCACGGCCTTGCTGGCCGCAGGCGGATTGGCGCCGACGTCAGACCTTGATGCTGATGTGCTGGCCGCGCCGCTCTTCGCCCGGCTGGCGTTTGCGATTGCGACGGTCACCCTGACGCCGCTCGACGGTCACAACGCTCTCCTGCCGACGCCGATCGGCCTTGCGCTTTTCGACACCCGCCGTCGTGCCGCCGCTGGGACTGGCCGGCGCCGGCGGCACCAAAGGCACCGGCCGCGGCAGCAGTTCCGGTCGGCTGGGCTGGTTATCGACAAAAACGCGGGGCAACTCGGCACCGCTCGGGATATTCGGCATGACAGGCTACGGCATCACAATTTGCTTGGACAGGTATCGTCTTATCGGCCAATTACCGCCAATCTTGACCGCCGCTTCGCCAAAGCGTGCGCTGGCGCACACGGGGACTCGCTGCGGTTTCCGTTCTTTCTGGATCTGCGATGCCCGGGCCCAGCCGCGCCGGCAGGCCGTTCGTTAGCCAAGCCAGGCTCAATGGAAATCCCGCGAGGCGGTTGGCAGCGCCGCAATCAGCTCATCCAGCGCCAGCATGTGCTCAACCACCACATGCTGAACGCCGTCGCGGTTTTCCAGCAGGCCGGTCACCCGCAGCAGATGGCTTTGCAAGATGGCTTGACGATTGCGCTCCTGGACATCGCGCCAGAGAATCAAATTGGTGTTGCCGGTTTCGTCTTCCAGCGTCATGAACAACGTGCCATTGGCGGTTTGTGGGCGCTGCCGGTTGGTCACCAGACCAGCGATGGAGATGCGGCGTTTGCCCGGCAAGCGCGGTAAATCCTCGGCCCGTTTGCAACCACGAAATGCACGATGCTCGCGCAGCAGCGCCATCGGATGCCGCTCCAGCGACACGCCAACGTAAGCGCGGTCGGCAATGATGTTTTGCGCCTCGCTCGGCTCCGGCAATTGCACCTGAGTATCGCGCAGCGCCGTGCTGACCAGACTGGCCTGTTCGCGACCGAGCGCCTGCCAGTGCGCCTGATAACGATGCCCCACAAGCGAGCGCAGCGCCCCGGCGCGCGACAGGCAAAGCAGCGCGGCGCGATCAAGCCCTGCCCGCTCCGCCAGTGCTTGCACATCGTTCAGGGACTGACCGGTTTGTTGCAGAGTACGGCGTGCTTGCTCGATCGCATGCGCCAAGGTTTCGGCAAACCCTTTGATCAAGCGCATGCCAAGGCGAATCGCAGGCGCGCCGGTGGCGCCGGCTTCCAAACTGCAATCCCAGTTGCTGAACAGCACATCAACCGGGCGGACTTCGACGCCGTGGCGTTTGACATCCTGCACCAGTTGCGAGGGCGAATAGAACCCCATCGGCTGGCTGTTGATCAGCGCCACGCAATAAGCGGCCGGATAATGAAACTTGAGCCACGAGGTGGCATACGCCAGCAAAGCAAAACTGGCGGCATGCGATTCCGGAAAGCCGTACTCGCCAAAGCCCAGAATCTGCTGGCAGATTTGTTCGGTAAATTCCGGCGTGTAGCCATTGCCGCGCAAGCCTGCTTGCAGTTTGTCGAGGTAACGCTCCAGATCACCTTTGCGCTTCCAGGCACCCATTGCCCGGCGCAGGGTGTCCGCTTCCTCTGCAGTGAAGTTCGCCGCCACCATTGCCAGTTGCAGCACTTGCTCCTGAAAAATCACCACACCCTTGGTGCGTTTTAACACCGGAATCAGTTCTTTGCTCGGATACGGAATTTTGTCTTCCGGCAGTTGTCGACGCTGCAGATACGGATGCACCATGCCGCCCTGAATCGGCCCCGGCCGGACAATGGCCACTTCAACCACCAGATCATAATAACTGCGAGGTTTCAGTCGTGGCAGCATGCTCATTTGGGCGCGGGATTCAACCTGGAACACGCCAACCGAGTCCGCCATGCAAAGCATGTCGAACACTGCTGGCTCTTCCTTCGCCATATCGCCCAGCGTTGGTCGATGGCCATAATAGCCTTCGATCAAATCCTGACTGCGATGGATTGCGGTCAGAATGCCCAGACCCAGCACATCGACTTTCAACAGTTTCAGCGTCTCGATATCTTCCTTGTCCCATTGGATAACGGTGCGATCAATCATGCTGGCATTTTCCACTGGCACCAGATCCGAAAGCCGCGTCTTGGCAATGACAAAGCCGCCGACATGCTGCGACAAATGGCGCGGAAAACCGATCAATTCCAAGGTCAGTTGGCAAAACCATTGCACCAAGGGACTGGCCGGATCGAGTCCCAGCTCAGCCAGGCGCTGCAGCAGGCTGGCCGGCTCATCCCACCAGGCCAGTTGATTGCCGATCTGTTCGATCAAAGTCAGTTCAAAACCCAGTGCCTTGCCGATATCCCGAATCGTACTGGGCAGTCGGTAGCAGATCACCGTCGCGGCCAGCGCAGTCCGACCGCGGCCGTATTTCTTGAACAGATACTGGATGACCTCTTCGCGGCGCTCATGCTCGAAGTCGACATCAATATCCGGCGGCTCACGCCGACTGTTGGATAGAAAGCGTTCGAACAGCACCTCGATTTTTTCCGGATCGGCCTCGGTAATGCCGAGCGCATAGCACACCACCGAATTGGCGGCGGAGCCGCGGCCCTGACAGAGGATGTTCTGCTCCCGGGCAAAGCGGACAATGTCATGCACGGTCAGAAAGTAATGCTCGTACTGATGCTCGGAAATGAAAGCCAGTTCTTTTTCGATCAGTTGGGCACTCTTGCTCGGCATGCCCTTGGGCCAACGCATGCGCGCGCCCTGCTCGACCAACGCCCGCAAGTGCGCCGCTGCGGTCGTTCCTGCCGGGACCACTTCGTCGGGATACTGGTACTGGAGTGAACTCGGGCAAAAGTTGCAGCGATCGGCAATGCGCACGGTTTCTGCCAGCCACTCGGCCGGATAGCGCTGGGCCAGCCGGCTGCGTGGCTGCAGGCATTTCTCGCCATTGGCCAGCCGCTGCAGGCCTAGCGCCGACACCGTGGTACGTGCGCGTATTGCACTGAGCACATGGTGTAGCGGCAGCCGCGATGACTGATGCATTCGGACATCACCAACTGCAGTAATTGGCAATTGAATTGCCTCTTGTAACTGCACCGCATCTTGTAGCTGTGCTGTCTCGTTTAACTGAGCTGCAGTTTGCAATTGCGTCGCCAACTGCCGGCGCCAGACATCCTGACCGTCCTGACAGCAATTGACCCCGAGCCACAAGCGATCCGCAAATGCAGACCGCAAGCGCCGCAGCACCGCTGGCCAGTCGCCCAGTTCAGTCGTCGGCTGGCTCAGCGGCAACCAGATCGCCAGACAGTCGGATAAGGGCTTTTCCAGATCGGCATCGAGCAGTGTGTAATCGCCTTTCTCCGCGCGACGCCTGGCTTGGGTAATCAATGCCGACAGCTGACCATAGCCTTGTTGATTCATCGCCAGCACAATGAGCCTGACACCCGAGTCGGTCGTGAACTGGCTACCGTAAATTAGCTTCAAACCGCATTTCTGTGCTTCGGCATAGGCCCGGACGATACCGGCAAAGGAGCACTCATCGGTGATCGCCAACGCGTGATAACCCAGTGCATGAGCTTGCTGCACCAACTCCTCTGGATGCGAAGCCGATTGCAAAAACGAAAAATTGCTCAGCGTCTGCAGCTCGGCATAGGCCGGCTCCATCGATTCGGTGGACATTGCAATCGTTTGCTCAAGAATGCTGGTCATGATCAACAACCAAACACGCCGTGCAGATACCATTGTCCCGGTGTCTGGCTATCACGAAACAACCACAGTCGCTCACCGGCGGGATTGCGGGCAATACGGTATTCGCGCTGGGCCCATTGCTGCTGCCACCACTCGGATTGCAACCATTCCGCTTCCGGTTCGAAACACAACGGGCCGCGATACTGCGGCACATCGCGCAGGGATTTGAGCGGTTGGGGATGCGCCAGCAAAACCAGTGGCCGCTCGGCCGCCACGGCGGGTATTTCATCAGCGGATATCGCATCGTCGGCAGTCGTGGCCGCCACGGCGCGGATTGTCATGGCATGTTCCGGCCACCAACTGGCCGCGACAGCAAACTGTTGCACGGCACTATCCCCCAGCCGTGCCCGCAAAATACTGAGCAGTTGCTGCTCATGATTGCGCTCATCTTCCTGACTGGCGAATAGCTGGGCACGTGTCGGCGTCAATGGCACAAATTGCTCGGCCTTGACGCTGATCTCCAGCACCGGCGCCAACAAGGGCTGTCGCTCCAGCCGCAAACGGCAAAGACTCAACCATTCGCTGGCGAGCCAGCTCGGCGCAACGGTACCAACGTTGATCGCTTGCGGCTTGCGCCGGTGTTGGCCGAGCAGAATCTGCAGTCGGTTGACCGCCAGCTGACGGGTCCGCAAATAGCTTTCAAGCGCCAGAAACAGCCGCCGGATAGGAAAGAGCAAGGCATCGACCTGATCGGTTTCGCGCGGCAGTTCAATCGATTGTTGAAACGTCTCCGGTAACTGAAACGGCGCAAACGTGTCCGGCTGCTGCGCTTGTAAACGCGCCAGGTAATCGAGCAGCTCCTGACCAAAGCGTCGGCCCAGCGCCGGTCGTGGCAGATCCAGCAAATCGCCAATGCGTTGCACGCCAATTTGCTGAAAATGCTCCAACCATTTCCTTGGCACACGGCCGTCACGACTCAGACAGCGCAGTGGTGCTTGCCGCAGCGCTTGCTGCAAGGCGATAGGCCCGGTCTGCGTCAGTGTCGGCAGACGGCTGAGCACCAGTGCCGCGGTTGCGCCCCAGCCAAATTGGGCTTGCACGCTGTAACCCAGCGCTGCTATGGCATGCTGCAGTTGCTGCAGCAATTGTTGAGGCTTCCGGAACAACAAGGCACTGCGTTCGATCTCCAGCAAGATGGCGCCACCTTGCGTCAGCTGAACATCACTGCTGAATTGCAGGGCGATGGTGGCAACCTGAGCACGGGCCAAGGCTTCGGCTGAATCGGTCCGGGTAAAGATGGTCAAGCCTGGCACCAGCGCTTGCGCCATCGCCAGACTCATGCCACGTTTGATGCCAAGATGCTGTGCGGCCGGATTGGCCAGCCAGATCAAGGTCCGCTGCTGAACGGTATGAGAAATCACGGTCGGCTGTGTCGACGGCACCGGAAACGGCAGAATTTCCAACGCCAGTTGCGGCAGCCACAAACAAAGCCAACGCATGACGCCACCCCACTATCGTGCTGACCGCCCTGAGCGCAATGCTTGCTGACTGTCTGAATTATCATTGCCGCAGCAATGCGTATCGCAATGACACACCAACTGCTGGCGTATTGAAGCTCGGAGCTTTCGTTGCGGGAATCCAAAAAAAGACTGCGAGCAAAGCACGGCTCAGTGTAGTTAAGGAAGCCCTGAATAAATCATGAAATCAAAATCAAGCTATCACCCCGGCGAAAGCGACCGCAGGACGTGCCCTTGGGGTAGCTAGGTCCATTTTTTCGATAAAAATGGATTCCGGCTTTCGCCGGAATGACAGCACCATAACTTATTCAGAGCACTCTTCATTTAATCTCAATGCAATAGCAGATCTGAAACACAGATTTAGGCTAGATAGTCCTCGACAAAAAAAGACGCTGCCATCCATGGCAGCAAGGTGACTGAAGCCTGTCGAGTCTTAAATCATCTGAGCACACGCCACTTACCGCTCGGCTTGCTCACGGGTATGCGCGACTGCCATCACTGCCGACGCGGCGGTCGAGACATTGTGCTTTGCCCCGGCGGCATTTGCAGAACCATCGCGAACCGACCGCTCGCGGGTGCCGTTCGCAAACAAGTGCAACGATCCGGCATCGCTTACCCGATTTTCCGCGTTATCTTTTTGGCTATCCTTTTCGCTGCCTCTTGCACTGCTGCTTGCGCTATTTCCTGCACCATCCATTACGCGTTTTATCGCGCTGGTTATTACGCCATTTATTGAACGGTTTCTCGCAAAACCAGGCGCAACCACTGCCCGCGGTGCCGGCGAGGTTGGCACAGTGAATGTCGTTGTCGCCGCCCCACCCCGCCGTTTCAATACCTGCACCTGAACGCCACCCGGCGCCGCCTGCAACTGCATTCGCAAGCTGGCTGGCGTCGTCTGTCGCTGCGCAGCCGGTGGCCGTAGCAGAAAGGCATAACTGCCACCGCTTTGTGCCGCCAACTGCAGGCGGCGCAAGCGCTCGGTATTCAGTGCTTTCGATTGCAGCAGCACCGCGCCACCCTGTGCCAAGCGCAGGGCCTGCTCTGCTGCCCACGGCGCCTCATCTTCCGATGCCCGCACCAACAAGCAACGCGACAAGCACAAACCGGCTTTCTGCCAAGCCGGCGCATACGGTGGTTGCTCGTGGCCAATCCAGATCAACAGGCGCTGCTGCTGACTCAACTGCACCAAGGCCGGCAGCAATAATTGCCAAGCCAGCACCGGTTCACGACACAGCAATTCACTCAGGCTGGCCATCGGCCAACCGGCACCGTACAGCTCACGATCCAACTGCGGCCAACCGGTCGGCAAAACGGCCGTCGCCTCACCGGTATCACGTCCGCGCCAGAGTTGGCGCTGATCCAGCAATTGCTGCAGTGAGGACGGCATCGTGACCTCCGCTCCGCCCGCTACCCGGCCAGCGACAACAAGACCGCTCGCCGCCCTGAGCGCCTTGCGGCGACTCGTTGGCGGCTACCTACTCTCAGCGTCCGTATTTGCGCGCCAGACCGACCAACACGCCATAAATCTCCAGCGTGCGTTCCGGCTTGATCACCGGGTACATCTTGTTGCACGGGATCAGTACATATTCACCGCTGATCCGGGCCAATTTTTTCAGGGTCAGCCGACCATCAACGTAAGCCGCGACGATGTCACCCTCCTTGGCCTGACTGCTCAGCTCCAGCACCGCGACATCGCCATCCTGAATACCGGCATCGATCATCGAATCGCCGCGAACGGTGTACAGCACCGTCCGGGACGGGTGCTCAACCAAGAAGCTATCGATGGCAAAACCATCGCTGCCATCGTCCTGCATTTGCTCGTTCGGTACGCCGGCGGGCAGATAGGACGGCGCCATGGGCCGGGCGAAAAAGCTCTCATCCGGCAACCAGCGGTTGCCTTCTTTCTGCAGATACCCGTGCTCATGCAGGCGGTCGATGACCTTCCAGACCGCGGTCGATGACACGCCCCAGTCTTTGGCCAGCTCGCGGCAAGACGGAATGCGGCCGAGCTTGCGGTAGCGATCGCGCAGCCAGGCCAGCCGGTCATGGAAGCTTTGACTCATATCGCATCCCATTGAATTAAAAGCGGTTAATGCCATTGCGTTAGCGTCGTTAACCTTTTGTTAACCATAGCTTAGCGCGGGCATTCTTGGCCGGCAAGCGGTTTTTGCAACAGAAGATCCAGACAGCTGAGCCCGCCACGGGAATTGTGCCGGCAAGCGTTATGGGCAAGTTCGCACAACAGTGCGCGAGTGCTGCGGGCGACGCGATCCCGGCAGATTTCTACAATGCGCCTCGACCTGCAGGATGCAGGACATGCGCAAGTCGCCAAATAAAAAGGCGAAGCGCCGCGACCAAGAACCGGAGGGAACCATGAAAAAAGCGCAGGGATTTACCCTAGTGGAAATGCTGATGGCATTGGCAATCGGCAGCGTCACTTTGACCGTCGGCGTCAACAGCATGCAGGACCTGGTCACCCGCCAACGGGTCGATGCCTATACCGGCAACATCCTGCAATCGATTCACAGCGCTCGCCAGCACGCCATTCTCAAACACCAACCGGTCACCGTTTGCGCCAGCGAAGATGGCCAAACCTGCAACGACAACTGGTCAACCGGCCACCTGCTCTTCATCGACCACAATGGCAATCGTGAGCTCGATGAAAACGACGAAATCCTGAATCACATCAACGGCAGCAGCCCGAAAGATCCGGTGCATTGGCGCTCATTTCGGGTCGCAGACACGCTGCAGTTTCTGCCAACGGGAATGACCAGCCACCAAAACGGCACATTCACCGTCTGCGGCCTCGGCAAAGCCGATCATGCGCGTGCAGTAATCATTACCAAGATGGGCCGGCCGCGCATGTCAACGGACAGCAATGGTGATGGCATTGATGAAGGTGCGGATGGCCGGCCATTGCGCTGCTGAATAGCGCCTGACTCGGCAGCAGCTCCCCTCCCGTATGCCGCTACCTTGAAAGAGACAGACGCAGAACAAGAATCAACTTTCGTGCTGAGCACGTCGAAGCCTGAACGAGCCGCAAAGAAAAACAGCTGATGCTCAACAATCAGGCAATAAAAAAGCCCCTCGGTGGGGGCTTTTTTATTGCTCAGTAACAGAACGTCAAGGCTCCGGATCCAATTCGGCGGCGCCATCGGAACACGGTGCCGAGCTCCCTTGCGGCCAGCAGCCCCATATCTCACCGCCCTTGTCCGTCCAACGCTTGGCGCCTGCGCTATCAAGCTGCAAGCCACCATCACGTGAAGACCACTCTGCCGTTGCTGTCGCGGTCAAGACGAAACGCCGGCCATCGGCTGAGAGTGCTGATGTCAGGCTATATAACGGGCCGGCACCGTCATCAGGCACTGAGCCACTAACAATCTCATTGGCACAGCCCTCGCCGGTGAAACAAGCATCGGTATAAGAGAAATCTGGTCGGCCAGCTTTGTAGCGCGAAAACGCCTCAGCCGCCGACTGCAATGCAGACATCGCCTGAGCACGCCGAGTTTTGGTGATATGTTCCTGATAAAAGGGATAGGCCATCGCGGCCAGAATACCGACGATCGCAATCGCAATAATCAGCTCGATCAAGGTAAACCCCCGGGGGGGAGCCAATCCCGCCCGGGTCATATCAGCTTGCAATGCCATACTGCGCCTCATCAATTATTGCGCCTGCCACTTGACTCGTTTTACCCGTTCTTTGGCATTGGCGAAATCAAAGCCAGAAATCACCGACGTACCCAACAGGCCAACGATATCACGTTCACCGACCAGCAACTGCAATGGAACGAAGCCGCAGGTCGCGCAGTTGGCAATGTTGATGTAACGGTCACTACCATCGACCAAATTGTTGCCATCGACATCCTTGATGGGGTTGCCATCAGTCAGCGAGAAAGCATAGAGCCGCGAACTGCCGGTACCGCCACTGCAATCAACCGAACCGGACGAAGAGTCAGGCGGCAGATAGGTACCAACATAAACGATACCGTTCAGGATGGTCGCCTGCGCGAGCACCTTCTCGCCGTCTGTACCGAAATCATAATACCAACCCTTCTTATCAGCCGTGTCAATGGCCTCAAGTGCATCAAGATTGTCACCATCACCATCAGCATCACCAACAATATCGGTGATATCAACCAGATCGCTCATCGTGACATCGGTCGGAATCGTGCTGGTGAAGGCGCCAAAATCACGAATCGCGTAAAAGTAGTCATTGATCGTGACATCCAATGGACGCTCACGGAAACCGGAACCAACAGTGACAGCAAGGTAATCATCACCAGGACGCTCAACCAAGGCAACATCCACCCGCGCAAAGAAGCGGCGGTTGCTGGCCTGATCCACACCCGTCTGCAAATGCGCCATACGGCCACCAGTGATGGTGCCAGAGGTCGACAGATCAAAGCGGAAGACCTGAGCCCGGGTGTCGGTTGCGTAAACATGGTCAATAAAACCATCGTTGTTCAGATCGATGGCTGCCACATCAGCCGGGATGCTGTTGGTCATGGTCGTGAGTCCAAGCGCATCCGAGCTCCACAGCTGCTCACCAGTTGCCGCATCGGCGATATACACCGCATTACCGACACCATCATCAAGCGGCGCACCATTGACATCCTGGGTGACGTCATAGCCGGCACCGAAAATCATCACCAGCTTCGACACACCACCCCACTTGATCTTGCCAATCACCGGTGCGGACCACGTCTGCGCAAGCTTCGGATAACTGCCTACTGACGGCAGATCGCGACCCATGATGTATTTCAACCGCGGGGCAGCCGGGTTACTGATATCAAGCACATAATAGTGATCGCCGCCGCGGCGCATGCCGACAACCAGATAGGCACTTTCAGTACCAACATTGATCACACCATCCCCGTTCAAATCTTCAAAGAACGGGACAATGCTGCCATCGACGCCATAGGGCTTCTGCTGGCCTTCAACATTGTCACGCAGAGTCTTGATGTGACCCAGCAACTCCTTCGGCATAAATGCCCAGGTCTCAGCACCAGTATCCGGGTTCAGCGCACTCAAGGTTCCCGTGTTGGTTCCGACAAAGACGCGCAGGAACTCGGTGCCGCCAGAAGTCTTGTAACGCAGCAAAGTCGGCCGCGAATGCAGCGGGTCACCAAACAGATGATGAGCATCTGTAGTTGAAGTATCGCCATCGACATCGTCGACATCGGTACCACGAGCCCACTTCAGCAAGGCGGTCCGCTCAGTCGACGACGAAGCACCCAGCATCGCTTGGGTAATTGAGGAATTGCCATCGGCGACCGAGTTACCAGATTGAATCAACAGCACATTGGAATCACCGACAATATTGCTGTAAATCGTCCGGCTATTGCTCAACTGCGAGGCAGCACCGCCTTCGCCTGGCTTGTTACCATCGATACCCGGCGACCACCAGCTTTGTGCCGTATCCAGGAACTGATCGCTGAGCGAGTTGATTGCCGAATTTCCATTGACATCGCGCAATTCGTCGCCAACCAACTGGTAACGTTTAACGTTGCCCGGCCAGCGAGGCTTCAGGGTCGGACCAAACACCGAGAAATACAGCTGGTCTTCGTGGCGCAGCCGGTTCGACTGTGAGGTCGTCACACCAGCCGACACAAATGACCCGTTCGACTGCAGAATGTTGTTCACAATCTGACGGAAAGCATCCAACACCAAGTCAGCATTGCTGGCTTGATAGTAGCCCCCGCCGCCTGCGTCCGCAGCGGTCTCCAAAAACGGGGCATCCACATCGAAGCCGATGAAATGCGAGTTAACAGTTTGCGTCGCCGGCAAACCACTTTGATCGCGGTTATGCAGATACCCTGCAATCTTGACGGTGCAATCGTCGCCATTACGGCCAGTTTGGGTTTCGCCCGCTTGACCGGTACCCGCAATGCAGGTGCCTGCGCTCGGCCATGATGCAAACGTCGTGCTGGTCGTCGGCGCATGCCACGTTGGCAAACCGTCCGTCAGGAAGACAATATGACTCTTCTGGCAGCTGTCGGTAATCGGGCTACGATAGACTGGAGTGCCGTTGATTTTTTCGTCTTTGCACAGGGTATTGAACGGGTCGAGCACCGGATCGCAACCGGTCGGCACAGAGTGGGTACCACCAGTATAGGAATCCGGATGCGAAATAAGATTCTTTGCACTGCCGTTACGAGTTTTACCGTACAGCACATTATTGCCACGGTAATACAAGCCCGCCTCAAGCAATGTATCGGAAATCGGCGTGTAGCCGTTTGCAACGAGTTCATTGACTGAACGCTTCATCTCATCACGGACGGTATAGTCTCCCGTTGAAAATACGGTCTTGTAACGAACATACAAGCGTGGCCCGCTAGAGCTTGAGTACGCTTTGGCGTGCTTGCGATCTCCCGATACGTAGGTCAACACCATACCCAAAGCATTACCGGATACCCAACCGGCACGACTGGTAATTTCCTTTACGATATTTTTGAGATTTTCCGGATGCTGCGGCGTCACCTGCCCATTCACCCAGTTGCGGAACGTCACGTTCTGGGTTGCCGTAGTCTTGGGTACGCCCGGCGGAATGGTCGTCGTGGTAAGTGAGTTATTGGCCGTCCCGAACGCGACAAAATTGTCCTGAGCAACGCCCTCGACCTTGGCAACAGTATCCGTTGTTGTTGAGTTGGAAGCGGCGGTGAATTCAACATAAGCTTCGGTCACATCCGCGTCCTTCGGAACGGCAAGCCCCGGGAAACGAATGCCAATCGCACGATCATTACTGGTCCGCAGACTCAGTGTGGAACTGTTGCTCGACACCACACCCGACCAGTTTTGGCCAACATCATCGGTATCGACCAACACCTTCGATGTTGCCAGCTTGGTGTAGCAGCCATTGGCACCAGACGGCAATGTACCGTCGTATTGCACCCGAAGCATTGGCGCTTGGGTGGCATCACCATCGTAGCTATAACCAGCACGCAGATTGGTACCGGAGCCCTCGCGCCGGATCATCAGTACAATAGAATTGCCACCACACCAAGTGGACTGATTCACAATTTCTTGAATAATGGACGAAATGTCAGTGGTAACATACTGGTCACCAACTGTTGCGAAATTTACCGGCGACCACGTCACCGAGGCAGTGGTCATAGCCCGACTGCTGATATTATTGGCCGTGGCGGCAAATGCTGGCGCACTGGCGACTTTCTGACCGTAAACCCGAACCGTCATGGTTCCGCTATTGGTCTGTGACGCCTCCATCCCGAGTGATGCACCAACAATCTGGGCACCTTGTGGAATATCCAGCATATTGAAACGCACGCCGATCCATTTGGCGGACCCCGTATCTTCCATCATGTCCAAATCAGCATCGCTGATATTCACAGCGCCAGAGCTCGCCTCTTCCGCATCATCAGCACTGGCAGATACACGAACAGAAACGCGAGGGTCAGCCGGAGCATCGATATCGGTGACTGGATAGACAATCGGACCGCCTGGTACGGTATAACGAGCCAAGCCAACGTTGACATCCTGCACTTCAGACAAAAGCTGATTCATTGCGTTTTTGACAATAACCAGTTTTGACAGCGACCCGCCACTCGATGGCGCATCGCCCATCGACCCCGACGTATCGATCACAAACAAGATATTCGGCTGCGTTTCAACGTTGTACGCGGCATTGAAGAAAATCTCGGTATCCTCAGCGAGCGCAGCGGTCGAGGCCAGCATGTAGGCCATGCTCAGGGACGCCACTGCGGCCTGTTTGAAACATTTCGCGTACATATCTGTTCTCCTACGCAAAACCTGCCGATAATCAATCTGAATTGGAAATATCAGGGGATTGCTGCACTGTTGGATGCAGAAATCGAAACCAGCCAGCCAGAAACAGTGCTGTTCACATCACCAACTGTCCCCGTACCGTTGACACGGAAGCCATGACATTCGGCAGATGTTGCTGACGTGTTCACCGTCATTGAATAACCAGAACACATCGCCGTCGCAGGTCCGACATGGGAGACAACAACCTGCGATGTCAACACGGGCGTATCACGGTCGCTATCTATCATAGTTTCGTTAGCACTAAGGTTGCCGGTATTGTCAACAAAATAGGTGGCACCGCCAGGGGTCTCCGATGCGGTATTCAACACCCCGCCGTCCTGCAACAGTTCCTCTGTTGTCAGCGCCCAGGTTGCCGACACCCCGGCATCGGCAACGCTCGTGGCAACCTCAACTTGCTGAGTGTTGGATGCCATGAGCGATTGCAGCAAGCCTCCCCGCATAGCACTGATGCCGATAATCGAGAGCACCAATAAAATGACCAAACTGACAAACAAGGCAGCGCCCTGCTGTTGCGTCATTGGCTGCTGGCGAAATTTTCTGGTAACGGGCGTCATTGTCATCTACTCAATCGTTGTCATCACTGGAACGGACATTCAGAGACGGTCTGATTCACCCTCATGACCCGGTTGTAAATGGGCACAGTCAAGGAAAATACTCGACGCGGAATGCGATCATTGAACGACAGCTCTCGGTCACCGACCTGATAGCTACGATCAACGCTGGGCAAGGCATTGTTTTCCTCACCACGAATCAGCAAGGAAAACCGCACGGCAACAACGCTGCGCGTCTCACCGAGACCCACGCCAAAATCGGCGAGGTCGGTCGCGGTCACGTACTGATCAACGGCGCGATCCCGACATGATGGTGATGCAGGGGCCGGTGCCGTGGTATCAATTCCGTACAGCACTTGAAAACTGTCAACACCGTCAACCAGCGGCTGCGGCGTACCACCACCATTGCCGACACAAAGCAGCTGTTGGTTATCGACACCGCCAATGTAGTAATAATTCTGGACAACAGGTCCGGCAACCGCTACGCCCGTGCAGTCAGTCGTGCCTTCGAAGCGAACAGCGAAACTATCATTGGCATCACCCCCGCCGTCGGCCGTGCAGTTGCCGCCACCACAATTTAACGTGTCAGAAAATGCATCCGGCAACTGAAAAATCGGCCCTTCCTCCAAAGGAGAAGTCGGCTCAGCGCCATCATTGGCCCAACCCGCGCGCTGCAAATCATCCTTGAGATACCACAAAGCGAACCGGCCGCTGTCCTGAATATTGGCAAGCTGCCGTTGCATCCGATAGGTCTGACTCGAACCCACAAACAACTGTGAAATGCCGCCAAGCAAGATCAAACCAAGGGTGCCGGCGATAAGTAACTCGACTACCGAATAACCACGCTGAAAATACGCAAACTGAGGAGCATGCTTCATGGAATCATCTCCACTATCACGCAATCCTGAGTAGGATCAATGCCAAACAGGTCACTGCACAGCGGATTGCGAATATCCTGAGTCTGACCAGAGTCTTCGCGCCGCTCTGCTGCCTGCCAAGCCACTGCAATCGTAACTCGCATGGAATTTGTCGCTGCGTATACAGTGCCACCAGGCAACAAGCGCTGCGCCTGATTGCAGGTTTCCCAAATTTCGAATGCCGTCTGTTCGGCTGAACTGCAAACCTGACCGGCCTCCCCCGCCAACTCATCCGGTCGGCACCAGACATCCGGGACAGTCGGGGCGTCGAACGTGCCACATTGATAGGGGGAATTGGCAGAATACTGCGCGACATATTCTTGCAGTGCGGTCCGTGCGGTTATTCCGTTTGTGCCCCAATTTGCCAGACTGGCAGCCTGCTGGCGTCCGGCCCGAACCCGCGAAGCCAAATCTTCAGCAATCGCCGTTGCCTGACTGCGGGCATAGCCTTCCTGGCTACCGTTCATGCTGGCCAGCTGCAAAGCTGCAACGCCCAGCAAACCAATCGCCAGCACCAGCACCGCGATCAAAATCTCGATCATGCTGAAGCCGGTCTGGCGAAGCGTGGAATGTTTTTGCATTACTCGCATCCCGACTCAATCTGCTCAACAGTGGTGCTACCGGAAAGGGCAAGCGAGACCTTTCGGCCGTGGCCGCCACGTTCCGGTAAACCGCACACATTCAAATCGACCTGAGGCTGTCCTGCCAGGCGCGCACCGTTCCGACCAAATCCCACGCTGGCAATGTTCACCGATGCCGACAACGTCAAGCCCGCTGGCACGGCATCGAATTGCCGAATAAGGGTATTGGTCGCCACATCTTCGATACGCCAGCCTTGCGACCAATCAGAGCCATCAACTGGGACAATCTGGATATCTCGCCCCTGCTTGATGGCCTCGGACCGCGCAATGGCCATTGTTTCGACAATGTCGTTGGCAACGGAGCTCAGCCGAGAGCTTTCAATCAACGAAGTGATAAGCGGTGTCGCCAGTGTCGCGCCAATGGCCATGATGGCCAGCGCAATCAACAGCTCAATCATGGTGAAACCGCGATTTGCGTTCTTCACAGAAACGCCTCCCTTTTTCGGATGTGGTAGTGATAGCACTGGGAAAGGCCAGTACCTAGCGAAGGCCGACAGGTTAGCGCCCGCTGCCGACCAACGGCGACGGGCGCTTGGGGGATGTGGCGCGGTTCACATTCCCGCGCCAGCGATGAAGGTTTAGCGCAGCTCGAGCGGCAGCGCGAAGGTGATGTCTTCGATTTTTCCGGATTGTTCGCTAACCGCACGACCGCCCAGTGCGGTCAGCCGGTCGACGACCTGCCGGACCAAGAGTTCGGGGGCTGATGCGCCGGCGGTGACGCCAACTCGGGCAACCCCATCCAGCCAGGCAGCGTCGATGTCATCGGCACCGTCGATCAGGTACGAACGCACCCCATCTTTCTCAGCCAGTTCGCGCAGGCGATTGGAGTTGGAGCTGTTTCTGGAACCTACCACCAGTACCAGATCAGCCTGAGCGGCCAGCTCGCGGACGGCATCCTGACGGTTCTGGGTGGCATAGCAGATGTCGTCTTTGCGCGGCCCTTCGATGGCCGGAAAGCGCTCCCGCAACGCCGCCATGATGTCGCGGGTTTCGTCGACTGACAGCGTGGTCTGGGTCGAATAATGCAACCGCTCGGGATTTTTGACCTGCAGGGTCTGGACGTCATCAACCGACTCGACCAGATAGATGCCGCCGGCCGGATTGTCATACTGACCCATGGTGCCTTCGACTTCCGGATGGCCCTTGTGGCCGATCAGCACGCACTCGTCGCCTTTCCGGGCAATGCGGGCAACCTCCATGTGCACCTTGGTCACCAGCGGACAGGTCGCATCGAACACCTGGAAGCCACGCGCTTTCGCTTCATCGCGCACCGCCTGAGAAACACCGTGGGCACTGAAAATGACGGTGGCGCCGGCCGGCACTTCATGCAACTCTTCGACAAAAATCGCGCCACGCTGACGCAGATCTTCGACAACAAAGCGGTTGTGCACGACTTCATGTCGGACATAAATCGGCGCGCCGAAAATTTCGATGGCACGTTTGACAATCTCGATGGCGCGGTCAACGCCGGCGCAAAAACCGCGCGGATTGGCCAATAAAATATCCATTCCCAAACCTCTGCTGTTACCGGGTGAACGGAGTGAGCCGCTCGCCAAACTTACGGATTGATGGCAACCACTTCCAGATCAAACGTCAGCGCCTTGCCGGCGAGCGGATGATTGAAATCGACCGTGACGGAGTCGCCATTCAGCTCTCGCACCACACCCGGCATCTCGGCACCATTCGGTAGCGTGAACACGATGATGACGCCCTCAGCGATTTCCATATCAGACGGAAATTCATGGCGCTGACGAAACTGAATCAAGCCGGTCTGGCGCTCGCCAAACCCCTCTTCGGCCGCAACGGTGAATTTCTTTTTGTCACCGACAGCGAGTCCCAGCAACTGGTGTTCAATGGCTTCACTCAAACTGCCATCACCCAGCTGGAACTTGGCCGGCTTGCCATTGGCGCGCGAGCTTTCCGCTACCGAGCCATCGGCCAACAACAAATTGACATGCACCAGTACGGCATCACCCGGTTGCACTTGCATAGTCATTTACCCTGCTCTTTCGGCTTGAAAAAACTGTCCAGTATCAACAAGGCCGCGCCGACACATATGGCCGAATCGGCAATGTTGAACGCCGGCCAATGATGATCGCCCACGTACCAATCGATGAAGTCGATGACATAGCCGTACATCATCCGGTCATAAACGTTGCCGATGGCACCACCGAGCACCAGCACCAAGGCAATCGGCAACAGCTTTTGCGGGCGCGGCAGCCGATACAACCAACTGAGCAGCACCACACTGATGACCGTGGTCAGCGCGACAAAAAACCAGCGCTGCCAGCCGCCGGCGTCAGCCAGAAAGCTGAACGCAGCGCCGGTATTGTGGGCCAACATCAGATTGAAGTACGGCATCAGCGGCACCGGTTCGTACATCACCAGATTGGCGACCGCCAAATGCTTGGTCCACTGATCCAGCACCAGTACCAGCAATGCAACCAACAACCAGCGAAAATTGGCCAAACCACCTGCACTATTCTTCATTTATGCAACCTGCCGGGTTTCGCCATTGCCGTCGACGTTTTCAACGCAGCGACCACAAAGTTCAGGATGCGCAGGATGACTGCCGACATCCGGACGGCGATGCCAGCAGCGTGCACACTTGGCGTGCACCGACTTGTGCAGCACCAGCTTGATGCCGGCGACGTCAGTTGCCTGCGCAGTCGCCGGTGCACCTGACATCACATGAATGTCAGCCCGCGACGTGATCAGGACAAAACGCAGATCGGCACCGAGGCTCTTCAGAATCGGGAACAGCGTGTCGTCGGCATAGACATCCACTTCGGCTTCCAGCGAGCCGCCCATATCGGTGCTCTTGCGCGCTTCCTCAATGGCTTTGTTGACCGCATCCTTGACCTTCAGCACTTCTGCCCAGTCGGCGCGACTGATGGCATCCTGCTCCGCGCTGAACAAACCGCTGTACCAGTCGGCGGCCAATACTTCGCCTTTCTGGCCGGGAATCGCTTGCCAGATTTCGTCTGCGGTAAACGACAACACCGGCGCAATCCAACGCACCATGGCCTGAACAATGTGGAACAACGCGGTCTGGCAGGAACGCTGCGCCCGCGAGCCCGCCTTGGCGGTGTACTGCCGGTCTTTGATGATATCGAGATAGAACGCGCCCATATCCACTGCGCAGAAGTGATGCACGGCCTGCGAGACGTTCCAGAACTCGTAACGGTCGTAGGCTGTTTGAATGTCTTGCTGGTAGCGGTAAGCGCAATCAACGGCCCAACGATCCAGCGGCAGCATTTGCTCGGCCGGCAGCAAATCGGTTTGCGGATTGAAACCATGCAAGTTGGCCAGGAAGAATCGCGCGGTGTTGCGGATCCGTCGATAACTGTCGGCGGTGCGATTCAGAATTTCTTTCGAAACCGCAATCTCGCCACGATAATCGGTTGATGCCACCCACAGTCGCAGAACATCAGCGCCCATTTGATCGATGACTTCCTGCGGCGCGACGACGTTGCCTTTCGACTTCGACATCTTCTCGCCCTTGCCATCGACGGTGAAGCCGTGAGTCAGCACCGCCTTGTACGGTGCTTTGTTATTCAGCGCAACGCCGGTCAGCAGTGAGCTATGGAACCAACCGCGGTGTTGATCCGAACCTTCCAGATACAGATCAGCCGTGCCACCCAGATCAGGACGGGTTGCCACCACACACGCATGGGTCACGCCGGAGTCAAACCAGACGTCGAGCGTATCGCTCAACTTCAAATAATGCTCGGCGTCGCTGCCAAGCAGTTCTTCTACTGGCAAATCAAACCAGGCCTGAATGCCACCCTGCTCGACTTTCTTGGCGACCTGCTCCAACAGCTCCAGCCAGCGCGGATGAATTTCCTGGCTCTCTTTGTGCACAAACAGCGGCAACGGAATGCCCCAGGTGCGCTGACGCGAGATACACCAGTCCGGGCGATTTTCGATCATCGCCGAGATGCGCTGCTCGCCCCACTCCGGCACCCATTGCACCTGCTTGATTTCACTCAGCGCTTGCTTGCGCAAACCTTTCTGATCCATCGAGATGAACCACTGCGGTGTCGCCCGGAAAATCACCGGCGTCTTGTGGCGCCAGCAATGGGGATAGCTGTGCCGCAACGCAAAATGCTTCAGCAAGCGGCCTTCGAGTTTCAGATGCTCAATGATGGCGTCATTGGCCTTGCTGACATGCTGGCCGCCGAACAGCGGCAAGTCAGCGGCAAACACACCATTGGCACCCACTTTGTGTTCGACCGACAAGCCATATTTCAAACCGACCGCATAGTCTTCCTGACCGTGACCCGGCGCGGTGTGCACACAGCCGGTACCGGCATCCAGCGACACGTGGTCACCGACAATCACCGGCACTTCGCGCGGATAAAACGGATGCTGAAGCTTCAGTCCTTCCAGCGCTTCGCCTTTGCCATAACCGAGCACGTGGTAATGCTCGATGCCATAACGATCCATGCAATCTTTCAGCAGGCCATCGGCAAGCACCAGCCGCTCTTTGCGGCCATCGCGCTCTACTTGCACGACGACGTATTCCAGTGCAGCGTTCAACGCCACAGCCTGGTTGGCCGGCAAGGTCCACGGCGTGGTGGTCCAGATCACAACGGACAGCACGCCTTCGCCGTGATGACCCGGCACGCTGTGCAAACGGGCGAACAGCACATCCGGATCGAGCACCGGGAATGCCACATCGATGGCGGGCGAGGTTTTGTCTTCGTATTCGACTTCCGCTTCGGCCAGGGCCGAGCCGCAATCAAAACACCAGTGCACGGGCTTGTAGCCTTTGTGCAAATGGCCGTTACTGATGATCTTGCCCAGCGTGCGGATGGCGTTCGCTTCAAAATCAAACGCCATGGTTTTGTAAGGGTTGAACCAGTCGCCGAGCACACCCAAGCGGATGAAATCCTTGCGCTGGGCGTCGATTTGGCTTTCCGCGTAATCGCGGCATTGCTGACGGAATTCACCGGTGGTGACTTTTACGCCGGCTTTGCCGACTTTCTTTTCCACGTTCAGTTCAATCGGCAGACCATGGCAATCCCAGCCCGGCACATAGGGCGCATCAAAGCCACTCAGCGTTTTGCTTTTGACCACGATGTCTTTCAGGACTTTGTTGACTGCATGACCGATATGAATGTTGCCATTGGCGTAGGGCGGGCCGTCGTGCAGAATGAATTTCGGCTTGCCTTTGCGGGCCGTCCGAATCTGCTCATACAGCTTTTGCTCATGCCAGCGTTGCAGCATGCCCGGTTCCCGTTTGGCCAGATCGGCCTTCATCGGGAAATCCGTGGTCGGCAGGTTTAATGTGTGTTTGTAATCCGCCATCGTCTGCTAGTCCTGAAAGAAATACCGCAACAATATGACCGCCGACACCTGTTCAGGCGCCAGCAAAAAACTGTCTGGCCTGCTCGGCATCGCGGGCAATCTGTGCCCGCAGCGCATCGAGACCATCAAAGCGCTGCTCGCCGCGCAATTTGCGCAGCGGCTCTACCGAAATCTGGCGACCGTAGAGATCACCGGAAAAATCCAAAAGGTGTGTTTCGCAGCGCGGTTCGGTGCCACCGACCGTCGGCCGATTGCCAATGTTTGCAACGCCCGGCAGCGGTTTGGGCCCCAGACCATGCACATGCACCGCGAACACGCCGTGCAGCGGCAATACGCGCCGGTGCAAACGCAAGTTGGCCGTCGGGAAACCGAGCAATCGGCCACGGGCATCGCCATGCGCCACCTTGCCGGAAAACGTGTAAGGCCGGCCGAGCAAGCGCGCGGCACGAGCAAACTGCTCGCTCGCCAATGCCTGCCGCACTGCGGTGCTGCTGACCCGCTCACCGTCACTGACTACTGTGGCACTGGCCTCGCAACTGAACGAGGTCGCCGCTTGCAGCATGGCGAAATCACCACGACGCTGATGACCGAAACGAAAATCATCGCCAATCACCAGATGCTGTACGTTTAACCGTTGCTGCAGATAAACCGAAATGAAATCTTCCGCCGCCAGCGATGCCAGCGCCGAATTGAAGCGCAGCAATTGCACGGCGGTGATCCCCTGCTCGCGCAAGCACGCCAGTTTTTCGCGCAGGGTCAGCAAACGTGCCGGTGCCGGTCGTTCGGTACTGCAGAAAAATTCCTGCGGATGCGGCTCGAACAGCACCACCAGTGTCGGCAACTGCCGGCGGGTCCCTTCCTGCTGCAGGCGTTGCAGCAGAGCCTGGTGACCGAGGTGCACACCGTCAAAATTGCCGATGGTGGCGACACAGCCTGACCAATTGGCAGGCGGTCGCGAATGACCGCGCAACAACAACATCGGCGACGCCTGTTCCACCCCTGCCCGTTCCACCGCTGTTTATCCCGTCAAAAGCCCCGTCAAATCAAGGGGATGGAGTATACCCGAGTCGGCGTTGCCGCGGGTTGTCAGAGATAGCCGGCGACTCAGGCGTGGCCCTTCAGATGCCGCAAGCGAACCCCGAGGCCCAGCAAGGTCAACAAATAACCGGCACCGCCCACGGTGACCAGCATCACCAGCCAACCGATTCGCGCCAAGCTGCCACTGGCCAGCCAGCGCTCGGTACCGGGATGCAGCGCCAGCAGCAGCGCCGACATGACGGCGCAGGCCAGCAAGACCTTCAGCCACCAGCGCGCCCAGCCCGGCTGCGGTTGATAGCCGCCGGAGCGGCGCAGACCGCGGTACAAAAGAAAGGCATTGAGACTGCTGGATACGGTGGTGGCGAGCGCCAGACCAACGAATTCAAATGGCCAGATCAGGATGGCATTGCAGATCATGTTGAACACCACAGAGATGATGGCAATGCGCACCGGCGTCCGGGAGTTCTGCCGGGCAAAGAAGCCGGTCGCCAAGACCTTGACCGACATGAAGCTCAGCAAACCGATGGAATAGGCAATCAGCGCCCAGCGGACCTGGTAGACATCTGCCGGCGTAAAAGCGCCGCGCTGATAAATGGTGGTGACCAGACCATCCGACAGCAGGATGAGGCCCAGCGTTGCCGGCAGGCCAATGAAGACCAGCAGACGCAGCCCCCAATCCATGGTCTTGTTGAAGTCGGCGGCATCTTCGGCGGCGTGCTGGCGCGACAGGCTCGGCAACACCACGGTCGCTATGGCGATACCAAAAATGCCGAGCGGAAACTCCAGCAGGCGATCGGCGTAATACAGCCAGGACACGCTCTTTTCCTGCAGGAAGCTGACGAACACGACGTCGAGCAGCAGGCTGGTCTGGGTGACCGACACCGCAAACATCGCCGGTACCATCAGCTTCAAAATGCGCTGCACACCCTCGTCTTTCCAGCCCCATTGCGGCCGTGGCAACAAGCCCTCTTTCCACAGGAAC
This sequence comes from Permianibacter fluminis, assembly GCF_013179735.1. NCBI lineage: Bacteria > Pseudomonadati > Pseudomonadota > Gammaproteobacteria > Pseudomonadales > Pseudomonadaceae > Permianibacter > Permianibacter fluminis. Next base: position 2,687,578 of record NZ_JABMEG010000001.1, on the reverse strand, counting down.
GGCAGGTTGAACGCCAGCTGGACCAGACCGGCGACGAAGATCGACCAGGCCAGTGCCATCGACTGGGCTTCAAGGCCCGGCGCTACCGCCAGCGCGGCAATGATTTGGCAAATGCTGAGGAAGACCGGCGTGATCGCCGGCACGGCAAATTTGCCGATGCTGTTCAGCACCGAGCCGGCAAACGCGGTCAGCGAAATGAACAACAGATAAGGAAAGGTAATCCGCAGCAGCGTGGTGGCCAGCTCAAACTTGCCCGGCTCGTTGCGAAAGCCCGGTGCATAGACCGTCATCACCGCCGGCGCGGCCACAACCACGACCACAGTCAACGCCAGCAGGATCAACCCGAGCGTGCCGGAGACCTTGTTGAGCAGCATCAGCACATCTGCCCGCGAGCGTTTTGTTTCGTATTCCGACAGCACCGGAATAAAGGCTTGCGAGAACGCCCCTTCGGCGAACAAGCGGCGCAGGAAGTTGGGGATTTTCTGAGCGACAAAGAACAAATCGGCCGCCATGCCGGCGCCCATCAGATTGGCGACCACGACTTCCCGAGCCAGACCCAGCACACGCGAAATCAGCGTCATGGCGCTGACGATGGAACCGGATCGGAGCAGATGGCCAGCCATCGATATGCCTTCCTTGCGACAAAGGCGCGCATGTTAGCGCCCGGCCCGGTCAGCGGCTACGGGCATGACCGGGGAATTGCAGGGAAATATCGCTGCTAAGCCTTTGTAGTATTTGACTTGGGCTCGGTTTTTGGGCATATTTCGCGCCCTTCCACGAGTGGAACCGATTTTCCGGTCGCTTTACCGAGTTTTCAGGAGTCAGGACCTTGGCCAACATCAAGTCTGCCAAAAAGCGCGCACGCCAGGCCGAGAACGCCCGTCAGCGCAACACTGCCCAGCGTTCCATGCTGCGCACGTACATCAAGAAAGTGATCAAGGCGATTGAAGCCGGTGACAAAGTTGCTGCCCAAGCCGCTTTCACCAGTGCTCAGCCGATCATCGACAGCGCTGCTGGCAAGGGTCTGATCCACGCCAACAAGGCCGCTCGTCACAAGAGCCGTCTGGCTGGTCATATCAAGGCCATGGCCTAATCGGTCTGGCTGGGTCCGCTAGCGGACCTGCAATAAAAAACCCGGCGCTGCCGGGTTTTTTATTTGCTGAGTTTTTTATTGGCTGGGCTTTTATCAGCTGAACCTGGGCGCTGCAGGCGCTTTCTCTGAACGACCGGCTGACTCAGGCCCGCGAACGTTCAGCTGCCCGCCTTCCGCCAGCAGCTGAATGTCCCCGGACAGGCCAGTGAGTCAGGCCTTCTGCTCGGGTTCGTCGTCCTCGTCGTCGAAATCATCTGCGTCGCCTTCGTCCAGATCAGCCTCGTCGGCCCACTCGGCGTCAGCCCATTCCGGGTCATCCCATTCCTCGATCTCGTCCGGGGTCGGCTCCGGTCGCTGCTTGAGCTCCCAGGGAATCTCTTCGGCGGCAATGGCAGCCGACGGCGCTTCTTTCGGCAGGCTGTCGAGGTAATCCATGATCTTGAAGCACAGCTCTTCGGTACCGGTTTTGTTGATGCCGGCAATCTTGAACACCGGCCCGGTCCACCCCAGTCGGTCGATGATGTCCTGGCAGCGGGCCTCGGCCTCTTCCGGCGTCGGCAGCAGATCCAGTTTGTTCAGCACCAACCAGCGCGGCTTTTCCGCCAGTTGCGGGCTGAACTTGCCGAGCTCCTGAACGATGGCGTTGGCGTGATAGACCGGATCCGACTCATCCAGCGGCGCGATATCAACCAGATGCAGCAAGATGCGGCAGCGGCTCAAATGCTTGAGGAACTTGATGCCGAGGCCGGCACCTTCGGCCGCGCCTTCAATGACGCCTGGGATGTCGGCGACGACAAAGCTCTTCTCGCCTCGGACCCGGACGACGCCCAGATTCGGGATCAAGGTGGTGAACGGATAGTCGGCGACTTTCGGCTTGGCGGCCGAGACGGCGCGGATCAGCGTGGACTTGCCGGCGTTTGGCAAACCGAGCAAGCCAACATCAGCCAACACCTGAATTTCCATGCGTAACTCTCTGAGTTCGCCGGGTTTTCCTTTGGTGGTCTGACGCGGAGCGCGGTTAATGGAAGACTTGAAGCGGGTGTTGCCGAGGCCATGCCAGCCGCCCTTGGCGACCAGCAGCCGCTGACCGGGTTTGGTCAGGTCGCCAATCAGCTCGCCGGTGGTGTCATCCATGACCCGGGTACCGACCGGCACCCGCAGGGTCACGTCTTCGCCCTTGTGGCCGGTGCAATCCCGCGAGCCGCCGTTTTCGCCACGGATGGCGTCATAGCGGCGGACATAACGGTAGTCGACCAGGGTGTTGACCGAGTCGGTCGCCTCCAGCCAGACGTTGCCGCCGTCGCCACCGTCACCGCCGTCCGGGCCGCCCCAGCGAACAAACTTTTCCTTGCGGAACGAGGCAACACCGTTGCCACCGTCGCCGGCTTTAACGGTGATGGTGACCTCATCGACAAACTTCATGACTCGTTCCCTTAACCCATTTGGTGGCGCTACCGGCGCCGCGCTCGAATTCTAGTACTGGAACCAGCTCGCTGAGTCAGCGCCCGTACTTTCACTTGTCAATCTTTCAACAAAAACAAAGCCCCGCATTGCGGGGCCTTGTTCACTGCTGCAGGCCGTCTCAGGCCGACAGCACGGTGACGTAACGACGAGTCGGCTTGCCTTTCTCAACGAAGGCAACCTTGCCGTTGGTCAGCGCGAACAACGTGTGGTCACGGCCCATACCGACGTTTTCGCCGGCGTGGAATTCGGTACCGCGTTGACGAATGATGATGTTACCGGCAACGACTTCCTGGCCGCCGAACACCTTCACACCCAGACGCTTGGAATGGGACTCACGACCGTTGCGGGAACTGGATACACCCTTCTTATGTGCCATTTGGTTCTACTCCTGCAACTTAAGCCTTGATGCCCGTGATTTTGACTTCAGTGAACCACTGACGGTGGCCCTGACGCTTCATGTGGTGCTTGCGGCGACGGAATTTCAGGATGCGCACTTTGTCGTGACGACCGTGATCCAGGATTTCCGCGGTGACCTTAGCGCCGGCAACCAGCGGCTGGCCGATTTTCAGATCGCCGTCTTTGGCGACCATCAGCACTTGGTCAAACTCGATTTTGGTGCCAGTGGCGCCTTCGAGCAGTTCCAGGCGAAGCACTTCGCCTTCTTGCACGCGGTGTTGCTTACCACCGCTGATGATTACTGCGTACATGACTAACTCCAGTCTTTTTGTATCTGGGAGACTCGGTCAGGCGGCTTGGACCGGATGGTCGTCGCACTTGGAGCCCGCGAGGGGCGCGAATTCTAGCCGCAAGGCCACCCTGCCCGCAAGTCAATTGGCGCTTTTGCAGCCAGAAAAGCCTCAATTCCAGCGATGCGGCGGACTGAAACCAGCCCTGCTTGCAGGTCGACGCGCCGGTCACTAGCATGACGCCACCTTTTTACCCGACCGCGCCGACAAGGCTCTTCGCATGGATATCAATGAAGTACGCGCGCTGGTCAAGGACGACATGGCCGCCACCGACGCCCTGATTCTGCGCCGGCTGCAATCCGAAGTTGTACTCGTAAACCAGATTGGCCACTACATCATCAATAGCGGTGGCAAACGGCTACGGCCCATGCTGCTGCTGCTGGCGGCCCGGGCCATTGGCTATCAAGGCCAGCACCATCACACGCTGGCTGCCGTCATCGAGTTCATCCATACCGCCACCCTGCTCCATGACGACGTCGTCGATGCCTCCGATATGCGCCGCGGCCGCCAGACCGCCAACGCCATGTTCGGCAACGAAGCGGCGGTGCTGGTCGGCGATTACCTGTATTCGCGCGCCTTCCAGATGATGGTTGACGTCGGCCTGATGCGGGTGATGGACATCCTGTCGACCACCACCAACCTGATCGCCGAAGGTGAAGTGCTGCAGTTGATGAACTGCAACGACCCGGACGTGACCAGCGAGCGTTACTACCAGGTCATTCACGCCAAGACCGCGATTCTGTTCGAAGCCGCCACCCGTTTGGCGGCCGTGCTGGCCGGCGCCAGCCAGGACGAAGAAGAAGCGCTGGCGACCTATGGCCTGCAACTGGGTATTGCCTTCCAGCTGGTTGACGACGCGCTGGATTACGCCGGCGACAGTGGCGAACTTGGCAAAAACGTCGGTGATGATCTGGCCGAAGGCAAACCGACGCTGCCACTTCTGCACGCCATGGCGCATGGCACGCCAGCACAGGTGCAACTGATCCGCGACGCAATCGAACACGGTGGTACCGAGCAGCTTGCAGCGATTCAGCAAGCACTGAAAGAAACCGGTGCAATTGAACACACTTTCGCCGCCGCGCAAAAAGCCGTTGCAAAAGCGAAGGAGGTTTTGCAGAATATGCGGCCTTCGCCCTGGCGCGAAGCGCTGTTGACGGTAGCCGATTACGCAGTAAGCCGTCGCAGCTGAGGTTTTTTCCCGGAAAACCTTGAAGTTGTCGATCTTCAATGGAATGAAGACAGTCGGAGTGTAGCTCAGCTTGGTAGAGCACCACGTTCGGGACGTGGGGGTCGTAGGTTCGAATCCTGTCACTCCGACCATTTTTCTTCACTGCACAGTCGCATCAGCGCCTTGGCAGTTTTCGCAAGAATCCTTCTCTGTGAAACGATGGCCACCTCCCCGGTGGCCGTTTTGTTTTTGGTCAAAAAAAGGCAATTCTTGCCACACTGTTTGCCCGGTCAGGCGGTCGATACCGGGTTTTGGCGAACCCAACCGTTTTCGTTATCAAAGCGGTTTATTCGACCTACACCGGTGCATCCACGGCAAACTTCGTCAGCCACGACCGCACCACGTTTCACCTTCGCAACGATTGTCACCATGCTCGCACCAGAACTGCTGCAAGCCTATCTCGACAGCCATTACCGCATTGCCATGCCGGGCGATGCCTGCGTGCTGCAAATTGGCAAACATTCACCAGCAATGGATGCCTTGCTCCACGCCGAGCACAGCACAAGCGCCGCGTTTATCAGCGCCTGCAACCCCTGCTCCAGGCAACTGCCTGCGGCCATCAACCGCAGCCGCAATGCCGCGCTGGAACAGCTTCTGCTCGCCCGCAAACTGCGTTATTTCCCCGGCGTCGGCTACAGCACGCCAACCATGCCGGCATGGCCACCGGAGCCGGGCTTCCTCATCCTGACAATCACGCGACAACAGGCTCGCCAGCTCGGCGCGCAGTTTGATCAACATGCCCTGCTGTTTGTCGAGCCGGGCCTGCCGGTCGAATTGCTCTTCTGCCAGCGCTGAAAAAGGGTCGGGCCGTAGCCAGCACGCAGCACATTAATCCGTGCTTAAGGTCCTGTCCGCAAACTGCGCCGGCCTTTGCTGCGTTTTCATAACCGGCCGCGCGTGTGCTGGGCACCACGCCATTGCTGTTGATACCCCGGACCAAGCGCCCGAGCGCCTATACTGTCCGTGACGCCGCTGTCGCCAAGGCCATGACAAGAAAACAAAGCCGGCCCGGCACACAGCGCTGATGTCAGTCTGGTTTCATCACCCGACTCAGGCGGTCGCTACCTGAAGCAAGGTATTGCCTGAAGCAAGGTATTGCCTGAAACAAGGTATTGCCTGAAACGAGGCATCGTCGTCCGGGGCCAATGCGATCCGAATCACGAATGGTCCGAATCACGAATGACCCGATTCACGAATAAAAATGAAGAGCGAATCCATGCGCCTATTGCTTGCTGAAGATGACAGTCTGCTCGGTGAAGGCATCGTCACCGCGCTGCGCCGCGCCGGCTACAGCGTCGATTGGTTTCGCGACGGCAGCACGGTCGGGCCGGCGCTGCAAAACGAACACTTTGATCTGGTGGTCCTCGATCTCGGTCTGCCGAAAATGGACGGCATGGATGTGTTGCGGCAAATCCGCAAACGTGGCGACCTGACTCCGGTGCTGATTTTGACTGCCCGTGACGATCTCGACGATCGGGTCGCTGGCCTTGATGCCGGCGCCGACGATTATCTCGGCAAGCCATTCAGTGTTGATGAATTGCTGGCACGGCTGCGAGCGCTGCAGCGCCGGCGCGGCGGTCGCGCCGACAACCTGTTGCAGCATGGTGATCTGACCGTGGATCCGGCCAGTCATCGGGTTGAACTCGCCGGCACCCCCATTGTGTTGCCGCGGCGCGAATTCGCCTTGCTGCATGCCCTGCTCGAGCATCGCGGCAATGTCCTGAGCCGTGAGCAACTGGAGCAAACCCTGTACAGTTGGGAAGATGAAGTCGGCAGCAACACCATCGAAGTCCATGTCCACCATCTGCGGAAAAAACTCGGCAACGATTTGATTCGAACCGTGCGCGGTATTGGCTATACCATTGACAGCACCACTTCCCCCCAGCGGGACCTTGGCGAATGAGCCTGCGCCGCTACCTGCTCAGTACCCTGCTGGGCCTGATCACGCTGCTTTTTCTCGCGTCGGCTTTGGCCGGCTATCTCGAAAGCCGGCATGAACTGGAAGAAGTCTTCGATGCGCAGCTGGCGCAGCACGCCAAAGTGCTACGTGCCGCGTTGATGCCGGCGGTCGGCCGCAACGGTTTGCTGGCAGTCGAAGGCTGGCATGGCGAAATCAGTGAAGCCACCGAAGAAGCAAAGGAAGCCGGCGACGAAGACGATGACTGGGAGCGCGATACCTCCGGCCACGCCTACGAAAACAAAATTGCGTTTCAGCTCTGGAGCGTCGACAAAAAATTGTTGGCCCGCTCGAATTCGGCACCGACTGAAGCTTTGGCCGAGCCTCTTGCCGGCTACAGCCAACAGGTGCATGGCAATCACAGCTGGCGGGTATTCACCCTCGCAACAGCGTCAGGCGGCTGGATACAAGTGGCCCATCGCGACGATGTCCGGGGTGAGCTGTCAGCAGAAATCGCCATGCAAACCATCTGGCCGGCACTGCTGCTGATGCCTGTCATTGCCTTGGTGATCGTGCTGTTGCTGCGTCAGGCGTTTCGGCCGTTGCAGATCCTGATTCAAACCATCGGCTCCCGCTCGCCCGGGCAACTGGAGCCGTTGCCGGTGAATCTGGCACCTGACGAGATCAAACCGCTGGTCCGCAGCTTCAATGCTCTGATGACCCGGCTCGCGACCGCGTTTCAACAACAGAAGCGGTTCATTGCCGATGCCGCACACGAATTGCGCACGCCACTCGCTGCACTGCAGGTGCATACCGACAATGCGCTCGCCGCCGAAGGCGACGAACGGACCCACGCCTTGTTGCAGGTAAAAGCCGGCATCGCCCGCACCAACCGACTGGTCGAACAGCTGCTGCTGCTCAGCAAGCTCGAATATCTGCAAGCGCCGGAAAACGGGAACGCGAGTGCGAATGTGGCGGAACTGAACATCGAAAGCATTACCCGGCAACTGTTCGACGAGCTACAGGTGCTGGCACACAAACGCCATCAACATCTGCATCTGGACGTGCAAAGCGCGTTCAACGTAGCCGGATTGGAATTGCCACTGCGGGCCATGCTGCGCAACCTGCTCGACAATGCCTTGCGCTATTCGCCAGTCGGTAGTGACGTCACAGTCAGCATCCGGACTGATGCAAGCAGCCGATACTGGATGGTATGCGACAACGGTCCAGGCATTGCCAAGGCGAATCGGGAACGGGTCTTCGAACCTTTTTTTCGGGAGCTGGTGGTTCGTGAACAGGGCAGCGATGTCGCCGGCACCGGACTTGGCCTTGCCATTGCCCAAGAAGCGGCCAAGCAGATGGGCGCCAGCATTGCGTTGACCGACAACCAGCCCACCGGTCTGTGTGTCACGGTGCGCTGGCCACCGTGCTGAAAACGCATCGCCGCGTAAAAGCTTGTCGCGACACATTCACCGACAACACGTCAGCCGTTGACGTTCAGCTTTTTTGTTGCCGGCTGCGTTCGCGGCGAAAGTAATCGCGATTCTGATAAAACGCCGGCTGTTCATTGTCCGGCCACCAACCGGGAATGCCGAGTATGGGCAACGGCGCCAGTGTCGCCGGTGTCCAGTGATTCGCAAGGCTGTCGATGTGCTCTGCCAACACCGCATCCAGGCCATCGGCGGTCGCTGCTGACGGCAGCAGCAGCGCATGTGCCGTCAGACCGAGAAAAGGTGTCTGCAATTTTTCCAGCAGACCGTGACCAAACAGCCGGACATGCAGCGTGCGACCAAACGCCGCGCGATGCTGCAGGAATAGCGTCGGCCAATCCATGTCCCGGATCAGCTTCAGCAGGTTCGGATCGTCGCTCCAGACCACCGCGCCATTTTCGTCGAACAGTGTTGCCGCATCTCGCCGACGACCGCGCTGACCGCTTTCGCTGCTGTGCAATTTGGCGGCCCGATGCAAGCGATTCAACGCCAGCTTGGCCTGCGGATAACAGTGCCAGACCAAGGCATTGAGCAAATCGTGCCAGCAGGCATAACGAGTCGGCACCTGACCGGTTTCGGCAATGTGATCTTCATAAGCCAGCACTTCGGCGTTGATGAATTCAACGGCACCGTCGGCCGACAATTGCGAGTAGTAACTCGCCGGCTCCGGCCATTGCTGCCAGCTGCAGAGCCGCTGTGCCGGTTCGGCGATACTGGCAAAGCCGGGATGCAGGCGCCAGAATTCCGGCCGCCACGGCTCAGCCGACGGTTTGCGCAACATCAGCGGGCGCCTGCAGTGCGCATGCGAGGGGATGTCCTTGTCATGTTTTAACGATGTCGGCTTGTCATGAGCTCGACTTGACACAAGGTCAACTTGCCACGAGCTCGACTTGCCACAATCTCAACTCGTCACGATGAACGCGATCATGGCCAGCGCCATGATCGCAGCAGATTGGCTATGATACCCCTCCCTGCCGCTGCCGCTAGCATTTGCCCATGTCGCCACTGCTGATCACCGTCACTGAACTTGCCAACCAAATAAAGCACCAGCCTGACACGCTTTGTCTGGTCGATTGCCGCGCCAAATTGCAGTTTCCGGATTGGGGCCGCGAACAATACTTGCACGGCCATATTCCGGGGGCGCAGTTTGCCGATTTGGAGCGCGATCTGTCCGGCCCGATTATCGCGGGTAAAACCGGCCGTCACCCGTTGCCGACACCGGCGGCGCTGGCCAGCTTTTTTGCCGATATCGGCATTTCACCGACCACGCAGGTGGTGGCTTACGATGATGCCGGCGGCGCCTATGCCTGCCATCTGTGGTGGCAGCTGCGCTGGCTTGGCCATGATCAGTGCCGGATTCTCGATGGTGGTTTGCCCGCATGGGTCGCGGCCGGTCAGCCATTGGAGAGCGGTCCGGTTGCACGTCAGCGCGCGCCATTCATTGGCGCCTTGCGCGCCGGCCTGACGGTCACCGCCGACGAGCTTTTACAAGTCGATGGACTCTTGCAAACAGAAACCAAGCGCATCGTTATCGATGCCCGCGGTCCGGCCCGTTATGCCGGCAAGGAAGAACCCATTGATCCGGTCGCCGGACATATCCCCGGCGCGCTCAATCTCCCGTTCAGCGGCAATCTGACAGCCGACGGGCACTTCCTGCCCGCTACGGCTTTGCGCCAGCGCTTTGCCGACGCCGGCGTTACCGGAACCGGTTCATCCGCAACCGGATCGAGCGAAAACGTCGTGGCCTACTGCGGTTCCGGCGTCACCGCCTGCCATAACATTTTTGCCATGGCGCTGGCCGGCTTGCCGCCCGCCAAGCTGTATCCGGGTTCATGGAGCGAGTGGATCACCGACCCGAGCCGTCCCATCGCCCGAACGAACTGAGCCGGTCAAAACCGCCATGCGCCGGCAACCGACTTATTGCCATTGCCGGCACGCAGGCGAGCCGCGCCGCAAGCACGTATAATTCGGCCACGGCCTCTGCCGTTCTGCCGGTTCCATCATGTCCCCTGTGACTCAACCGGGCGCCTCCTTGATCGCCCGGGGCACCATGCTGCTGCTGCTGTCCGAAATGGTCTTCACCCTGCTCGGCGCACTGGTCAAGTATCTGGCGCCGCATTACAGCAATTCGCAGATCGTTTTCTTCCGCAATTTTTTTGCCTTGCTGTTCCTGCTGCCCTACCTGCTCGCACGCGGCAAACTGGTGTTCAAGGCCGACAAGTTGCGCTTTCATTTTCTGCGCTCGACCACCGGCATCAGCTCGATGTATCTGTACTTCTATTGCCTCGGCGTGTTGCCGCTCGGCGAAGTCACCTTGCTGGCGCAAACGGCGCCGATCTGGATCCCGGTCATTGCCTATTTCTGGCTCGGCGATGAGTTCAAGAAACGTTATCTGTTTTCCGGCTTGATTGGCATCACCGGCGTCGTGCTCGTGATCCGGCCGGATGCCGACACCTTTTCTCCGGCGTTTTTGCTCGGCCTGCTCGGCGCGATGCTGGCGGCCGGCTCCAAGGTCACCATCCGGCGAATGTCGGACAGTGAAACCGCGCACATGATCGTGTTTTATTTCAGCCTGATCAGCACTGTCATCACGGCCGTGCCCGCGTTCATTCAGTGGCGGCCGATTGTCCACAGTGACTGGCTCGCCATGCTCGGGTTGGGCATCACCGCCGCACTTGGCCAGATGCTGATGACACGCGCATTCATGCTGGCGCCACCGAGTCGCATCGGTGCCTGGAGTTACACCCAGGTGGTGTTTGCCTTCGCGTTTGGCTGGCTGCTCTGGCGAGAACCCATCCAGCTGTTATCACTGTTCGGCGCGCTGCTGATCATCATGGCCGGCCTGACCGCCACCGGCATCTTGCTGGGCTGGTGGCAGCGCTGGCGGCAAGCCATGGCCAAATGAAATCAGCCACAGCCTGTTACGGATTGCGGCTTGCCAGGCGCCACGTCTGGTCGCAGAATCGCGCCCCGATGTCGACCGTGTTGGCGACATCATTGATAAGCGAGACAGGCCATGAAACCACGCAACCGCCACGCCTGTGCGCCCATCCTGCGTAAGGGCGGCGCCCATGGAGCCAGCCAGAAGGCTGAACGGACCCGCGACCGGGTCCAGTTGAAAACCGAATTGCGACAAATCAAGGCGACCGATGGTCGCCTTGATTCATTCTGGCGGCTGCTAAAGGCCTGAGCTGGCCGCAGCGCCGGTGAAACACGCTTGCGCTGGCAGCTTGGGCAATTTCTTCTACGCTTCGTAGACCGCCTTTCTTCTGCCCGCCCAAGCTGCTCATGCGTGATTTACCGCTCAAGTACAAATTCTGGCTGGTCAATATCGTCGCCTTTGTCGGCATGGCGCTGTTGACCCTGTTCGCCATCAATCGCACGCATTCCGCCGTGCTTGAGGCCGGCAAGACGGTCGATTTCGGCACCGTGTTCTGGTCGGAAGCGCCCGCCTACGCTGGTGTGGTCTTTCTTTTGATGCTGGCAGTGCTGGCGGGCTCGCAGGCGCTCATCGTGTTTGTCGAACGCCATGTCGATACCCTGCTCCAGGCCATGCTGAAAGTGCAGCACCAACGCGATCTCGGCGTTCGGGTCGCCAGCGAAAGCCGCGACGAGGTCGGCGAAATGGGCCGCGCATTCAACGCCATGCAGGAAGCGCTGCTGACCGTGATCCGGCAGGTCGAAGTGGCCAGCCGCGATGTCCGCGGTGCCGTCGATGGCATGCGCGATGCCGCGCAGCACACCCGCACCGGCATGCAGGCCCAGCAGCAAAGTGCCGGCCAGATTGAACAACGGGTGCGCGAAATGTTGACCGGCGCGCAAACCGTATTGCAACAAGCCACGCAGGCGCAGTCGCTGTCACGGCAAACACAAGAGCTGGCGCAAACCGGCAGCAGCGTGGTGCGCGATCTGACCGCCGCGTTTCGGGCACTGGCCGCCGATGTGCAGCAGTCATCGGTGCTGATCACCAAACTGGCGGAAGACAGCAACCGCATCGGCAGTGTGCTGAACGTGATTCGGGAAATCGCCGAACAGACCAACCTGCTGGCGCTGAATGCGGCGATCGAAGCGGCGCGTGCCGGCGAAAGCGGTCGCGGCTTTGCCGTGGTTGCCGACGAAGTGCGCAAGCTGGCCCGGCGCGCTGGCGAGTCGACCGAAGAAATTCGCAACATAGTCGAAGCCCTGCAACAAACCACCCGCAGCTCGGTCGAGTTGATGACCGTCGGCGCCGAGCGCGCCAATGCCAGTCAGGCCCAAGCCGAACGTGCCGCCGAAGCGCTGACCGCCATCAATGATTCGGTTCGCAGCATCACCGACGGCAATCACGCCATCACCCAGGTCACCGAGCAGCAGGCCAGTCTGGCCGAGCAGGTGTATCAGGACGTCAATGCCATTCAGCACATCACCGATGAAACCCGGCAAACCACCCTGACCTTTGTCCAGAGCAGCGAACAGCTGACCGAGCTGGCCGGTCGCTTGCAGCAGACGGTGGGTCAATTCCGGTTTTAAGCCGAGACATGTACCGAATACATCAGCCGCTGACAGAACAAAAAAACGGGTGCCAGTGGCTCCCGTTTTCCTTTCCGTCAGTCAACTATTCGTGACGATCAATCCGCCAGCACCGGGCGCAGCGCGGCAATCAGCCGCTCCACTTCCTCGACACTGTTGTAATGACCAAACGATGCCCGCACAACACCACCCGAGTCAAACACGCCCCAGTCCTGCAGCAGTTGCACGGTATGAAAGTGACCATGACGGATACCGACGTTGTGCGGATCGACGGCCAGACAAATTGATTCCGGTGTCGCGCCTTGCACCACGAAACTGACCGTGCCGACCCGATCAGCACCAACCTCGCGCGGACCGATGATGCGCACCCGCTCGCAGCGCCGCAGAAACGCCAGCAGTTGTTCAGTGAGCTGATTTTCGTGGCCATGAAACGCGCGCAAGGCCGCCGCAATAGCGGCATGGCTGTCGAGCTCGCCACCGAGCTGACGGCCCACCTGCTCCAGATAATCAACCAGCCCGGCCGCACCGACCACCAGCTCGTAGCAGACACCACCCGGCTGCAGGCGATACGGCATGACCTCATGCGGAATATGGCCGTGGTTGACATTTGGCAGCGTCTGCATCAGTTCGTGACGCAAATACATCAAGCCGATATGCGGGCCAAAAATTTTGTACAGACTGACGACATAAGCGTCGCAACCGAGCGCCTGAACATCGACCGCAGCGTGCGCCGCAAACGCCACACCATCGACGACCGTGATGATGCCGCGCGGCTTGGCCAGCTGCACCATCGCAGCAACCGGATTGATCACGCCCAGAATATTGGAGACTTGGCACATCGCGATCAGCTTGGTGCGCGGCGTTAGCAGCGCTTCCAGATCGGCAACGTCCAGCCGGCAGGCTTCGGGATTGACGCGCCAGTACTTGACGCTCGCGCCAGCCTGCTCCGCCAACCGCTTCCACGGCCCGGCATTCGCCTCATGCTCACTGTTGGTCAGAATGATTTCATCGCCAGCGCTGATCTTGCTGCGCAGTGCCAACGCCAGATTGGCCAGCAGTTGCGTGCAGGACGCGCCGAACATCAACTCATCGGCGCGGCGGGCGTTGCACCAGACGCGAAAGCGTTCGGTCGCGGCCAGCACCTTGGCCTTGGCCTGCGCCGACACGGCATAGCTAGCGCCCAATTGCACATTGGTCGTCAGCAGATAATCACGGACCGCGTCGGCAACGCGACCCAGCGTCTGTGAGCCGCCGGCATTGTCGAACAAGGCGTAATCGTTGGTCAGCGCCGGAAACGCGGCCCGGACACGCGGCAAATCGAACATCGAAAGACTCCGTTAAGTCAGCCCGGGCTATGCTGGCTCCGGAACTGTATTGAGCCGGAACTGTATTGAGCCGGAATAGTGTTGCCCCGGAATTGTTTTGACCCTAGACCCGCGACAGTTTAGCGCAGCCGTACCACGGCTTCTGCCCCTACCTGCGCGCCGCCCGACCCTGATTCGGTCCGGTGCTTGTTTCTTGAGCACTGACTGACTATCCTGCCGCCCGACTTTCCCAGGTAGCCCCCCATGTCGACGCCTCTCACTGATCGCCTGTTGCCGCTGCGCCATTACTTCTTGCTGCTGTGGCTGCTGAACCTGCTGCTGACGCTGCCGTTTCTGCTCAGCCATGCCAGCTACACCGCGCTGTCGCTCGGCTTCGCCCTGCTGATCTGGTTGACCTATGGCTTTCTTTACACGCTGCCGGCGCTGTTGCCGACCTGGGCGCTCGGCAAGCTCGCCGGCCGGCGACTCGGTCAGACCGGCATGCGGATCTTGCTGGCGCTGGCCGCTCTGCTCGGTGCCGGTATCAACATCGCGCTGTTTGCCGATTTCACCATTTTCAAAATTTTTGCGTTCCACCTGAATGGCTTTGTCTGGAACCTGATGACCACGCCCGGTGGCATCACGTCGATGGGCGCCGACGCCGCCACGATGTACAGCTTCGCGGCATTGATCGCGCTGCTGCTGCTCGGGCATCAGTTGCTCGCCTGGTATCTGCAACGTGACAACCGGTTTCGCCGCTGGCTCGATGGCCGCTTCGCCGGTCGCTACCGCCGGTTGCTGTATGTGTTCGCTGTACTGACGCTAACCGAGCGGGTCAGCTATGCCATCGCTCATGTTCGCGGCAGTTCGCCGGTACTCAGCGTTGCCAACAATTTTCCGTTCCACAACCCGACCACTGCCACCCATTTGCTCAAGCGCTTTGGCATCAATGTCAAACGGCAGGCCGAATTCAAGATGGACGACCATGCGGCGCTGAATTATCCGAAAGCGCCGTTGCAGAAAGTCACCCCGGAAAAGCCACTGAACATTGTCTGGCTGGTCGCCGAAAGCTGGCGCAGTGACACCCTGAATGCCGAGATCATGCCGCAGATGCAGGCATTCGCCGATCGCGCCCAGCTGTTCACCCAGCATTACAGCGGCAGCAACGGCACGCGTTGGGGCATCTTCACCCAGTTCTACGGGCTCTATGGCACCTACTGGTTCACGGTGCTGGAAAACCGGCGCAGCCCGGTGCTGGTTGATCGGTTGCAGGAGTTGAATTACCAACTGCACATTTCCACCAGTTCGGCTTTCAGTTACCCCGAGTTCGATCAAACGGTCTGGGTCAACGTGCCAGCCGCCAATATGCACCTGCCGGAAGGCGAAGGCCCGGGCTGGAATTTTGATCGCAAAGGCGTCGATCGTATCGAGCACTTCCTCGACACCCGGCCAACCGACAAGCCGTTCTTCCTGTTTCATTTCTTCGAATCGGCGCATGCCCGTTATTACTTCCCGGATGACAGCATCATCAAGAAACCGTATCTGGAAGATTTGAATTACGCCACGATGGATCTGGAAAAAGACATCGGCCTCATCAAGAACCGCTATCTGAACTCAGTCCATCATCTGGACAGCCAGCTTGGCCGGGTGATCAAGGATTTGGAGCAGCGCAATCTGCTCGACAGCACGATGATCATCATCACCGGCGATCATGGCGAAGAGTTCATGGAAAAAGGCCACTGGGGCCACAACTCGCAATTTCATGAAGAGCAGACCCGGGTTCCGCTAATTGTCTACCTGCCGGGCCTGGCACCGGAACGCCACGATGGTCTCAGCAGCCACCTCGACATTCCGGCCACGGTGCTGCCACAACTCGGCATCAAAAACGATCCTCGCGATTACTCGTTTGGCTGCAATCTGCTGAGCCACTGCGAGCGCAAAGAACTGGTTTTCGGCGACTGGGATCGAATCGGCTACGTCGACAGCCAGTACAAATTGATCTTCCCGCTGAAATCATCCGGCTATACCGCCAACGCGGTCACTGATCGCAACGACCAGCCGGTGGCCGATGAAGATGCCATTCAGGCGCAGTATCAACCGGTCATGATCCGGTTGATGAAGGAAATGACCGAGTTCAGCCAAAAACGCTGAACGATTGGCAGCACAAATAAAAACGGCAGCTCATGGCTGCCGTTTTTATTTTCAGATGCTCAAGAACCCGCTGCCGGCAGCGGCAACGCCCGCCACTGGCCTTCCGGCAAATCCCCGAGTTCGATATCGCCAAAACGCTGCCGATGCAGCGCTTCGACCTGATAGCCACAGGCGGCAAACATGCGCCGGACCTGATGGTAACGGCCCTCGCTGAGCGTCACTTCTGCAAGCTTGGCGTCGATAATCGTCAATGCCGCCGGCAAACAGACCTTGGCTTCGCCGCGCAAGGCGATGCCGGCAGCAAACTGACCGATCACGCCCGGATCGAGCTCCCGATCCAGGGTGGCGCGGTAAACTTTTTCGACATGATGTTTCGGTGAGGTCCAGCGCTGCACCAATGCCGATTGATCGGTCAACAGCAGCAAACCGCTGGTGTCTTTATCCAGGCGGCCGATGCTGACCACTTTCGGTTCCCGATCCTGCCAGCGTGGCGGCAGCAGATCATAAACCCGCGGACCTTCGCCACTCTCGTGGCTGCAGACATAACCCAGCGGCTTGTTCAGCAGAATCAGCATACCGTCCGGAAACGCGATGGGCTCGCCATCGATCAACAATTCGCGCGGTTCCACTTTGCTGGAAAAATCGGTCAGCACGACACCGTTGTGGCTGATGCGTCCTTCGTTGATCCAGCGCCGGGCCTGCCAGCGCGAGCAATAACCAAAATTGCCGAGGATTTGATCAATACGCCGCTTCATGAACCGCGCACATCCGCCAGGGCATGAGCCAAATCCGGCCGGGAAAAAACAAAACCATTTTCCAGCAAGCGGTTGGGCATGACGTTTTGACCATTGAGCAGCAGTTCAGCGCCCTCACCCGCCATCATTTTCACAACAAACGCCGGCACTCGCAGCGCACAAGGTTTGCCCAGCGCGGTGGCCAGTGCCTGACTGAAGTCCGCATTGCGCTGCGGCTGCGGCGCAGTCAGATTGAATACGCCAGACAAGTCGTTTTTGCTGAGCAAAAACAGCACGGCGCTGAGCCAGTCATGCAGATGGATCCAAGAGAACCATTGCTGACCACTGGCGATGGGGCCGCCGAGGCCGAGTTTGAACGCCGGCAACATCCGCTTCAGCGCGCCGCCACTGCGATGCAACACCACGCCGGTACGCACGATGCAGACCCGGACATTGAGTGCTTCGGCGGCGCGGGCACTGGTTTCCCAGTCGGCACACAGGCGCGCACCGAAATCGCTACCGGCAGCATCATGCTCATTGAAAACCTGATCGCTGCTGTAGCCGTAGTAACCGACGGCCGAACCGGAAATCAGCACATCCGGCCGCAATTGCATCCGGCTCATCCATTGCACTAATCCATGCGTGGTGCCGATTCGGCTGGCACGCATCCGATCCTTTTTTCGGGCCGTCCAGCGACCGCCAATCAATGGTTCACCGGCCAGATTGATCACGGCATCGGCCTGGGTCGGAGCATCGTGCCAGGCCGAAAACGCGGCCACCTGACCACCAAGCTTGCGCCGCGCTTTTGCCGGGTCACGGCTGTACACGCTGAGCTCACAGCCCTGCTCCAGCAGCGCCATTGCCAATGCCCGGCCCAAGAATCCGGTAGCGCCCGTCATGACTACATGCATTGTGTTCGTTCCTGATTGTTTGCCCGTCACTCACGCCGCGTTTGCGTGTTGTCTGCGCCTGTCTGTTCGTCACAGATATGCGGCAGCGAGTAGCGGCAATTTTTTATCAATTCACGTTTTTATCGGTCGCCAGCGCCGTTTGATACAGCGCCAGCATTTCTGCGTTGAAGCAGCAAAAAATAATCTCGTCCGGCGGCGTCGCGGCGGCGAGTCCGGCCAAGGCCGCGCGGACGCTGGCAACAGCCACCGGCACCGCTTGCGCGGGGGGATAGCCATAAACACCGCAGCTGATGGCCGGAAACGCCAAGCGGCGCAAACCATGATCCGCCGCCAATTGAATGCAGCGGCGATAACAGGCCGCCAGCAGCGCCGGTTCTCCGTGATTGCCGCCCTGCCAGACCGGACCCACAGTATGGATGACATGGCGCGCCGGCAGCCGGTAGCCCTTGGTCAACCGGGCGTCGCCGACCGGGCAGCCGCCAAGGGTGCGGCATTCTGCCAGAAGGCCGGGGCCGGCGGCGCGATGAATGGCGCCGTCAACTCCGCCGCCGCCCAACAGACTGGTGTTGGCGGCATTGACGATGGCATCGACGGCCAGGGTGGTCAGATCGGCCTGAATGGCACGCAGAACTGTCATGCCGGGCCTCCGGTCGGGCGCAGGATACGGTTTACAGCGTCGACCAAAACCGCTAGCCTGTTCAATATATTAAACATCACCGTTTTATCCCCTCCCGGAGACCGACCCCGTGCTCAAGTCTGCCTACCCCTATTACTTGGCCAACGAACCTGTGTACGCCAACCAGGATCTGCCGGTCATCGACAAGTACAGCGGCGAAGTGGCGACCCGGGTCGCGCTGGCCGACGCCAAGGCCATCGACGCCGGCATTGCCGCTGCCGACGCCGCCAGCGACGCCATGCGCAAGTTGCCGGCCTACAAGCGCCAGCAAATCCTGCAGCACTGTGTCCAGCGCTTTACCGAACGACTGGAAGAACTGGCTCAGGCGCTTACCATCGAGAACGGCAAGCCAATCAACGATGCCCGTGGCGAAGCCATCCGGCTGGTCGATACCTTCCGCATTGCCGCCGAAGAATCGGTGCGCATCTACGGTGAAGTGATGCCGCTGGATATCTCGGCTCGCGCGGTCGGCTACACCGGCATGTGGAAACGGGTGCCGGTGGGTCCCTGCTCGTTCATTTCGCCGTTCAATTTTCCGCTCAATCTGGCCGCACATAAAGTGGCGCCGGCGATCGCGGCAGGCTGCCCGTTTGTGCTCAAGCCGGCCTCGATGACGCCAATCGGCGCGCTCATCATCGGCGAAGTGCTGGCCGAAACCGATCTGCCGAAAGGCGCATTCTCGATTCTGCCCTGCTCGCGCGATGGCGCCGATCTGTTCACCACCGACCCGCGACTGAAGCTGCTGTCATTCACCGGCTCACCGCAAGTCGGTTGGGAGCTGAAAGCCAAAGCCGGCAAGAAAAAAGTGGTGCTGGAACTCGGCGGCAACGCCGCCTGCATCATCGACCATGACAGCGACATCGAAGATGCGGTCAAACGGGTGGTGTTCGGCGCGTTTTATCAAAGCGGCCAGAGCTGCATCAGTGTGCAACGCATTCTGGTCCATGAAGCCATTTACAAAACCTTCCGTGATCAACTGGTCGCCGCGACCAAGGCGCTGAAAATGGGCGACCCGAAAGATCCGGCCACCTTCATCGGCCCGATGATTTCCAGCAAGGAAGCCGAGCGGCTCGAAGGCTGGGTCAAAGAAGCCGTCGCCGCCGGCGCCACGCTGCTGTGCGGTGGCAAACGCAATGGCGCCATGCTGGAAGCGACCCTGCTGGAAAATGTCAAAAGCAGCGCCAACATTTCCTGCCAGGAAGCGTTTGGCCCGGTCGCCATCCTCAGCCCGTTTACCGACTTTGATGCCGCACTGAAAGAGGTCAACAACAGCGATTTCGGCCTGCAGGCCGGGGTCTTCACCCGCGATATCTACAAGATTCAGCGGGCTTGGGACGAGTTGGAAGTCGGCGGCGTGGTCATTGGTGACATCCCGAGCTGGCGCGTTGACCATATGCCCTATGGCGGCGTCAAAGATTCCGGTCTCGGCCGCGAAGGCATCCGCTATGCCATCGAGGACATGACCGAATTGCGCATGCTGATTGTCAGGACCCCGCCGAAAGAGCAGCGTTAATCGCCGGTTCTCTTCGACAACAAAAAAGCCCCGCAGTGCGGGGCTTTTTGTCTCTCACCGAATCGCTAACAGCGTCGCTGACTGAATGGCTATGACCTTGCTCACTTCAAAAAGCGAATGGTGAACGGATAGGCCCAGACTTCACCGTTGTTGGCTTTCAGCGCGCCGACAATGGCAAAAATGACATTCAGGATGCACAGCACCCAGAGGAACAGCAGGCCGATCAGAATCAGGGCCAGTATCCAGCAAACAAAGCCATACAACAGGAACGATAGCAACCAGTTGACCACATTCTTGCCATGCGCATCGATCAGCGGGTGTTCATGCTTCTTCATCTGCCACATGACAATCGGCACGATGAAGCCCGCCAGCGGAATCAGATAACCGGCGAGAATCGACAAATGGATGAACATGCCCCATTGCCGGGCTTTGATTTCGTCTTGTGACAGCGGCGTTTGTGGCCAGTCGGACATGAAAACAGCTCCTTGCGCATCGAACGGAAACAACCCAGCCCGCTACGGTACTGGGTGACGTCGACTTTGTCAGCAGCCCTCTCGCCTTTACCGCAAGCATGGCGCCGTAACCGTAACCAACGCGCATCGCATGCCAACCCACAGAAACAACAACGCCGGCATCGTGGCCGGCGTTGGCAAAAAATGTGTTGGCAGGAAGTAAGGCTGCTCCGCTTAACGGCTGGCATAGCCTGCCATGGGCGCTTCCCGGCTGACGATGGCAACCCATTGGTCAGTCCGATTGCCGTCCAGTTTGGCGGCAACGCTGTAACGCATGCCTTCCTTGACCTCGATCGTCACCACGCTGCGCTCGGAATTGCGCCCACCCGGTACCGACATGGCACCTGCACCGTAAAGATTGTCCAGCTTTGCCCCCAGCTTGATCTCATGCTTGCCGGGTTTCAGCAGCAACTGCTTGCGATCCGGCACCAGATTCTGGCCATCGACCTGCTGGAAAAACGCCTCGTACTGATTGGCGGCCTGGCGCGGAATATCCAAATCGACAATGCCATGCGGCTCGCTGGAACTGACCAGCGGCCCAGCCGAACTGGCGCAGGCCATCAGCAGTGCGGCAGCCAGCCCGGTCGCCATCAGCTTTGCTGACGCCTTGTTTATGGACCTGATCTTGTTCCTGAGTAGGGTCATGGTCTTGCTCCTTGGCTTGTCCTGCAAAGAACGGATACGAGTATGAAACCGGCCTGGCCGGATACGCCACGCCATTTTGTAGCATCGTGCCAGCACCGCCGTTTCCCTTGGTCAGGCCTTCTCCATGTTTGGTTCCGGAACCGACCGGTTCTTGCGCCGCGTCATCATTGAAGCCGCCACGCACCAGCATTGTGCACGGCGCAAATCCAGCGCCGGCGTAGCGTGCCCCATGGCGGATCGGTGATAATACGCGCCGTTTTTCCTGACTCTCGACCCCACCAGACGAGGACCGACTCATGACCGCTACTGCCGCGGCCCCGCAGCGCCATTCCAATTTAAACGCCGATGCCCTGATCAAGAAGGCCCTCGAGCGCCATGAAGGTCGTATCGCCAGCAACGGCGCCCTCGTCGTCGAGACCGGCAAGCGCACCGGCCGCAGCCCGGCGGATCGGTTCATTGTCCAGGAACCGAGCACCCAGAACGAGATCGACTGGGGCAAGGTCAACAAGCCGTTCCCGGCCGACAAGTTCGACGCCCTGTGGGCGCGGGTCGAAGCCCATTACAACAGCCTGCCGGAAGCCTTCATCAGCCAGCTGCACGTCGGCGCTGATCCGAAGCACTACCTGCCCATCGAAATGCGCACCGAAACCGCCTGGCAACAGCTGTTCGGCCGCAACCTGTTTATCCGCCCAGCTCAGTTCAATCCGTCCAACAAACCGGCCTGGCAAGTGCTGAATGTCCCTGGCTTTGTCTGCGACCCGGCCCGTGATGGCACCAACAGCGATGGCTGCGTCATCCTGAACTTTGCCCAGCGCAAAGTACTGTTGGCTGGCATGCGTTACGCCGGTGAAATGAAGAAAGCGATGTTCTCGGTGCAGAACTTCCTGTTGCCGGCCGAAGACACCCTGCCGATGCACTGTGGCGCCAACCAGGCCAAAGATGGCAAAGTCACGCTGTTCTTCGGCCTGTCCGGTACCGGCAAGACCACGCTGTCGACCGATCCGGCCTGCTTCATCATCGGTGATGACGAGCACGGCTGGGGCCCGGGCAGCGTGTTCAATATCGAAGGCGGCTGCTATGCCAAGTGCATCGACCTGAACCAGAAGCACGAGCCGGTCATCTGGGATGCCATCCGTCACGGCACCATCCTGGAAAACGTCGTGCTGAACGAAGACGGCACGCCGGATTACACCGACCACACCCTGACCCAGAACAGCCGCGCCGCCTACCCGCTCGACTTCGTTGAAAAGCGCGTGCTGGAAAACCGTGGCCCGGAACCGGAAGCGTTGATTTTCCTGACCTGCGACATGACCGGCGTGCTGCCACCGGTGTCCATCCTGAACCGTGAACAAGCCGCTTATCACTTCCTGTCCGGCTACACCGCCAAAGTCGGTTCGACCGAAATGGGCTCAACCTCGTCGATCGAACCAACTTTTTCGACCTGCTTCGGCGCACCGTTCTTCCCGCGCCCGGCCGGCGAATACGCCAAGCTGCTGATGAAGCGCTTGGATGCCTCGGGCGCCAAAGTCTATCTGGTCAACACCGGCTGGACCGGTGGCCCGGCGGGCGACGGCGGTCATCGCTTCCCGATCCCGGTCACCCGTGCCGTGGTTGCTGCAATTCAGAGCGGCGCGCTGAAAACCGCCAAGACCCAGCACCTGCCGGTGATCAATCTGGATGTGCCGGTCGAACTGGCTGGCGTCGACAGCAAACTGCTGAACCCGCGCGAAACCTGGGAAGACCAAGCCAAGTACGATGCCGAGGCCAAGAAACTGGCCGCGCTGTTCGTCGAGAACTTCAAGAAGTTCAAGGTCGATGCCAGCGTTGTCGCGGCTGGTCCGCAGCTGTAAGTCAGACTGCCAGTGACAAAAGGGCCGCGAAGCGGCCCTTTTGTTTTGTTGCCGCCACCCACGGACATTGGCAGTGTTGATGGCAATGCCGGCTGACACGGTGGTTCAATAAGCGCGGCGGCGCCCAAACGACGCAACAAACTCGGCAAGCATCGCCACAAAATTCCGTTTACCATGCCGGCCCAAATCCTTGTCACCTTGCATTGCCGGAGCCACAAATGGACGCCGATTGGGTTCTCACCACCTTGAATGACGCGCTGAGCGCGCTGGAAGATGTCATCACCGAACTGGAATCGGATCCGGAGTCGATTGATGAACTCTTGCCGGAATTGATGCCGGCCATTTACGCCAAGCTCAATTACGCCTGGAACAGCCGCGAGCTGGGCCCGGAAGCGATCGACAAGCTGGATCACAATGAATTGATTGGTTTTCCCAAAGATTTGCCACTGTAAGGGTCGGCATGTGCCGGATCGAACCTGATCCGAGGTAGCAAAATGGAGTCAGCAGCAGTGGATGGGCGTATCGCGTTTGTTGAAGAAACCCGCTTTGGTGTCTGGTTTCTGGGTACCGAAACCTGGCGTGTGCACGTGCTGCAACGCGCCCTGAATGATCTGCAACAATTACTGGGGCCCGTGCCGGCCGTAGGCAGTGTTCTGGATATCGGCTTTGGTCATGGCAAGGCCTTGCTGGAATTGGCCAAACGTTTCCAGCCAGAGCAGCTGGTGGGCATTGATGCCGACCCTGCCGCCAAAACCCGCGCCGAGCAGACACTTGCCAGTGCCGGCGTGCTCGCTGAGTTGCATACCTGCAACGCCGCCGCAACGCGCTTGCCTGACAACAGCTTCGACATCGTGTTTTGCCATCAGACCCTGCACCATATTGTTGCGCAGGAAACCGCACTGGCCGAGATTTTCCGGGTGCTGAAACCGGGTGGCAAATTGCTGCTGGCCGAATCCACCAAAAAATACATCCACTCACTGCCCATCCGAATTCTGTTCCGGCACCCGATGCACGTTCAGAAAACGGCGGAAGAGTATTTGGCCTTGGTGCGCGCGGCCGGGTTTACCGTCCAGCCAGAGCAGATTTCCTACCCGTACCTGTGGTGGAGCCGTTCGGATATCGGTTTCTTCGAATGGCTAGGTTTCAAACCAAGACCGAATCATGAAGAGACCCTGATCAACTTGGTCGCCGTCAAACCCGGCTAACACATGGCCGGGTAATAGGTAGCGCCAAAGAAACAGTTAACAACAGAAAAAAGACACAACAGAAAAAACGCGACTCAAGGTCGCGTTTTTAGCCACTGCGGCAGATGCTGGATATCGTGCAATTGATCCAGCGGCTCGTGTGCCAGCAGATCCGCCAAATCATGTGCACCATACGTTGCCGCCAGCCGATCGACGTTTGCCCGCTTCGCCATCTCCATATCAAATCCGGTGTCACCCACTACCAAGGCCCGCTGCGCTGGCGTGTCGGTTTCCTTCAGGATATCAAGCACCATCTGCGGATGCGGTTTGCCTTCGGCTTCGTCGGAGCAGCGCGACGTGTGGAAAAACTGATCCAGCGCCACTTCTTTCCACGCCCGCTCCAGACCATAGCGTGCCTTGCCGGTGGCAACGGCCAGGACAAAACCGGAATCCTTCAACCAATCCAGCGTTTCGCGGGCACCATCGAACAGCGGCGTCGGTGTTGGATCGGTTTCGACAAACGCGGTCCGGTATTGCTGCTTCAAGGCGTCCAGCTGCTCCGGATGCGCGCCCGGAAAGAGAATCTCGTACACCGCTGGTAACGACAAACCAATGATGCCCTTGACGGCATCCTCGCTCGGCACCGGCAGCTCCGCCAGCTCAGCGGCCGCACGCATTGACGAGACAATGCGGCCGACCGAGTCGATCAGCGTGCCATCCCAGTCGAAAATAATTAGATCGTAAGGTTTATTGGTCATGTATCACTACTGCGAATAGAGACTGAAATTAACTGTGGATAATTGCTAGCAACTCAACCGTGCTTTAAGCGCAGCATTAGATGCCATTTGCTACCATCATTCTTTTATTAAGCCAAACTAGATGCGCGAAACATGCTAATGGCAGGATCGCAATTACTGGCGATGACAACCTGAAAACAAAAATAAAATAGAGCAAGGCCATAACGCCCAGAGCACCACAAGCTATTGGCTCTAGCAATTTACCAAATGCCTTGTAGCCAAACACCGCATTGAAGTAGAGCAAAAGAGCTCCCCACACGCCGGCCGCACCGAACATAACAGGGATACCAAAGTGGGTCAGTGACGTGAACTCTACTGGCTCAGATGAGAACAGAACCGAATACAGTCCAAGTAGAAACATGGCCAGTCCGATGATCCACAGATAGACTGGCACGCCAAAACTAACGATAAACTCTATCGATATCAGAGCTCTATGGAGCTTGCGCATGGCACTTAACCGTTCGTTTGAGTCCGTGCTGAAGCCAGTACCACGTCCAGCTCCTCCGGCAACGGCGCATTGACCGTCACCTCTTTGCCAGAAGCCGGATCAACGAAACTCAGCGACGCCGCGTGCAAGAACAACCGCTTCAGGCCGAGCTTGCCGGCTAGCGCGACGGTTTCGTCATTGCCGTATTTGTCGTCGCCCAACAGCGGATGGCCGGCATGAGCGGCATGGACCCGGATCTGGTGGGTACGGCCGGTCAACGGGCTGGCCTCCACCAAAGTACAGCTCGGGAAATTTTCCAGCACGGCAAAACGGGTCTGCGATTCCTTACCTTCCGCATGGACCCGCACCACACGCTCGCCCGATTGCAGTTCGTTTTTCAGCAACGGCGCATTGATCAGTTGCTTGCGGGCCGACCATTTGCCAATGACCAAGGCCTGATAAACCTTGTCCATGTCCTTTTCCCGCAGCGCTTCGTGGAACGCACGTAAGGCTGAACGTTTTTTCGCCACCAGCAGGCAGCCGGAGGTGTCACGGTCGAGGCGGTGCACCAGTTCCAGAAACGGCGCGTCGGGGCGCAGCGCCCGCAAGCCCTCAATCACCCCATACGAAACACCCGAACCACCGTGCACGGCCATACCAGCCGGTTTGTTGATCACGATGTAGCCGTCGGTCTCCAGCAACACGGCGTCATCAAGCGCCTGAATTTTGCGTAAGCCGGGATTGGGTCCCGGCTCCGCCTCACTGACCCGAACCGGTGGAATTCTGACCAGATCGCCGAGTTCGAGCCGGTATTCGGCTTTTATGCGGCCTTTATTGACCCGGACTTCACCGGTGCGCAGCAATTTATAGATGCGACTCTTCGGCACGCCCTTCAGCAAGGTCAGCAGAAAGTTGTCGATGCGCTGGCCGGCACGGCCGTCATCGATGGTCACAAACCGAACAGCAGGCGCGTCTGATGCGCTCATCTGAGCCTCGGTCAAATCGGCATTTTGGGGAATTTTGCTTTTAATTTGCTGCACTTACGGCGACCTGCTATAGTCTTTTGGCCAATCCGCATGGTCGTGATCCAGGCCAGCCGTTGACCAAGACTGTTATCAGTTTGGTCTCCTGAAGCCCCTCGATCCCCACCATTGCCGATGGTGCTCATTATGAGTGAATCGGCGTCGCCGCAATTCGGACGACGCCTTGACTATTGTACGTCATGACGATTGCCGTCATGCCGTCATTGCCAGTAAGGCAGCGAGTTTTTTGCCGTCCCGCCCCAGCACGTTCATGCCGCCAATCGGTGTGACCCTGCGACGTAAAGGCGCGACAGATGTTGTTCGGTCCGGCCGCACCAGCCGCCATTTGGCGCTAACGTAGCCCCACCGCCGACATCGCTTTGAAACTGTGTTTTGGCGCGTTTCACGCGCGTGGTTCGACGCTTTCGTCAGCTTGTTTTTTGACGTGCCGTTACGAGCCTGAGGAGTTCCGGGGCCCTGCCCCGATCCTGCGTGATTGCCCTGCCGCTTGGCGTTGATGGCATGTTCGCAATCGGTCATTTGACTGACCGACGAGAACTACCATGAAACGGATGCTGATTAACGCAACCCAGCAAGAAGAGCTGCGGGTTGCCCTTGTAGACGGGCAACGCCTGTACGACCTCGATATCGAGGTGCCCGGCAAAGAACAGAAAAAGGCCAACATCTATAAAGGCCGCATTTCCCGCGTTGAACCTTCCCTCGAAGCTGCCTTTGTCGATTACGGCGCAGAACGCCATGGCTTTCTGCCGCTGAAAGAAATCTCCCCGACTTACTACACCGACCCGAGCAAGACCCGCGGCAACATTCGCGAGCTGCTGAAGGAAGGTCAGGAAGTCATCGTCCAGATTGAGAAGGAAGAGCGCGGCCAGAAAGGCGCGGCCCTGACCACCTATATCAGCATGGCCGGTTGCTATGTCGTGCTGATGCCGAACAACCCGCGTGCCGGCGGCATCTCGCGCCGCATCGAAGGCGATGACCGCTCGGATCTGCGTGAAGCCCTGCAAAGCCTGGATGTGCCGGATGGCATGGGCATCATCATCCGCACCGCCGGCGTCGGTCGGTCGGAAGAAGAGCTCAAGTGGGACCTCGGCATGCTGCAGCGCCAGTGGGAGCTCATCACCGAAGCGGCCGCCAAGCGCCCGGCACCGTTCCTGATTTATGCCGAGAGCGATGTCATCATCCGCTCGATTCGCGATTACCTGAAAGCCGATATCGGCGAAATCATTGTCGATACCCAGGATGCCTATAACCGGATTCGCCAGCACATCGAGCTGTCGCGACCGGACTTTGTCAGCAAGGTAAAGCTGTACAAGGACGACATTCCGCTGTTCAACCGTTATCAGGTTGAAAGCCAGATCGAAAGCGCCTACCAGCGCGAAGTGCGTTTGCCGTCGGGCGGTTCGATTGTCATTGACCGCACCGAAGCCATGGTCTGCATCGACGTCAACTCGTCGAAAGCCACCAAAGGTGGCGACATCGAAGAAACCGCGCTGCAAACCAACGTCGAAGCGGCGCAGGAAGTCGCTCGTCAGCTGCGCCTGCGTGACTTGGGCGGTCTGGTCGTTATCGACTTCATCGACATGACCCCGGCCAAAAACCAGCGCATGCTCGAAGATGCGCTGCGTGACGCTGTCGAGATGGACCGCGCCCGCATCCAATTGGGCCGGCTGTCGAAGTTCGGTCTGATGGAAATGTCGCGTCAACGCCTGCGTCCGGCACTGGCCGAATCAACCACCGAGTTGTGCCCGCGCTGTAACGGCGTTGGCCACATCCGCAACGTCGAATCGATGTCGCTGTCGGTGCTGCGTCTGATCGAAGAAGAAGCCATGAAGGATTCGACTTCGCAGGTGCAAGCGCTGCTGCCGGTCGAAGCCGCAACCTATTTGCTCAACGAAAAGCGCAAAGACATTTCCGATATCGAGAAGCGTCACGACGTGCATGTGGTTGTCGTGCCGAATCCGCATCTGGAAACACCGAATTACGAAGTGCGTCGCCTGCGTCAGCAGGAAGTGGTCGAAACGGTCTCCTACTCGCTGGCCGAACAGCCGGTGGTCGAGGCCATCGAAATCACTACGGCCAACAAACCGCGTAGCGAAGCGCCGGCCGTGCAATTCACTCAGGTTGCCGCCCCTGCACCAATCGCTCCGGCCCCCGCACCGATCACGCAAGCCGCAAAAGCGGCACCAGCCGCCATCGCCGTGGCCAAGCCAGGCATCCTGCGTCGCATTTGGGATTCACTGTTTGGCAGTGGCGAGCCGGTCAAGGCCGAGCAACCGCGCAATCGCAATGATCGTGACCGCAACAAACGGGGTGGTCGTGATGGTCGTCCGGACAATCGTGGCGAGCGTCGCGACAATCGCGGCCAACGTTCGGAACAGCGCCGTGATGGCCGCCCGGACAATCGTGGCGAAGGTCGTTCTGAAGGTCGTTCAGAACAACAACGCCCAGGCCGCGATCAGAATCGCGAACCGCAGGCCGCTCGTCAGCAAACCGCAAAAACCGAAGGTCAGGCACGTGATGCCCGGCCGCCGCGTGAAGAGCGGCAACCACGTGCCGATCGTCCGGCCCGGGAAGAGCGCGCTCCGCGCGAAGAACGAGCTCCACGCGAAGAACGCCAACCGCGCGAAGCGCAAAACCGTGACGTTGTTGCCCGTGAAGAACGCGCACCTCGCGAAGAACGCCCGGCCCGTGAACCGCGTGAAGATCGCGGTCCGCGCCAGACGCGTGCCGAGCGGATGGCCATGCGTCAGCAGCAAGGTGGTGACAGCAATGTTGCCGTTAATACTGCCGTTGTCGCAGGAGCCACAGTTGCAGCGACTGAGCCCGTGAGCAAACCACAGGCTCCGATCGAAGTTGCCACTCCGGTTGTTGACGGCAACGTCGAGGCAGCCGCCGTCGATGTGATCGCCCGCGACAATATCGAAGCCAACGAACAGCGTCGTGATCGCGCTGACCGTGGCGATCGCGGTGACAATCGCCGCCGTCGCCTGCCGCGTCACCTCGGTGGTGGTCGTCGTCGTGACCGCGAAGGCGGTGAAGGCGAAAACGCCGCTGCAGAAGGCGCCAACGGCGCAGAGCTGCCGCTCGGCGACACCTTTGTCGCACCGCAAATTGATGTGGCACAGCAAAGCGCTGCTGCACCAGCAGACGCCGTGGTGATAAACACTGCGCCGGCAACAGTAGCGGCTCCGGTTGTTGTTGCTGAAGTCGTCAAAGCAGAACCGGTCACAAAACCAGTCTCAGAACCCGTCAGCGCCGATGTTCGTGCCCCGGTTGCAAATGTCGCCGCCAGCTCGGCGTCGGCACCTGCCGCCAAGCCGGCACCGGTCGCGCCGTTCAGTGCCGCACCGGTACCGTCTGCGCCAGTTGCGGCTACTGTCGCCACCGAATCGGTTAGCAATGCAGCCAGCAGCGAAGCGGCACGTCCGCGCGTGGTGGCATCCGCTCCGGCAGCCAAGCCGAAGCCGATCGAACCAGCGCCGAAGCAGGAAGTGTCGGAAGAAGAAGCGCTGAAAAATGTTGCCGCGCTGTTGGCGAGCCTGATAGAACCGAGCCAGAGCCAGAGCACGGTGTTGCACCGTTCCAGCTCCAGCAGTTCACCGATGGCCAAGCCACGGGCAACCCCGGCAGCAGCGCCTGCGACAACGCCAGCACCGCTGTCGTCGATTGAGCGCGCGCAACAACAGATCGACAATCACGACGACAAAGCCTGATTGTTCAAAGCCTGAACGTTGAAGGCATCCGTTAGTGCCGTAGTTGATGTTGCAGTATCAACAGCAACGCCATTAGGTAGCTGTTGCACATGATGTTTGGGGAGGGTTTGGTTAACCTCCCCAGCATTATGAAAATTCGAACTCCCACTACACTCTGTTGGCTGCTGGATAAGCGGGCCAGGCTTGCCGGGAAAATCACCTATATAGAAGAAAAACTACAGAATTTTGCCTCGCTGTCAGAAAAAGTGGATAGGTTGAGGCAGGATCTGCTCGCCATAGACCACACGATCTCTCTCTATGAGATACCTGTCGATCCGACGCAAGTGCCCTCCATTAAGCCGCTTCCCAATGCCCGCGCCTTGCCGTGGGGTAGGATGACCCGAGCAATCTACAGGTGTCTGGCAACAGACAAAACTAGAGCGTTCTCCGCGCTAGAAATAGCCACCTTTGTCATGCGGAATGAGGACGTCACATTTTCAGCAGAAGGCTTCATCCATTTTAGGATGGCCATTCGACGTAGGTTGAAAAGCTTGCTTTACGCAGGGAAAGTCACGCGTTTACAAACTGCGAATGGTAGGCGGAGCGCCTATTGGCAGTTCAAGGACATTGATCAATGTGATAAACCTGAACTAGACCATGATTAGCTCTTCGGGCAATTTGCATCCTTGCCAATAGCCGCGCCACCACTTTGAATAACCAGCCTGTAGTGCGCGCCCGAGCAAGTCGCTAAATCGCGCTCCAACGCTTTGGCGACGATAGTCCTCTCGCCAAGCCATTTCATTGGCGTAAAGCATCAAATATCGAGCTCGCAACTGGTGGCCGACCCCGTACTCGTAGCGACGTATCCGCGAAAAGTACGATTCCGCTTGGTTCTGATGGATGCCATCCTCAGTTGCATATTCCTTGGAGTGCTCGACCGTGTGGTGCTGATACAGCCCATCGAAGCGAAAATACGCCGGATTCTCATCCGAATGTACTGTGCTCCCAGGGGCAATGTAACGCTTGGCAAGAGCCATGGCGTTCGCTTCATTTTCGCTATGACCAACTGCAACTCGGGTAAGGAATGCCCCAAGCCCCGGTTCCTGATGCACCTGTCGTAACGTAAAAATAATCCGTCGGTTCCTTTTCTTCCGTTGATTCAACTTGCTCAGGCTTATGCGTTTATTGGCCCTCCCTTCCTTCTCGGATAGCTCATGGGGGTTGGGCAAATCAGAAATACCGGGGGGCTTAGCTTTTCCTTTGCGCCGGCGCTCCAGAATGTGAGTCTGAAGTTCCTCTGTAGTAGGCTTCTTGTTACGGACTCGTGGTCGTCTCGGCTTGCCACAAAAGTGACCGCCATCAATATGGATTAGCCCGCTCAGCGGTGTGGTGTCTCGAGAATGGTAGAGCGCTTCGCGCAACTTATGGGCCAACACCATCGCAGTCTTGTAAGCCACACCCATTTGCGTGGCCAACGCGACATGCGAGATCCCTTTTGCTGATGAGACGTAAATGAAGATCGCACGAAGAATATCTTTGAAGCTGAGCTTACGGTCCGCGAACACCGTGCTGGATGTAACGCTGAAAGTACGCGTGCAATGCTTGCAACGCCATTGCTTACGGGTGCGAATGGCGTAATGGCGGTCAAAGGCACCGCATCCTGGGCACCCTTGTTGATCACGTCCACCCCAGCGGATCTCGACGAACCGCCACCACGCATCGTCTTCGCTCATCTTGTCGATATCGCGAAGCGAAAAATCCCGTGCCTTGGCAGACAGCAGAAAATGCTGTGCCATCCCGTTCCCGTACGTGTGCCACGGTCAATGTCTGCGTCACTCCAGATAGTGACTCAGACTATCCTGCCGGCAGAGGCCGCCGGCGGGTGCACAGGAACAGCAGCCTGCCGTGAGGCGTGGCAACATGGCTCAGGCCTTGACAAGCTGTCTGTTCACACGGAAACTACGGATCGATAGCTTTTCCCGCAGTTCGCGCCCGTCCTCTTTGGCGAGAGGTCGGGCGTTGTGCTTTCTGGCACCCCACAATTTCGGATGCTAGCTGCTGTCCATGGTTCGCCTCGCTTCTTTCATAACGAAATCTCTCTCAGTCACGCTTGGTCACACGGGTTTCATTCCGAACCTGGATCAACCAATTCACCAAATCACGCACCCACGCATAGCGGCCTCGGCGATTCGGCAATGTGAACACGGGGATGGGTACCACGCCACGACAGATGGCCTGCCGGAATGCGGCCGGACTCGCATAACCCAGATGTTTGCGCAGATCGTCGCCGCTGATGAGCTCGCCATAGCGCCTTACCAGGTCTCGCTTTAGTACGTCGATGTCTTGCAGGGTATCGTCTGTCACGGACGTTTCTCCTTCATGCAGATATCGGGATAGTCGTACAGCACCGGGATCTGATACAACCGGTAAAGAAATTCGGAATTTCTTTACCGCGAGGGTGGGATGACCAAGAAGAACCGTGGCCGGCCAGCTCGGTTACCGCTGGAAGCGCTACGAGCAAAGATCTGGTATCGCGCGGTATCACTAGCCACCGGACTGGATGACCGGGGTTTGCAGGCTAGGTTTGATGGTGAGCAGATATATCGGCATGACTCCAAAACCGATTGGAGCCGCAAGTGGAAGAACTACAAGGAAGGGCTAAACAACCCAAGGCTCGAAAAAGTGCTTCGGATCGAGGCCGAGGTACCAGGGACGGCGCAATGGCACGAGCATTTCTTGTGGCACGTCATTCGCACCAAGCCAAACAGCCAAGCGGAAATCAATGATCTGCTGTTGGCACAGCCACAGTTGCGGGATTTGTTGTTCGTGCCTTGCTCATTGAATGCGGGTAAATGGCAACGTGCGGATGTGACGAACGTGTTGATCCATCAGCTGGCGGCACTGGGCAATTTCGATGGCTTAGCCACGCTATTGCTGTTCGTCTGGGAGTCCGAGCTGATTAGCTCTTTAGAGCTGCGTAGCATGGCGTTGCGTGGCTATCGCATGATACAGGAAGGCTTGCGTCAGCTTCCGGTGCTACAGTCCGATTTGCCGGAGCTGCTGATGCTGATCGACTCAACGTTTCCGGAATGGGTACATCTCTCGCCGGATAAGGTGTTGCGAGTCGTGATTTTCTCACAGGAGCTGCCTGCCGGGTACCCCGGGGTCAGTACCGAGGCCGACACAGACGGCTGAATTGATGCGAATATCTGTATAGGACAAATTCGCTTGACGCTTTTGGCCCGATAGCGACACTAACCTGAGTAAGCGGAGTCGTGGTCACCGAGGGTATCTGCCATGCCTAGTGGTAAGTACCAAATTTCAGATGACGACAGTCTTGGATTATTTCCATCGTCACTCGTGCTGGATGATGCCGATGTCTATGCTGTTTTGCAGCAAGAGGCAGCCTGTTTTATCGGCCAAGAGGGCTACCTCGCAGATTGCGAACGGTGGATGCTCGAATTGAATGCGAGCCAAGATGGTAGTTCAATGGTATCCAAACTCCCGGCGTTGAGCGCGGCACTGCGAGTTCTCCGTGCAACGACTCGTTCTTTGGCAGAGTCGCGGGAGCGAGTTATCGCCGACTTGGTTGCCAATCCCGGACTATTGCAGGGCGGTACTGCAAGACAACTCCTGCTCGGCGCGGAGCGCCGCTACCGTATTCTCTCCAGCATTGAGCATTTGGACTGCCAAGGTGTTGCCATACGGATGGGGTTTTCTGCTTCACTAGCCGGCGAAGTGATTGCAGATCGGACTGGAAAAAATGAACTGTTTTCCGTCAGCGTTGGCGCGACGGAAATGTTTCCCGGCTATCAGTTTGATCCCGTCACTGGCTCTATCCGTACTGAGGTGAAGCAGATCATCGAATCATTCCCGAAAGGGACAACGGGCTGGGCGATCTCATTCTGGTTCTATGCACCAAATGTTTACTTGAATGGTGCGCGTCCTCACGAACTCCTGGTCGCCGACCCCAAAGCGGTGGTTAGGGCCGCACAAGTGGCTAATGAATTACTGGATTATTGAGCCTGTGCCCGCACTGCTCGTCCTGTCCGATCACCTCGTCACGCGTTCCCAGTCTCGGGCGGCATTTTCACCGGTGCGCGCACGGTCAGAGGTCGGGGCGCAACAAACCGCTCGCTGAAGCGCGAAGCGCCGCGATATAGCTGTTCATGCAATCGAGAAAACTCGCTGGTTGTCGAGCACAAATCGCAACGGCTCGGTCGGCCGCTGAATCGCCCTGCAGCTTGTGGCATATCACCGCGGTAGTGCTGTGCTGGGCAATCGCTTTCAAGGCTTGTTCCAAACAAACGATGCGACCTTGGCAACGGGCGATGGCTGGATGCTGGGTATGCCGCGCCAGCGCCTGAATGGCATTTTTGTCACCGGTGATCAGCATGCTGTCGGGATGCGTGGCGAGATAGGCGAACAACACCTGTTCCCCGGCATCAATGCCAGGATCATCGATGGTGTGCAGCAAGGTCATGGTCTCAGCGACAGCGGCCGTTGGCGGACTGAGCGGTTGCGTCTGCGCAACCAATTGCTGCACTCGCTGCACTGCCCCCAGGGAGCCGAGCAGACGCTCCGCACGCACGGCGTCTGTCAAATGAAAGCGGTATTTCAGCGAGTCGAGGTGATGTATGTCGGCCCAGCCGATATGGAAAGCGGTGAGCAGCTCGGCGAGCAGATCGTACCGAGCCAATTTGGTTGCCGCATCGTTATCCAGCAACAGCATCGCGCCTTAGTCCTTGGCGAAGGAGAACCCTTGCATCGTGAGCAAATAATTCAACTCTTCTGGCGGTAGCGCCGCCTGCTGCATCGCTTCACGTTGAATCGTTTCAAGTACTTCAAACGCTGTGGTTTTACGCATGGGCAAAAAGTCGACCGCCATGTTGGCGCGTACCCAATCCTTGCTGGTGTAGGCATACGACCAGAGCAGATGGCCGGCATCAACACCATGGTGTTTTTCCAACTGCAGGGCCGTTAAGGTGAGTGCACTGGCAGTACCGGTTGCGGGCAATTGCGCAACGAGATCGGCAGCGGCACCGCGAAGCAGCTCGAACGCATAGGCGTCGGCAGCGACTTCGTCTTTGTCGTTCTCGCCGTCGCGCAATGAGGCCTCGATTTGGTCCATGCGTTCATCCAGCAACAACTGATCGTCGGCGACATGGCCGCGCTGCAGGTGGCCGAGCTCATGCGCCAGGACAAAGAGCTGCTTGGAGGGATTGGCGTCCTGATAACCGAGCACAACAACGGGGCGTTGCTGAACCCGTAAGGCGACCCCCGCCATTCGGCGGCGATTGGCGGGTAGGTGTTTGAGGAACAGCACCGGCACACCGTTTTGCCAGCAATAGGAAACGAGCCCCGCAAAATCCAACGCGGGTCGTTTAGAACTGGCGAGCGCAGCGTTGCGTAAGGCAATGGCGTCAGTGGGCAATGGCTGATAACGGGGCGCCGCGGTGACGGCAATTCGCGCGATGGCCAACGCCAATTGACTGGCCACATGCAGATCGTGCTCACCGGTCGTGCTGCGCTTTTTGAATCGCATCGGTTGCCCGGGCGGGGCCAAGGTGACCCGGCCGTCCACACCAATCTGCAATTCGGCGGCGGTGCGACGACGCAATATGACGGCCAGCTCCAGCAATCCGCTCGAGGTTTTCAGCAGGCCGTCGTCCCACCACTCGGGCAGCAGGCGCTCGACAAAGCTGCGGGGAAAGCCTTGTTTCTGCAGCTGCTGATAGAGCTGCGTGGGCGTCAGGGACGGAACGGTGGTGGCTGTCATGGGGCCGCTCCGGATCGAGGTCTGGGATTGGGACGGGATTGTGGCAGCGCGGCGTTGCTAGCCGCAATCAGCAAGCGGGCCAGAGATCTCGCATGTTGCTCACTGCCGTCCCAGACTTGCTCGAGAGCCTCCATCAATGTGGCATTGCCGGCGGCAGCGGGCTTATCAACTTCAGGGGTTATTTTCGCATAAATGCATAAAGCAAGAAGCGTCTTGCCCACCCGCTTGGGCTGCCCTCGCAGACAACGGTGTACATTGGACTGAGTTAGCGCTGTTTCCTTAGCAATACGCAAGGTATTGAGCGGCCCTTTAGCCGCTAGGGCTTGTCGTATTTCCGCCACCAAGACGGCCGCTGGTCGGTATGCGCTCATAAATACGCTTCCGCATAATTGCATACTGCGTATAGTAGGAGTAACCTGCTTTCAAGTAAAGTGCCGGCCCGTTCAACGAGGGAAACGCGACATGCGAGAGCAAGCCATCCGCACGGTCTTGTGCCAGCAGCTGCAAGGCAGCGTGCGCCCCTCACCGGTGGTGCTGGAAGAGCTGCGGCTAGGCCGCGGAGTGGTTCGCGCCGATGTGGTGGCGGTCTACGGTCACCTGGATTGCTACGAGATCAAGAGCTCACGCGACACGCTACAGCGCCTGGTCAAGCAAGGCTGGCAGTACGGGCGCGTCTTTGACCACGTCACCTTGGTGACGGCCGTTCGGCATCTGGATGCTGCACTGGACCTGATCCCCGACTGGTGGGGCGTGATGATCGTGGACGAAACCCATGAGCGCCTGACTTGGCAACGCTCCCCACACGCCAATCCCGGCTTTTCGCCGCTGGCCTTGGCCCAGCTGCTCGAGCGCGAGGAGATTCAGCCGAGCTTGCTGGCGCTGGAAGATGCACGCGCCACCCGTCTGCCGCTGTACCGCCTGCACGAACTGTTGGCAGAAAAACTGCTGATAGCAGACCTCAAAGCGCTGGTGCGCCGCTGCCTGTTGAACCGGACGTCGGTAAAAGCTGATCCACTACCTGCGTGAGGTGGTGATTCATTCCTTCGGCAATATGCTGCGTTTTGTTGCCGCAGCCCAACTTGAATTTTCCGCTCGTATTGTCCGCTCGCTGCGCGATTCGGTCGTCGCCCCAACTGAAGGCGGCGCCACGAAAATCGCTCTCCAGCGTCAGCAGCTGGGCCAATTCATTGCCAGCCGTCCCACCATCCGCATCGCTGCGGTAGACGATCCAGTGTTTTGATGTGGCATAGCGGTAATTGATTTTCCCGCGTCGTATCGCATCCTCTTCATCCCACTTCGGCGACACGATACCGTAGTCACCGTAGTGCACGTTCGTGAGTCCCTGCGTTTGAACGAAGGTTTGCCATAACTGCCAGTCCGTTCGCATCACCTCATTGCGACCGACGCGCATCTGCCGGGAGTCGATGGGATAGGCGCCGGACAGCAGATACACCTGTTGCCACCCCTGTTGTTGCAGGCGCTGGAGGGCCGCAACAAGTGCTTTTTGTTCGGTATCCGTCAGTTGGGGCGTCTCACACATATCGACGACCAGCGTCATGACCGCCGGGACGCGATTTAATCCTGCACAGGCCGAAAAAGCCGCCTCTTCTTGCTGACTGGTCAACATCGCTTTGATGCGCAACCGGACTGCCATCGGCCCTTGGTGCGCTCGCAGCAACGCCAGCAAAGGGGCTGGCAAATGCTTGATGCGTTCCGGATTGACGACCGGCCCCAGCAATGCGGTGTGCGGCCCAATATTTTGCATGACGTGCAGCAAGGCAGCCTCACGGACTTCCGTCAATTCGCCTTCGACCGTGGCGCAATCGAACAATGCAGGCCGCTGCCAATACCTCTGCCACTCTGTCAGAAAATTCGGTACCCGCTCCGATTTGCGCAGCTCCAGCAAAGGCAAAAGATTGGCTTTGACTGAGCCCGCCAGATTGAGCAGCGTATCCTTCTCCGCTTGCATCCATTTCAGCGTGGGCAGGTAAATGGCAGAGGCCATGTAGGAGTCCTTTTTGTTGATGATCAATCCCTGTTTCAACGTGTCGGCATTTCGCTACGGCATTCAACGGGACACCGTGTTCTTGCCGTTCATTTCTTCGTGACAGGCACAGTTTGAACCTTCGGCAGCCGCAGTAAGTGATTGCAAAATGCCGCACTCCGCTGCGGTTCGTTGCTCCCCACAACGCTGCTGCAAGGCTTTTAGCTGTTGCTCAAGTTGTTGCATCTGGGTGATGCGCTGATGCAGCTGCTCAATGTGTCTCGCGATTAGCTGATCGACATCCGCGCACGTGCGTTCCGGATGGTCACGAAAATCTAGCAAGGTGCGCACTTCCGCCAGCGACATATCCAGCGATCGGCAGTGGCGAATGAACTGCAAGGTGTCCAGTTGCTCACTCCGGTACTGTCGATACCCGCTGTCCGCGCGATGCGGCTCAGCCATCAAGCCTTCTTTTTCGTAATAGCGGATGGTCTGGACATCCACACCGGCCTGCGCCGCCAGTTCGCCAATTCGCATAGCAGCCTCTCAAAAAGAGCTTGAGTCTATAGTCACTATAGGGTTTTAAATGCCGCCATGCCAGTCCGACGGGAGCCCACGATGGCCGGTTGCTGTGAACATGACCTCTGTGAAACCAAGACCCTGGAGCGCCAGCAGCGCCGCATGCTGTGGGTTGTGCTGGCTCTGAATGCCGGGATGTTTTTCGCCGAGTTCATCACCGGCTGGCTCGCCGACTCGACTGCTTTGATGGCCGACTCGCTGGACATGTTTGCTGATGCTGCCGTTTATGGGGTCAGCCTCTATGCGATAGGCCGCAGCCTGCAGCTCAAGGCCAAGGCCGCCGTGCTGAATGGCAGTCTGCAGCTGGTGCTGGGGCTGCTGATTTTGGCTGAGGTGGCCCGGCGTAGCGTGTTTGGCAGCACACCCGAACCTATCGCCATGACGGTGATGGGCGTGCTGGCCTTGCTCGTCAACACGGTCTGTTTTGTCTTGCTGAGCCGGTTTCGCGGCGGCGATATCAACCTGCGCGCAACCTGGATCTGCTCGCGCAATGACATGCTGGGCAACGTCAGCGTGTTGGTCGCGGCGGGGTTGGTCGGCTGGACTGGCAGCCCGTGGCCGGATCGGCTGGTGGGTCTGGCGATGGCAGTGATTATCCTGCGTTCAGCGATCAAGATTCTGCGTGAAGCCCTTCCGCTGGCGCGCGGCCCGCGCTTGACGCCACCGGCATCGGCTACCTAGCATGACGGCTGCTTCTGCCGTCCCTTACGAGCGTTCTGGCCGATTCATGCGCCGTTACCGTCACTACTTGCTGTTCGCGTTGCTAACCTACCTGTGGTGCGCCACCGGTTTGGATCGGCTCGCCTCGTTGCAGAGCGTGATGAGCAACGAGCCGGCCGATGCTGTCGTGGTGGCCACCGAACAGGCCCGCCAGCTGGTAGTGCATCACGTTGGTCATCAGGATGTGCATGAGCCGGGCACACTGGACCTGGCTGATGCCGATGCTGACTCCTCACATGGTCATGGCGATCACGTCGTGCCTTATTGTGATGACGATGCCAACCAGGCGACGCCGGCTAAAGAAACCAAGTTCAACAAACTCAGTCCGCTTGCCTTACCCGCGCCAGTTGCATTGGCGTTCGCCCACCTCTCATCGTTTACCTCATCACCTTCGCCGGAACCGGTACAACGGCGCGCGTCGGCCGAATTTACCCGCACGGTTCGCCTGCTTATTTAATTCGCTTCATTCCATCGATTGAACGCTCACCACCGGTGAGCTGATGCCTGACCGTATGCATTGCATTTGGTCATGTCATTCCCTCTTGGAAGGAAGTCGTCATGCATTTTTTTACCGGAGCGGCGGCATCGCTGCTGATGCTCGCATCCGTTTTCACGCTACCGACCGTACTTGCGGCGGAGCCTGATGGTCATCAGGCCAATCAACTGCTGTCCAGCCCGCATTTACCCGCCGAATTGCGGTCCGGCTTGCAACAACTCTGGCGTAACAATCCCGCCATACGCGCGACCCGTGCCCGGCTCAACGCGGCGGTTGCCCGCGTCGCGGCCGCGGATCAGGGTATCTACAACCCAGAGCTGTCTTTAGGCGGCGAAAACGGCGCCGAAGATCGCCGCGAAGTCGGTATCGCCATGGCCATCGATTGGTCCGGTAAACGCTCAGCGCGGGAAGATGTCGCGCAGGCGGAATACCGAACGGCGCTGGCGCAGTGGCATGCCTCGTTGCAGCAGGTCGGTGCGGATTGGTTGCGTGAGGTCGTGGCTTTTCAGGCCGCGCAGGAGCAAGCCTCGCTGGGTCACGAACGGGCCGATTTGATGACTCGTTTTGCCGAATTGGCTGGTCGGCGCCTGCGGGCCGGCGACATCAATCAGATCGAACGTGATCTGGCTGAGTTGGCGTTACAGGAATCGCTTGCGCAACTTGCCGAACTCGAAGCCGAACAGGCGCGTTCCGAGCAATCGCTACGCGCACTGGGTGCCGATACCGTCGCACTGCCCGCGTTGATGGACACCTTGCCCTCGCTCACCACGGTACAGGTTGACGATGACAAGTTGGCGCGTCACGTGCTGCTGCGGCAAGCCAATCAGGTCGCCAAGGCCGCGACCGCGCGAATCACCGTGGCAGAGCGTGAGCGCCGTCCCGATCCGGTATTTTCACTGAGTTCGGGCACCGTGGAGACCGACGGCATCCGCGATGACGTCGTCGCTTTCAACGTCAGTATCCCGCTGCCCATTGTGAACAGCTATCGCGCCGAAGTGACGGCGGCACGTGCGGACGCCGATGAGGCGCAAGCACAGCTGGATGAAATGCGGCGCCGGGTGCGCGCCGAAGCCTATCAAGCAACTGTCCGCTACAACGCCCTGCTGACAGCGTGGCAACGTTGGCAGCAAAGCCCCGCGAGCCGCGTTACTGCCCGTGCCGATCTGCTGCAGCGCATGTGGGAGGCGGGTGAATTATCCAGCGCCGACTATCTGGTGCAACTCAACCAAACCCTCGATACCAGCGCGCGCGGCCGCCAGCTCAATGCGCAAGTGTGGCAGGCCTGGCTCAATTGGCTGCAAACCACCGGCGAATTTCTCAGCTGGGCTGGCTTGCCGGAAACCAACCCGGCCGATTTCGATGATCGCAGCGCGGACTGACCCCGACACTGAATGGATGGATTTTCTGACAATGAAAACGACGCAAAAAGCACTATGCCGTAAACATTATTGGCCGACCGCATTGGCCATGCTGGCCATGACGTCGCTGCTGGCACCGCTGAGTTACGGTGAAGAGCACGAAGAAGGCGAACACACCGAAGGCAAGCCGCTGACCGATGCTGAAATCAACAAACTCGGCATCGTCACCGAGACCTTGCAAGCCAAACGCTTGAGTGACGAAATCCGCGCCCCGGGCGAAGTCAAGCCGAATGCCTACGCGACTACCTTGGTTAGTCCCCGGGTACCGGCCTTGGTGCAGCAACGCCACGCCAAACTCGGTGATTCGGTAAAAAAAGCGCAGCCGTTGGTGACGCTGACCAGTATCGAACTGGCCGAGGCGCAGGGCACGCTGTTGGTGGTCGACCGCGAGTGGCAACGGGTGAAATCGCTCGGCAGTGAAGCCGTGTCCGGCCGCCGCTATCTGGAGGCACAAATCGCGCGCGATCAAGCGCTCGCCAAGGTGCGTGCCTTTGGCATGAGTGATAACGCCATCGAAAAATTGTTGGCCGGCAAGTCGGCCAATGCCAATGGCGAACTGACCTTGCTCGCACCACATGCAGGTCGGTTGACATCCGATGATTTCCTGATCGGCGAACGTGCCGAACCCGGCCGTACCCTGTTCACGTTGGTCAATGAGGACAGTGTCTGGATTATCGCGCAGTTGCCACCGTCCACCGCCGAGCGCATTGCGGTTGGCGCGGCGGTGCGGGTCATCGCACACGACAAGACCGAACTGCCAGGCAAAGTGATCCAGCTGTCCCATCGCGCCGAGGAAGGCACACGGACCACGCCGGTGCGCATCGAAGTGCGCAATGACAAAGACCAGCTGCATCCCGGAGAGTTTACCGAGGTTTGGATCAGCACCCAGGGCGTCAGCGAGCAACTGGCGGTACCCAAGGATGCATTGGTGCAACTGGCCGGTCAGATGGTGTTGTTCCGTGTCGCAGGCCCCGGCGATTTCGACCCCATACCGGTACAAACCGGCGCCAGCCGCGGTGGTCTGGTGGTGATCGAGAGCGGCGCGAAGGCCGGTGATGTGATTGTTGTCAAAGGCGCCTATGCGCTGAAGGCCCGGCAACTGAAATCGCAAATGGGAGAAGGCCATGCGCACTAACTCCTGTTGCGGCATCTGTGTTCGGAGGACCGGCTCATGCTGAATCGGCTGGTCGAACTCGCTCTGCGTTATAAGTTTCTGGTGTTGATCGCGTTCTTGGTGCTGGCCTTTCTGGGCTTGCGCGCCGTCAACTCGGTACCGATTGATGCTTTTCCGGATGTGACCCCGAATCAGGTCAACATCTATACCGAATCCCCCGGCCTGGCTGCCGAAGATGTCGAACAACTGCTGACCTTCCCGATCGAATCTGCCTTGGCAGGCTTGCCGAAAGTGCAGGAAATTCGGTCGGTCAGTTTGTTTGGCTTGTCGTATGTGTCGGTCTATTTCGATGACGAAATCGATATTTACTTTGCCAGACAATTGGTCAATGAACGATTGCAGGAAGTTGGCGATCGCATTCCGGAAGGTTATGGCCGGCCCGAAATGGGGCCGAATGCATCCGGTCTTGGTCAGGTGCTGTGGTACACCTTGGAGCGCGCTGACGAAAAGCTGAACGCCAGCATTTCCGATATGGACCTGCGCACCTTGCAAGACTGGAATGTGCGGCTGATGCTGCGCACAGCGCCGGGCGTCGACGACGTCACGTCCTGGGGTGGTGGCGAACGGCAATTCCAAGTGCGCATTGACCCACTCAAACTGATCAAACACGGCATCGGTTTCACCGAGGTCATGACGGCACTGCAAGTCAACAATGGTCAGGTCGGCGGTCAGTATGTCGATTTGGGCCAAGAGCAGTATCTGGTGCGCGGCCTCGGTCTGGTCGCCAATGCCGACGACATCGGCCGCATCGTCTTGAAAACAGACGACGGCACACCGGTCTACATCCGTGATGTCGCCGAAATCAGCGAAGCCGCCGCAACGCGCTTCGGTGCAGTAACCCGCGACGGCAAAGAGGTGGTGCTGGGGATGGCGCTGGCCCGCATTGGCGAGAATGCCAAAGGCGTGGTCGAGGCAGTCAAAAGCAAGCTGGATATCGTCAAAGACGCACTACCCGATGGGGTGGTGATGAAGCCCATCTATGATCGCACCGAGTTGGTCGACAAGGCGGTTAACACCGCCGTGCGAGCGCTGATCGAAGGCTCGATTCTGGTGGCGGTCGTCCTGTTCCTGTTTCTCGGTGAGCTGCGTTCCGCCATCGTCGTAATTGTTGCCCTGCCGATGGCGATGCTAATTGCGTTTATCTGCATGGGGCAGGCCAATCTGTCGGCCAACCTGATGTCGCTGGCCGGCCTCGCCATCGGCATCGGCATGATGGTCGACGGCGCCGTCGTGATGGTTGAGAACGCGTTCCGGATCATGGCGGAACGAAAAGCCCACGGCGAAAACGTCGACCGAACGTCCGCGGTATTGGCGGCCGCGCGGGAAGTCGCCAACCCCATCTCGTTCGCCATCTTGATCATCATCGTGGTGTTTCTGCCGCTGTTCAGTTTGCAGGGACTGGAAGGCAAGCTGTTCAAACCGATGGCGTTGAACATCAGCTTTGCGATGGCGGGCTCGTTGCTGCTGACGTTGACCCTGATCCCGGTACTCGCCGCGATCATTCTGCGTGCCAAAGAGGAACGTGATACCAAAATGGTGGCGTGGCTGAAGGCAGGGTATCGCCCGCTAATCGCCTGGGCACTGGCGAAGAAGAAGGTCGTTGTCACCGGTTCAATTGCCGCACTGGTGGCCAGCCTGGCGTTGTTTCCTTTGCTCGGCAAGGAGTTCATGCCGCAGCTGGAAGAAGGCTCGATCATGTGGCGAGTGACCTCGATCCCGTCCACGTCCCTCGATGAATCGATTCGGTTGTCCGAGCGCATTGAAGAAGCGTTCAAACAGTTTCCGGAAGTGGAGTCGACCCTGGCGATGATCGGCCGCGCTGAAAAAGGTGAAACCGCCGACGTCAACTACATGGAGATCTACACCGCGCTGCATCCGCAGCGGGAATGGACCAGTGGCCGTGACATCGGTGAGTTGGAAGAGGCCATGGCCGAGCTGTTGGAGGACGTGGCCCCCAACTCGGTTGCCGGGTTCACCCAGCCGATCCAAATGCGGGTGGAAGAACTGATCTCTGGCGTGCGAGCCACTCTGGCATTGAAACTTTACGGCGAGGACTTGGGTGAGTTGGACAGCCTCAGTGCCAAACTGAAAGACGTGCTGACGAAAGTCCCTGGGGTGGCGGATCTGTCGCTGGAGGCCAACGTTGGTAAGCCGCAGATCCGGATCAAGGTCAACCGGGAAGCGATTGCTCGATACGGCCTTAATGCCGAAGACGTTCTAACCATTGTCAAGAATGGTATTGGCGGCGAGCCGGTGACCACACTGCTCGATGGCGTCAAGCGCTTTGAAATTGCGGTCCGTCTGGAGGAGTCGCACAAGTCATCGCTGGAGGCGATTCGGCAGTTGCCGCTGTCAGCTCCCGGTGGCGTGATCGTGCCGCTGGCGCAAGTGGCCGATGTTGATGTTGCCGAAGGTTACTCCTTCGTCCGCCGCGAGCAGTTGCAGCGCTACGCGGTGATCCAGATGGATGTGCGCGGTCGAGATGTCGACAGCTTCGTGCAGGAGGCCAACGCAGCGATCAAGCAGTCGGTTGAATTGCCGGCCGGCTATTGGGTGGAATGGGGCGGTGCGTTTGAGAATCAGCAGCGGGCATTGACACGGCTCGCGATCATTGTGCCGATCACC
This sequence comes from Permianibacter fluminis, assembly GCF_013179735.1. Lineage (NCBI taxonomy): Bacteria > Pseudomonadati > Pseudomonadota > Gammaproteobacteria > Pseudomonadales > Pseudomonadaceae > Permianibacter > Permianibacter fluminis. The sequence goes on along the minus strand of NZ_JABMEG010000001.1, from coordinate 2,642,937 downwards.
ATCTTTTTCATCTTCGTGCTGCTGTACACCGCGTTTAACTCCATGCGCTACGCCGCGCTGATCATTGCCAACGTGCCGTTCGCGACCATTGGTGGCCTGCTGGGCTTGGCCATTACTGGCCAATACCTGTCCGTACCGTCAGCCATCGGATTCATTGCGGTATTCGGTGTGGCCATGCTGAACGGCATCGTCTTGGTCAGTTTCTTGAATGAGCTGCGCGAGCGCGGCCTGTCAGTGCGGGAAGCGGTGCTACAAGGCACCTTACTGCGGCTGCGGCCGGTGCTGATGACGGCCAGTGTCGCCATCCTCGGACTGGTGCCGATGCTGTTGTCTACCGGCGTAGGTGCTGAGACGCAGCGGCCCTTGGCAACGGTGGTTGTCGGCGGCCTCATTACCTCGACCTTGCTGACTTTGGTACTGCTGCCGGTCATTTATGAATGGCTGGAAACCCGGCCTCACTCTGCTACGGAGAAGCTGTCATGAAAGTCGTTACTGCCTTTGTTCACCGCGGCCGCATCTCTGACATCGTGCATGCGCTCGAGGCCGCCGGCTTTCGCTACCTGACGGTGATAGACGTCAAAGGGTTATTGAATGCAATCAGTGCCCATGAAGAGCACTATTCCATAGAACTCGGCGAGAAAGTTACCGACGAAATCAAGTTGGAGCTGATCTGCAACGACGACAAGACCACCGAAGCGGTCGAGCTCATTCACCGCCATGCCCGCACCGGGCAACCGATTGCAGGGCTGGTTTACGTCACGCCGGTGGAGGCCTACCAAGTGATTAACGGTACAAACACCTAACGCCTTGTCCCCAGTCGTGCCATAGCGGGCCGGTGCCCGCATTGGCACGAGTCTCCTCGACTCAGTACGTGGACACCGCCGCGGTCAACATTGTCGCGGCGGTTCTTTTAGTTGTGGACCACCGGGCGCATCGCACTGTCTTGCTTTGCCATGAAATTCTCGATCATCCACTCATGCGCGTGCTGCTCATGCTGAGCCAGCATCTTGAGTTGCCAGCCTTTCAACAGGTCCTCAGGTGCTTGCCCCGACAATGCCAGTCCCTCGCGACTGTCCGGTTGCAGGCGCACGGTTTCGCTTAAGCCGTTGTTGCTGAATTCCAGACGCAGCTGCACTACGGTCGGCGGTAGCGGTCGTTGATCATCACTGAACGCATAGGCATATAACCACTGCCCGGTTTGGTGCTCGTGTCGAACCAGCTCGATTGCCAAATCACGGTCTTCCAGCAACATGCCACCATGCGGTCCGTGCGGTAGCAGCCCTTCTTCGACATGCTCCTCCGCCCCGTGCGGACCATGATAGTGGCCCGCATCTGCCACGGATGAGGGTTGCGACTCACCGCCTCGATAGAGATGCCAACTGAGCATTGATAACGCCGCAAAAGCCAGCAGACCTAACCCATAGTAAACATTGTCTCTGTCCATCGCGAGGCTCCGGCCGATGACCGTGCGCAAAGTGTAGTGCGGAAATGCAGCGAGCCTATATTTGCCGATTCGATTAGCGCATATCCGACTTTCCCTTCTGCCACTTACAGCTATTCGCTACTTTCCCAAGACCGGTGCCGGGCGGCTCTGGACCTCTCGCTTTCACACTGACCTCAGTGGCTTTTGTTGGAAAGTCGTTGCACCGATAACAAATTCAAGCCGAAGCCGAGCGCGGCAATCAGCAAAACGATGACCTGGGCTGACACCGTTTCCACTGACGGATACATGCCCAGCACTTCGAGCCGCGGCCCCGGCAGCGGATTCGCACTCAACCAACCGGCCTCTTGCAAGCCAGCAACACCTTTGCCAGCAAGGACAACAGCCAAGATCGCCACCAACACAGAACTGAGCGAGAAAAACTTTCCAATCGGCATCCGGGCGCTGGTGCGCAACAGCAACCATGCAACAATTGCCAGCAGCGCAATACCCGCAAGTAAGCCGGCCAGCAATGCGCTGCCATTGCCATCAACGGCTAGCGCCGAATAAAACAGTATGGTTTCAAATACCTCGCGGTAAACCGCGATAAACGCCAACGCAAACAGCGCCCATGCCGAGCGATGCGATACGGCTGTCGATAGTTTTTCTTTGAGATAGGCCTGCCAATGACCGGCGGCGCTCTTCTGGTGCATCCAGATACCAACACCGAGTAGCACGACGGCGGCTAGCAGCGAGGACAGTCCTTCAGTGACTTCCCGACTGGCGCCACTGATGTCAACCAGATACGTCGCCGCAAACCATGTCAGCCCACCAGCGAGCAAGGCACTGACCCAACCGAAATGCACCTGCCGGATTGCGGTGTTGCGTTCTGCTTTTTTCAGGAACGCCAGTATGCCGATCACGATCAGCAACGCTTCCAGCCCCTCACGTAGCAGGATCGTTAGTGCTCCAATGAAAGTTGTCATGGGATCTGCGGTGCCAGCAACCAACTCGGCTTCGACCTGATCGAACAATTTGCTCAACTGCTGAGCGATGGCCGCCGCTTGCTCGCGGTCATCATCGGCAATGGTGTGGCGATACTGCAGCATGGCACTCTCGACCTGTTGCAGCAGGGCGGGATTGCGAGCACTGAGCAATGGCTCGGTTGGCTCGAAACCATCCAGATACGCCGACAGTGCCAGCCGCGTGGCTGCTACCGCGTCGCCCGCTTGCGCCGCCGACAAACTCTCTCGTATGCACTGACGCGCTAGAGCGAGGCCGTTATCTGCTGATTTGGCTAGCGCCTCGGGGTGAGTGCGAAGAAAGGCCATGACATCTCGGGCGCTATCGCCTGGCATTGCTGGCACCAAGGACGCTTCGGTCGCAGTTGTCAGTGCGGCAAGGTCGCCAAGCTGTGTTTGCAGCGAAGTATTTTGGCGCCAAAGTTCGGCACCGCGCTCTCGCATTCCATCGTCATGCGACAAGGTTCCGACATAGAACGCGAGAGCCCAGCGATCGGCATCGGGTAATCCTGCGTAGCTGACCATCGCCGTGCCACTGAGACCTTGCGACACAACCAGATATAAGGCCAGCAGGCTACGGGAGCGGGCACGCTCCGGTTCCGAGAAAGCGACAGGTTTCGGATCTAGTTGGGCCGCCAACGGGCCATCGGCATGGCCAGACATACCGTGGCAGCCGGCGCAATGGGCAGCATACAGAGTCGCCCCTTTCTTCAGATCGGGTGGAGTATTCGGCGCGAGTGGAATTGGGTAGCCATCCAACAGTTTTCGGCTCGCCTGCTGCGCCAGTCGCGCGACTTCTGCAGGTGCCTGCTTCTCCTGCACGGAGGACTCCAGTTGTGCTATCGCGGCCAGCACAGCAGGCTTACCTTGCCCCTGTGGCAAGCGCTCAGCTTGTTGGCGCGCACGCATCGCGAACTCCAGCATCTCTTGGTATTCGCCTGCGCTGAGAACAACACCATTCGTGACAGCGCCAGGGTAATCAACCGCAATGTAATCGAGCAGCTGCCACAGTTGGCGAGCTTCTGCGTCGGTTGCTGGCGCGGAAGGCGTGGCGACATCGGCTATGACGCCGGTGGCAAATAGCAGGCCGGCGATCAGGGAAAGGAGCCGTTGTTTCATAGTAGACGTCCGAGAATGCGACTGATTGATATTCCCGATAATCTAAACCCTGTAGTGGCTATAGAGTCAAATGGGGGTTTTAGCCTAGCTTTAGTCAATGCCTGGCACGAAGCTTCCCCAGTGCAGTCGCAGTCAGCGCAACTCCCCGAAGCCCCTGTCTGGCACCTGAATGCGACAACGCCAGATAGGGCGACTTGTACTCATCACACCCTCAGGTTGAAAAGCTGGCTATGGCATTGGTTAGCAGCGTGACTGTACTCGCCGCCTCCGAGGTTGGTTACAGAGGCAATGAGAAAAATGGGTGGGGCTTGCGCCCCACCCGAAGTAACCGGCTGAAGAGGAGACTGTCGCCGGTTCCAAGCCAATTACAGATTATTTCTTTTCGCCGCCTGCATCGTCCTGCTTCATCGTGCCGCCACACTTTCCTTCACCACATTTCCCTTCATGCATCTTGTCGGCGCCGCAGCGACCTTCGCCGCACTTGCCTTCGCCGCACTTGCCTTCCCCGCATTTGCCTTCCATTGTGTGCTTGTGCGGGGTGCCCTGCTTGGGATTGGCGGACTTGATATGCTTGGTAGTGCCACAGCGACCTTCGCCGCATTTCCCTTCCATCTCTTTTGTCTTGTCAGTGGCTTGCTCAGCGGCGCCATCCGGCACGCTGTTTTGATAGCCCTGAGCCAGGTCAGCGTAGCTGAACAATGGCGCACCAATTGCTGCACCGCTTAAACCTAGCGTCACCGCACTCACTGATAACAGCTTCATCTTGGCGTTCATACACTTTCTCCTGCAGCGTGAACGAGGGGCGTTCACTACCCGTGCTCTTCTTTAAATTCAACTCTGCATACGGCATTTCGACACGCCGCTGGCCACCAATCCGCTTTTCCTTGTCATTGTGTTGGAATCGCGGAATCACCTAGGCCCTCACGTGTCGACGGTAATGCCGTTGCCAATCATTCACGACGACGCATCAATCGATACGCTGCCGGAATGACAAACAACGACAGCATTGGCGCGGTCACCATGCCGCCGATCATCGGTGCCGCAATGCGGCTCATCACTTCGCTGCCCGTGCCACTGCCCCAGAAAATGGGTAGCAAACCGGCGACGATCACGGCGACGGTCATCGCCTTAGGCCGCACACGCTGTACCGCACCTTCCCGAATGGCCTCCAGCAGATCGGTCTCACCGGTTCGGTTGCTCACCGCTCGCTCGATCCACGCATTTTTTAAATACAGCAGCATGATCACGCCAAACTCGGCTGCCACGCCGGCAAGCGCAATAAAGCCGACCCCGGTCGCCACCGAGAGATTGAAGTCCAGCCAATACAGAAACCAGACGCCACCGGTCAGCGCGAACGGCAGCGTGGCCATGATGAGTGCAGCTTCATCGATGCGTCGAAAGGTTAGGTACAACAGCACGAAGATAATCAGCAACGTACCGGGAACAACTAGCTGCAGCCTGGCATTGGCGCGCTCCATAAACTCGAACTGACCGGAGTAGCTAAGGCTCATGCCGGTTTCGAGTGTCACCTCACGAGTAACGGCCACACGCAATTCCGCGACCACCGATGCCAAATCGCGACCGCGCACATCGATGTAGACCCAGCCGCTCGGCCGAGCGTTTTCGCTCTTGAGCATCGGCGGGCCATCCGATACCCGAATCTTCGCCACCGTGCCGAGCGTGATCTGCTGACCATCGGCAGTCAGGATTGGGAGCGCACTCAGACGGTCGAGGGTGTCACGCCATTCGCGTGGATAGCGCAGATTGATCGGAAAGCGCGCCAGCCCTTCCACTGTCTCACCGATGTTCTCACCACCGATCAAGCCTGATACGACCGCTTGCACGTCACTGATATTGAGCCCGTAGCGAGCGGCTGCTATGCGGTCGATATCGACGTCGATATAGCGACCGCCGGTCAGCCGTTCGGCCAAGGCCGATGACACCCCCGGTACTGTTTTGGCGACACGCTCTACGTCTTGGGCAATTCGATCGATTACCGTGAGATCGCTGCCGGCAATCTTGATTCCGATCGGGCTCTTGATCCCGGTTGCCAGCATGTCGATGCGGTTTCGGATCGGTGGTATCCAGATATTGGTCAGGCCCGGGACTTTTACGACACGATCCAATTCTCCAACCAGTTTCTCTGGCGTCATACCAGGTCGCCACTCGTCGCGTGGCTTGAACTGCACTGTGGTTTCGAACATCTCCAAAGGCGCGGGATCGGTCGCGGTTTCGGCGCGGCCGGCTTTGCCAAACACATGCGCCACTTCCGGTACGGTTTTGATCAAGCGGTCAGTGAGTTGCAGCAGCTCGCTGGCTTTTTGTGCCGAAAGGCCTGGCAGCGCACTCGGCATATACAGCACATCGCCTTCATCCAATGGCGGAAGGAATTCGCCACCGAGTTGACTAATGGGCCACGCAGAGCTCAGTAATACGAACACGGCAGCCAACAAGGTCAGTTTGGGGTGGACTAACACCGCATCCAGCAACGGCCGATAGAGCCGAATCAGCCAGCGATTGAGGGGATTTTGGTCCTCACGTGGCAACTGACCGCGGATCCAATAGCCCATCAAGACCGGGATCAGCGTGACTGATAAACCTGCCGCGGCTGCCATCGCATAAGTTTTGGTGAATGCCAGCGGCCCAAACAGCCGGCCCTCCTGTGCTTCCAAGGTAAACACCGGAATGAATGACAGCGTGATGATCAACAGTGAGAAAAACAACGCCGGTCCCACTTCAATGGCCGCCTCCGTCATCACTTGCCAATGGGCTTCGCCGTGGAGCTGCTGGCCAGGATGGGCGTGTTGCCATGCCTCGACCTTCTTGTGGGCGTTTTCGATCATCACGACGGCGGCATCGACCATCGCGCCAATCGCGATAGCAATACCACCCAGCGACATGATGTTGGCATTGATGCCCTGATAACGCATGACGATAAACGCTATCAAGATGCCGAGCGGCAGCGACACGATGGCAACCAGACTCGACCGCAGATGCCAGAGGAAGGCGGCACAAACGAGAGCAACCACGATGAACTCTTCCAGGAGTTTGTGACTCAGGTTGCTTACCGCCCGGTCGATCAGCTGGCTACGGTCATAGGTGGTGACGATCTCCACACCGGTCGGCAAGCTGGCTTTTAGTTGGGCCAGCTTGGCGTGCACGGCTGCCAAGGTCTCGCGGGCATTTTTTCCCGAACGCAGCACCACAACGCCGCCAACCGATTCACCTTCGCCGTCGAGCTCGGCAATGCCGCGGCGCATTTCCGGTCCAAGCTGAATATGGGCGACGTCGTTCAGCGTGATCGGTACGCCGTTCACGAGTCGCAGCGGTATGGCCCGGAAATCGTCCAACGATTTTAGATAACCACTGGCGCGCACCATCATTTCGGCTTCACCGAGTTCCAGCACCGCACCGCCGGTTTCTTGATTGGCTTGGCTGATGGCTTCGCGCACCGTTGTGTGGCTAATGCCGAAGCTGGCCAACTTCATTGGGTCGAGTACAACTTGATATTGTTTGACCATGCCACCGACGGTGGCGACTTCGGCGACATTCGGCAGGGTCTTCAATTCAAACTTCAGAAACCAGTCTTGCAGTGCGCGCAGCTGCGCCAGATCGTGATGGCCAGACCGATCAACCAAAGCATATTGGTAAATCCAGCCGACACCGGTCGCATCTGGGCCGAGCGCTGTCTTTGCCGTTGTTGGCAACCGGTTCTGTACCTGATTCAGGTATTCGAGAACCCGCGATCGAGCCCAGTACAGATCGGTGCCATCGTCAAACAGGACGTAAACGAAGCTGTCGCCGAAGAATGAAAAGCCGCGCACCGTTTTTGCACCGGGCACCGACAACATGGTCGTTGCCAGCGGATAGGTCACTTGATTTTCGACCAGTTGCGGCGCCTGCCCGGGATAACTGGTGCGGATAATGACTTGGACATCGGACAGATCCGGCAGCGCATCAATGGGCGTGGTCTTGACAGCCCACACCCCCGATGCAATCGCGGCAACGCTTGCCAGCAATACCAGAAAGCGGTTGCTGACCGACCAGCGGATGAGTGCGGCGATCATGGCTGCACTCCCGTCGTTTGCTGCGGATCAAGCGGTATGATTTGCTCTATCGTCAGACCGTCGTCCGTCTCACGCACGCCAACCCGTACCTTGTCGCCAACGTGAAACGCGCGAATGAGTTCGGGGTGGGCTACTGGGAACGTCATCGTCATGCCGGGCATGCCGAGCGTTTTGAACGGGCCGTGCTTGAGCGTTAATCGATTGCCTTCGATGGCCTCGATCATGCCGTCAGCCTGATGCAGCGCCATCGTCGGGTCATCTTGCTCGATGATGCTGGTGCTGGTGCTGGCCTCGGCCAATCGCGTTACCACATTGCGCAAGTTCGCTTCCGAATCGATCAGGAACTGCCCGCTGACCACGACCTGCTGCTGAGCTTCCAATCCAGACACGATAACCGTGCGGTCGCCGATTTCGCGGCCCGGTATCACCTCGACCGGCGTAAAGCGGTTGTCAGCGTCTGCGACAATGACCAGTGCACGTTTGCCGGTCCGAATGATCGCTTCGGTCGCGATAGCCAGACCGGTTTCGCCATTGCTGCCCTGCAGTTTCACTCGGGCGGACATGCCGGGCCGTAGCAGGTAGTCTCGATTTGGCAGTTCAATCCGCAGGCGCAGGCTGCGGCTATTTTCATTGAGTGCTGGCAAGATCGCACTGACGTGGCCGGTAAATCGCTTGCCCGGAAAGGCCGGCAGCATTGCCTCTATCGCATCGCCTTCCCGAATACCGTCCGCTTGTGCTTCCGGAAGCGCAGCTTCGAGCCAGACTGTTGTTAAGCCATTAATGCGGGCCACGGTTTGCCCAGCACTCAGGCTCATGCCGGCGCGCGTCTCCAGTGACTGGAGCACGCCGCTTTTGTTGGCTTTGAGCACGAACGTCGCCGCTGGTTTGCCGGTTTGCTCCAACTGCTGGATATGCTCAGCTGACATCCCCAGCTGTTGCAGGCGCTCGTGCGCCGCGCGCAGCAACACAGCATCGCCACTGTCACGCACGCCAAGCCATTCGTGCTGTGCAGCAGTCCATTCCGGTACGCGTAGTGCCAGCAGCGACTGCCCGACCGTGATGAGATCGCCAGCCGCCAGCGGCCACACCCGTTCGACAAATCCGGCCGCACGCACTTGCTCTATGGTTAGGTTGCGCTCATTGAACTCCACCATGCCGGTTACCTCAACCACGGTATCAAGTGAAATCTGTTCGACGCTCGCCACACGGATGCCTAGGTTCTGGCGGATTTGGGGATCGATCTGAACAGAAGATGTGTCTGCATCATCGGCGTACTTCGGCACCAGCTCCATGTCCATAAATGGCGATTTGCCCGGTTTGTCGAAATGCTGTTGCGGTGCCATCGGGTCATACCAATACAGCACCCGCGCGGTAGCACTCTCTGCACCGACCTTCGACGCATCTTCTGTGGGAATTGACTCCATGCGGGTGCGGTCGGCCCACCACCAACCGCCGGCAGCGCCCAGTGCCAGCAGAACGAGTCCAGTAGCAAGCAACGCCACGGCGTGACGCGATATTTTCGAATCTGTTTTCATGGAAGCACTCCGGCAAATTCGCCGCTGAGATCGTCGTACGTGAAATGCAAGCGCGCCGCCAGTTGCTCACGCTCGCTGGTGGCGACGATGGCACTCAATCGGGTTTCGAGACGCTCGCGTCGCGCGGCAATGACGTCGCTGAGCGCGCCGGCGCCGGCGCGCCAACCGGCTAGGGCCAGCGTCACTTTCTCGTCAGCTAGCGGAAGAAGGGTTTCGGTAAAGCGCGTTTCGGATTGCTGCAGTCGCTGATACTCCGCCAGTTCACTTTCCAGCATGGCGAGGTGTTCTCGCGTGAACGCTTCGGACTCAGCGTTCAGCGCGATCTGCTCTGCCTGCTTGGCGGCAATCAGCGGTTCCTGGCGACTGCTGGCAAAAAACGGCAAATCAAAACTGACTTGCACCATCACCATATCGCCAAAATCCGGGCCACGCTTTTGGTAAGCCAATTCCAGCGCCCAATCCGGGCGTTTGGCGGCATTCGCTTCCGCGATTTCGGCATCAAGAATTTGTGCTTTTGGCCTGAACACGGCCAGCTCTGGATGCTGGTGTACTCGCCGAATCAGTTGCTCGCGACTGATGGACCAATCGGGCATGTCGCCTGCGAGCGGTTCGTCTGCGGCGGCGCCAAGCCAGCGTCGCAGTTGGGCGATGGCTGCAGCCCGTTTGGCCATCAATTCGTCGCGGCGCTGGGCCAGCATGGCGGCTTCTTGCCGCGGCATCACCACGTCCGTCGCGGCCGCTTTGCCACCCGCGTGCTGCGCCCGTATTGCTGTATCGAACAGGCGATTCTCGACAACTAGTTCATCAAGAACGGACAACTGTTGTTCGACTGCGTGTCGGACTAGCCATGCTTGCGCGGTTTCCCGCAGCACCGTCTGCTGGGCCACTTGCTCGTAGGCTTTGCTCAGCGCAATGCGTGCGCTGGCGGCATCCATGCGAGCATTTCGCTTGGCGGCATTGGGGAATTCCTGCATCAGCCCAATGCGTTGCATGGTCATGAAATCAGCGGTCAGGCTGTAACGGTCGGGGCCTTCGATCGGCAGGTTTTCAATCCCCAGCGCCAACTTTGGATCAGGCAATTCACCCGCAGGCAGTGCCGCCTGCCGGGCTGCGCTCGTTTGTGCCTCACTGGCACGCACAAGCGGGGCGTCTTGCAATGCCAGACGCAGCGCATCGTGAAAGGGCAACGACTCAGCCTGTCCGAGCGAAGCGACCCCGATCAAAATTGAGGCGATGGCGAATCGGCCCCAGCTGCGCAGGACCAGCGACTGCCGACGACGCAGTCGCAAAAAGAACAGAAACATGGACTAACTCCACTGAGGAGCACATGCAGTGGCAACGGCCAACGCATGCAAACCGTCACGCCCCGTGCATCAGCACAGGCGGGCATGGACCAGAACGGTGGGAGTTAGGCTAGTGCTGGCGGTCGCCAGACACTGGAGGGATCAAAGGTATGAATGAACAGCGGGGTGACTGAAAAGGCAAGTGCGGTAATACGCGGTGATACGTCCACCGCAGGTTGAATCAGGATGCCAAGGCTGCCGGTCGGGCATTCTTGCCCGGCTTTGCACAGCTGGCCGGTTTTGGCGACGGCCTCTGCATCATTGCAGCAATCGTCGCCGGAGTCGTCATCGGCCATCACCATGGTGTGGCTACTTTGCACCTTCATCCCTGTTTCCATCGGGCAAGGCACTTTGAATGCATGCGCGACCGCAACACCTTGTGCAGGTATCGTCAGACAGAGCAGTAACCACAGAAATGCACGCATGCCGTGAGCGTAGTGGATGCGATGGCACCTTGGCAAGGCTGGCGGGTGGCCACACCACGTCGAACTGGCAGTGCCACCATGCCCTGGTCGAAGTGAGGTCTATTTGTGTCTGACAAAGACGAAACGTCTACGGTGCGGGTGTTGGAGGGGGATGAGAAGAGAAAACCCCACACAAAAGTGTGGGGTTCAGGTTTGTGCATCAGCTACCTAATGGCGAACAGCAACAAAAAAGCCCCGCAGGTCGGGGCTTTTTTGCTGCCAGCATTTTATCGCCGGAAATCAGATCGCAATCAAAGACGGTGGCGCTGCTTCAACTCAAGCAACAGACCACGGCAACCGGCATCGACAATATCGAATACCCGTTGAAAGCCATTCAGCGGCCCGTAATAGGGATCCGGCACATCGGTCAGTGCCAGCGCGGGTGCAAACTCCAGCAAGCGGTGCAAGGTTGCTCTGACCTCGTCATCTTCCGGTCGCATGCTGAGCAACTGCTCATGGTGTCCCTCATCCATCGCAATCAGATAATCAAACTGCCGAAAATCATCCAGCTTTATCTTGCGCGCACGTTGCTTTGACAAATCGATACCGCGTGCCTTGGCCGCCTGCTGCGTCCGCGGGTCCGGCGCCTGACCGGCATGACTGCCACTGACCCCCGCCGAATCCACCAAAAAATGGCGCGCCAACCCTTGCTCGCGCAGCAACTGCTCAAATACGCCTTGGGCAGTAGGCGAGCGGCAGATGTTACCGGTACAAACAAACAATACCCCGATGCGTTCCATGCGCTGCCCTGCTCTATCGTTCTGGTTTCACGTGTTTGTGTTTCAAGGATCTTTCATCATGACAGGCATCACCATGTCGGCGATGCCTGTCAGCGCAGCAATTCGCGCAACCGCGCCAGGTCTTCCGGTGTATCGACGCCGGCCGGTGGCACTTCGCGTGCGGGCTCGACGTGAATCGCCGCGCCATTCCACAGCGCGCGCAACTGTTCCAGTGATTCCAGTTGCTCAATCGGCGCCGGCGCCCAACTGACAAACTGCTGCAGAAACCGCACCCGATACGCGTAAATGCCGATGTGGCGCTGCCAGGGGGTCAAATCGCTTGGCGTTGCCGGAAAATGTTTGCGTGAATACGGAATGCTGGCGCGCGAGAAATACAGCGCGCGGCCGGTCTTGTCGGCCACTACCTTGACCACGCTCGGTTCGAACAGCTGTGCCGCGCCATCCAACGGGCAACTCAAGGTCGCCATGCCATAATCCGGATGAGCAGCCAGATTGCCCGCGACCTGATCGATAATCGTCGGCGGGATCAAGGGCTCGTCACCCTGAACATTGACGATGATGGTTTCCGGCGCCAGACCGAGTTTGCTCGCCGCCTCGTTCAGCCGGTCGCTGCCCGACTCGTGCGTCGCCGCCGTCATCACCACCTCGGCACCGAAGCTGGCAGCCGCGTCGGCAATCCGGCTGTCATCTGTGGCTATTGCCACCCGGCTGGCCGCGCTCAGTTTCGCCCGTTCATAAACGTGCTGAATCATCGGTTTGCCGGCAATATCAGCGAGCGGTTTGGCTGGCAAGCGGGTCGACGCGTAACGCGCCGGAATGATCACCACGAACGCCATGATTCAATTCTCTTCCGCGCCAAGCGGGCGCGCTTCATCTTCCAGCATCACCGGAATGCCGTCCTTGACCGGAAAGGCAAGCCGGTCAAATTTGCAAACCAGTTCCTGACTGGCTTTCCGGTATTCCAGTTTGCCCTTGCAGATCGGGCAGGCCAGAATCTCAAGCAGATGTTTATCCATGATCGATTCCGTGTTGGCTGACGACACCGGCATTGCCGGCATCGCGATAATCCTGTTTCAGTTTTTGCAAACGCTGGTCGAGCTTGCTGACAAAGCGCTCATCCAGTTCCGCGCGCACCCGCACGAACCACATTCCTGAATGAGCAAAAGCGCGGCACTTGACCGCGTCTTTTTCGGTCATCAGCACTGGCGCATCGCGCCATGGCAAGTCCGTGGCCTGATAGCCATGATGATCGGGAAAGGGATGCGGCAGCACCGATAAACCGGCGGTGCGCAAACTGGTAAAGAAACGGGCCGGATTGCCAATCCCGGCGACTGCGTGCACGGTCTGGCCGCGAAAATCGGCGAGCGTTCGCGCTTGCGCATCCGGTAAGAGCGGCAGACAACGATCCGTTTGCAATCGCATCACATGTTCGGCCAATCCCGGAATCTCGGCGCCATTGCCTACCCGAAAATCCGCTTGTTGCAGCCGCGCCGGTAATTCCCGCAATGGCCCGGCCGGCAGCAACCAACCATTGCCAAGTTGGCGAACGGCATCGATGACCACAATTTCGATATCACGGCGCAGTGCGTAGTGCTGCAGGCCATCATCGCTGATCACGATATTGCAGCCCAACCGACGCAGTTCCGCTGCGGCTCTGGCCCGTTTTGGATCCACCACTACCGGAACTTGGCTTGCACGTTGCAGCAGCAATGGCTCGTCACCGACTTCAGCAGCAGCGCTGTCCGGCGTCACGATGCAGGGATAACGCTCCGCCTTGCCACCGTAACCACGGCTGACAATGCCGGGTTGCCAACCCTGCGCACGCAAATGCTCGGCCAGCCACAACACCAGCGGCGTTTTGCCGGTGCCGCCCACGCTGATATTGCCCACCACAATGACCGGAATACCGGGATGCTCACTGCGCAGCCAGCCCCAGCGAAACAGCCGGCGTCGGATCGCGACCAACAGTCGCATGAGCACATGCAAAGGCCACAACCCGCACAGCCGCCAGCGCGGACCATACCAGGCCTGAGCCAGACTCATGCCTCGGCGCCATCTCGAAACTGCATCGCGTGCAGCTTGGCATATTCGCCATTTTGCGCCAGCAATTCGCGATGACTGCCCTGCTCGACAATTACGCCTTGATCCAGCACCAGAATCTGATCGGCTTGCTCGATGGTCGACAAGCGATGCGCGATCACGATCGTGGTCCGGTTCTGCATCAGTTTTTCCAGCGCATTCTGAATCTGACGCTCGGATTCGTTATCGAGTGCTGATGTCGCCTCATCCAGCACCAGCACTGGCGCGTCCTTTAACAGCGCGCGAGCAATCGCCAAACGTTGGCGCTGGCCGCCAGACAGATTGATGCCGTTGTCACCCACCTTGGTGTCCAGACCTTCCGGCAACGCCGAAATGAACTCCCAGGCATTGGCCAGCTTGGCCGCATTGATGATGGCCTCGTCGCTGGCGCCTTTCATGTCGCCATACGCGATGTTGTTGCGCACGCTGTCGTTGAACAGCGTGACCTGTTGCGAGACAAAGGCAAACTGTCGACGATAATCGGCCAGCTGGTAGCGCTCGATATCGATGCCATCCAACTGAATCTGACCCGCCTGCGGGTGATACAGGCGCAACAGCAAACTGGCCAGCGTCGATTTGCCACTGCCGGAACGACCAACCAGCGCAACGGTTTTGCCAGCCGGCACTGTGAAAGAAATCTCGCGCAGCACCTGCTGTGTTTTACCCGGATAGCAGAACACCACACTCGACACATCGAGCCGACCCTTGGCCCGGTCAAGTTTCTCAACGCCATTATCGACTTCGTCCGGCATGTCGAGAAATTCAAAAATACTGTTCGCCGCGGCAATACCCTGCTGCAAGGTAGCGTTGACCGAACTGAGCGTACGCAATGGTTTCTGGATGGTCACCATCGCCATGAACGCCGCCACAAACGCACCGGGGGTCAATTCATTGCGCGCGATCAAACCGGCCGCGACATACAACACACCGGCCAGCGCCACGCCCGCGATCAGATAGATCAAGGTCACGCTGAGCGCTTTGGTGACAATCATCTTCAGTTGTTGGCGACGGTTACCATCAGCAGCCTTGTAAAACGCATTGCGCTCATGCTCTTCACCACCAAAGGTCTTGATGGTGCGATAACCTTGCACTGACTGGGTGGCGACGTTTGTGACCATACCCATCGCGGCCTGCATGTTTTTGGAAATGCGGCGAAACCGTTTTGACGCCTCGCGCAAGACCCAGACAATCAGCGGACCGCCGATAAAGAACAAGGCACCCAATTGCCAGCTGTTATAGAACACGATACCGGCGTAGATGAAAACGCCAGCGCCTTCCCGAACAATATCCTTGATGGCTTCGGTTGCTGCCGTGCCGATGCGGTCGACATTGAAGGTCAGCGTCGAGATCAGATCGCCGGTGGTGCGGGCATCGAAAAACGCGGCTGGCATGCGCATGTATTTATCGAACAATTGCTGGCGCAAATCCTGGACGATGCCGCGACCGACATAGCCCATGCAGTATTCCGAAGCAAAGCTGAAAAAAGCACGCAAGATGCCGTAGAGCAAGACGTAGATCGGCAACAGCGTCAGGAATTCGGCATCTTTTTTGACAAAGCCGTCATCAACCACTTTCTTCATGCCGTTCATCAGCGTGCCATCAACTGCTGAAAACAGCGCGTTGGCGATAATGCCGGCGATGAAAATCCACAGATAGGGCTTCAGATACGTCAGCAGGCGCTTATAGACCTGCCACGGCGTCATGCTGGTGCTCGACACGGGCATCTTGGGATTCACAGACATCTTAGGGTTCCGACGGCGATTGCGCCGCCATGGTCAGTTTGTGAAAGCCCAGCTGGCCCGCTGCGTCCATCGCCGTCGCTACGGCCTGATAAGGCGCTTTGCCGTCGGCACTGATCACCATCGGCAATTCGGCATTGCCGTTGGACACTTCCTGCAGGGCGGACTTCAGCGTGTTCAACTGACTGTTGACCAGCGGTTTGGCATTGACGAAAAAATTGCCAGCCGCATCGACTGTCACTTCGATGATCTCGGCCGGTAACGCCGCTTCGGTCGGTGCCGCACCGGCGGTCGGCAGGTTGACCTGCATCTGGGTATCGCGATTGAACCGGGTCGAGACCATGAAGAAAATGATCAAGGTCAGGATCACGTCGATCAATGGCGTCAGGTTGATATTGAGATCTTCGCGGCCGTGCCGGCGCCGTTCGAGCAGCATCAGCGTTTTCCGTTCTGATTATGTCCAACACCGGCATTGCCAGTGGCGTTGTCGCTCGCACCCGGTTCCGGGAACGAGGACGGGAACAGGGCTTCCACCATCTTGGTCGCCTCTGCCTCCATTTGGCAGATCAGCTCGTCAATGCGGCGATGCAGCCAGCGGTACAGAAACGTTGCCGGAATGGCCACAAACAAGCCCATTGCGGTGGTAATCAGCGCTTCGGCAATACCACCGGCGAGCGCCGCCGGATCGCCCATGCCGCTGGCATTGGCAGCGAAGAACATCTTGATCATGCCAAGCACGGTACCAAGCAGACCGAGCAGCGGCGCGACCATGGCAATGGTGCCGAGCGTGTTCATGAACCGCTCCATTTCGATGACGGTACGGCGACCGGCTTCGGAAATGTTTTGCTTGACCACATCACGACCCTGGCTATGCACGGCATAACCGGCCGCCAGCAATTCACCGAGCGGTGAATGCGCGCGCAATTCTTTCATCCGCTCTTTGGTCAACTCGCCTTTGCGGATCCAGGTCCAGACCTGACTGACCAGATTTTTCGGGACAACGCGAGACGCACGCAGCGCCCAAAAACGTTCAATGCTGATGCCGAGCGCGGCAATCGAGCAGAACAACAGCGGGTACATGACCCAGCCACCGGCGGTAAACAGCTGTAACACGCGAAATTCCTCTGTCTTTCAAGCTCTTACAAGGCGGCGACACTCTAACACAACCGCCTGCGCCGGTGGCATCGGACAGGGGCCGGAAGCGGGTCAGGCAGCGGCCAATTATTCAGGCAGTGAACCGCGCCACAAACGTGTGGCCTGGCGTGCGAACACCGGCGCCGGCAGCGCCGGCCCGGACAGATCAAAGCGTATCGCGCCGAGTTCGGTCGTATTCAGCACCACCGCGCCGGCAGCCTGATAGCGGGCGACAATTTCCGGACGTGGATGCCGGTGCGGATTCCGGTAACCGGCGCTGACCAGCGCATAACGCGGCTGCACGGCGGCCACCAGCGCCGGCGACGACGAGCCGGCGCTGCCATGGTGCGGCACCAGCAACAGTTCGGCCGCCACATTCGGCTCACGCGCCAACAGCGTGGCCTCCGCGTCCGCCGAAATGTCGCCAGTCAGCAGCAGCGTATGCGCGCCGGCCTGAATGCGCAGCACGCAGGAACGGTCGTTGGCGGCCGACGCCGTTGCCGCGTCTTCGGCCGTCGGGTGCAACACTGTTACCGTCAGCTGACCGAGCGCGTACTGCTGGCCGCGCAAACAGGCTAGGCTCGTCACACCGTCAACCGGTTCGCCGGACCAAACCTGACGTGCCGGCAACGCGGCCAGCACGGCGCCGGCACCACCGGCATGATCGGTGTCAGCATGACTGAGCCAGAACTGATCAATCTGCGACCAACCCAGCGCGCGCAGCGCCGGCACCACCACCTGATCGCCGGCATCAAAACGTTCGCCACGCGGACCGCTGTCGTACAGCAGTACCCCGCTATCGGTTTCCAGAATCACGGCCGTGCCTTGGCCGACATCGAGCAACGTCAGCTGCGGCAGTGGCCGATCCGGCCAGCGCCATTCCAGCATCGGCACCAGCAACAAAAGCGGCAGCAACCGTCGCCACGGTGTCCACGGTGCAACCAGCAGCAAGCTCGCCAGCAGGAGCGCGCTCAAGCCAATCAGCGACAATTCCGGCGGCTGAATGCTGGCCAGTTGCCAGCCCGCCAACCACTCAAGCCAACGGAAAAATACCGACAGACTCCAGTCACTGGCGTGCAGCAGCAGCGTCGCCACCGATGGCAGCCAATCGAGCAACAAACACCCCAGCAAGGCCAATGGCGTGCTGACAAAACTGACCCACGGCACCGCCAGCAGATTCGCCAATGGCGACACCAGCGAAGCTTGACCAAACCAGAGCAAGGTCAGCGGCAACAAGGCCAGTGAGAGCAGCATTTGCACGCGGACCGCCGCCCACCACCACGAGCTGGCGATCGGCCGGCCGGCACCGAGCAAAAACAGCAAACCGACCGCGCCAAATGACAGCCAGAACCCCGGCTCCAGCAGTGCGCACGGATCCAGCAGCAAAGTCAGGATAAGCGCCAGTGACAAAGTCGATGACAACGGCCATTGCCGACGGCGCACCCAACCGAAGGCAATCACCGCCAACATCAGCACCGAACGCAGCGTCGGCGTTGAAAATCCGGCCAGCGCGCTGTACGCCAGCGCGACCACAAGGCCGGCAACAATGCCGGCCAGCGGTGCCGGCCAGAACAGGCAAAGCCGCGGAAACAAGCGCCAGCATCCGGCGAACAGAAAACCGGCGACAGCGGCAATCAAGGTGATGTGCAAACCGGAAATCGCGACCAGATGGGTCGTGCCGGTATCGCGAAACAAGCGCCAGTCGGCCGGGCTGATCGCATCATCGGCGCCAAAACTCAGACCCGCGATCACGGCGCCGTGCTCAAGCGGCAAGGCCAGCAACTGCTCACGCAAATTCTGCCGGACACCTTGCAAGGAAACCGGCGCTGCCGCCGTGAGCAGCACGGCGGCCGGCTTTTCACGCACGTAACCGGTCGCTCGAACATGCTGGGCAAACAGCCAGCGCTCGTAATCAAAACCCTGAAAATTCAAACTGCCGCGCGGTGGCTTCAAGCGCACTGTGAACTGCCAGCGCTCGCCCACTTGTGGTGTTTGTGCCGGCTCATACCAGGACAAACGCAGCGTCGCTGGCTGCCAGGCGGGCACCGCTTGTTCGCCATAACGCTCCAGCGCAAAGACAAAACGCTGGCTGCGATCACCCGCCTCCGGCAACGACACAATCCGGCCTTCGACCCGGATGTCTTTCTGGATATCAGCGGTCGGCAGTTGCCAGGAAAAGAGCCAATTGAAATGCGCGGTGCTGACGCTCAACGCCAGCAGGGAAATGCCGAGCCAACGGAGTGGCCAGCGTTTTTGCAGTAACAGGATCAAAGCGGGCAAAGCCAGCCACAGAGTGGCCAACGGCAACGGCGTGGGCAGCAGAAATAGGCTTGCTGTAGTTAGCAGGACTAGTAGCGCGGCCATGCGCATTGGGTTTGCCTCCTTGCCGATTTATCTGGCAACTTTTCGATCAAAGTGTAAAGAGCGGCTTCGACCATTGCCGGGTCTCGGCAATTGCTCCTGCATTGCTCTACCTCCGACATCCCTGTCGTCGTCGCCCCGGCGGGCGACGTACTTTCTTGGCGCAAGAAAGTACGCAAAGAACATTGCCCGGCTCCGAGCCGCTAAAACGATAAAACCGTTTTAGCGGTTCCCTGTGCTGCTCATTACGTCTGGGGCTTTTCAGACAGCACATCCATGTGCAGTCTGAAAAGGCTTCGGCTTCCTGCCTCGCCCCTACGTTTCACTACGGGCTGTTAACCCAGACTCCATTCCGCTGCTCGGCTCGTCGAACGGGCGGAGACTTCAACGGCACGCTACGCGCAAAGCCAAAGCCAAAGCCAAAGCCAAAGCCAAAGCCAAAGCCAAATCCGTCATTCCAGCGAAAGCCGGAATCCATTGTCCTTTTTTAATTCAACGTCAAATTGGATTCCGGCTTTCGCCGGAATGACAGACTTTGTTGCATAGCCGAAGCGAGATCACGCTCTAGAAAACGGGGCCCCATCGCGCCAGCCGGTGGGCGCGTGCCAGCGGTCGGGTGCGCTGACAGGGATGTCAGCGCAGCACTGATAAGGCAGGACGCCGCATCAGTGCGTGCCCGAAGCCGATGGCACGTGCACAACGGGCGGAACAGCCGAAGCAACCAAACCAATACTGGCGCGTCTGGGGCGTGTTTCTTTGCCTTCTTTCTTTGCACGAGCAAAGAAAGAAGGTCGCCCGCCGGGGCGAGACCCGGCAAACCAGCAGGCCAAAGCTGTTCAGTCTTCTGGTGTTTTAGTGCATCATCTCAGGAAGCCAGATTCGCAACAAGTTCGCGAAACAAAGCAGTTCAGCTCATGCAGTGGCACGCATCTTGAAGCCCAATCTGGTTGTTGCTAAATGCAAAAACAAGAACGCGAGCAAACCAAACATATTCCCCAAAAACACACCAACAAGTACTGAGCACAAACCAAACGCAGCTAAATTTGATGACCAACCAAACAAAACATCCTTACCGCCAAGAGATGCCTCATCCCACCACAAGATATTCCACCAGAAAGCTGATGCGGCAATGTAGTCCAGAACTATCCGACGAATACCTACGATGTTTCTTCGTGACAGTTCTGCATCCACAGACCGAAGGAGCGTGGCCTCATGTTCCGTGTCCAGATATCTGATTCCGATAAGCTCAAACGCGGATAGATGTTTCATCTGTGATCTAAACCTCAGTTGAGGTCACTCAACTGACCGTCACGCAGTCGCAGCGTCCGATCCATCCGCGCTGCCAAACTCGCATCATGGGTCACGATCACAAAACTGGTGCCGTGTTTTTCATTGAGCGCCAGCATCAGATCGTAAACCGCGCCGGCAGTTTTCGAATCCAGATTGCCGGTGGGTTCATCGGCGAGTACGCAGCGTGGTTCGGTGACCAAGGCGCGAGCCAGTGCTATGCGTTGCCGTTCGCCGCCGGAGAGTTCGCCGGGTTTGTGTTTTTCGCGGGCGGCGAGGCCGACATCGGCGATGGCTTGTGCCGCCGCCGCGCGGGCCGCTTTGACATTGTCGCCGCGGATCAGCAGCGGCATGGCCACGTTTTCGAGCGCGGTGAATTCCGGCAGCAGGTGGTGGAACTGGTAAACAAAACCGAGATTACGGTTGCGCCAATCGCCCTGGGCTTTTGGATTCAACTCGTGAATGGCTTTGCCGCAGACCTGGACCGTGCCTTTGCTTGGCTCATCAAGCGCGCCGAGCAAATGCAGCAGCGTGCTTTTGCCGGAACCGGAGGCGCCAACAATGGCAACCCGCTCGCCTTTGCCGATTTGCAGATCAATGCTCTTCAGCACTTCCACTTTCAGCGGACCTTCGGCAAAGGTCTTGCCGAGATCACGCGCTTCGATCACCCATTCGGACGGGCTGGCGGTATTTTGTTGGCGGTTCTGTTGATTGCTGGTCACGGCATTACTCATAGCGGAGCGCCTCCGCCGGTTTCACCCGCGAGGCACGCCACGCCGGATAGATGGTGGAAATCAGGCACATCAGGAACGCGGTCAGGCCGACGTTGAACACATCTCCCCACTCCAGCTGACTGGGCAGAAAGCCGATGAAATAGACATCGCCCGGCACCAGGGCAACGCCAAACTGATGTTCAATCCAGGCGACGATGCCCGGCAGGTTCAAACTCAAGGTCACGCCACCGGTGAGGCCAATCAAGGTGCCGAACAGGCCGTTGACCAAACCCTGCACCATAAACACCGACATGATGTGACCGGGGCTGGCGCCCAGCGTGCGCAAAATGGCGATGTCGCTTTGCTTGTCGGTGACCACCATCACCAGCGTTGAGATGATGTTGAATGCCGCGACCGCGATGATGAACGTCAGCAGCACGAACATCATGGTCTTTTCCATTTTCACGGCATGGAACAGCGGACCGTAGCTGCGGGTCCAGTCAGAGGTGTATTGCTCCAGCGGCAGATTGAGTCGCAGTTGATCAGCGAGTTGCGGCGCATGCAGCACATCCGTGACTTTCAAACGCAAACCATGCACGCCCTCGCCGAGTCGCATCAAGGCCTGCGCGTCAGCGATATTGACGTAAGCCATGCTGGCATCCATTTCGGCGCGCACTTCAAAGGTGCCGACCACGGTGAAGCGACGTTGCCGTGGCACCACACCGGCCGCGCCAATGGTGGTTGCCTCCGGAATGATCACGCTGACCTTGTCGCCAATCCGCACGGCGAGGTTATCCGCCAGCACCTGACCCAGCACAATGCCAAACTCGCCGGGCTTCAATGCCGACAGCGAACCAAACACCATGTGCTCGCCGACAATCGACACCTGCTGTTCCAGCGTCGGGTCGATGCCCTGAACCAGACCAAAGCGGTTATAACCGGCATAGCGGAACATGGACTGGGCGCTGACAAAGGGCGCGCTCGCCTCGATGCCCGGGTGATGCTTGAATTTCTCGGCCAGCGCCGGCCAGTCATTGAGCGCGCCGCGGCTATCGGCAATGACCACGTGCGGGGCCATGCCGAGAATACGGGTCTGCAACTCGCGCTCGAAACCGTTCATCACGGACAGCACGGTGATCAGCACCGTCACACCGAGGGCAATGCCGCCGATGGAGACCAGCGAAATGAAGGAAATGAAGTGGTTGCGGCGCTTGGCGCGGGTATAACGCAGACCGACAAAAACGGAGAACGGTCGAAACATGGCAGATCCGGAAAATGGGCAGCCAGACTGGCCGCCAAGCAGGCCGGCATCATCCCATTCGTGCTAGGC
The DNA here is from genome assembly GCF_013179735.1 of Permianibacter fluminis. Classification (NCBI taxonomy): domain Bacteria; kingdom Pseudomonadati; phylum Pseudomonadota; class Gammaproteobacteria; order Pseudomonadales; family Pseudomonadaceae; genus Permianibacter; species Permianibacter fluminis. Next base: position 2,620,584 of record NZ_JABMEG010000001.1, on the reverse strand, counting down.
TAAGGCAAGAAATCCGGCCCCTGATCCGGGCCCGCTGCCAGCCTGCTGAGGTCGCCTGCCATGTCTGCCTCCGATACGCCGCTTGCTGCCACGGCTGATGCCGATCGGCGAGACTATTTCCGCATCAACGATACTGTTGCCCTGCGCGTCAACGTGGTCACCGATGCCAGCAGTCCGGTCATGGCGCCCGTCGAGCTGGCGGCCGGCCACCAGCTGTTGCGCGAACTGCAGCTGATCGACAGCGACAGCAACGCCCTGCTGCGCAATATCCAGGACAAATCCCGCGACATCGGCCAGTACTTCAAACTCATCAACCGCAAGATTGAACTGACCGCGCGTTTCTATGTGCTGCAGCAAGCCGCCAGCCATTACCAGACCCAGGACGTGATCCTGAGCGGCAGCGGCCTTGGCTTTCCCTTTACCCAGGCTCTGGCGCTCGACAGTCTGGTCGATCTGCATTTCATTTTGCTGCACACCGCCACCGCCGTCAGCTGCCGGGCCAAGATAGTCCGCTGCGATGCCTTTGACGGCGGACGCTTTTATCTCGGCAGCGAATTCACCGAGATTGCTGACAGCGACCGCGACGCCATTGTCCGCCATGCCTTGCATGTCGAAGCAGCGCGGCGGCGCGAAGCCAATAGCTGACACGGTATTTCATCCAACAGGTTGGCCGGCAGATTTTGTGCAGTCGATACAATTATCGAAGCCCGCACACCGATAGACTGCCGCACAAACCCGCGACCCTTAACCGGAATCAGGAATCACACCATGCGAACCCTGCCGCTGCTTGCCGCCGCTCTGGCATTTGCCTTCGTCGTCGTATCAACGGCCCGGGCCGAAGTGATTCAGATCCCCTTGAGTCAGCAAGGCGACAGTCAGCTGGCGCGTCCGAGCAAAGGCATGAGCAAAGCCGACGTCGAGAAAAAATTTGGCGCCCCGGAAAGCAGTCAGGGCCCGGTTGGCGAACCGCCGATCACCCGCTGGGTCTACCCGGATTTTGTCGTGATGTTTGAATACGACCATGTCGTGCATTCGGTGCTCAAGCACAAACCGAAAGCGCCGATTGATGAGAGCGAAGCTACGCAGAACGAGCCATCAACCGAGCAAGATCAAGCTGCGCCCGTAGAACAATAGGCCCGCCATGACGCCAGAAGCGGATCATCAGACGAAATGATGAGCGAACATGAAATAGTCCAAACCTTTGAGATTACCGGGCGTGGAGCGGTAGTAGTAATTCCGGACATTACTGCCCAACGCGTTGGCAAGTCTATCAAAGTCGAGATATTAACTCCAAATGGAGCAACTCTTTGCGCTGAAGCATTTAAGGAGTGGCTGCTTCGCCACCAACCAGAAGCGGTTGAAAATGAAGCATATCACTTAATCGGTTTGCACAAAAAAGATATTCCCGAAGGTTCACGATTGAGATTTCTTGATTAACACGCGCAAAAAAAACGGCTGGCGCGATGCCAGCCGTTTTTTTATAAACAAAAACCTTACAGCACCCGCACATTCTTGAATTGCCACGGGTCACTGCCATCAACGTCCTCGGCAAACACTTCATTGCGATGCTGCAACGGTGTCCAGTCGGTGTATTGGCCGAGCAGCTTGCCGAGATACGGTTTCTGCACCTCCAGCGTGCGCTGAAAATCCATGTCCTCCGCTTCGACGATGCCGGCCTGCGGATTCTCAATGGCCCAGACCATGCCCGCCAACACCGCGCTGGTCACCTGCAGCGTGGTCGCGCTGTTGTGCGGCGCCAGCGTCTTGGCTTCTTTTGCCGTCAGCTGCGAACCGAACCAATACGCACCTTTGGCGTGACCCGCCAGCAACACCCCGAGCTCGTCCATGCCGTCGGTGATTTCGTCACGCAAAATTCGCTGCTTCGGTTGCAGCTTGAAATTACGGCCATTGAATTCGTGCAGCGAAACTACGGCACTGTCACAGGGGTGATAGGAGTAATGGCAGGTCGGACGGTAGGCAATCTTGTCGCCTTCACGAACCGTCAGGTAATCGGAAATCGAAATCGCTTCATTGTGGGTGATGAGAAAACCATGAAACGGACCGTAATCCGGCGTCCAGGTTCGCACCCGCACGGTCGCACCGGGCCGTTTCAGGAAAATGGCGGCGCCGCAGCCAAACTCGTGGCGACTGCCATCGCTCGGAAAATGCCGTTCGTGGCTGCCCCAACCCAGTTCCGCTGGCTGACAACCTTCGCCGACAAACCCGTCGACCGACCAGGTGTTGACGAACTCGTTCATCTGCTTGGGCCGATCGGTGATTTGGGTGTCGCGCTCGGCCACGTGAATCGTCTTGATGTTGAGCTTCTGCGCCAATTTCGCCCAGCCGTTGCGATCCGTCGGCGTAGTCACTTCACCCTGAGTATCTTCACCATGAATGTCGTGATGCAGATTCAGCAAGGCCTGCTTCAGCAAATGCGACACCATGCCCGGATTGGCGCCGTTGGCAAAAATGGCGGTGCGACCATTCGGGTATTTCTGGCGCAACGCCAAGGCCTGTTCCCGAAAGGCGTAATTCGACCGTTCCGACAGGCTTTTGTGCGGGTCGGTATAACCACCGGCCCAGGGCTCGATGCAGGTATCGATATACAGCGTCTGATGTTGCTGACACAGCTCCACCAAGGCGATCGATGAGACGTCCACCGACAGGTTGACCATGAACGTGCCGGGGGTCAGCAAGGGGGTCAGCACTTCCCGATAATTGTCACGGGTCAGGGCATGATTGACGAAACGAATACCGTACTCCCGCGCTTCATCGTGACCGCGTTCATCGGCAGTGACGATGGTGATGTCATCGGTGGTAACTCCCAGATGACGCAAGATCAATGGCAGTACACCCTGGCCAATTGCACCAAAGCCCACCATCACAATCTTGCCCGGCGCACGGGCGTGAATGACGTATTCGTTCATCTCGATAAGACCTCCTGCGGGATTCGTCATCCCATGCTTGCCAGCACCCACCGTGAGTGTTGGCCATCGGATGGTTGCCTCATTGCAACCGACATCAGCCACTGACGGGCTGAATTTTTTGCACCAAACTCAGCGCGAGGCCGGTGCAGAACCAGATTCAATATAGACGGTGCGGCTGGGAAACGCGAAATCGGCGCCGTGCTTGGCGACCAACTGCTGAATACCAAACAACACGTTTTCCTTGATGCGATAAAACTCAACCAGCTCGATCGCGCGGGTATGGGCGTCAACGAGAATGTTCAGGCTGGAGTCGCCAAACTGATGGAACCAGACCCCAAACGTCTGATCTTCAACAATGTCAGGATGCGCCAACAGATACGCCCGCAAATCGGTGATCAAGGCCGGTAACCGATCGGCATCCTGATAGCGCAAACCAATGGTTTCCCGAATCCGGCGATTGCTCATCCGGGTCACGTTTTCAACGGCGATATTGGCGAAAATAGAATTCGGAATATACAGCGGCCGCTTTTCACCGGTCCGGATGCGGGTCTGACGCCAGCCAATGTATTCGACCGTGCCTTCGATTTCCCGATCCGGCGAACGAATGCTGTCGCCAACGGCAAACGGCCGGTCCAGATACAGCATCAAACCGCCGAAAAAGTTGGCCAACAGATCTTTTGCAGCAAATGACACCGCCAAGCCACCGATACCACCAAAAGCCAGCACACCGGAGATGGAAAAACCCATCGTCTGCAGGCCGATCAGCGTCATCACGATGAACACCGAAATGCGGCCAAGCTTGGCGATGGCTTCGATGGTGGTCGGGTCGAGCCGGCCCTCCTCCGTGCTGGTCCGGGCAATTTCAATCAGCCGCACTTCACCGCTGCGCACCAACCGGATCAGGAACCAGCAAATCAGCACGATGATGCCGAGCGTGCGGGCATTGTGGATGACCTTCAGCATCACGCTGGCGCGTTCGGTAAAAATGTATTCGAACGCGAACATCAGGCCAATCAACCAAATCGCCAACGTGGCCGGGCGCGCCAGCGCTTCCCAGAAAGCGTCATCCCATACGGTCTTGGTTTGCTCCAGTTTGGCGTGCACGCGCTTGTGCAGCTTGCGCCACAACCAATGCACGAGCGCCGTCAAACCGAGTATCACCAGCACACCGGTGATCCAGCCGGCGACATCGGTCAACTCCAGCAACCACTTCCAGATTTTGGCGAATGACAACATGCTGACTTACCTGCTCCTGCTGTTAATTGGACAGCGACTTATTGGACAGTGACAAAACCAAACGGCAACGCGGACTGCACTGCTAACACCGGCACACTCAGGCCAGCAGCGCCTGCGCCCGCTGCCAGCGCGGATCCTGCTGCAGCGATGCCACTTGCACCGAGGCTTGCCGCTGGCACAAAGCCGCGATGCGATCACTCTGTTCGCGCGGAATACGCTGCGGCAGCGCCTGCAGCGTTTCGATGGCGCCGGCGCGATCGTTGCAGACCAGCACCATGTCGCAACCGGCATCAAGTGCGGCGTGCGCGCGGGCGTGATAGTCACCGACGACATGCGCGCCGGCCATGGCCAGATCGTCGCTGAAAATACAGCCGGCAAACTGCAGCTGACCACGCAGCACCGTTTGCAGCCAGTAACGGGAAAAACCGGCCGGCAACGCATCGAGCGCCGGATAAATCACGTGCGCCGGCATGATGCCGCCAAGCTCGGCGGCCAGCGCTTTGAATACCGACAGGCAGCGTCCGATCTCTTCTGCAGAGCGTTCGTCGACCGGCACCTCAGTATGCGAGTCGGCGGCGACAAAACCATGACCGGGAAAGTGCTTGCCGGTGCCGAGCATGCCGGCGTCGCGCATGCCATTGAGATAAGCCCGCGCCAGCGGCACGACTTGGGCCGGGTCCGGCCCGAAGCTGCGGTCGCCAATGACCACACTGGTGCCGTAATCGAGATCCAGCACCGGAGCAAAACTGATGTCGCATCCAACTGCACGCACTTCGCTGGCCATCAGCCAGCCCAGCTCGCGGGCCCGGCGCTGGGCTTCGGCATCGGCCTCGGGACCGAGCGTGCGCAGCGGCGGCAGCCGGCTGAAACCCTCGCGCAGGCGCTGGACGCGGCCGCCTTCCTGATCCACCGCAATGAGCAAATGACGACCCGACTCGGCCCGAATGGCGTCGGTCAGTGCGCGGACCTGTTCGGCAGTGGCGATGTTGCGGGCAAACAGGATGACCCCGCCGACAGCCGGGTGGCGAATCAGCTCGCGCTCTTCCGCATCCAGGGAATAGCCTTTCAAATCAAGCATTAACGGGCCAAGCGCCATTCTTCTTTATCCATTCTCAGAGCCGGGAAAACCGGCGCGCATTCTACTCGACCGGGCCCGGCGCCACAGCAATTTTCCCCGCTGGCCGCAGCGAACCGGGCCGGTATAATCCGCCGTCGCCCGCGCCAAGCGGGACCGCTTTGGAGATGGACCGCATGACTGCTCACACGACTGCCCTGACAAGAAAAACCCACACGTTCTGGCGCCCGGCGCTGCTGGTCACCAGCATTGCCCTTGGTCTGGCCGGCTGCAGCCAGCCCGAATCACCGCAACAATCGGTGCAAGCCAATGGCACCACCGTCGCCGACGCGGAAAAGTTCGTCGCCACTGCTGAAGCCGAGCTGCTTCGCCTGAATCTGGAAGCCCAGCGCGCGGCCTGGGTATCCGAGACCTTTATTACCCCGGACACCGAAGCGCTGGTCGCCAAGGCCAACGAAGTGGCCACCGCCAAATCGGTCGAGTTTGCCAACCAGAGCAAGCAATTCATTGGCATGGAATTGCCGCCGGAGCTGAACCGCAAGCTGGAAAAAATCCGTCTGGCGCTGGTCCTGCCGGCACCGAGCGACGCCGCCAAAACCGAAGAGCTGGCGAAAATTTCCTCATCGCTGAATGCCCAGTACGGTTCGGGCAAATACTGCAAGAACGGCAGTGACGGCAAGCAGGTCTGCCTGAGCCTCGGCGAGCTGGAAGACATCATCGCCAACAAAAACAGCAAACCGGCCGAGCGGCTGGAAGCCTGGACTGGTTGGCACAGCATTTCGCCGGCCATGCGCCCGGAATACACCCGCATGGTTGAAATCGCTAACGAAGGCGCGAAAGAACTCGGCTATGTCGACACCGGTGCCATGTGGCGCGCCAAGTACGACATGTCGTCCGATGATTTCGCGAAAGAACTGGATCGGCTCTGGGGTCAGGTGCAGCCGCTGTACAACGCCCTGCACTGCCATGTTCGCGCCAAGCTGAATGAACGCTTCGGTGATGATGTGGTCAGCAAAACCGGCCCGATCCCAGCGCACATGCTCGGCAATATGTGGGCGCAAACCTGGGACAACGTTTACGATTTCGTTGCGCCGCCGACCACCGGCAGCAGCTACAACCTCGATGATCTGGTCGTCAAAGCCTACGGCAAAGCAACCGATCTGAAAGCCAGCGATGTCGACAATGTCAACAACGCCAACATCTTCAACTTGAAGCAATCGCCGGAAGGCAAAATGGTGCAGGCCGGCGAAGGCTTCTTCAGCTCGCTCGGTTTTGCGCCGCTGCCGGACAGCTTCTGGAGCAATTCGCAATTCCTGAAACCGCGTGACCGCGATGTGGTCTGCCACGCCAGCGCCTGGGATCTGGACAACCAGGACGACGTTCGCATCAAGATGTGCATCAAGATGAACGGTGAAGACTTCGTCACCATCCATCACGAGCTCGGCCACAACTACTACCAGCGCGCCTACAAGAACCAGCCGTTCCTGTTCATGGACAGCGCCAACGACGGTTTCCACGAAGCGATTGGCGACACCATTGCGCTGGGCATCACCCCGGCCTACCTGAAGCAAATCGGCATGATCGACAAAGAGCCGGATGCCAGCCAGGACGTCAACATCCTGATGCGCAAAGCGCTGGAAAAAGTCGCCTTCCTGCCGTTTGGTCTGATGGTTGATCAGTGGCGCTGGCGCGTATTCTCCGGCGAGATCCCGGCAGACAAATACAACGAAGGCTGGTGGCAACTGCGCGAAAAATATCAGGGCGTGAAAGCTCCGGTCGCGCGCAGCGAAAAAGACTTCGACGCCGGCGCCAAGTACCACGTCCCGGGCGGCGTGCCGTACTCTCGCTACTTCCTCGCTGATGTGCTGCAATTCCAGTTCTACCGCGAAATGTGCAAGATGGCCGGCCACCAAGGCCCGCTGCACCGCTGCACGTTCTACGGCAACAAGGAAGTCGGCGAGCGCCTGAACAAGATGCTCGAAATGGGCGCCAGCAAGCCGTGGCAAGACGCGCTCGAAGCAATGACTGGCCAGCGCGAAATGGACGCCAGCGCCATCCAGGAATACTTTGCACCGCTGAAAGCCTGGCTGGATGAACAGAACGTTGGCCGGACTTGCGGTTGGTAAGCTCTGCTGTTCTGCAACAAACAAAGCCCGCCGATTGGCGGGCTTTGTTTTTGGGTGACAGGCGCGCGAGAATCGCCTCGCCCCACTCCAACTGTCGCCTCAATCCGACTCCGGTTTTGGGTGAATTTACAGGACTATCCTGCTTATAATTCAGCAAGATTGATAAGGCGAAAAGGTGTTAGGCGACGGGGCCAGTGCATCTTTGCTTCGGAAAGTCACTACAACGGAGGATCTATGGGGGTTGCCTACTACGTATCGTTCGAGAACGGCGATGAGGCTGTTTGCACGGAGGTTGACGGCAAGGCATTGGCTCGTGCCGAGAAGACTCTAAATAAGATTGCAAAGGCGCTCGGCCTAAAGAAGCTGGAAGATTACTTTGGCCTGAGCGAGGATATTGCTGAAGAGTTCGAAGTCGACACAGACCAAGACGGGCCATGGTTCGAGCCCGACGAAGGAATACACTGGTTTGATACAGTCGCCTCACATCTCATTCAGAACCCATCTGCAGTAAAAGGCTCCGAGCAGTTGCTCGGAGAACTTAACGACTTCAAGAGCGTTCTTGTCAAAGCAAAAAAATTAGGCACAAAATGGAACCTTGGCATAGACTTTTAGCGCGGTAGATACCGTCTTGCCGCTCTGGCGGTTCGATAATTTCAGCGGTATCGCAACCGTCAGGTTTGCCGGGTCCCGCCCCGGCGGGCGGGTTTCTTTCTTTGGCGCAAAGAAAGAAACCAAAGAAACATGGCCGATTCCTCGCCGCTAAAACGAAGAACCGTTTTAGCGGTCCCCTGCGCTTCTCCGCTCCAGCTGGGGCTTTTGTGACAGGACATCCCTGTACAGTCACAAAAGGCTTCGGCCTCCTGCATCGCCCCTTCGCTACGCTCCGGGCTGTTAACCCAGCCTCCACTCCGTTGCTCGGCTCGTCAGACGGGCAAATATGGTGCCAAATTTCGCTTCGAAAAAAACAAGGCGGCCAATTGGCGGGCTTTGTTTTGGGTGACAATCCCACCAGATTTACCTAGCCTAGCTTCGCTTGAACAGCCCCCAAATTCGACCAAGGGTTTGGGGTGAATAAACAGGTCTAACCCGGCTATAAGTCGACGAGTTATATCTGGCAAAAAAAAGTGTTATGCACCTTTTTGGGTGTAGAAAAACGCCACATTTATGGGACCTACTTCACGTAAGGCATCGCAAATGAACGAACTACTCGAAGTTCTAAACTCTCGCTGCGGGTGGGAGTGCGTGGTAAAGTCATACGACGGTTGGAGCTTGATTCTTTCGAGCGGCACCTCAATCGAGTATGCAAAGCCAGTGGCTGCATTTGCCGGCGTCTCGTACTTATCTCTTCCTTTTCAGTTCAGCCACCCAAAATTCCGAATGGCGAGTCATATTGAGCGAGAGCAAGTCGGGAAAATTGTACCTATTGAATCCGAAGATGCAGTACTTTCAATCGAGGCTGAAACAATGGCATCGCCTGATCGGCAAACATTCTTTCTTGTCGCATCGGCTATCGAAATCGAAGGCCCGATGGAAGCATCTCGGTGAGTCGCCTCAAATCCGAGCGCGAGGCACCCGCGATGCCCAACATCTGAGCCGCCTTCCTGAAATCACAGGTTGGGCGTTCCACCCCAACCAACGAACTGACAGCCATCAAAGCTCAACGTTCCGAGTCAGCCAGCTCGGACGGTATTGGACTTGACAGCACTACCTACAAACCGCGATGTGCGGCACCAGTGCATATGGGAGATTGCAGTGAAATTGAAGGCAACAGTAGCTTTTTGCCTGACATTGATCAGTTCAGCGTTTGCCGAAGAGGGCCTTGTCGTGCACCTCACAATAAAGAAGTCGGCGGGCGAAAGAGCCAGCACGTACACCAATGGTGTGCTCATGCGACAAACCGAAGCAGTTACCATGACATTCCCGAATGAATATGAAATGCGACTGGAGTCGGAGGCGATAGGTAAAGACGAAGTGAATATCGTCGTCACGCTTAAGGACATTACGAGCGACAAACCCATCTACGCAGGAAGCGGCGCTGTCACGCTAAAGGTTGGCTCGTCCGCCACGGTGCCATTTCATCAGCTTGAGGCTGCGTCAGCCAGTTACGAGATCTTCCTGGATACTTCTTATGGACAACTCCCGGAGACTGCCAACTGAGCCACAGTAGGTCCGAACCGCGCAGCGTTTCGGACGCATGTTTTTTCATTCGTGCGAAGCCGCTACGCGGATTCGCACCTCCTCCGCGTGCGCTGAAGTAGTCGGTGAACAGCAAGACTCAAAGTACTGCTCATGCCGATAAAGCATCAGGATTCCCGCTTCGGCAACTGCTCCTGCATTGCTCTACCTCCTGCATCCATGCAGTCGTTCGCGAGAATGACGGTTTGTTCTGGCATTGCGCGTAGCGTGCCTTTGACTTACTCGCCCGTTCGACGAGCCGACGACCGCAGGAAGTGCAGAGCTCAGCGGAATGCAGTCTGGGTTAATAGCCTGTAGTGAAACGAAGGGGCGAGGCAGGAAGCCGACGCCTTTTCAGACTGTGCAGGGGTGCACTGTCTGAAAAGCCCCAGACGGAATGACAAAACGGCAGGATTGCCGTTTTGCACGGCGCAGCCGCCCGAAGGGTGAGGTGCATGGATGCACCGAATGACATGCACAGGGAACCGCTAAAACAGCTTCATCGTTTTAGCGGCTCGGAGTCGGGCATGTTGCACCAAGGCCATCCATGGCCTTGGCCTGGCGGCGCCTTCGGCGTGCAAATTCGCTCCCGGCGAATTTGTCTTTGGTAACTTTCTTTGCGCCAAAGAAAGTTACCCGCCCGCCGGGGCGGGACCCGGCAATGGTGGCAATCGCCCCACCCTCCTCGACTGATTAAACAGCAACCAGCCAATCATTCAAGATTTCACAACAACTCGGTCAAATCCATCAGCTGGTTCGAATAAGCGGTCGGGCGTAAGCTGACCTACATCAGCGGTAGGAAACCGATACCGCCAAGCAAATAACCGGAGGTACACCATGTCCACTGCTATTCAGCCCACAACGACATCGCCCACCCCGATTCGCCCAAGCGTTGAACCGCGCATCGAAACCAGCCGCGAGCTGGAGCAAGTCGTGGTTGGTCGGCCGACCAGTGATGGCGCTGGCGTCAAGCTGACCCGGGTGCTGACGCAAAACCTGCAGAAGCGGCTCGACCCGTTTCTGATGCTGGATGAGTTCGGTTCGGATCAGGCGGGTGATTACATTGCCGGGTTTCCGGATCACCCGCATCGCGGTTTTGAAACGGTGACCTATATGCTCAATGGCCGCATGCGTCACCGCGACAGCGTCGGCAATTCCGGTTTGCTGACCAACGGCGGCGTGCAGTGGATGACAGCCGGGCGCGGCATCATCCATTCGGAAATGCCGGAGCAGGAAGACGGTTTGATGCGCGGCTTTCAGCTGTGGGTGAACCTGCCGGCCAAGAACAAGCTGACGGCACCGGGCTATCAGGATTTGCCGGCGACCGCGATTCCGGAAGTCACGTTGGGAAATGGCAGTCTGGTGCGCGTGATTGCCGGTGCTTTTGCCGGTGTCAACGGCGCGGTGCAACGGCCGGATACCGAGCCGCTGTATCTTGATGTGCATGCGCCGGCAGGCAGCACGTTGCAGATCCCGATTCAGGATGGCCACAACGCCTTTCTGTATCCGTATGAAGGCGAGCTGACGATTGGTGCACTGACGCGGCCGCTGCGCCGACAGCAGATGGGCATACTGACGTCGACAAGCGGCAGCAGTGGTGTCCGGGTGACGGCAACCGCCGACAGCCGCTTCATTCTGGTGGCAGGCAAACCGCTGCGCGAACCGATTGTTCAGTACGGCCCGTTTGTGATGAACACGCCGCTGGAAATCGAACAGGCCATTCGCGATTACCAAGCCGGAAAATTGGCCAGTTGATTGATGCGTTGATTCATGAGTTGTTTGATGCAATGAAAAGAAAAAGAGCCGGCTTTGCCGGCTCTTTTTCTTTCTGGGTCACAATTATTCGGTTGGTGATTGCCGCTACTTCAGCGCGAGCAGGATCACTCCCCTCCTTGTCAAGGAGGGGTTGGGGGTGGTTGAGCGCCGAACGATTGGAAATCTGAAAATCGGCAACTGTTGGCATGTTCTCAACCTGCAGGGTCGTTTTCTGCCTCCTGCAACCACCCCTAGCCCCTCCTTGACAAGGAGGGGGATCGAAAACACATTGCAGATCCTCTGCCAGCGGATACTTGGCTGGCCCACCCCAATGTAACAGCCATTACTTCATTGACTGCAGTCCACTCAGCGCGACTTCAGCGCCCAAATGCCATCACCGTGCAACGCGTGCACCAGCGATGCGACAATCAAGAACGCCGGAAACTCCCAGCCGCCACCGCTGTTAGTAAAGAGCCAACCATTCGGCAAATGGGTCCACAGGGCGACGGCCAATACCGGCACCATCGCCAGCGACACCCAGCGACCATACAGGCCCAACAAGATGGCGATACCACCGAGAATTTCGGCAACGATCACCGGTCCGGCCATGAAACCCGGCAAACCCAGATTGTCGAGCCAACCGGCGAAGCCGCTGACGGTGAAGACCGTCAGTTTCATCGTGCCGTGCGCAATCCACATCTGGCCGAGTGCGAACCGCAGTAACAGCGCGCCGTAGCTGTGAGGCCTCGCAATCGGATTCATCGTCAACGTCGTCATGGCTTATGCCCCCACCAGTGCCAGACCGGCCTCTTGCCAGTCCTGCTTGCCGCCCCTGAATACCGCAACCTTCCGATAACCAAGCGCGCTCAGCTGCACCGCTGCCATGTCGGAGTTCTGGCAGGCCGCGTTGGCGCAGTAAACGACGATCTCGGCATCCTTGTCCGGCAGCGCACTGGCGGCGGTGGCCTTGATGGCGTCGTGGTTGATGTTCAGCGCGCCGGGCAGATGGCCGGCGCGGTAGTAACGCTCGGGCAGCGCCTCGATAAGGATCGGGCGTGGCCCCTGCAGCAGTTTGTTCAGCAACTCGGTACGAGACAGGGTTTGCATGGCATGGCTCCTAAAACCGGCAATTTGGTACCGGTGTCACAGCGTGATTCGGACGGGACTGCGCCGCCTGAACGTGGCCAGCGTCAGCTCGGGCAGTCGATATAGTTGCATTTGCAACTACAAGTACAGCCTAGATCGATTTATTTGCAAATGCAACTATCGCGATGGTAACTTTTCCGCAACCCGCCCTGCCCCTGCTACCTGACCGGAGACCCGCCATGCCCGCCGACCTGCTGGCCGACCCGACCATTCGCGCCTGGGCGCGGCTGCTCAAAGCCCAGAAACTCCTATTGGAAGGCGTGCAAGCCGCGCTCAGCGAGGCCGGCCTGCCGCCGCTGGAGTGGTATGACGTATTGATCGAGCTGAAAACTGCGCCGGATCAGCGGCTGCGGTTGTTTGACTTAGGTGAACGCATCGTGCTGTCGCGCTCCAATCTGACCCGGCTGCTGGATCGGCTGGAAAAAGAGGGCCTTGTCACCCGCGACAACTGCAGCGAAGACCGGCGCGGCCTCTATGCCGTGCTGACCCCGGCCGGCCTTGCCATGCAGAAGCGAATGTGGCCGGTTTACCAGACCGCTATCCAGAACCTGTTTGGCCGGCACTACGACGCGCGCGATGCCGCGCAGCTGGCCGATTTGCTGGAACGTCCGATCAGCGCACCGGCCTGAGTCGCGGTTCGGGCTCCATAACGTCGGTTTCCTTCATCCGGATTGCGCGTTTCAGCCGGTTTCATTCCATCAGCTCCGTTCAAACCGTCAAGCCGCGTTTTGCCGAATGAGTCCTCAACAGAATGCCGCCCGCACCGGCATTGCCGCCGGGCAGGATGCGAACCGCGCCCCAGCCAGACAATTTTCTACACATCTCTCATGGAGCGGCCCGCGCCGGCTGTGGCAAGCTGCGCGCGGTTCATTCCCCCTACCTCACGGACGTCAACATGGAACGACATTTCAAGAGACGCGTATTGCTGGCCGCCAGCCTGTTCGGGCTGATGTCATCGGCGCAGGCCGTCACCACCGCTAAAGACGTGCAGACCTTAACGCTGGCCAACGGCATGAAATTTCTGGTGCTGGAAGATCACTCGATTCCCAACGCCAACTTTTACGTGTTCTGGAAAGTCGGCTCGCGCAATGAGCACCCCGGCATCACCGGCTTGTCGCATTTTTTTGAACACATGATGTTCAACGGCGCCAAAAAATACGGCCCGAAACAATTTGACCGGGTGATGGAAGCCAATGGCGGCGCCAACAACGCCTACACCACCAACGATGTGACCGTATACACCGACTGGTTTCCGGCCTCGGCACTGGCAACGATTTTTGATCTCGAAGCCGACCGCATTGCGGATCTGAATCTCGACGATGCCATGGTCGCCAGCGAGCGCGGCGTGGTCGCCAGCGAACGCACCACTGGTCTGGAAAATTCACCGTGGCGCACGCTCGGCGAAGAAGTCGATGGCGCTGCGTTCCGGGCCCATCCGTATTCCTGGCCGGTGATTGGTCACGAGTCCGATATCAAAAACTGGAAAAAAAGTGATCTGCAATCCTACTTTGACACCTACTACGCGCCGAACAACGCCGTCGCGGTGGTGGTTGGTGACGTCGAAGTTGCCGAAGTAAAAAAACTGGCCGAGCAATATTTTGCCCCGATTCCGGCAGCCGAACCGCCGCGACCGATTCACACCGTGGAGCCGGAGCAAAAAGGCGAAAAACGGCTGTTCGTGCAAAAAGACTCGGTCAGCACGCCGCATCTGCTGATTGGCTACAAAACCCCGGCCGCCAGCCATCCGGATTACTACGCGCTCAGTTTGCTGACCTCGATTCTCGCCGAGGGCAATTCCTCGCGGCTGTATCAGGCACTGGTCGACAGCGGTCTTGCCACCATGGTCGGCGCCGACTACGAAGAGCATTTTGATCCTTACCTGCTCGGCATTTATGCCATCGCCAGTGGCGATACCAAAGCCGCGCAGATTGAGTCTGTGCTGTACGCCGAAATCGACAAACTGATCAAGAATGGCGTCAGCAAGGAAGAACTGCAAAAAGCCCGCAGCCAGAAACTGATGCGTTTTTACAAACAACTGGAAACCATCAACGGCAAAGCCAACACGCTCGGCACCTATGAAGTCTATTTCGGCAGCTACGACAAGATGTTCAACGCACCGAAAGCCTATGAGCAAGTCAGCGCCGCCGACATCCAGCGCGTTGCCCGTGATTACCTGAGCAAATCTCGCCGCACCGTCGGCATCCTCGCGGCCAAGGAAGACTGAACATGAACAAGCTGACAACCCTGCTGGCCGCAGCGTTCGGCGTTTTCGCCGGCACGCTTTCTGGCGCTGCCAACGCTGACTTTGAGCTGCCGGCATTCGAGCGCTACCAACTCGACAACGGCCTGACGGTCTATCTGATGCCGCAAAAGGAAGTGCCGCTGGTGCATGTCCGGCTGGATCTGCCGGCCGGCGCCATCGCCGATGGCGACGCCTACGGCATCGCCCTGCTGACCGCAGAAAGCCTGCTGCTCGGCAGCAAACGCTACAGCAAGGAACAACTGGAAAAAGCCTTCGATTTGCGGGGCGCCAGCGTGACCGCCAACGCTGATCTGGAAACGGCCGGCATCACCGCAGAGTTCGTCAATCAGGATACCGATACGCTGCTGCCGATGCTGGTCGATGCGCTACTGCAACCGAGCTTTCCGGCCGACGAGTTCAACAAGAAACGCGATCGCCGTCTGCAGGAACTGGAGCTGATGCGGCAAAGCCCGCGCCAGGTCATCGGCAATTATTTTCAGCAACTGATGTATCGCGATTCGGTCTACGCAAATCCGGTATCCGGCTTGCAATCGAGCGTCAAGGCACTCGACCGCGATGCCATCGAGCGCTTCTATCGCCAGCATTATGTGCCGCAAGGCAGCGCCTTGATCGTCGTCGGCGATTACGATGCCAAGGCCATGAAAAAGCGCATCGCGCAGGCGTTTTCCAGCTGGCGCGGCAACGCGGCCGGCAAAACCGAAGAACCGGCTGCGGTGCCGGTCGCGGTCGACAAAGCCCGCGTGGTGCTGGTCAACAAACCCGATGCGATTGAAACGACGCTTTATATCGGTGGTGCCGGTGTGGCCCGCAATCATCCGGATTACAACGCGCTGACGGTCGTCAACACCATCCTCGGTGGCCGCTTCACCTCCTGGCTCAACGATGAGCTGCGGGTGAACTCCGGCTTGACCTATGGTGCCCGCAGCCAGCTGCAAGCGCTGCGCGGTGGCGGCCTGTTCAACATCACCACCTTTACCGCCAAGGCGAATACCGAGAAGGCCATCGATCTGGCGCTGAAAACTTATCAGCGTCTGTGGACCCAGGGCATCGACGATGCCACGCTGGCCTCGGCCAAGGCCTATGTCAAAGGTCTGTATCCGCCGAAATTTGAAACCGCCGCCGATCTGGCGGAAGCCCTGACCGTGCTGCATCACAACCACATGAGCAAAGCCCAGTTCGACCGCTTCCTGGCCGATGTCGAAGGCCTGACCGTCGAGCGAGCCAACCAGCTCGCCCGCCAGCATTTGCCGCAGGACAAACTGCAATTCGTCCTGATTGGCAACGCCGCCGACATCGGCGGTATTGCCGGCAAATACGGTGAAGTCAAACAAGTGGATATCAGCACCGACAGTTATCAAGCGTTCTGATATCCGGCATTCTGATATCAGCATACCGGCCGGTTGCGCTTTCGCCACCGGCCGGTATGCTGTCAGTACCTCTCCGACGACGGTCCGTCGTGCCTCATGGATGATTTGCTGCTTGCTGCGCTGACCTTCGGTCACGGCTTCGATCACGAACCCGGCCACAGCCTCGGTCGCTACCTCGGCCACTACTTCGGCCACCAGCCCGATCACCTCATCGCCCCGGTGCGCACATGATCACGCGCCGCAATCGCCTGCAAAATCGCAGCCTGCTGCTGGCACTCGCGCTGACACTGTTGCTGCTGTTGCTGGGCAGCGTTGCCGTGCCGCTGCAACGGCTGGATTTTCTCTGGCTGGATGCGCTGACCCGCCTGCGTGCCGAGCAGCAATTGCCGGATCCGTCGATTGTGGTCATCGATATCGATGATTACAGCATGACCGCAATGGAGCCGGACAACGGTTCCTGGCCATGGGCACGCGGCGTCCACGCGGAATTGGTCAACTGGCTGACTGATCAGGGCGCGAAGAAAATCGTGTTCGACATCTGGTTCAGCGAGCGCGACAAATTCCGTGGCGAACTCGATGATTATTTCGCGGAAACGCTGGCCAGCCACGACAACGTTTACATGCCGACGCTGTTGCAGAACAGCCTGACCCCGCAGCTTGATCGGCGGCTGGACAGTTATCCGCCACTGGCCGCCATCGAGCGCACAGCACAGGCCGACCCGAATGCAAAAGCTCAACTCATTCTGCCGGCCATTGGCAAACCGGAACACTGGCGGCTCGGCCTGATCAATTTTGTTCCTGATGCCGACGGTGTTGCCCGCCGCTATTCGCTGTATCGCGACATCAATGGCTGGCGGTTCTATTCGCTGCCGGCCGTAGTTGCCCGCGATTTGGGCTATGCCTTGCCGGGTCAGGCAACGCTGCGGCTGGATTGGCGTGCGCGCAAACCGCCCTACCCGACCTATTCCTACGCCGATGTATTCGCCAAGGCGCTCAACGCGGATGCCGATGATCGCTTTCGCGACAAGGTCGTCTTCATTGGTTCGACGGCGTCCGGCAATCACGATCTGCGGCCGACCGCGGTCAGTGCCCAGTACCCGGCGCTCTACATGCTGGCGATTACCCTGGACAACATCAAGAATCACCAGGAGCTCGCCTACTCGGCCTGGTGGCAACTCGGTTACGGCAGCGTGTTGTTGCTCTGGCTGTTTTGGCGCATCCGCAGCAACACCTCGTTGTCCAGCACGACCATGCAAGCCGTGGCCGCCGCCGCACTGCTGATACTGCTGAGTGTGCTGGCCATTCGCAGTGGCGTTTTAATTGCCGTCGTCACTCCGCTGCTGGCGGCGTTATTGCTGCTGATGTCGGGCGCGTTGATGCGCTATTTGCGTGAGCGCGATGCCCGCACCGAGGCACTGGATCTGTTCGGCCGTTTTCTTGATCCCAATGTGGTCGAGCAATTGGCTCGTGATGGACTGACCGATGCCAGTCTGGCCGCGCGCCACTGCGATATCACGGTGCTGTTCTCTGACATCCGCGGCTTCACCACCTTGTCGGAGAAACAGCCGGCGCCAGTCATCATGTCCTTGCTGAACGATTATTTCAGTCAGCAGGTCGCCTGCATTTTTCGGCATCAGGGCACGCTCGACAAATTCATCGGCGACGCCATCATGGCGTTCTGGGGTGCTCCGCTCGATGACGAGCGCCATGCTTACCATGCGGTCGCGGCAGCGCTCGACATGTGCGATGAACTGCAACGCTTCGTCAGTGAAAAAGGCCTGACCGATTTTGACATCGGCATCGGCGTGCACACCGGCCCGGCAGTGGTGGGCATGCTCGGTTCGGAACAACGGTACGAATACACCGCCATAGGCGATACCGTGAATCTGGCCAGCCGCATGGAAGGCCTGACCAAAGGCGTCGCCCGCGTGCTGGTTTCACAATCGACACGCGATGCCTGTGTGGCGCAAACCCGCGCGACCGGTGAAGCTTTTGACTTCATTGCGTGTGGCGAATATAAGGTGAAGGGCCGGGCTGAACCGGTTGTCGTATATGAACCAAGGAGACGGTCGACATGAGAGGCTGCGTATGAACAAGGCTGGAGCTGGAATGGCGCTGAAGGCAGCGCTGATAGCCGCGTTGTCATGTTGTCTGCCCGCAGTGGTCAACGCCGCGCAACAGGCGCAAACCGTGACCACTACCGATCTGAAAACCAAGCCCGAACCCAAAGCGGAAACCGTGGCGAGTTTGCCAGCCGGCAGCATGCTGCAGATCAATGACCGCCAAGGCGGTTGGTACGCCGCCGAAACCAGCCAGGGCAAAGGCTGGGTCCGGCTGCTGCATGTCCGGCTAGCCGGTGGCAGCAGCAAACCGGGCAAGAATGGCGTCGATACCTTGGTCAAATTGGGCAGCACCAGCCGCACCGACACCACGGTCGCGACCGGCATTCGCGGTCTGACCGCTGAAGATCTGAAACAGGCAAAAGAAAATCCGCGCGAACTGGCCAAGCTGGATCAGTTCGCCGTCAGCGATGCGGACGCCCGCCAATTTGCCGCCCAAGGCGGTGTCAGCAGCCGCACCGTTGGCAAGGAGTAAGCGATGAATCTGCGTCTTGTCATCCTCACGGCGGCGGCGATCACGCTGACCGGCTGCGGCGCGCTCAAAGGCATGCAAATCGGCGATGTCAAACTCGACCCGTTTGTCTCAGCAGCGGAAAAACTGTCGAACTCCGGCGAAATGAATGAGCTTGATGAAATTGCTCTCGGTGGCCACATGGCCGGCACCCTGCTCGGCGCCTCGGCACTCGACCCGGATGTGAATTTGCAGCGTTACGTCAATCAGGTCGGCCGCTGGGTCAGCCTGCAAAGTCCGCGTCCGGGCTTGCCGTGGAAATTTGGCGTGCTGAAAGATGAAACCGTCAATGCTTTTGCCGCACCGGGTGGTTATGTTTTTGTCACCCGCGGCCTGCTGCGCAAACTGGACAGTGAAGCCGAACTCGCCGGTGTGTTAGCGCATGAAGTGCAGCACGTCAATCACCGGCATCATCTGAAAGCCGTGCAAAAAAACAACCAGCTCGGTGCCGCCACCGATGTGCTCGGTTATCTCGGTGAACGGCAAATCAACAAGAGTGGCGGCCAGCATGCCGACGCCAAAGGCGCGGTTGCCGACAAGCTGCTCGGCGCCACCAAGGCCTTGTACGCACGGGGGCTGGACAAAGACGACGAATACGAAGCGGACAAAGACGGCATTGTGCTGATGGCGCAGGCCGGCTACGACCCGTATGCGTTTGTCTCGGTGCTGCAGAAACTGGAAGCGCTCGGCAGTGAAGATTCGTCGCTGGCGCTGCTGCTGCAAACCCATCCTCGGCCCGCTGATCGGCTGAAGGCCATTGCCAACGCCAAAGTGCTGAACAATGCCGGCCCGTTCGCGGAAAACGAAGCCCGCTTCAGCAAGGCGGTTCGCTAACGCACTGACTATTGCCGCGGTGGTCGATCATCGGTTCGACCACCGCGGCAAGAACGCCTGTGAATGCCAGCGATTATGGCTGCCGTTTCAAGCAAGCCATTCACACGATCTTCTTACCCAACGGCCTTACTCAACGGCCTTACTCAACAAGCTTCGCAGTCACCTTGCGCACCGCTTTCAGGCAACAACCCGCAACTCATAGCCGCCAAATTTGCGCAGATTGATGACACCGGTATCGAAGATCAGATACTGGCCCTTGATCCCTTGCAGCAGGCCTGTCACTTCCGGCGTCTTGTCAAAATCAAACGAACTGACTTTGGTCGGGTATTGCTGCACCGGATAGCTGATGCTGATCGGCTCGCGCGTCAACTCGACCACCGCGTCACTGCCAAAGCGCTCGCGCAGGCTGGCCAATCCTGACTGGACTTTGCCGAGCAGCTCGTCACGGCGAGCGGGCAAATCCATTGGTGTCGCTTCAGCTTTCAGCATGGCCCGCCAATCGGTTTTGTCGGCGACAAAATCCTTGAATATCACTTCCGCCAAACCGCTTTGGTAGCGCGACTGTACGGAGAGAATCGGCAACGCCTGCGTCGCGCCCTGATCCAGCCAGCGGGTAGGCACCTGATTGTGGCGGGTGATACCCACCTTCAAACCGGAAGAGTTGGCCAGATAGACCACGTGCGGAATCATGCAGTGCAACATGCCCCACTCCGGTTCCCGGCAGGTACCGGCAGCAAAATGGCAAAGCTCCGGTTTGACGATGCAGCTGTCACATTGCGCCAGCCGGGTGAAACAGGGATAGCAATAGCCCTGATTGAAGCTCTTCTTGGTCAAGCGGCCGCAGGCCACGCAGTAAATGCGGCCGGTATGCACCAGCGTCAGGCGCTGGCCAATCAACTCATTCATCGGCAAATGAAAATCGCCGATTGGCAAGGCGTATTGCACGGGCGCCGCCAGTGTGGCCCGCATTTTTTCGATATTGCCCAGGTATTCCGGCATGGTGGTGGCCGTCAGGTCAGCGAAGGCGCTCATTCTAAGCGAGTCGCTGCACGGCGACGACCATCAGGCCTTTGTATAAAAGTGTACGAGGCCACGTTTGGCAGACCGGCGGTTCTTTACCCTGTGGGGGCAGTTTGTTAACGTCATTGCAGTTTGCTGCGGCTGCCGCCGCATATACCGGCCGGCCATAAGCCGCCAACCCGAATCTGCCCAGCAAGAAAGCTGTCGTATCCAGCTGAAGGAGTAGCTGTCATGACCCGCCTGCCCTCGATCCGTCCGGTTCTGCCGACGCTGTTTGCGCTCAGTGCGCTGGCGTTTTCCGGCCACAGCCACGCTGCCAGTGCCGATCTGGACACCAGCTTTGATGGCGATGGCGTGGTCGTCCATTCCGCAACTTTTTTTGATGACAGTGGCACGGACTACTTCGTCATTATCAATTCAATCACCACTCAGGCCGACGGCAAAATTGTTGTGACGGGTGATCGTGAAGGCGGTACGCCGGTGGATGGCACGACTCCGTTTCAAACCTTCGTTGCCCGTTTCAACGAGAACGGCGCGCTCGACCCCACCTTCAACGGCACCGGTTACCTCATTGATGATGTGGTACCCGGTATCTTCGACGCTGGCTGGAAAGTGTTGGTGCAGGCAGATGGCAAGATCGTGGTGTCTGGTTTCACCTACAATCCCTCGACCTCAAACCTCGGTGAGATATTTGTTGTTCGTTACAATGCCGACGGAACCCGCGATACCGATTTTGGTGGCGGTGACGGTTTGGCTGTCATCGCAAAATCCGGCTCCAGCGAAAGAGTGTTTGGCATGGTGTTGCGGCCCGATGGCCGCATTGTGGTGGCGGGCGACAGCAATCAAAGTAGCGCCATTGACAGCTTTTTCGCACAATTGACTGCCACCGGTGAGCTCGATACCAGCTTCGGCAACAACGGCACACGTCTGTATGCTTTTTCCAGCAGTGCCAACGACAGCATCAGTGGCATTGATCTTTACCCCAACGGCAAACTCGCCTTTACCGGCAGCGTCGGTGCCAGCACCACCATGCAGGTACTCGCGGGGCGGCTCAATGCCGATGGCTCGCTCGATACCAGCTTCGACACGGATGGCGTGCGTGGCATTGATCTGCGCACCGGTCTGCGCGACTTCGGCGACGAGATTTTGATTCAGCCAGACAACAGCTTGCTGATCGCCACTACCGTCGATGACAGCACCGACAATATCGCCTCGCTCGGCGTGCTCAAGCTGAACAACAATGGCAGCACCGACACCAGCTTCGGCAGCAGCGGGATGACGCTGATCGCACCGGAGGCGGGTTCCAATCGCAGCATTTTCAACGCCAGTGAGCTGGCCCGGTTGCCCGACGGCCGCATTCTGGTCGCCGGCTCGCAAGCACAAGTCACCTTGCCGAGCGGCAACATCAACGTGATTACCACCAAAGCCGTCGTTGCCCGCCTCGACAGCGCCGGCGCACTCGACACCACCTTCGACAGCGGCGCGACCGGCATCAGTCGGCAAACGTTTGGCTTGATCGCCGCGCGACCCAATACCATTGCCTTGCAGGGCGATGGCAAATTGCTGCTCGCGGGTCGGGCGCTGAACGATGCCGGTGGTGGCAACGCGTTCAACTCTTATATGCTGGCTCGGCTATCGGTGGCACCGGCCGATGTGCTGGATACCGAACCCGATGCCATCAGCTTTGGTGCGCAACTGGATGTCGTGCCCAACACGCTGCTGACCTCGAACAGTCAAACCATCACCGGACTCAGCGCCGGCGTGCAAGTGCCGGTGCGGGTCAGCAATGGCAGCTATAGCCTGAATGGCGGCGCCTTCACCACCGATGCTGGTTGGGCAGTAAACGATGACACCATTCGCTTGCAGCACAACGCCAGCGGCCTCGGTGATACCGACCAGACAACGACCTTGACTGTCGGTGGTGTTAGCACCCAATTCAATGGCGATATCGTGCAGGGCATGCCGGTTGTCGCGACATTTGTCAGCCACACCGAAGTGGTCGATACCATTCCGGATGCTTTCACGCTGACCGATCAGGTCGAGGTGGCGGTCAACAGCTGGATCACGTCCAATACCGTGACCATCAACGGCATCGACATTGCGACACCGATCAGCACCAGCAATGGCGAGTACTCGATCGGTTGCAATGGCACCTTCACCGCAACTGCAGGCAGCATCAGCAACGGCCAGACCGTCTGCATCCGGCAGCTCAGCGCCAATGCCCTGAATACCAGCAAGACCAGCACACTGACCGTTGGAAATGTTTCCGATGACTTCACCACCACCACGGCGGCAGCGGCGGACGCCGTACCGGATGCATTCAGCTTCACCGATCAAACCGGGCTCTCTCGCAATGCCACGGTGCGCTCCAACACCATCACCATCAGCGGCTTGACGGTACCTGCCGCCATCACCGTGTCGGGCAGCGGCGGCTACTCCATTGGCTGCACCAATACCTTCATCAATACCGCCAGCACTATCAGCAATGGCGATACGGTTTGCCTGAGTCATATCGCGTCAAGCGCCTACAGCACCACGATCAGCACCACCCTGACCATCGGCGGCGTTTCCGATACGTTCACCAGTACCACCGCGGCGAAGTCATCCGGCGGTGGTGGTGGCGGTGGTGGCGGTAGCACCACTGAATTGAGCCTGCTGGCACTGCTGGGTCTGCTGGCGCTGCGTGGCCAACGCCAGTCGGCACAAGCCAATCGGATGCCACTGCGCGTATTGAATGTGCCGAAATGAAATGGCGATTTAGCGCGGCATTGCTTGGCGTGATGCTGATCGGTTTTGCCGTTGCCGGCATTGTGACGGACGGTTTTGCGGCTGACCCGATTGCCGCTAACCGTCCAGCCTCCGGCAGTGAACCGAACGCGGCCGAGCTGAGTCCCTTTTCCACCGATGGTTGCAGCGCGTTTCCAAATGGTTCATTGAAAAATCAGCAATTGTGGCGCGACTGCTGTGTTGCCCACGATCTGGCGTATTGGGCCGGCGGCACCTACGAGGACCGTAGCGCAGCCGACGAAGCGTTGGCCGAATGCGTGGCCGACGTCGGCGAACCGGCCATTGCCAAACTGATGTTGGCCGGTGTGCGCACCGGCGGATCACCATTCTGGCCAACCACCTTCCGCTGGGGCTATGGCTGGCATTATCTGCGTGGCTATCAACCGCTGACCGATGCCGAAAAAGAGCTGATACTGCAGAGCATTGATGCGGCGCCCGCCGAAGCGTTTGTGCCCAAAACTGCTTACTGGTATTTGGCGCCACTACCGAAAACCACAATCAACGCCAGCGCGCTGGATCGGATAAACAAGTAAACCGAATCAACAAGTAAGTCGGGGCAACAAGAACCCGGATTAACAAGCAAAGAAAAAGCCCGGCATGACCGGGCTTTTTCTTTGCACCAAGAACGCCGCAAAACGTTCCGGCAGCGGCGCTACTCAAATACTGGCGGCGAGCTCGGCGCCCTGGCGAATCGCCCGCTTCGCATCCAGCTCCGACGCCACATCGGCACCACCGATCACATGCACGATAACGCCATGCGCACGCAGCGGCTCGACCAACTCCCGTTGCGATAACTGGCCGGTGCAATTGATGATGTGATCCACCGCCAGACAGCGAACCGGCCCCTGCTCGCCTTCGCGTATCCACAGACCTTGATCATCAATACGTTCGTAACTGACGCCGGACAACATCTGCACCTGATTCATTTTCAAACTGGCGCGATGAATCCAGCCGGTGGTTTTGCCAAGGCCGGCACCGGGCTTGCTCGCTTTGCGCTGGCACATGACCACTTGCCGTGCCGGTTTCAGCGGCTCCGGTTTTGGCAGCACCGCACCGCGATGTTGGTAACCCGCATCGACGCCCCACTCTTTCAGAAAATGCTCGGTATCCGGCGATTTGCCCTCATCCGCAACCAGATACTCGGCCATATCAAAGCCGATACCGCCGGCTCCGATAATCGCCACGTTCTGCCCAACCGGTTTCTTGTGCAGCAGCACATCCGGATAACTCAGCACTTTCGGATGATCAATGCCCGGAATATCCGGTTTGCGTGGCAGCACGCCAGTGGCGAGTACGACTTCATCAAATCCGTTGGCGATCAATTGTTCCGCACTGGCGCGCTGACCGAGGCAAACGGCCACGCCGGTCAATTCCAGCCGGCGTTTGAAATAGCGCAGCGTTTCGTAAAACTCTTCCTTGCCCGGCACCTGCTTGGCGATATTGAGCTGGCCGCCGAGCTCCTGCGCCGCTTCAATCAGCGTGACATCGTGGCCACGTTCGGCGGCATAGGTCGCAAAGCTCATGCCGGCCGCGCCACCACCGACAACCGCCAGTTTCTTTTTCTTTTGCGCGCGACCAAAGTTCAGTTCGGTTTCATAGGCGGCGCGCGGATTGACCAGACAGCTGGCGCGCTTGTGTGAGAACACATGATCAAGGCAAGCCTGGTTGCAACCGATGCAGGTGTTGATTTCATCGCTCTTGCCCTGACTCGCCTTGCGGACAAAATCGGCATCGGCGAGCAACGGCCGCGCCATTGACACCATGTCGGCATCGCCGCGCGCCAAAATCTCTTCGGCCACTTCCGGGGTATTGATCCGGTTGGTGGTGACGAGCGGCAGCTTGACCTCGCCTTTCAGCTTTTTGGTGACCCAGGTAAACGCACCTCGCGGCACCATGGTGGCGATGGTCGGTACCCGCGCTTCATGCCAGCCGATACCGGTGTTGATGATCGTCGCACCCGCTTTTTCGATGGCTTTGGCCAGTTGCACGACCTCGTCCCAGCTCTGGCCATCCGGCACCAGATCGAGCATCGACAAGCGATAAATGATGATGAAGTTCGGGCCAACTTTCTCGCGCATCCGGCGGACAATCTCGACCGGGAACCGCATCCGGTTTTCAAACGGGCCGCCCCACTCGTCGGTGCGTTTGTTCGTCCGCGAACAGAGAAATTGATTGATGAGATAACCTTCCGAGCCCATCACTTCGACACCGTCATAACCGGCGCGCTGCGCCAGCGCGGCGCAATTGACGTAATCCTTGATGGTCTTCTCGACCCCACGGCGTGACAGCGCCCACGGCTTGAACGGCGTAATCGGCGACTGGATTTTGCTCGGCGCGACTTGCAGCGGGTGATAGCTGTAACGGCCGCCGTGGAGTATCTGCAGCGCAATGCGACCACCGGCCTTATGCACGGCCTCGGTGACGATGCGGTGCTTGCCGACCTGCCAGGGCCAGCTCAGCTGGGCACCAAATGGCGCCAAACGGCCGGCCAGATTCGGCGCGATGCCGCCGGTGACGATCAGGCTGACCCCGCCACGCGCCCGCTCGGCGTAGAAAGCGGCCATTTTCTCGAAGCCGCCCTTCTCTTCTTCCAGACCGGTATGCATCGAACCCATCAGAACCCGGTTCGGCAACGTACAAAAGCCAAGATTCAGTGGCGCCAGCAGGTGGTTGTAAGCAGCAGTCATGACTCGTCGGACCATTTGAAAGGTTCCGGCAAGTGTAGGGAGCCGGCCGGCTGGCAGCAAGCCTTCCGCGCCACCGGCAGGGCAATAGCTGCTTACAAATGCTGGGCGGCTTGGCCGCGCCGAAAAAATCGATATGCCTCAGTGACTTGTAAGACAGTCTTCAGTCCGTTTGGCCGGTTTGCCGCTGGCCTGCTGGCCGGGCCAGCCAGATGTCCTTAAACTTGGCCGCCTTGCGGCTGGCCATGATGGCCAGCCCCGGTTCGTACCTGCCTTGAGAGTGTCATGGAAAAACGTCGTAGCTTCCCGGTGCGTGTGCTGATCGCCAGCTGGCGCTTTATCAACAATGCCCGCCGGGCGTTCGTGAATCTGCTGTTCCTCGTGTTCATGCTGATTCTGTTGTCTGCCCTGTTCTCCGACAAAGGCCCGCACGTGGAAGCTGGCAGTGCTCTGGTATTGAAACCGGAAGGCTTTGTGGTCGAACAGGCCGATAATCCGAGCCCGTTTGAAGCGGTGATGAAAGATCTCTCCGACGACAAGCCGCCGCAAACCGAATTGCGCGATCTGCTGACCGCCATCCAGCAGGGCGCGAAAGATGACCGCATCAAGATCATGGTCATCGATACCAGCCATCTGATGGGCATCGGCCCGTCCAAATTGGTGGAACTGCGTGATGCCATTGCCGAATTCAAAAAGACCGGCAAGAAAGTGCTGGCCCGTGGCGATTGGTACAGTCAGGCCGGCTATTACCTGGCCGCACAAGCCGATGAAGTCTATCTCGACAGCTATGGCGCCATTGATATCGATGGCTTCAATCACACCCGCACCTTCTTCAAGAGCGCGCTCGAGCGCTTTGGCGTCAAGATGCACGTGTTCAAGGTCGGCACCTACAAGTCGGCGGTGGAACCTTACCTGCGTGACGACATGTCGCCAGAAGCCAAAGCCAACGCCGAGAAATGGCTGAACGTGCTGTGGAACGGTTACAAAACCGACGTCGCAGCAGCGCGCAAACTGCAACCGGAACAGATTCAGGCTTACGCCGACAACATGGCCACGCTGCTGCAAGCCGAACAAGGCGATACGGCGAAAGTGGCGCAGACAGCCGGCTTGGTCAACGGCTTCAAGAGCCGCATCGAGTGGGAAGATTACCTGCGCGAATTGGTCGGTGAAGATCGCAAGGGCGAGAGCTTCAAGCAAGTTGATGCCATTGCCTATGCCAGCCTGTTTGATCGGCCGTCACTGCCGGGCGAAACCAGCGTCGGCGTGATTGTCGCGCAAGGCGAAATTGTCGATGGTGAAGCACCGGCAGGGATGAGCGGCGGTGACAGCATTGCGCAACTCATTCGCGACGCCCGTGAAGACGACTCCATCAAGGCTGTCGTACTGCGTGTTGACAGCCCCGGCGGGTCGGCGTTTGCATCGGAAGTGATCCGACGCGAACTGGAAGCCACCCAAAAAGCTGGCAAGCCGGTTGTGGTCAGCATGAGCTCGGTTGCCGCGTCCGGTGGTTATTGGATCAGTGCGACTGCAGATGAAATCGTCGCCAGCCCGTGGACCATCACCGGTTCGATCGGCATCTTTGGCATGTTCCCGACCGTTGAATCACTGGCCAATGAATACGGTGTGCACCGCGATGGCGTTGGCACCACCAAACTCGCTGGTGCCTTTGATTTGGCCCGACCGCTAAACCCGGAGCTCGGCACCATCATTCAGCAAGCGATCAACAACGGTTACGAACGCTTCCTGACGCTGGTCGCCAACGGCCGCAAGAAGACCCGCGAGGAAATTGATCTGATTGGCCAGGGTCAAGTCTGGGCCGGCGTCGATGCCCATGAACGCGGTCTCGTCGACAAACTCGGCACCTTCAATGACGCAGTCAAAGCCGCCGCCGAACGCGCCAAGCTGGGTGACAATTACACCGTGCGCTACGTTGAAAAAGCACTGACCCCGGGCCAGGCCCTGCTGAAGGGCTTCACCTCACATGCGCAGGTATTGTTGCCGGAAAGCTGGCTGACGCAATCACACAGCGCGCTGCCAAGCCCGCTGCTGATGCAGGCCAAACTCGCCGCCAAACAAGCCAAGAGCATTCTGGAAATGAATGACCCGAACCACGCCTATGTCCACTGCCTGTGTGAAGTGCAGTAAACATTCCGAAACGGCCCGCGCGAGTTCGGGCCAAATAAAAACGGCAGCCAATGGCTGCCGTTTTTATTTGCATTCGATTTCGCACGGCAACTCAATTCAGTGCCTACTAATTGAAGAAACCTTGTTTGATCCCACTCTCGTTGCTGGACGCTGCGTGATCCCCTCCCCTTTACGGGGAGGGTTAGGGAGAGAGTGAACCTCGACGTCAAGTTTGCTGCCGAATACGAGCTTACTGCTGGGTCACCCTCTCCCCGGCCCTCTCCCATCAAGGGAGAGGGGAAAAACAGAGCAGCCGTCATTGTTTGGTGTTTAGTTACCGCGCGCCGTCATCGCTGAATTGTGAGAATGCGTTTTACTGTGTGCAAACGCGTTTGAAAGGTGAAGTGGTTTGATCCTCTCCCCCTCGACGGGGGAGGGTTAGAGAGAGGGTGAACCTCGGCGTCAAGTTTGCTACCGAATACGAACCTACTACTGGGTCACCCTCTCCCCGTCCCTCTCCCATCAAGGGAGAGGGGGGAAAACAGAGCAGCCGTCATTGTTTGGTGTTTAGTTACCGCGCGCCGTCATCGCTGAATTGTGAGAATGCGTTTTACTGTGTGCAAACGCGTTTGAAAGGTGAAGTGGTTTGATCCCCTCCCCCTCGACGGGGGAGGGTTAGGGAGAGGGTGAACCTCGACGTCGAGTTTGCTGCCGAATACGAGCTTACTGCTGGTTCACCCTCTCCCCGGCCCTCTCCCATCAAGGGAGAGGGGGAAACAAAAAAGCAGCCATTGGCTGCCTTTTTTTTGCTTGGCCTGCGCAGATTAATGCGTAAGCCAATAGCACATCATCAGTCGTTCGAGAATCGACGGCTGCGGCGTTCGCCTTGCGGCGCGGCACCGGCCGGGCGCTCGCTGCGCACCGACAGACGCTCGCCTTGGGCGAACGAACGGGCCGGACGATCTGCGCGATCAAAACGGGCGCCTTCGCTCGGACGATCCGAACGCGGGCGATCGCTGCGCGGACGATCGTTGTGATCAAACCGGCTCGGGCCACGGCTGTCACGCGCCGGCGCCGCATCACGGCTGAACCGATCCGAACGCGGACGGTCATCGCGACGCAGCGTGTGGCTGGTCAGTTCGGTGTATTCGCGGCGCGGCTCATGGCTGTTGCCACGATTCTCATACGACCGCTCGCTGCGCGGACGGTCAGCGTAGGAACGCTCGCCTTGCGGGCGGTCGCCATACGGACGGTCACTGCGCGGACGATCACCATACGGACGATCGCTCTGTGGGCGATCGCCACGCGGACGGTCACCGAAAGCGCGTTCAGTGCGATCGCGGGCAAACCGGTCATCGCCACCGAAATCGCTGCGGCTCGGGCCACGCGAACCTTGCGAGCGACCACCACCAAAACTGCGGCCGCTGCGCTCACCGCCACGCGACGGGCCACCACGACCGGTGCCGCCACTGCGACCACCACCACGTGACGGCCGACCGCTGCGCGGCTCCAGACCTTCAATGATGAGCTCTTCCAGTTTGGTGCCCAGCATTTGTTCAATACGGAACAGCTTGTGCCATTCGCGCGGGCTGACCAGCGTTACCGCTTCGCCCGTCGAACCACCGCGGCCGGTACGGCCAATACGGTGAACATAATCTTCCGAGACCATCGGCAAATCGAAGTTGATGACGTGGCTGATACCTTTGACATCGAGACCGCGGGCGGCCACATCGGTTGCCACCAGCACTTTCAGTTGGCCCACATGCATGCGATCCAGCACGCGACGGCGGAAGCCTTGCTTCATGTCACCGTGCAGCGCATCGGCGCTGATGCCTTGACCCTTCAGTACATCCGCCAGTTCTTCGGTACCGCTCTTCGTCGCCACGAAAACAATCGCTTGCTTGACATCCGAACGTTCCAGCAACGAGGTCAGCAGCGAATTTTTGTGGCCGAAATCATCTGCAGCCAGCACCGATTGGGTAATCGACTCGTGCTTTTCTTTGACGCTCGAAGTCTGAATACGGACCGGCGATTTCAGCAGTTGCCGGGCAACGCGCTCGATCTCGCCTTCCAGCGTCGCCGAGAACAACAGCGTTTGCCGTTCGGCTGGCATTTTGCCGGCGATCATCTCGACATCGTCAACAAAACCCATGTCCAGCATGCGGTCGGCTTCGTCGAGAATCAGCAGTTCGATACGCGAGAAATCGATACGGCCTTTGTCCATGTGGTCCATCAGACGGCCGGGTGTTGCCACCAGAATGTCGAACGGACGCGACAGCAATTTCTCTTGGTTGAAATACGAGACGCCACCGACGATGGTGCCGACCCGCAGCTTGGTGTGTTTGCCGAAATCACGAACGGCATCGTTGATTTGCTGAGCCAGTTCGCGGGTCGGTGACAGCACCAGCACGCGCGGGCCTTTGCCCGTGCCTTTGGCCGGCTCGCTCAGCAATTTGTGCAGCGTCGGCAGCATGAAGGCAGCGGTTTTGCCGGTGCCGGTCTGGGCCGAGGCCATGACATCCTGATTCTGCAGAATGACCGGAATGGCTTCCTGCTGGATCGGGGTCGGGTTGACGAAATTCAGTTCTTCCAGCGCGCGGTTCAGCCGCGCGTCCAGATTCAAGTCAGCGAAAGTCAGCGCGGCATTGCCGGTCGAATTGGCAATAGGGGTTTCGTTAACGTCGAAATTAGACAAGATCATTTTCCTGCCCCCAATCGCATATAGGACTAGGGAGCGCAATCGGCAGCTCAGGCCGTGCAAGCGGACGCTGATTTCAGCGCACAAACGCTCGCCATGCCGCGAATATGCGGTGGCCACTGCCTTACTTGAGTCAATGTGTCAGCCGGAACCGGAGGCGATCCGAGGAGATCATCCGCAACTTGGCGAAAACACGTCATGCCGCCAAGCCGGATACCTGCGTCATTCAAGGTTCTGGCAGGCCGCGGGGGCTGGCTGGAACCTGGCGCCAGGAGGCGCGTACAGGGGGGAGGATTGGTGAGGCTCATACCCGCTGCGGTTTTGATGCCCCGCAGCAAGGGCGCGAACTATAGGGGCCGGAGCCGCAAAAAGCGAGCGGTTTCTGAGCGTTGCGGCATATTTCCACCGGGTTGCGGCCCTTTCCGGCTCGTTTTCCGGCGAACTCAGCCTGTTTCGGGCCAAGCCGGTGCCAAACTGGCCCGACCGTCCCTGTTATTCAGCCTTCTTGGGCCTTGGCCGCTACAATAGCGGCCATTCTCGGGCTCGGCCGCATTTCACCGGCCCCTGCCCTGAGCCACGCCTTACAGGACCTGACATGACGCGTTCGGTTTACATCGCCCACACCGGCGGCACCATCGGCATGAAGAAGACCGCCAACGGCTACGCGCCGGTGCGTGGCTACCTCGATGAAGTCATCCGGACCATGCCGGAGTTTGCCCGTGAGGACATGCCGACAGTCGTCGTGCGCGAGTTTGAAACGCTGATCGACTCCTCTGACATGACGCCGTCGGAATGGTGGCGCATCGCCCAGGACATTCGCGATCACTACGATCAGTTTGATGGCTTCGTGATTCTGCACGGCACCGACACCATGGCCTACACCGCGTCAGCGCTGTCGTTCATGCTGGAAGATCTGGCCAAGCCGGTGATCGTCACCGGTTCGCAGATCCCGATGTGTGAGTTGCGCACCGATGGCCGCGACAATCTGATCAGCGCCGTGCTGCTCGCCGCCAATTACGACATTCCGGAAGTCTGCCTGTATTTCCACGACCGGCTGTATCGTGGCAACCGCAGTCAGAAAGTCGACGCCAACGGTTTTCACGCCTTTGACTCGCCCAACTTTCCGCCGCTGGCCGAAGTCGGTATTTCGATCGAGGTCAATCGCTCGCTGCTGCTGCCGGGTCCGAACAAACCACTGCGCGTTCAACAACTGAATCCGCCGATGGTCGGCACCATGTCGCTATTCCCCGGCATCAATGCCGGCATCATCGAAAATTTTCTGAAGCCACCGCTGCAAGGTTTGATTCTGCAGAGTTACGGCAGCGGCAATGCACCATCGAAAAATGCCGAGCTGCTGCGGGTCCTGCAGGAAGCCAATGATCGTGGCGTTATCGTGGTCAATTGCACCCAGTGCTATCGCGGTCTGGTCGACATGAACACCTACGAATGCGGCCGCGTACTGATGCAGCACGGCGTCATCAGCGGTTATGACATGACCCGGGAAGCGGCGCTGACCAAACTCTATTATCTGTTCTCGCTCGGCCTCGACACGGCCAGCATCAAGCAACGGATGCAGCAAAACCTGCGTGGTGAATTGACCCATCCAGGTTGATGCGAGAGGCTGATGTGAGAGGTTGAATCGAGAACATGATGCAAGGACGCAAGTGATGGCGGACTTTCTCGGCTACGGATTGGCCGCAGCGATCTGTCTGCCGTTTGCCCTGTTCCTGCTCAAAGACTGGTTTGGCAACCGGCAGAACTTCATCAAGGATGTGCGCAACGCTCACGGCAGCGAGTTTCGCAAGTTCTTCCTGAAGAGCCGCAAGCGAGCAGTCGCCGACCAGTTGACCGAACTCAAACTCGCCTTTGCCATACTACTGCCCTTGCTGTTATTGGTTGTGCTCGGCTCGATCTTTGCCAGCTTGTTTGCGGCGCTGCTGGGTCAAACGGGCTGATGATTTCAGGCCAGATAACGGCAAATAAATGCCCGATGAGGTAGCTGTCTCAGCGGGATGCTCACTGTAGCTCGTTCATGGTTCGACGAGCTCACCACGAACGGTAAGTGACGTGCTGCAGGTTAAACAGATCGTTCGCCTTGAGCTTCTCGAAGGGTAACGGCATACGAACCGAGGCATCTCCCCAATCCGAAATAAAAAAGCTCAGGTCTTGGCCTGAGCTTTTTTGTTGAACGGTGCGATGTTACTGCAGCGTGATTTTGAAGGTCGCGTGCGCTGCCTCCAGCCGTTCTTTCTCGCTGTCACAGAGAAAGCGCATCTCGCCGCTGTCATCGATGGTGTAAGCCTCGCCGTTATGTGGCTCATAGCGGGCTTGCCAGAGCATCAAGGCCTCCATGATCGTCTGGCGCTGCTCATCGCTGAGCCGAACGCCATCCGGCCATTTGCCAAGCTCCACCGCACGGGTCAATTTCTCCCGGATGTCGGGCGTCATGCTGGCAATCAGCTGGTCTACGGTCATGGTCGGCTCCGGTGGTATAAAGCGGCGGGATTCTAGCAAATCTACCCATTACTGTGCGCCAAGCTGCCAACCCGGTCGTATCCAGTGCAAGACGAGGGACCTATACTCCAAAAAAAACAGAGGTAACAGATGACAGCCGTACCGCGAATTCTGCTGCTGACATTGGCTTTCAGCTCGCTGGTCGGGCTGAGTGCCCCTGCGCAAGCCGAACCGCCGCTGGTGCGCGCCTGCGACAATGACCAGGACTACCCTCCCTTCCGCTGGCGGGAAACCGGCGCTGATGGCCAGCTGA
This sequence comes from Permianibacter fluminis, assembly GCF_013179735.1. Classification (NCBI taxonomy): domain Bacteria; kingdom Pseudomonadati; phylum Pseudomonadota; class Gammaproteobacteria; order Pseudomonadales; family Pseudomonadaceae; genus Permianibacter; species Permianibacter fluminis. Next base: position 2,586,969 of record NZ_JABMEG010000001.1, on the reverse strand, counting down.
TGGTGCGCGGGCTGGGCTATACCCTGATCCGGGACATTCTCGCCAGAAACGGCTGGCGACTGGAGCTGGATCTGCTGCCGCTGAAGCGTTGTCAGCAGGAAGTCGCCAACGGCGAGCGCTATCAATTGCTGATCAACAGCAGCCCCAATCCGGAACGCATCGCCACCTACCTGCTGACCGAGCCGTTTGCTCAGGTGCATTTTCACAGCTTTTATCTGCAGTCGCGCTACCCGGACTTTACGCCGGTGCTGAACAAACGTGATTTGCGCAGCCTGCGGGTCTGCGGTATTGCCGGCCACAATTTCGCGATGTTTGATTTGCCGTCGGACCGCATCGACATGGGGCCGGAAAATTTTGCCGCGGCATTCCGGATGCTGCGCAATGGCCGCTGCGATGTACTGCCCTACAATCTGGAAACCATCGAAGGCCTGCGGATTGTCGGCCAGGACGTGCTGGCTTCCGGCGAAATTGCCCACCACGCAATTGGCGATATGCAGCCCTCCCCGCTGGTCATGGCAATCTCCCGCAATTACCGTTACGGTCCGTCACTGAAACGGTTGATTGATCGTGAATTGGCGACGATGCGGGCCAGTGGCCAGTTGGAAAGACTGCAGCAAGAGTTTCGTCATGCTGCAGCCAAAAACCCAGAGGTCAAATAGAAAAAGTTTCCGCACAACAACCCAGTCGCGTGAATACGCAACCTGGGCGGTCGCATCAGTAACCATCTCCCATCAGCACATAACAAACGCCCAGCACTGTCCAGGGTGCCGTGCCGCCAGTGGGCAGCGGCATGGCGCGATAACGCAGCGAGCCATCCGGCTTGCGTTCGTTATTCAACAAATCACGAATCTCGCGCACCAGCTTGCTGACCGCGATCTGCGATTCCCAGCTGCGATAGGCATCAGGCCATTGCAGCGACAACTGCCGTGGCCGGGTGCCACCGTAACCCGGCACGGTACCGAGCGCCGCAAAGCGCTTGCCAAGGTTTTGCTGACCAGTTTCTGCCAACAGAAAATCCAGCCGCGAGACCAGTGACGCCGAGACCCGGCTATTCCAACCAATCAAGGGCAAAGCGCCGGCTTCGCTTTCCTTGTGCGCGGTGGTCAGGGCGGCCAGCCAGGTCCAGCCGCTGTTCATTTTGGCTTTGGCGCTGGCATCGGCGGTCAATGCGGCTTGCACCACCTTACGCACGTTATCAATGGTTACTTCACGCTGCGGGACACCGAACAGGTTGAAAATCTCATTGGCGATTTTGACCGCGAGAAATTGCTCTTCAACGCTCCATTGCCGCTGGTCTTCGACCGTTTTGGCCAGCAAACGGGCACGGTACAACAGCGAATTGGTCAGAAAGCCGTAAGCGCTGTAACCAATGCGCGGTTTCGGCCAGAAAAATTTCTGCAGACGATCATGCCAACTGCTGACCGGTTCGCCGACCGGCTGCCGCTGATACATCGGCTGATAGGGTTCTTCATCAATCCAGCGCACCAAGGCCTTGAGGTAATCGCTGTCCGGCGCATCAGCTTTGGGTAGCACAGGCGGGTAAATGCTTTCGCCAATGACACAATTGCCGCCATCGTCGATCACCACCGGATCATCGCTGGAGGTTTCGATATCGGCCTGCACCCGCGCTTCGGCGTACACCAGATACATTTCCTGGGCAACGAATGACAGCGAATCCCAGTAATCGAGCGCCTGATCGGTCAGCCGCGCGCCCGGCACATTGCTGCCGGTAGCATCGTCGACATAGCTGCAGGAACGCAGCAGTGCCGGGTTCAGCCGAATGAAATCATCACTGGCCTGCACGGTATTGCGGAACGGCCACGGCACCATCAAGCGGGCAATGACATCCACCGAAAACCGATGACCGCGCGCCAACACCTCGCACAATTTGCCGTCGGCGTCATGACGCGGAATACGGCCTTCGCGCCAGCTTTCCGGCTGCGGATGAAAACGCTTGAACCAGACCTTCCAGGCGGCAATGAAAATGCCACGCGACAACTGGAAGTTATTGGCAGAAGGAAAAGTGACATGCATGGAGGCTGGCCATCAATGGCGGCTTGGAACCCGCACATGATAAGCCGTGCCATCGCTGTCGTCACGATGACTCATGCGGGCCCTACTGAAACAACAGGAGATGGCGTCCCGGAGACGATTCGAACGTCCGACCTTCCCCTTAGGAGGGGGATGCTCTATCCAGCTGAGCTACCGGGACGCGGGCCCGGCATTCTAGCCAACTGCCCCGGTCTTGGCCATTGCCAGCTCAGCCCAATCGCTCAAGCGCCCGCGCCAATGCCGCAACGATACGGTCGATATCGGCAGCTTCCGTGCGCCAATTGCTGAACGCGGCGCGAACGCCCCAAGTGCCCTGATACACCGTCGGCGTCAGAAACACTTCGCCATCATCGCGCAGCAAACGGACCAATGTCTGGATACGTTCCGCCGTCGGCCGGTCGGTCAGACTGAAACAAACCACGTTGAGCCGGGTCGGTGCGAGCAATTGCAGACGCGGTTCCTGCGCCAGCCGCGTGCTCAGGGCATCCGCCAACGCGACATTGCGGGCAACGATGTCAGCATGGCCGGCGCGGCCATAGGCGAGCAGGCTGAACCAGGCCGGCAAGGCACGAAAGCGACGGGAATTTTCCGGCGTCAGGTGCACGAAATCCGGATCGCCGGTCGGCATACCGAGGTAGACCGATGCGTTCTGGAATACCCGGACTTGCAGATCCTGACGACGGCTGAATTGCACGGCGCTGTCATAGGGCACGTTGAGCCATTTGTGCAAATCGATGCAGACAGAGTCGGCCAGCTCCAGCCCTTTCAGTTTGTCAGCGTGCTGAGGCAGCAAGCGGGCAAACGCGCCAAATGCCGCATCGACGTGCAACCAGAACGGATAACGCGCGCGCAGCGCGGCAATCGCCGTCAGATCATCGAAATCGACGCTGTTCACCGTACCGGCATTGGCAACGACGATCACCGGTTGATCGGCGCGCGCTGCCAGCGCCTGCTCCAGTGCGGCCACATCGACGGCTTCGCGATCCGGCAGCAAGGCGATCGATTGGATCGCCTTGCGCCCGATGCCGAGCATGGCCGCCGCTTTGTAGACACTGGAATGGGTCGCGCCGGACAAAATCTCGATCTTGCCGAGTGCGGCATGACCGTCATCGGCGACGCTGATGCCGCGCTGCTCGCCGCACCACTCGCGCGCGATCGCGAGGCCGACCATGTTGGAAACGGTGGCGCCGGAAACAAAGCTGCCGGCAAATTCGGCCGGCAAATCAAACAAATCGCGCAGCCAGGCCAACGCTTCCCGTTCCAGCAACTGCCCGGCACCGTCGAGGCTGTTCATCGGGTTCTGATCGAGCGCACTGGTCAGCCAGTCACCGGCCAGCGCGGCCGGCGTCGCACCGCCGGTAATGAAGCCGAGGTAACGCGGTCCGGCACTGGCGCTCAGCTGCGGCTGCCAGCGCTCACTGAACTGCTGCAAGGCAGTGGCAAACCCGACACCTTCACTGGACAGCGGTTGCGGCACTGAGGCCTCGGCCCGCTGCGCTGGCGGCCGGTCCGGTAACTGCTGCAAATAGCCGGTGGCGTGTTGCATCACCGCTTCCAATACCTGGGAAATGGTGTCGCGTTCCTGTTGCAAACGGTCGTACATGAAGTCTCGCTTGGCACTGATCTTTCGTGACCTCAGTGTAGCGAAACCCGGGCGAGCGGATCGTCGCGTATCAGGAAACAGTGCGTTACCAACCGATAAAAGAAAAGCGCAATCCGGAGATTGCGCTTTTTTGATGGCTGACAAAAACCAACCGTCATTGCTTAAACCGCGAAGTAGCTCGCGTCCGGCTCGGCCCAGTCGTGACCGTCACCGACGATCAGCGTCCGCAGCGTTGCGGTGCGCGGCAGCAGCTGGCGGCGGAAGAAGTCGGCGGTCAGCAGTTTGTGCTGGTAAAAACTGTCGCTGTCTTCTGCGGCCTCGGCCAGCGCCGCCTGTTGCGACCACAACCAGCCGTAGACCAAATGGCCGGTCAAGTGCAGGAAGTGCACGGCGTTGGCGCCCGCATGGCGGCCACCATCGTCAGCATTTTCCAGCAGGGTATCAAGCGCCAGTTCGAAGTCACTGGCCGCTTGGGTCAGCGACGCTTTCCATTCGGCATCTTTCAGTTTTTCGGCATAGCGGCGAATGGCCAGCAGCAATTCTTCCGCAGTCTCACCTTTGTTGGCGATCAATTTGCGACCGACCAGATCCATGGCCTGCACGCCGTTGGTGCCTTCGTAAATCTGGGCGATGCGGGCATCGCGAACGGTCTGTTCAACGCCCCATTCACGGACATACCCGTGGCCGCCCAGCACCTGCACACCATGATTGCAGACGTCGAAACCGATATCGGTGAAAAACGCTTTGGCCACCGGCGTCAGGAAGGCCAACAGTGCTTCAGCTTTCACTTTCACTGCCGCATCTTTGCCGCTGTGTGCTTCATCGAGCAGGCTGCCCATCCACAGTGCCAGCGCGCGGCCACCTTCGGTGTAGGCACGCATGGTCAGCAGCATGCGCTGCACATCCGGATGGACGATGATGGGATCAGCCGCGTTGGTCGAGCCCGGTGCCCGGCTCTGCTTGCGCTCGCTGGCGTAACGCGCGGCGATTTGCCAGGCGAGTTCACCGAGGCCGACACCTTGCACGGCAATCGACAGGCGCTCGACGTTCATCATGGTGAACATGCACTTCAGGCCTTCGTTCGGCTTGCCGATCAAATAGCCCTTGGCGCCATCGAAATTCATGACGCAGGTGCTCGACGCCTTGATACCCATCTTGTGTTCGATCGAACCGCAGCTAAAGGCGTTGCGCTCGCCGAGTGAGCCATCCGTTTTGACGTCAAACTTCGACACCAGGAACAGCGAAATGCCCTTGGTGCCGGCCGGCGCGTCCGGCAGCCGTGCCAACACCAGATGGACGATGTTGTCGGTCAAATCGTGCTCGCCGCCGGTGATGAAAATCTTGGTGCCACTGATGCTGTAGCTGCCGTCACCATTCGGCGTCGCCTTGGTTTTCAAAAGACCCAGATCGGTGCCGGCATGCGGTTCGGTCAGGCACATCGCACCGGTCCATTCGCCGCTGAGCAGTTTCGGCAAATATGCTGCCTTCATGGCTTCGTCACCATGGGCGGCAATACATTCGGTAGCACCGTTGGTCAGCGAGGAATACAGACAGAACGAGGTGTTGGCGCCGTAGATCATTTCTTCGATGGCGACATGCAGCGTGCGCGGCAGGCCCTGACCGCCGTATTGCGGATCACCGCAAAGCGACTGCCAACCGCTTTCGGCGAACTGCTTCCACGCGTCCGGAAAACCTTTTGGCGTTTTCACAACACCATTGCTGATGCTGCAGCCTTCTTCATCGCCGCTGCGATTGATTGGCGACAGCACGCCGCTGCAGAATTTGCCCGCCTCTTCCAGCACCGCGTCGACCAAACCGGCATCGAGTTCGGCATGGCCGCCGAGCTGTTGCCAACGTTCCGGCAGTTTCAGCCATTCGAGCAACAGAAAGCGGTAATCACGGATGGGGGCTTGATACGTCATGAAAGTCTCCTGAAGCGTTTCTGATTTTTTGAAAAAATGTTTTGGCCACTCAGCGCAAGCTGTCGAGCAGCCACTGCAGCCCGTATTCAAGCGCCTGTTCGCGCACCGCCGCACGTTCACCCGGGAAGTGCTGCACGCGCGCTTCCACCGCCACGCCTTTGCGCGCCAGACCGAACCAGACCATGCCGATCGGTTTGGCATCGCTGCCGCCATCGGGACCGGCGATGCCGCTGACACTGATTGCGATATCGGCCTTGCTGCGCGCCAGCGCGCCAAATGCCATCGCCATCACCGTTTCGCTGCTGACGGCACCGAATTGCAGCAGCGTACTGGCCGGCACGCCGAGCATCTGTTGCTTGGCATCATTGCTGTACGTGACAAAACCGCGATCGAACCAGCGCGAGCTGCCCGGCAAAGCGGTGCAGGCCGCGGCGATCAAGCCACCGGTGCAGGATTCGGCGGTCGCCAGCCACATGCCGTTGGCCGTCAGCGCTTGCGCCAGACTGGCCACTTGTTGAGCAATGTCCCGGTTCACATCCCGGCCTGCATCTGGCGTTTGCACGTTTGTTGTCCTTGCAGCGCTGCGCCTGTGCGCAGCGGCGACTATTCGTATTGGGTTGGGCCGACGCAGCCAGTAGAATGCCGGCGATGACGACGACCACACTCCCCCCGACGCCGGATCTGTCCGGCCACACGCCCATGATGCAGCAGTATCTGCGCATCAAGGCGGCTCATCCCCAGCATTTGCTGTTCTACCGGATGGGCGATTTCTACGAGCTGTTTTACGACGACGCCGCCACCGCCGCGCAGGCGCTGGACATCACGCTGACCAAGCGCGGCGCCTCCAATGGCGACCCGATCCCGATGGCCGGCGTGCCCTGGCATGCCATGGAGCCTTACCTCGCCCGGCTGGTGAAACAAGGTTTCACGGTCGCCATCTGCGAGCAGCTCGGCGACCCGGCACTGAGCAAGGGCCCGGTCGAGCGTGGCGTGGTCCGTATTGTCACCCCCGGCACGCTGTCCGACGAAGAACTGTTGGACGAGCGCCGCGACAACCTGATTCTAGCGATCACACAAAGGTCTGACCACCGTAACGGCGGTTCGCACTTTGGCGTTGCCACCCTCGAGTTGGCAAGTGGCCGTTTCGCATTAAGTCAGCCGCGCTCGCTGCCCGAGCTCTGCGCCGAGCTGCACCGGCTGCAACCGGCAGAACTGCTACTTGATGAAACTTTGTACGAACTGCCGTTGCCGCCGCTCGGCGCCCGCCGGCTCTGCCCGGCCTGGCAGTTCGACCCGGCCTCGGCGCGCGATGCGCTGCAGCGCCATTACAACGTCCGCAACCTCGACGGCTTTGGTCTCGCGGCAGAATCCGGCACAGTCGAAGTCGGCACAATCGAGGCAGCGCTGGGCGCCGCCGGCGCGCTGCTGCAATACGCCAAGGAAACCCAGAAAACCGCGCTGCCGCACCTGCGGCCGCCAACCTTCGAGCGCGGCGACGATGCCCTGCAGCTCGACCCGGCCACGCGGCGCAATCTGGAGTTGTCGGAAACCCTGCGCGGCGACGACCGCCACACTCTGCTGCAAGTGCTCGACCGCACCGTTACCGCGATGGGAACCCGGCTGCTGCGGCGCTGGCTGCACCGGCCGCTGAGTCAGCGCGCCGCCATCGAGCAGCGGCTGGATGCGGTCGAGGCGCTGCTCAATTCGGCACAGCTTGCCGAGGTTCGCACCGCACTGAAATCGGTCGGCGATCTGGAGCGGGTGCTGGCGCGCATTGCGCTCGGCTCGGCTCGCCCGCGTGATCTGGTCCGGGTCCGCGAAGCCACGCGCGCGCTGCCTGAACTGTTCGCTGTCTTGCACGCGATCCCGAGCACAACGCCAAACAACAGTCTGCGGCAACTGACCAGCGGCCTGCGTGCGTTCCCCGATGTCGAAGCGCTGCTGACCCGCGTCATTGCCGAGCAACCGTCCAGCCTCGTGCGCGATGGTGGCGTCATCGCCGCCGGTTACGACAAGGAACTCGACGAACTACGCGAACTGTCCGAAGGTGTCGACGGTTTTCTCGAACGCATCGAAGCCGAAGAACGCGCCGCGACCGGCATCGGGACTCTTAAGGCCGGCTTCAATCGCGTGCACGGTTTCTATCTGGAAATCTCTCGCGGTCAGGCGCATTTGGCGCCGGCACATTACCGCCGCCGGCAAACGCTGAAAAACGCCGAGCGCTTCATTACCGAATCGCTGTCAGCGCAGGAAGAACGCGTGCTGCGTGGCAGCGAGCGCGCATTGCAACGGGAAAAAGAGCTGTACGAAAACCTGCTGGCGACGCTGCGCACGGATCTGCCGGCGCTGCAAGCCTGCAGCGATGCACTGGCCACCCTCGATGTGCTGCAGTCGCTGGCGGATCGGGCCGGTGCGCTGAACTATGCCCGGCCGCAGCTGCGCGACGAGCCCGGCATTGTGATCCGGCGTGGTCGTCATCCGGTGGTCGAACCGTTCATCAGCGAAGCGTTTGTTGCCAATGACACGGTGCTGAACAGCACGCGTCGCAGCCAGATCATCACCGGCCCTAACATGGGCGGCAAATCGACTTACATGCGCCAGATCGCGCTCATCACCCTGCTCGCCCACGTCGGCAGTTTCGTGCCGGCCGACAGCGCGGAAATCGGTCTGGTTGATCGCATCTTCACCCGAATCGGCGCCAGTGACGATGTCGCCGGCGGCGCCTCGACCTTCATGGTCGAGATGAACGAAACCGCCAACATCCTGCACCACGCCAGCGCCCGCAGCCTCGTGCTGCTCGACGAAATCGGCCGCGGCACCAGCACCTATGACGGACTCGCACTGGCTTGGGCCTGCCTCGAACATATCCATTTGAACATCAGGGCTTTGACGCTGTTTGCCACCCATTACTTCGAGCTGACCCGCTTGCCAGAGCAGCAAACCGGCATGGTCAACCTGCATGTCAGCGCGACCGAGCACGGCGATTCGGTGGTATTCTTGCACGCCATTGAAGACGGTCCGGCCAACCGCAGTTACGGCATTCACGTGGCGCAACTGGCCGGTCTGCCACTGGCTGTGATTGCCCGGGCCCGCGCCCATCTCGGCCAGCTCGAATCGCTGACACCGGTGGCAGCAGCCACCGCGACTGCCGGCACAGCGCCGGCAACCGATGCGGCCCATGCCCTGCTCGATGCGCTCGATATCGATCGCATCAGTCCGCGCGACGCGCTGGACGTGCTATACCAATTGAAATCGTTGCGGCGTTGAGTCGCCGGCAAAATCAGGTCTGTCACCCCGGCAAACGCCCCGGGGCCATTTTTAGCAACTAATGGCTGATCGCTGCCGCGCGGTCACATGAAATCAGGAGTTCACCATGGCATTCGTCGTCGTCGACAACTGTGTTCGCTGCAAGCACACCGATTGCGTGGAAGTGTGCCCGGTTGACTGCTTCTATGAAGGCCCGAATTTTCTGGCGATCAATCCGGATGAGTGCATCGACTGCGGCCTCTGCGAACCAGAATGCCCGGTCAACGCCATCTATGAAGAAAACGAAGTGCCGGCGGATCAAAAGCAATACATCGCGCTGAACGCCGAGCTGGCCGCCAAATGGCCGAACATCACCAAGAAGAAAGACGCGTTGCCAGACGCCGAGAAATGGGATGGCGTGCCGAACAAGCTGCAGTATTTGGAAAAATAGGCGCGGAAAAATAATCGCGGCTAAACAGCGCCTTGAAGCGGCGAACCGAAAAGTCTGACCGAAAAAATTGAATTGAAAAGCAAGGGCCGTGAACGCGACCTCTGCTTATTTGCTGATTAAGTTTGCGTTTACCGCTGTATCAAACACAGGGCTGGTTCTGAGTCTGTCGGAGCGATTGGCCCCGTTTTCAACGTTGCAGGAACCCTCACGACCATGACCTGTCTGCCTCGTGCTTTGCCGGTCGCGCTTTGCGCCCTGCTGTTGCCCATCACCAACAGTTCTGCCGATGAAGGCCAGTGGCAGCCGCATCAGCTGTTACAGCTGAAAACCGAACTGAAGCAAATCGGCATCACGATTCCGGCAGAAAAACTGGCCGACCTCGGCAAGCCGCCGATGAGCGCAATCATTTCAACGGGTGGTTGCTCGGCTTCGTTTGTGTCGCCGCAGGGGCTGGTGGTCACCAATCATCACTGCGCTTACGGTGCCATCCAGCGCAACTCAACGGCTGAACGCAATCTGTTGGCGACCGGCTTTCTGGCCAACACGCGCGCCGAGGAACTGGCAGCCGGCCCGAACGAACGGATTTACGTCACCGACAGAGTCGAAAACGTCACCGACAAAATCCTCAAAGGTCTTGATGCCACACTGACCGGCAAGTCCCGGCTGGAAGCCATTCAGACTCGCATCAAAGCGCTGATCGCCGATTGCGAAAAAGATCCGGCCTATCGCTGCTCGGTGCCGAGCTTTCACCGTGGTCTGGAGTATTACCGGATTCGGCAGCTGATGATTCGCGATGTTCGGCTGGTTTATGCGCCGGCGGAAATGATTGGCAATTACGGCGGCGACATCGACAATTTTGAATGGCCGCGCCACACCGGTGATTTTTCTTTTCTGCGCGCCTATGTCGGCAAGGACGGCAAGCCCGCCGATCCCTCGCCGGACAACGTGCCTTATCAATCGAAAGATTTTCTCGTGGTCTCCGCCGAAGGCTTGAAGAACGGCGATCCGATTCTGCTGGCGGGCTATCCCGGCCGCACCAACCGCTACAAACTGCCGAACGAAATCCGTTTTGCCCGCGACATCGACTATCCGGCGCGCGTGCAGGAATACGAAGCCGACCTTGCCGTCATCGCCGCAGCGACCGGTATCAACGCCGAGTGGCCGGTCCGCTACGCCAGCACCGTCAAGTCCATCAATAACCGGATGAAGAAACTGCAAGGCCTGCTCGACGGCTTTGCCCGCAAAGACATAGCGGCCATCAAGGACAAACAGGATCTGGCATTTCGCAGTTGGCTTGGCAAACAGAAAGATGCCGAGAGCAATCAGCAGTTGCTCAATGAACTCGACGAATTGATTGCCGCCGATCAAGTCATTACCCGACAGGAATTTGCCTTCTCAAAAGCCACTGGCAGCGAGCTGCTGCGCGCCGCCATGACCTTGCACCGACTGGCCAAGGAAAGCCAGAAGCCGGATGCCGAGCGCGAGCCCGGTTATCAGGATCGCGATGTGCCGTTTATCCGCGCCCGCCTGAGCCGTCTGGAGCAATCGTTGGTGGCTCAGGTGGATTTCACCCGCTGGCAAGCCTCACTGAAGCGCTATTACAGTTTGCCGATTGAAGATCGCATCCAAGGTTTCGATCAGCAGTTGCCGAACGGCTCGGATCTGGATGCCCGGCTGACCGCGCTGTATCGCGGCACCGAACTTGCCGACACCAGCAAGCGGCTGGGCTGGATTGGCCAACCGCTCAGCCAGTTCGAAAACAGCAAAGACGGTTTGATCCGGTTGGCGGCTTTGCTCTATGACACCGCTATGGCACTGGAAGATCAACGCAAGGAAATTGACGGCGAATTCGACCGATTGACACCGCGTTATATGCAAGCGGTGATCGCCTGGAAAAAATCGCAGGGCAAACCGGTCTACCCGGATGCCAATTCCACGTTGCGAATCAGCTACGGCAGCGTCGGTCCCTATTCACCGGTGGATGGCATCAGCAAAGGCCCCTTTACCACGGTGGAAGGCGTGCTGGCCAAACACCGGGCGGAAGAACCCTTCAATGTGCCACTGAAGCTGCAGGAGGCGATCAAGGCTGGCCGTTATGGCCCGTTCCGTGATCCGGTGCTGAAAACCGTACCGGTCAATTTCCTCAGCAGCGCCGATACCACCGGCGGCAACTCCGGCTCGGCGGTCATGAATGCCCGCGGTGAATTGGTCGGCCTCAACTTTGACTCCACTTACGAATCGATCACCAAGGACTGGTATTTCGATCCGGCGATCACCCGCGCCATTCATGTCGATATCCGCTACATGCTGTGGATCATGCAAGAGGTGGATCACGCCGATAATCTGTTGAAAGAAATGACCATCAAATACCCGAAGGCGCCCTAGCCAGCGGGATGAGACCAAGAAAAAGGCGGAGCAAGCTCCGCCTTTTTCTTTGCGCCTATCGCGCCAAGTCACTGTTCAACTGAGATCGCGAACAAAACGGTAGCTGGACTGCGTATAGCCCTCGCGTTGATAAAACGCATGTGCCCGCTCGCGCTTGCTGCTGGAGGTCAACTCTATCTGCGCGCAGTCACGAGCTTTAGCCCAGTCTTCGGCGGCACGCAATAAACGTCGGCCCAGCCCCTGCCCGCGTACTGCGTCACTGACCACCAATGACGATAAACGGGCTATGCGTTTGCCCTGATGGAAATAGAAAAACGTCACCAGCGCCGCCAGCCCAGACACCTGGCCACCAACATCAATCACCAGCACGGTTTGCTGCTCATCAGCGCTCGCTGCGGCAATCAATCCGGCCGCGGTCGCCGGCTCAGTGGGATAGCCCAATTCAGTCAGTAAGCGTGCGACGGATTCGGCATCCGCCACCACCGCGACACGAACCCGCACAACATCTGACATCAGCGAACTCCAATTGAGTGGCCACACTCGCCATGGCAATGCTTCTGTAGGAGCGAGCGTGCTCGCGACGGGTCCGTTCAGCAAATCCAGGCATCGCGAGCAAGCTCGCTCCTACGGTGGTTTATTCGTCTGACGGCTCTTCAGAAGAAGGCAGCGTTCGCGCTTGCTTTGCGACTTGCCGCTGCGCCTTACGATGAGCCCGATACTTGCCGAGCAAACCCTCGAAGCCATGCAGCAGCGCATCGGTTGTGGCTTTGTCTTCGCCGAGCACTTCCAGCGTATAGGCGATCGACTCAATCGTGGACAGGCATTCCTTGCGCGGCTCCTTGCGCAGATTGCCGTACTTGGACAGTGCCCGCGGGTTCAGCACGGCGCGGCGCACTTTCAGCAGCCAGGGGTTGCGCCACCACAGCGTTTTGGCTTGGGCCCAAGTGCCATCAATCGCAATGATGCCTTTGATCTCATCGGCTTCGACATCGGCAATCTCGCCTTTGCGATCGAACACATACAGATCGGATTCGTCTTCGATGCGGGCCAGCTCGCGGAATTTGTATTTGCTGCCGAGAAACAGCACGATCCATTCATTCGGATTGGCGTCCTCACCGACCGCCTTGCGCAGGTTGGCGATGGACAACGCGGTTTTCAGCGTGGATTTTTTCAGGATCAGATTGGCCAGCCGGGCACTGCCAAGCTCTTTGTCCGGCTCCTGCGGATGCTGCAGGATCAGCACATGAACGCGGTTGTCATGCGGCTCAACGAGGTCGCATACACATAGCGGGCGGATTTTGTAGCAGGTGGGACAGGTATCCATGAGGCTCAATCGAACAGCAACAATGCGGCTATTCTAGCGTGTTGGCGCCGCCGCTGCCGCCACTCGATGGTTGAGACTCGCCGGGTTCGCCCCTTTCGTTAGTCAACGACCATCACACAGCTACCAGCACTCAAGGACTGTCACTCGCCCACCGTCCCCCGGTAGGCATGCCAGGTAGCCAGACCGACCCAGGGCCCGGTCAGAATCAACCCGAAAAAGCCGGTCGCAAAACCGGCGCCAATCAGCAGCACAATCAGCACGGCCCAGAACAGCATTGGCAAGGGATTGGCCGCCAACACCCGCAGACTGGTGAAACAGGATGCAAAGGTTTCGGCGTCGCGGTCCAGCATCATCGGCACCGACACGACGCTGATGGCAAAGACTATCGTTGCGAAAATGCCGCCAACCACCAGATAGGTGATGACAAAATCCAGATGCTCCAGCGAGACAATCTGAGCCAGAAAATCCTTCAGCTCCGGCAAGCCGGATGAAAAGAACATGGCAAAGGTGATCAACGACGCGCGGCCCCAGATCAGCAGAATCACCGTGGTGATCAGCAAGTAAATACCGATGCCCTGCACATTCGCCTGCCAGGCCATCATGGTCCGCCACGCCGTTGCCGGCTTGCCGGCCTCGGTTTGCTTCGCCACGTTATAGAGCCCGGTTGCCAGAAACGGCCCGAGCAGAAAAAATCCGAACAGCAGCGTAGTGAAATACTGCAGCGCGTTCAGCAACACGGACTGCAGAATCCAACCCATCAGCGCAAACGCCATGCCGTACAAACCGCTGGCGATTGGATGCAGCCGCATATCGTTCAGGCCCTTGCGCAACCACAGCAGCGGCGCGCTCAGCGTGACAGTACGAACCGCTGGCAATTTGGGACCGGCAAAGGGATCCGTGGAAGGTGTTTCGGGATGATGGCTCGGCGAAAGCTGGGGTTCGGTCATTTGAATAACGACACTTATTATGTGGGTATAGTCGTTTTAACCGCTGACTCGCCGGCTGTAAAGAGTTGTGTTCGAGAAAAATTGGCAACAATGATGACGACGAAAAGCACTATTTTGTCTGCATCAATTTGCCTGTATCAATTAGGTGGCATTCGAACGGCTTCACCCTCACCCTGACCCTCTCCCATCAAGGGAGAGGGGGTCATAAAAGTCCTCGTCCTTGATGGGAGAGGATTTAGGTGAGGGTGAAGTCAGCTATCCGCTCCACGCCTTGACACACTTCCGCCTTCCAGAAGCACAGAATGAATCATCACTCACTTCACAGCGCATCAATACAATCAAGATTGCCAGCTGCATGTTTGATCCCCTCTCCCTTGACGGGAGAGGGCCAGGGAGAGGGTGAAACCAGCTACAGCAACTGCAGCGACAGCACCCCACGCCATACCACCCCACACAGCGACTGCATCAAACAGCAAACCTCTGCGTCACGCTCGAATGCCATCAATCATCCATCTCGCCGAGCATTTCTTCATCATGCAAGGGCATCGGATGCTGGCCGGTCAAACTGAGCGCCAAGGCCTCGGCCACTTTGATGCCATCAACACCCGCCGACAGAATACCGCCCGCGTAACCGGCGCCCTCGCCGGCTGGATACAAACCTTTGGTATTCAAGCTCTGGTAATCCGGGCCGCGGGTGATACGCAGCGGCGATGAGGTGCGCGTCTCGACGCCGGTCAGCACCGCATCATGCATCGCATAACCGCGGATCTGGCGGTTGAACGCCGGCAGCGCTTCGCGCATCGCCTGAATCGCGTAATCCGGTAGTGCCGACGACAAATCGGTCAGATGCACCGCCGGTTTGTATGAGGGCAACACCTCGCCAAACTGCGTCGAGGCTTTGCCTTCCAGAAAGTCGCCGACCAGCTGTCCGGGTGCTTCATACGTGCTGCCACCCAGCACAAACGCGCGCGATTCCAACTCGCGCTGAAACGCAACACCGGCCAGCGGGCCACCCGGATAATCGGCCGGCGTGATGCCGACCACCATGCCGGCATTGGCATTGCGTTCGTTACGCGAATACTGGCTCATGCCGTTGGTGACCACGCGGTTCTCTTCTGACGTCGCCGCGACCACGGTACCGCCAGGACACATGCAAAAGCTGTAAACCGCGCGGCCATTGCTGGCGTGATGCACCAGTTTGTAATCGGCCGCACCGAGCAACGGGTGACCGGCAAATTTGCCGAACCGCGCCCTGTCGATGATCGATTGCGGATGCTCGATGCGAAAACCAATCGAGAACGGCTTGGCCTCCATGTACACGCCGCGATGATGCAGCATCTCGAAGGTGTCGCGCGCACTGTGACCGAGCGCGAGCACCACGTGATCGGTGCGGATCTGCTCGCCGCTCGCCAGCGTCACGCCACGGACCTGAGCGTCCTCGATCTGGATATCGGTGACCCGCTGCTGAAACCGGATCTCGCCACCAAGCTGCACAATGTTCGCCCGCATGGTTTCGACCATGCCGACCAAACGGAACGTGCCGATATGCGGCCGGCTCAAGTACAGGATTTCTTCCGGCGCTCCGGCTTTGACAAACTCCTGCATCACCTTGCGGCCGTAGAATTTCGGGTCCTTGATCTGGCTATACAGCTTGCCATCGGAAAACGTGCCGGCACCGCCCTCACCAAACTGCACGTTCGATTCCGGGTTCAGGATTTTCTTGCGCCACAGGCCCCAAGTGTCCTTGGTGCGCTCACGCACCTCCTTGCCCCGCTCCAGCACAATCGGCCGCAGGCCCATTTGGGCCAGAATCAGCGCAGCAAAGATCCCGCAGGGGCCAAAGCCAATCACCACAGGCCGGTGCGGCGTCAGCGCCGGCGCCTGGGTGACAAACTTGTAACTCATGTCTGGCGCCGGCCGGACATGGCTGTCCTTGGCAAAGCGGTTCAGCACCGCTGCCTCGTTCTTCAGGCTGAGATCGACGATGTAGATCAGCATCAACGCGTCCTTGCGGCGCGCATCGTGGCTGCGTTTGAAAACGGTAAAATCCAGCAGATCGTCCTTGCCCAGCTTCAACCGTTCCTTGATGGCAACCGGCAAGGCCTCCGGGGCATGGTCGATGGGCAAACGAAGTTCAGATAGTCGGAGCATGGCGATGGCTCAATGACAACCCAAGGCTCGCGGTCCGCACCACGCAGGACAGGCCGCCAAGGGCATGGAGGCAATTATAGTGGTTTGCGGGATGCTGCGGGGCACTAGATTGGAGCGCCACACCGTTGTGGGAGCGGGCTTGCCCACGACGGATATTCATGAGTAAGCTCAGGGCAATCAAGTGTACGATTACGCAATACTAAATCGCCACTACAGCGCCACAGACATAACCATACCTGCAGGTGCAAATAATCTAACGCTGGCTCTAACCGGATAAAATGGTAGTGTCACCAAGCAATTCGATTGACTAGCGATAGCAAACAAATGGGTTTAAGACATGAGAATCTTGGGTGCGGTCATTACGATAGCCGTTTTGAGCGGCTGTTTCTTGCGCGATACCGAGCCTTGCCTTCTTACCCCAGATCCAACTAGCGATGAATATGAATTTAATTTTCCGCGAGAGATAATCGAACTCTCCGGAGAATTGAAATTAAGCGTCGAAAAAAAGCAGACGCTAAGAATAGGACTGTTGAACGACTATCTAAAGAGTCTAGCTGGAGGCGAGACGTGCGCAGTTAAACGGCTGCGAGATTACGAGGGAGGAGCCATTTCCGCCGTGATTACATGCATCACACCTCCTCCACTAACCGTTATGGAAAATTCATTTACCGAGAAGAGGACACCGTGGTATCGAGCTTGTCTGACTCCGAAAAAGTGAGCATCGTAGGGCGGAACACCCGAAGGGTTTTCCGCCGAATGTAACCTCGAAGGATTTACCGCACTCGGCTAGACCTCGTAGGTACGATTAGCGAAGCGCAATCGTACGAATGCTAAATTTTGCGACGCAGACTTTGCCCATCGTCTGCGCCGCCAACATCTCACTAAGCCGTACCCTGGTCCGCCGACCGCCTTGCCAGCTCCTCCGGCGACACATCCTCGATATGGGTCGCGATAAACCAGTTGTGGCCGAACGGGTCGGTGATGATGCCGCTACGGTCGCCGTAGAACTGGTCGGCAATCGGCCGCACCAGCGTGGCGCCGGCCTTGACCGCGCCATTGATCACCGCGTCCACGTCCTCCACGTACAGCATCAGACTCATGGGCGAGCCGCCGTAATGCTTGGGGCCGAAAGCGTGAATGTCCGGATGCTCGTCGGCAAGCATCAGCACGGAATCACCGATGCGGATCTCGGCGTGAGCAATTTTGCCGTTGGGTGCTGGCATGCGCAGCAATTCGCTGGCGCCGAGTGCGGTCCGGTAAAAGTGAATAGCCGCGGCAGCGTCATTGACAATCAGGTAGGGAGTAATTGCGTGGTAGCCATCGGGAATGGGCTTGACGGATTTCTGGCTTTTGTTCATATCGGCCGCTCCTTGCGGGTTGCTGGCGGCACGTCCCACTACGCCGCCTGATGTTACGAAAACAGCATTCGTTTGCTGATACAAGCGACATCCGTCGCTCGTTCGCAAGGCGCCATTGTCACGAGTGTTCCGTTAGACGCTGCATCGCATCGCGGTCCAGCCGGTATATCTGCAATTCCTCACGCACGGAAGCGTGAATCCGGCCATAGAACGCATTGGCCTGTTCATTCCAGCGCAAAGACCACCATTCCAATCGGGCACAATCCCGGCGCAGCGCTTCCGCAGCCAACCAGGCAAACACCTGCTTGCCAAGGCCCCTGCCCTGCATGGCTGGTTCCAGATAGACATCGTCCAGATGCAGGCCGGCTTTTCCGGTGGTGGTGGAAAAGGTTTGGTAAAACACGGCAAACCCGACCGGTCGCTGCTCACACTCGACTATCACCGCTTCGGCCAGTTGTTCGGCACCAAATAACCGGCGCTGCAAATCCACTTCGGTGACGACCACCGGCCCGGGAAAGTCTTCTGCCAGCGCCAATTGCTGTATGAAATGCAGCAGCAGCGGGACATCAGCAGGCTGGGCTGCACGAATCAGTGCGGAATGATGTCCAGAAGGCATTCAGGGTCCTTGAGTTGCACCAGTCAACGCGGGCACCTATTGAAGTGGGCAGTATCGATACAAGCGGCATGGCTGATGCCGCCGCACTTCTTCACTAGCTACGTGGTAAGACACTGTAGCCATCGCCATTGCCCTATTTCACCGGCGCAGCAGCTTCCTGATACGCGGCCGCAATGCCGGAACTCTTCACATACATATTGAAGATTATCTTCAGCAAGATCGAGTCGCCAACAAAGGGTTGTCGCAGCGCTGACAAATCGACGCTCTTTGCCGCTTGTTCCAGCGTTTCGCCGCGCGCCTTGGCGGCCTTGACCTGGGCCGTCAGCCCGTCCAGCAGCACAATCATCTGCCGCAGGTAGTGGTCATCGTGAAACACCGGGCCATGTCCGGGCACGATGGATGTTGCCGGCAGCGCCGACAACTTCTTCAAGGTCTCGGCATAGGCCGCAGGATACGAGGTCGAGCCAACCAGCGGAATCGGCCAGACCAGCAAATCGCCAGCAATCAGAATTTTTTCGTTGGGCAGCCAGACCACCAGATCGGAACGGGTATGCGCCGCGCCAAGAAAACGAATGTCAATCCGGCGCTGACCGCGCTGCAACACCAGCTCCGAGTCCAATGCAATATCAGGCTCGATAATTGGCAACGCACCCGCCTCTTTCAGATAGCGTTCGACCAGAAAGATATCGCTTTCGTGGCTGATGCGCTCTTCTTCGGTCAGCGGAGTGCCAGCCAAGCCAACTTTGCTGCGAATGGCTTCGCGCAAACTGGCAACGCCATCGGCACCACTCTCCAGCAAACTCTTGCGGTTGCTTGCGCCCGTGGTGGTCAAATCGTCATGGGTCTGTACATGGCCGATGAACTCGACGCCCGGATACGCGTCGCGCCAGACACTGTTACCGAGAATATGGTCTTCATGCCAGTGGGTATTGATGACGTAACGCACCGGCTTGTTGGTCAATTTGCGCAAGGCCGCCAGCACTTCCTTGCTGGAATCCGGGCTGATATTGCTGTCGACCACAATCACATCGGCCTCATTGATGATGAAGACGTTGTTGGCGTCAAACATCAGACCCGCCGGTTCGGTTCGCTCGGTTGCGTAAATGCCATCAGCGAGTTGGTGCAGCGTAAAGCCGGCAGCAAAGCTGGCTTTCGCCAGCACGCACAGAAACAAGATCATGACGCAGCGCCACATGGAGGTATCCCCTGATCCCATGAATCGTGGCGGAAGGCTAGTTCGCCAACCGGCGCGAAAACAAGGCACTATTCCCGCCATTCACATTTCGCGACAAATTGCATGGCTCGCACATACCGACGAACGCTAGCGTATGGACCACATCCGCCGGGGTGGCGCTTCACCCAGGCAATATGACGAAGCGAGAAGGCAAGATGGCGATCACTCAGCGTTGCATCACGCTCTGCTTTGCGGCAGCGTTGCTCGGCAATGCCGGTTATATCCATGTCTGTTATGGCGATGAATTTACTGCCGACATCGAAACCGTACGCAAGCTGCTGCAACAGGATGCCGCCTTTACCGTCACCGAGCGCGAACAAGCCTACGCCGTGCTGGAGCCGCTGAGCAAACGCGCCAGCGACATCAGCACCGCCGCATTCCAGCTTGAAGTCAGTCGAATTTTTGCTCTGGCCCACAACGGTCACACCATGCTGGTGGCGGGACTGTGGCCCAGTCAATTCAACCGGATACCCGTGCGCACCCACGTCTTCGCCGACGGGCTTTTCATCATTGATGCGGATGAGCCGACCCTAATCGGCGAAAAAATTCTGGCCATCGACGACCATCCGGTGGACGAATTGCGGCAAGCCTTTGCGCAGTACTGGGGCGCCGTACCCGGCAAGCGTGACGACTGGCTCGGCTATTGGCTGGAATCCGCCGAACTGCTGCACGCCGCCGGCCTTGCCGAAAAGCCTGACGTACTGACCCTGCGTGTGCAGAACAGCAAGGGCAAAATCAGTGAAGTCTCCCTGCCGGCGACGGTGCAGCCGCCAGCACATGGCCGCTATACCTTCTTCAGCCACTCGCGACTGGTCGAACTGCTGCCAGCCAATCTGTCGCCACGCATCCCGACGCCGCTTTATCTCGCCGAACCAGACAAGCTGTTTCGCTACGCATCACTACCGGATCTGAACGCCTTTTACCTGCAGTTACGTTACAACACCCACGCAGCGGGTCAGCGCCTCGACAGCAGTTTTATTGACGCCGTGCTGGCTGCAATTGCGGCACAAAAACCGCAACACATCATTGTCGATCTGCGGCTCAACAGCGGCGGTGACCTGAACAACACCCGCGCGCTGATGCAGACCTTGCCGACCATGCTGCCACCGAACGGAAAAATTTTCGCCATCACCTCCGGCCGCACCTTTTCGGCCGGCATCGCCAGCCTCGGCTATCTGAAGCAAGCGGGTGGTGATCGCGTGGTGATTGTTGGCGAACCGATTGGCGATGCACTCGAATACTGGGCGGAAGGTAATCTGGTGGAGTTGCCGGTATCGAAAGCGGAGGTGCTGATTGCGACCGAGCGGCATAACTATGTCACTGGCTGTCCGGAAGACGATTGTCACGGTTCGATCCTCAAGCATCCGATTCGGGTGCAATCGCTGGCGCCGGATATCAGTGCACCACTGCGTTACCAGGATTACCAACACGGAATTGACCCGGCGCTGCGTGCGATTGCGGCGGCGCTGAAAACGACGCTGTAAGCAATCGACATTTCCGACAGGAATCACACCAACACAGAAAAGGGAGAACCATCATGGAACGACTAGTGAAAGCCGGCGCCTGCGCAGCATTGGCGCAAGCACTGCTCTACCTCATCAGCTTTGCCGTGCTCGCCGCCTTTCAGCCCGGCGACACGACCGGCTGGACGGCGGCACAAAAGCTCAGCTACACGCTGGAGCACGGTGGCCTAACCCAATTCTGGGCGCTGCTTTACTACGCCTCTGGCATCGCGCTGGTCGTACTCACCGCAGGTCTGCACCAGCGTTTGCACAGCAGCGCGCCGGTGCTGATGCCCCTCACCACACCGTTTGGCTATATCTGGGCCGGTTTTGTCATGGCGAGCGGCATGGTCAGTCAAATCGGATTTGCTGCCGTTGCCCGACTGCATGGCGAAAGCGCCGATCAGGCGCTGACGGTCTGGACCACGGTCAAAGTCGTGCAGGATGCACTCGGTGGTGGCGTCGAATTGCTTGGCGGTGTCTGGGTGCTGCTGCTCAGCGTGGTGCTGCTTCGCAATGCCGCCCGCGCACTGGCGGCGTTCGGTGTCATCGTTGGCGTTGCTGGCGTGCTCACCGTTATCCCTTCACTCGATATGATGAAAGCGGTGTTCGGGTTGACACAGATTGTCTGGTTTATCTGGGTGGGTTTCTGGATGCTGCGGCGATGAACGCCGCGGCAGACTGAAGCAACAAGTCGCCAGCGCTTATTGATAGCGCTGGCCACGATGCTCCAGCCAACCATCGGGATGGCGGCCAGCGGGATCGTGATGCGTCCAGTGGATCACGCCGCCTTTGTCGTTCCATTCGTACTCGCCGTAAAAGCTGACGGTATCGCCTTCGGCCAGATCGTTCAGCCGCGGCGCCAGCTCGATATTGTGCGCGACCAGCAGGGTTAATCCGGTCGAGGTACGCAACAGAAAGCGCTGATGCGGGCTGCCTTGCGTATCGTCGCGCAGCAGCTTCACCACCCGACCGCTGCCCGCCAGCTGCAGATTGCTCTGGCGACTGGCAAACGCTTGCGACAATTCGTCGGATGCTGACTGGTCTGCCTCACGGTCCGGCTGCTGTTCGCCCGGCAATGTGGCGGTCGATGCAGCGGCCGACGTTGCGGCCGGTTCCGGCAGATCGTTTCCAGACTTCAGCCAATAGGCAACGGCGAGAAACAGCACCAACAGCAGTACACGCTTCATCACCGACCTTCCATTTCGCGGAGTAGGTATTCAGCTTGCCAGATCAGCGGGGTGCGATGCCAGCCACCACATACGGAAGTCAACATCTGCGGTGCTTTGAAGAGCCGAGACTCAGATAAACAGCGAGGTGCGCGTTACCGGTAGCGACAGCTCCGGTTCGGCGTAGAGCCAGCGGCCGCCCGCCATGACCGCGCGAATGCGCAGGCTGTCACGATCCAGCAGCAACAGATCGGCATCACTGCCGACCCGCAGCTGACCTTTTCGCGGCAGCTTCAGAATTGCGGCCGGGTTGCAGGTGATGACGCGTAGCGCAGTCTCCAGCGCAATGCCTTCGAGCTTGACTGCATCCACCACCTCCTCGAACAGGCTGGCAATTCTCCCCTCGCCCAGACCAATGAAGGCATTGCGCTCGTCAAACAGCGGCAGTGAAGCATTGGCGTCGGACGAGAACGTAATGTTATTGACGTCAACGCTGTTCTCCAGCGCCAGCTTCAGTGCCCGCGAGCATTTGATTTCACCGCTGGCAAGTTCCTGCGCGGTGGTGCTGGTGGTGAAATCGATATAGCCGCCCTGTTGGACAAAGCCAAAGCCTTGTTCGAGCAAACGCTGATTGCGATTCATGTGCGTGGGATAGAACTGGCTGATAGGAATATCGCTCTCGGCGACCACCTGCTCCAGCAACGCAACACCTGCCGACGCTGCGCCCACATGGACGCTGACAATGCCGGCCTTGCCGGCGAGCATGCCACCCACGCGCGCCTGCGAAGCCAGCTTCTTGATTTCATCGGGACTCGGCTGCGACGAACGGTGATCGGCAATGGCTACCTCGCCGACGCCGATGAACTTGTCGATGAGCACCAAGTCTTCCATGACATCACGCATCAAGGTCCGGGCCGGAATTTGATACGAACCGGTGTGGCAAAAGCAGGTCAATCCTTCTTCATCCAGTGCGCGCGCTTTGGCCAGCAGATTGCTCAGCGTGCGCGTCACCGCGTCCGTGCCGAGCACGCCGACCAACGTGGTCACACCGGCACGGATGGCATCATCAACCCGCAGCTCCGAGGTGCGGCTGCGAAAACCGCCTTCACCACCACCGCCGATAATATGCGCCAACGAATCGACAAAGCCGGGCACGACAAGGCAATCCGGTGCGTCGACAACCTGTACCGCGCTACCGTGAATATCGATACCGGCAGCCATTGCAGCAATGCTGCCGCCACTGATCAGGACATCCACCTTGCCGAGAGCAGCCGGGGCGTAGCACTCCATGTTCTTCAGTTGGGTAATCATCAGAATGCTCGATCCCGTCAAAAGCCGGTCCAGACCGCGATGGCCATGGTGCTCATGCTGATCACCGTCAGCAAAATCCACAGCGGCCACATGGCGCGCAGCCAGGCAAGAAACTCGACTCCGGCAATCGCCAAAGTCCCCATCAATGCCGGCGAGGTTGGATAAAAAAGATGGGCAAGACCATCGCCCAACTGGAATGCCAATACCGCCACCTGCCGCGAAACATTCACCAAATCGGCCAACGGCGCCATCAGCGGCATGGTTAACGCGGCTTGACCCGAACCGGAGGTAACAAAGAAATTGAAGCCGCTTTGGAAGACCAACATCGCCTGCGCCGAGAACATGGTGCCGTGCCCGGAAATGGCTTCACCGGCATGATGCAGCAGCGTATTGATAACAGTGGGTTTGTCCGGGCTGGCACCGCCCAGCATCAGGATGATGCCTTGGGCAACACCGACCACCAACGCGGCCGGCAGCAATTGACTGGCGCCATCCTTGAATGCCGCGACGTAATCATTGACGCCAGCGCGATTGAGTTTGAACACGCTGCCAATGGTCAGCGCAATGATTGCAATCACGAAGAACTGGGTCGCGAGTTCGCGCAGGTAATAGCCCTTGACGATGACGCCCCAGATAATCCACACCATGCCGACAAAGAGCGTCAGAACCACCAGCAGATGACCGCGACTGAAAGCATGCTCCAGCGCACCGACCAGCGGCTGCTCGGTTGCCGATTTGCGCAGCCGCTCGGCCCGCCACATGAACCAGGTGATATAGATCAGCGTGAACGCGACCCACATGGTCAAGCGAAAGCCGGCGCCAGACAGCGGCGGCAATCCGGCAATGCTCTGCGCGATCGCCACCGAAAACGGATTCATCCACGAGGTGGCAAACCCGACTTGGGTGGCGCCATAGGTCAGCAAGACGCCGGTGATGGCGTCATAGCCCAGCATGCGCACCAGCGGCACCAAAAACATGGCGAACGCCATGGCCTCCTCGCTCATGCCAAAAACCGCACCACCCAGCGAGAACAGCACGGCCATCACCGGCAGCAAAAGTCGTGCGCGGTGCTGCATGCGACCGATCAGCAACTTCAAAGCTTCATCGATGGCGCCAGTGCGAATCAGCACACCAAAGCTGCCACCAACGATCAGGATGAACACGATGACGCCGATCGCCGAGCCATTGCGTGAGCCCGACGTCATGCCGTCAAAAAAAGCGCTGAGCAATCCGGTGTTTTCGCCGTCAACAAATAGCGCGACCGGTTGCGGCTCGCCGCCGTTGGCGGTGCGAAAGCTTTCGGCTTGCAGCAACTGACGACCGGTCGCCGGATCGAGCGTGGTATCAAACTGGCCGCGCGGCAGAACAAAAGTCAGCAATGCCGAAATCAGCAAAACGGAAAAAACAATCAGCAGGGTGTCCGGCATGCGCCATTTGCTGGCATCCGGTGTGTGTGCAGAACCCGTCATGGTGTCGCCTCGGAAATTGCAGTGCGTGAGGCGGCAGATTGTTGCACATGGAGGCGCAGCGGCAAGCCCGCGTAATGCCAACGGCCGTCCGCGCGCTGGCAACCTGCGACGGCGCCATCTGACGGCAATCGCTGCCATTGCTGGACGGCATCCGTGACATAGGTTTCCGGCTCCGGCATGAGGTTCTGGTCGAGGACACTGCTGTCGAGGACATTGTTGTCGAGGACGGCACTGGAAGCATTTGGCGATGCCTCGGCCGGGCAGTTGAGCTGCACAGACTGCAGGCCGTCGTGCCAGCTGGCGGTATCGCCGGCCAGCAAGCGGGTCGTAACAAAACCGGCCGCCGTCCAATCGGATTCACCCTGCCGAACCGTCGCCTGACGGGTATCAATCAGCCAGACGCCGCCGGCACCGAGCACCGACAGCCGCGCCGAGCCATCGGGCTGGATGAAGGCGCGCAGCACCGTGGCTTCATCTACACCGAAGCCAAAATGGCTGTGGCTGTCGAGCAACAAACGCAGCAAGCGCCCTTCCCGATTGCGCTCACGAAAATGGGTATCGGATACGCCCAGCGTGAACGAGCCGAGCCCACCGAGCGCGCGATAGGTCAGCTGATCGGCGGCGACCGAGGTCGTGCAAGTCTTGTGCAAATCACAAGCTGGCGCATTCGGCTCCGTCGCCAGCGCACCATGTTGCAGCGCGTGCCGGGTCTGGCCGCCGCTGATCATCGGCAGCGTGAACGTCGCGTTGCCGGATTGCACGGCATTGCCAGCGCTGGAGCCCGACACCGGCACACCGGCGTTGATCCGCTCCAGCAAGCGTTTGCCCACGGCGGTGAATTGACCGTACGGCTCTTGAAGGCTGCGCATGGTCAGGGACTGATCGCCGCCGTTGATGAAAATACCGTCGGCGCTGTCAATCAGCTCCAGCAGGCGCTCCGGCCGTTCGCAATACGGCTTCTGATAGGCCGCCAATTCGGGATAGCGCGCGGCCCGATCAAAGGCGCCGTTCGAGACAAAGCGGTTGCTGTTGAGTGCTCGGCAATCGCGGGTGCGCGGCAATGCCGGCTCAATGGGCAACCACACAGCTTCAGCCCCGGCTTGCTCAAACAACGACAAGTAGTAATCGACATATTCATACGGATTGTTGGACGATGCCGTGATCAACAAGACACGGGGCCGGTCTTTCGGTGGGCGACTTGCTGACGCACGGGTTCCTGGCGATTTACGCGCCGGGTTGCTGGCCGCGGCAGCAACAAACTCACGAAACATCTGCTGGACATAGCGTTCACTGCCATCGAGATAAACCAGCGATTTGCGGGTCTTGCCGGATTTGTCGACGGGACGGACTTCGAAAACATCATCGTAGAGTTGCAGCAGATCTTCTGACAGGTTCAGTGGCTCGAGCCGTTTATGCCAAACCGCTTCGCTCAGCAGCTGGCCTTGCACCGGGCCCGCCGTGGTCGCGAGCAAAGCCAGATCCGCCGCTTTCTGACCGGCGCTGCCAAACCATTGCGAAAAGTCCTGCAGCCGCTGCAAGCCTGTTGCCGAATAGCGAAACTCTTTGCTGCGTACCGCGCCGGTGCGATTGAAAAATGCCTCGGCGTCAGCTTTCGCCTCGGCGCGGCAAAGCTCCGGCTCAATACTGGAACACAGCGGTTCACCGCCGCCGATCAGCCAGACTTGCTTCTCGGCGGCTACACAAACGCTGCCACACAGGGCGACGGCAAGAATTACCGGTTTCAACATCAGAAACGTTTCCGGAAAATCGATGGGGGCGATCTGGCGGGGCACCCTGCCCTGCCAGATCGGATTGCATTGAGTGGGAAGATGGCTCGGCTTGTCAGAACTTGACCGAGGCACTCAACATGACTGTGCGTGGTGATTGTCGTTCCCATTTCGAGCCGTAGTTGACGTCGCCAAGCTCGTAGACACTAGTTTCGTTGTCAAAATTAAACGCATTGCTTACGTCCAGTCGAACCGACGCATCAGTCGAAGCCACTGCAAAGGAGTATTGCAAAGAAAGATCGATGACATGCACCCACGAGGTTCGGCCACGGCTGCCGCGTGGCGCCGGGTTGCCGTCTTCGTCATAGAAGTTGCCGAGATCGATGTAGTACTGGTTATTCGGGTCACTCGGGTGCATGCCGAAATAGCTGATCGGCCGACCGCTAACACTGCTCAAATTGAAACCTGCTAACCAGTTTTCCGCGAACGCATAGCTGCCACTCAGTTTCAGCTTGTGCCGGCGGTCATTGGGCAGATAGCCGTAGCCGTGCTCCAGCATCGAGTAGAAATCGAACGCAGTAGTAAAGCCGGCCTGGCCGTCAGCGTTCGGATAATCGCTGCGAACCGTGCCTTCGTAGTTGCCTTCGGTTTTTGACCAGGTATAGGAGGCACTGAGCTCCCATACGCCATCGAATGCCCGATCGAAGGTCAAATCAATACCGCGGTAGGTCCGCTTGGCTTCCGGATAACCAAGAGAATCTGCACTCAACTGCAGATGTTCGAGGCCATCACCCTCACCGAAATCAAACCAGAAATCCATGCCCTCACCCGGATTGGTCAGCACATAGGGCGGCGTGATGGAATAACAGTAGCTGCCCTCGCCATCCAGATCGTAGCCATACCGGTCGGCAGCAATGGCATCGAGTGCCTTGCACGGTGTCGAGTCATCAATGGCCCGTTTCAGATCACGATAAATGGCCGAGATCTTGGCAGTCCAGCTGCTGTCGAGCTGACGGCTGTAGCCGAGGATGAATTCGTCCTGATACATCGGCTTGATGTCTTGATTGACGATGGTGCGAGGGTCGGCAGTCTGGCCATCGAACTGAATGGTCAGATCGTCAATGACCGCTCCCGGAAGTGGCACACCATTGGAGTCAAACTGGCCATCCCATTCATAGATGGTGCGGTCGCGGTAATAGGCGCCCGCCAGCTTGATGTTCAGGATATTCGCGACTGGCAGGAAGTAGCGGCCGGCGTTGGCAAACAGTTTGTCGTCACCGTCACCACCGATATCCCAGACCACACCATAACGCGCGGCCCACTGATGATCAGAGCTGCGCAGCAGCAGATCATCCAATGACAAGGCGTTGTTCTTCATTTCAAGGAAGGTGCCGCCTTTGCCGTTGAGGTTCTCAAAGTATTCGTTGCGCAGACCGGTCGTCAGGGTGACATCACCCAGCCGCCAGGTTCCTTCCAGATAGACAGCGCTGGATTTACTGGAATAGGTGCCTTTGACGTATTTGTGTTGCTCCCAGAGCTGACTGGTCTCATCCGGGTCTTCTGCGGCATAATCGTCGATGTAGTACAAGACGCCACCGGAATAGTTGGAATTCTCACGAGATACCAATTCTTCATCGTCAATACCAACGCTCAGCGTGTGATCGCCGATATCCCAGTCAAAGTCCAATCGCTTCACCGTCCTGACATCATCGCTGAGCGTCGGACTTGTCGTCACCCAACCACCGAGCGGAATATAATTCACACCGTCCGTTGAGTAATTGATAACAGGTAGTTGATCTGCGGAACCGGAGGTTGAGGTCAGGTCTGCTTCAGTTCTGCCCCAAAGTGCAGAAACCGTAAACACATCGGCGAACACGCCAACATAGCGCAGAATCTGGTTGAATCCACCGCTAATCTTCCTTAGATTTCCGCGAAAATCCGCTATCTGTCCAGCACCATTGCTGTAGTTACTTTCCGCGTACTCGGCAGTATCCTCGTTGGAAAATGCCGTGTACTCAAGATGATGGTTATCGGAAATGAAATAGTCCAGCTTGGCGCCCCAAAAGGCGTCCTTCCTTTCTATTCTGTCAAAATAGCCATTTTGATAGTCATCCTCTTTGATCGAGCGTGGATTGTATAGGCCGTAGAAAAACAATTTATCTTGAATGAGCGGACCGCCCACCTCAATATTCATTTCACGATCGTCAACGGAATCTTCACTGTTGAAATCGACCAGAAAACCATCAGCGTTATAGACATCCCGCTTTTTTTCCTGCCAACGCTTCGGCGACCAGTAAAGATTGGCGCCAGCGGTCCACTCATTGGTCCCGCTCTTGGAAACGGCATTGACAACACCGCCAGCGGAGCGACCGAACTCTGCCGAATAGCCACCGGTCTTGACCTGAAATTCCTTGAAAAACTCGAACGGCACTTCTGAGCCGCCCCAGCCGTAGCGGAAGTCGGTCAGGTTCATGCCGTTGATGTAGTAAACGTTTTCGGCTGCGCTGGCGCCGCTGAACACCGGAGTGCCATCAAAATCATTGTCGGCCTCGGACACGCCCGGCGCCAACAGCGCGATCTTGTTGATGTCACGCAGCGCTGGCAGCCGGTCGAACTCAACCTCGGAAATGGTCAGGCCGCTGTCGGTGGACTCCATGTCAAAACGGGAGACCCGGCTGCCAATCACCTCGACCCGCTCGGCACCGGCGGCCTGCATCTCAAGCACCACCGAGGTGCCGCTACCGATGCTTACCGCCAGATTCAGAGGTGCGCTGCTGTAGCCATCTTTTTCGACCGTGACGGTGTATTCGCCAATCGGCAACTGATTTATCCGGAACTGGCCGGTGGCATCGGACTTTACCGTACGGGTGAGGCCGGTTTGCTTGTGGGTGAGAGTGATGGTGGCGCCATCGAGTTCGGCCTGATCGGCGAGCACGACGCCGTTCACGCCGCCGTTTACTTCGCCGACGGCGTACACCATCGGGCTGCAACTGAGTACCGCGCCAACCGCTGCCGCCAACAACGAACGATGCAGCACTTTCTGGTTTGCCTTCGCCATCACCTATCCCCCACTTTTATTGTGATTGCCGGCCTTGTGTCCACGTCGGCCGGTGCAGCTTCGCCAGCACGGTACCGCTTACCTGCAAACGGCCATATATCCCGTTAGAGGTAGGTTGACAGGCCACAGGCTGCGGCTGCGCACGTCGGCTTACCCAGTTGGCGGTAGTCGAGCGAATTTGCCGACGGTAAACGCTGCCAAGCCAACGTGATCGGATTAAGTTAGCCGCCTGTTTTGCTTTGCAGAATTTGCCGTGCATACCTTACGCGCACCCTATTTGCTCTACCTCGGCGATGTCCAACTCAAATCCGATGCCAAGACCGCCTTTGGTTTGCGTGACTGGTGTCGCGACAAGGTGCTGGCTGAGTGGAGTCTGCCAACGGCCACCGTTTCACTCGGATTGGATCTGCTGTCGCCCGCGATGGCTGCCAAGCATGGTGCGGGTTCGCTGATCATCGGCGTTGCCGCTGTTGGCGGCGCCATACCGGATGCCTGGCTCGATGACCTCGAGCAGGCGCTGGATGCCGGGATGGATGTGGTCAGCGGCATGCATACCCGACTGAGCACCTTTCCTCGGCTGGTTGCCGCGGCCGCGCGCAATGGCGTCAAGCTCATTGATGTCCGCCATACCGACCAGCCATTGCCCGCCGGAACCGGTCTCAAGCGCAGCGGTAAACGCTTGCTGACGGTCGGCACCGACTGCGCGCTCGGCAAAAAATACACCGCGCTGGCGATCACCGAAAACTTGCACAAGCGCGGCGTCGCGGCGACGTTTCGCGCCACCGGCCAGACCGGCATCATGATTGCGGGCGCCGGTATCGCGATTGATGCGGTCGTTGCCGACTTTATTGCCGGCGCCGCCGAGCTGCTCTCCCCGGCAAACAACGCCGAACATTGGGACATTATCGAAGGGCAAGGCGCACTGTTTCATCCTGCCTATGCCGGCGTCACGCTCGGGCTGCTGCACGGCTCGCAGCCCGATGCGCTGGTGCTGTGCCACGATCCCTCGCGCAGCACCATCGAGGGCTATCCGCATATGCCGTTGCCGTCATTGGCGCAGGCAATCGACCGCTATCTGGAAGCCGCGCGGCTGACCAATCGCGCAGTGCGCTGCGTCGGTGTCAGCATCAATTCATCGACCCTCACAGATTCGCAAGCGCAGGATTATTTCACCCGTGTCCGCAGTGAACTCGGGCTGCCGGTGTGTGATCCGCTGCGTGGCGGAGTCGATGCGCTGGTTGATGAGTTGGTGCGCTCTGCGGCGGTACAGCCATGATGGAATGCACCGTCAGCACGGTGCACTGGCCACTGAAGACGCCGTTTCGCATTGCCGGCGCCACCATGCTGGATGTTCCGGTCATTCAGGTGGAGCTGCGTGATGCCGCCGGCAACAAGGGCCGCGGTGAAGCGGCGGGCATCGACTATGACGGTGAAACCCCGGCCAGCATGACGCGGCAAATCAGCGCGATTCAGCATCTGCTGCGCAACCAACTCAAAACCGAAGAGCTGCTGGCAATGCTGCCTCGCGGCGGCGCCCGTAACGCGCTCGATTGCGCACTCTGGGATCTGCGCAGCAAACAAACCGGGCTCCGTGCCGCTGCACGCGCCGGCTTGCCGCCACTACGCACGTTGACCACGGCCATGACCATCGGCCTCGGTGATGATCACCAGACCCGCGCCGAAGCGCGCGCCGCACATCATGCGCCGCTGTTGAAAATCAAGGTGGATGCCGAACGCCATCTCGATGCCATCCGGATTGTCCGGGAAGAAGCACCGCAGGCGCGGCTGATTATCGATGCCAACGGCTCCTGGTCGCGCCCGCTGCTTGAACAGTTGTCGCCGGCATTGCGTGCCAACAATGTCGAACTGATCGAACAGCCGGTTGCACGCGGTGACGATGACAGCCTGCTCGATCTGGATTATCCGATTCCGTTTGCGGCGGATGAATCCTGCACCGATACGGCATCCATCGCGGCGCTGCGCGGTCGCTATCGCTACCTCAATATCAAATTGGACAAATGCGGCGGTCTGACCGAGGCCCTGCGGATGGTCGAGCGTGGCAAGGAGCTTGGTTTTGAGTTGATGGTCGGCAATATGTGCGGCAGTTCGCTGGCGATGGCGCCAGCCTTTCTGGTCGGCCAGCGCTGCCGTTATGTCGATCTGGATGGGCCGCAGCTGCAGAGCCGTGATTGCGAGCAGGCGATGCGCTGCGACAATTTTCTGCTCTACCCGCCAACGCCAGCGCTGTGGGGCTGACGGGCAACAATTGGAATCGACTCAGCGCGACAGCACCGACACCTGCGATTGCTGATAAAACTGTAGCGGATCGGACTGTTCGTCCGGCTTGGCGAACGGAATGCAATTGATGAACAGCGAGAACAATTCAGCCTGGGAACCGATATCCAGTTTGCGATAGATATTCTTGCGGTGAATCTTGACCGTACCATCCGAGGTATTCAGTTTTTGCGCCGTCAGCACCGACGAGTACCCGCGCAGCATATACAGCAGCACATCCCGTTCCCGCGGCGTCAGCAACGAGCTGGCAAAATTGTTGAGCGTACATTCCACCTGCAGGTGAGTCTTGTCATCCACGGTTGATTGCAAGAAGCCTGCGGTCATCTGCTGATGCTTGGCCAAGGCCGCGTAGACAATCGGCAAGACCAGCTGCAGCGCGGCCAAATCGGCAGCGGTAAATTCATTGCTATGAACATTGCGCTGCAAAAAGAAATTGATCGCGGTGTCGTCGTCAATGCGCCAGATGACATCGATCGAATCGGCCACCCCGGTTTTGGAATAGAACGTCAGAAAGTATTCACTGCTGTAAAAATCATCCGGCGCGACATCGCGCAGCCAATAGGCGCCGCTGGCACAGCCTTTCAGGAACAGGCGATATTGCGGGTCGAGCGCGTAAGGGCCGGTGGAATAGATATCGGCAGGCACTTGCCGTTCACTGGGGTTGAAACGATGCAACAAACTGAGCGGACGGCGATTGCGGTAGTAGACCAGTGTCCCCCCCGAGTCGATGGGGCAAACGGCATGCAGGACATCAAGCACGGCCGACATGAACTCCGCACCGCCTACGGCCGACCATAACTGTGCCAGTGCCGTCGACAGCGCCTGGTCGAGCATCACGCCCAGACGTGATTCATGATGCTTGGTCGGAGTGAGAGGCACTGACGTCCACCGTTGCAGGTTGCACTGATCGCCGCCGAGTGTGCCTCATCTGCCGGGATGGTCGCAATCAGGCAGGCGCCTGTCCGGCCAGCGCTGACTACCTTTCATGAGTTCCAGAAAAGAAAACGCCCGCAGAAGCGGGCGTTTTCCATTGCAGCAGACTGTGCTGACTTATTTCCAGCCGGTGATCTGCGCGACGCCTTTGCCGATGTCGGCCGGTGAACGCACGGCGTGCACCTTGGCAGCAGCCATGGCCGCGAACTTCTCTTCGGCTGTACCTTTGCCACCGGAGATGATCGCACCAGCGTGGCCCATGCGCTTGCCCGGAGGGGCGCTGATGCCGGCGATGAAACCAACCACTGGCTTGGTCACGTGGGCCTTGATGTATTCGCAGGCTTCTTCTTCCGCGCTGCCGCCGATTTCACCGACCATGACGATCGCTTCGGTTTGCGGATCGTTCTGGAACAGTTTCAGCGCATCGATGAAAGTGGTGCCCGGGATCGGGTCACCGCCGATACCGATACAGGTCGACTGACCGTAACCGAGTTCGGTGGTTTGCTTGACCGTTTCATAGGTCAGCGTGCCCGAACGCGAGACCACGCCAACGCGACCCGGCTTGTGAATGTGACCCGGCATGATGCCGATTTTGCATTCGCCCGGGGTGATGATACCGGGGCAGTTCGGGCCGATCAGGCGGATGCCTTTCGAATCGACGTACAGTTTCACTTCCAGCATATCCAGCGCCGGAATGCCTTCGGTGATGCAGACGATCAACGGCACACCGGCATCAGCGGCTTCGATGATCGAGTCTTTGCAGTACGGCGCCGGCACATAGATAACCGATGCATCCGGTTTGACGGTGGCCACCGCTTCGCGCACGGTGTCGAACACTGGCAGGCCGAGGTGAGTCGAACCGCCTTTGCCCGGCGTCACGCCACCAACCATCTTGGTGCCGTATTCGATTGCCTGTTCGCTGTGGAAGGTACCTTGCTTGCCAGTGAAGCCTTGGCAAATCACCTTGGTGTTTTTGTTGATCAAGACGCTCATTATTTGCCTCCCACTGCGGCAACGATTTTCTGCGCGGCATCGGTCAGACCGACCGCCGGCGTAATATTCAGACCCGACTCGGCCAGTTTCTTGGCGCCGAGCTCAGCGTTGTTGCCTTCCAGACGCACCACCACCGGCACCTTGACGCCGACGTTTTGCACGGCGCCGATGATGCCGTCGGCGATCATGTCGCAGCGAACGATACCGCCGAAGATGTTGACCAGAATGCCTTTAACGTTGTCATCCGACAGAATGATCTTGAACGCTTCAGAGACGCGCTCTTTGGTCGCACCGCCACCAACGTCGAGGAAGTTGGCCGGCTTGCCGCCGTGCAACTTGATGATGTCCATGGTGGCCATCGCGAGGCCAGCACCGTTGACCATGCAACCGATGTTGCCTTCGAGCGCGACGTAGTTCAGTTCCCATTGCTTGGCACGGATTTCGCGCTCATCTTCCTGGGTCGGATCGTACATGTCGCGCAGCTTCGGCTGGCGATAGAGCGCGTTGTCATCGGCGTTGATCTTGCCGTCGAGGCAGTGCAGCTTGCCTTCGGTGGTGATGACCAGCGGGTTGATTTCAACCAGGCTCAGATCCAGATCGACAAACATCTTGCCGAGACCGGAA
Source organism: Permianibacter fluminis (assembly GCF_013179735.1). Taxonomy (NCBI): domain Bacteria; kingdom Pseudomonadati; phylum Pseudomonadota; class Gammaproteobacteria; order Pseudomonadales; family Pseudomonadaceae; genus Permianibacter; species Permianibacter fluminis. The sequence continues at coordinate 2,552,599 of NZ_JABMEG010000001.1, read as the reverse complement.
ACGATATTGGTGAACTCTTTGATTTGGTCCAGATTCAGACCGAGACCAAAACCGAGTTCACGGGCTTGGTAAGGCATCACGCCAACCAGCGGGTCAACGGTGATTTTCAGAATCTTTTCCGGAGTGTCGTGGGCAACTTTCTCGATGTCCACGCCGCCTTCGGTCGACGCCATGATCACCACGCGACGAGTGCCGCGATCCAGCACCGCCGACAAATACAGCTCTTTGGCGATATCGGTGGTGGTTTCGATCAAAACGCGATGTACCGGTTGACCTTTCGAATCGGTCTGGTAGGTCACCATGTTGCGACCAACCATCGCCTTGACGGCCTCTTCCACTTCGGTCTTGCTCTTGCACAGCTTGACGCCGCCGGCCTTGCCGCGACCACCGGCGTGGATTTGTGCCTTGACGACCCAGCGGCCGCCACCGATGCGTTCTGCAGCTGCGACAGCTTCTTCGCCACTGCGCACGGTTTCGCCGCGCGAAACCGGCAAGCCATATTCAGCAAACAGCTGCTTGGCCTGGTATTCATGCAGGTTCATGTTCTGTCCTCTCTCTTAAACGTTCAGCAGCAGACGTGCCGGATCTTCAATGAACTCTTTGATGGTCTTCAGGAAGCCCACCGACTCACGACCATCAATGATGCGATGATCGTACGACAGCGCGACATACATCATCGGCTGGATGACAACCTGGCCATTGACCGCCATCACGCGATCTTCGGTACGGAACATGCCGAGAATGGCCGATTGCGGCGGATTGATAATCGGCGTCGCAAACAACGAACCGAAGGTGCCACCGTTGGAAATGGTGAAGGTGCCGCCGGTCATTTCTTCAACGGTCAGGGTGCCGTCTTTGGCTTTCTGACCGTAACTGCCGATGGCCTTTTCCATGTCGGCCAAGCCCATGCGATCGGTATCACGCAGCACCGGCACGACCAGACCACGAGGCGCGCTGACCGCAACGCCGATGTCGTAGTAACCGTGGTAGACCACATCATTACCGTCGATCGAGGCGTTGACTTCCGGATAGCGCTTCAGCGCTTCGGTCGCGGCCTTGACGAAGAAACTCATGAAGCCAAGTTTGACGCCATGGGTCTTCTCGAATTGTTCTTTGTACTTGGCACGCAGCTCCATCACCGGCTTCATGTTGACGTCATTGAAGGTGGTGAGAATGGCAGCGTTTTGTTGTGCGGAGAGCAGACGTTCGGCGATACGTTGACGCAGACGAGTCATCGGCACGCGGCGCTCTTCGCGCGAACCCGGAACAGCGACCGCAGGTGCAGCGACCGGTGCGGCTTTCGCTGCAGCAGCCGGCGCAGCGGCCTTGGCGGTTTTGCCCGAAATGAACGCTTCAACGTCTTCCTTGGTCAGTCGACCATCTTTGCCCGAGGCTGGGATCTTGCTCGCATCAAGGCCATGCTCTGCCACCAAACGGCGAACCGCCGGCGTCAGCACATCACTGGCTTCGGCAGTGCTAGCCGCAACGGCCGGGGCTGGTGCCGCCGCCGCTTTCGTTTCCGTTTTCGGTGCGTCGACTTTGGCCGCAGGAGCTGCAGCAGCGCTGGCATCACCGGCCTTGAACAGCGCGATGGTTTCCTGCGCGCCAACCGTGGCGCCTTTGTCTTTCAGGATGCTTTCGATCACGCCATCGGCCGGCGCGACCACTTCCAGCACCACTTTGTCGGTTTCGATGTCGACCAGGTTTTCATCACGTTTGACGAACTCGCCCGGCTTTTTATGCCAAGTGGCGACAACGGCATCGGCAACGGATTCCGGCAATACCGGGACCTTGATTTCGATACTCATCTTTCTCTCCTTTGCTGCCCTTTGCAGCGTGCACAGGAAGTGCGGGCACAGGTCCCGCACTTCACATCTCTTTAGCCAAGCGCCTTGGCGATCAATTCTTTCTGTTGTTCATCATGTACCGAGGTGTAACCGACTGCCGGTGCTGCCGACGCCGGGCGACCGGCGAAGCTCAGCACGAACCCGCTCGGCAGGCATTCCTTGAAGTGGTGTTTGCTGTTGTACCAGGCGCCCTGATTCTTCGGCTCTTCCTGACACCAGGCGTATTCACGCACGTGCTGGTATGGCTCCAGCGCTTTCTTCAGACTGGCGGTCGGGAACGGATACAACTGCTCGACCCGGACAATGGCCACGTCGGTGCGGTTCTGGGCGCGGCGGGTTTCGAGCAGATCGTAATAAACCTTGCCGGAACAAATCACCACCCGCTTGACCTGCTTCGGATCGAGCTGATCGATCTCGCCAATGACGGTCTTGAATTTGCCGCTGCTAAGCTCTTCCAGCGACGAGGTCGCCAGACGGTGACGCAGCAAGGACTTCGGCGACATGACGATGAGCGGCCGGCGCAGCGGACGAATCATCTGCCGGCGCAGCATGTGGAAAACTTGCGCCGGCGTGGTCGGCACCACCACCTGCATGTTCTGTTCGGCGCACAGTTGCAGGAAGCGCTCCAGACGGGCGGACGAATGTTCCGGGCCCTGGCCTTCATAACCGTGCGGCAGCAGCAACGTCAGACCACACAAGCGGCCCCACTTCTGCTCGCCACTGGAAATGAATTGGTCAATCACCACTTGCGCGCCGTTGGCGAAGTCGCCGAATTGCGCCTCCCAAATCACCAACGAGGTGGGTGATGTGGTGGCATAACCGTATTCGAAAGCCAACACCGCTTCTTCCGACAGCACCGAGTCAATGACAGTAAACGGCGCTTGTTTGTCGGAAATGTTTTTCAGCACTTCGTGGGTGTTGCCGGTTTCCTGCTCATGCCACACCGCGTGGCGATGGAAGAAGGTGCCGCGGCCGCAATCCTGACCGGAAATGCGGACCCGATAACCGTCTTCCAACAGCGCGGCGTAGGCCAACGTTTCGGCGTAGCCCCAATCCAGCGGCAATTCGCCGGCAGTCATTTTTTTGCGGTCATCAACAATCTTGGCGACCCGCGGCTGCAATTTGAAACCGGCCGGTACCGCGGTAATTTTTTCGCCCAGACGCTTCAAGCGATCCTGATCGACCGTGGTGTCGGCCGCAGCCGTCCAGCGCTGACCGAAATACGGCGACCAGTCTGCGGAGAATTCGCTCTTCTGGAACGGCACAATGCCCGGCGCGACTTGTTCGCCGGCATCGAGCTTCTTGCGATAGTCATCCACCAGCGCTTGCACATCGGCGTCTTTCAGATGACCGGCTTTGACCAGCTGTTCGGCATAAATCTGCCGCGCGGTGGCGCGTGCCTTGATTTCTTTGTACATGACCGGCTGCGTTGCGGTCGGTTCGTCGGCTTCGTTATGACCCCAACGGCGATAGCAGACCAGATCGATCACCACGTCTTTCTTGAACTTGATGCGATAGTCGAGCGCCAACTGGGTGACGAACAACACCGCTTCGGCATCATCGGCATTGACGTGGAAAATCGGCGCCTGAACCATCTTGGCGATGTCGGTGCAGTACGAGGTCGAACGCACGTCATCCTGACGGTTGGTGGTGAAACCGACCTGGTTGTTGATGACGATGTGGACCGTGCCGCCGGTGGTGTAACCACGCGCCTGCGACATGTTGAAGGTTTCCATCACGACGCCCTGGCCGGTGAAAGCCGAGTCACCGTGCACCGAAACGCCGAGCACCTGATTGCGGGTGTCCTGGCCGACCAGATCCAGCTCGCGACGCTCCTGCCGTGCCCGCACCGAACCGGTCACCACCGGCGAGACGATTTCCAGATGTGACGGGTTGAACGCCAGCGCAAGGTGAACCTTGCCGCCAACCGTTTCGCAATCGGACGAGAAGCCCATGTGGTATTTGACATCGCCAGAGCCATGCACCTCGGCATGCTTGCCGGCAAATGCGTCAAACAAATCGGCCGGGCTTTTGCCCAGAATGTTGACCAGCATGTTCAATCGGCCGCGGTGGGCCATGCCGATCACCACTTCCTTGACGCCCTGCTCACCGGCGCGCTGGATCATTTCGCCCATCATCGGGATGAAGGCATCACCGCCTTCCAGTGAGAAGCGCTTGGCGCCGGGGAATTTTGCGCCGAGATAGCGCTCAAGACCTTCGGCGGCAGTCAGGCCTTGCAGCAGCGTTTTGCGGCTGTCGGCTTTCAGCTGCGGTTTGCAGCGCGAGCTTTCGATGTATTCACGCAACCAGATGCGTTCATTCTGGTTGGTGATGTGCGAGCCTTCAAAGCCGACGGTGCTGGTGTAGCACTGGCTCAGATGCTCGTGAATGTCTTTCAGGGTCCGTTCAGTCGCGCCATACAGCGTCGAGCGGAACGTGGTGTTGTAATCGCGTTCGGACAGACCGTGGTATTCCAGCGTCAGGTCCGAGAGATGTTCTTGTTTCCAGATACCAAGCGGATCGAGCTGGGCATGTTGGTGACCACGGGCTCGATAGGCGTTGATGAGACGCAGCACGCCAACCTGTTTGGCATCATGTTCTTCGTTTTTGCCAGCGCCCTGCACCACTACGGTGGTGGGACGTTTCCAGGCATCGCGAAAATACGCCTTGACCGGCTCATGCGCGGAATCGGCCGCGCCTTGCCGCAGTTCGCGGAACAGCTGTTGCCAGTTTTCCGGCACCGACGCCGGATCGGCGAGAAACTGCTCGTACAGTTCTTCGATATAAGCGGCCGAGCCGCCGTTGAGATAGCTCGTCGAAAAGAGCTCTGCAATACCTGACATGTTACTCACCCTTTGTGAGTCCGATGATTGAGCCGTTACCGACCCAACAAACAATCCTGCCGCAACCAGCCGACAGGGCCGTTAGCCTCTTCCATTAAAATCAAAAAGGCCCAAAGACAGCAAAACCGCGTGAGCACCTTTTGCGCTCACACGGCTCTGCCTTACTACTTTTGTTCAGCGCCTGCGCGCGGACGGTTCATCAACAACCGGACCGGCAACTCAGGCGCCACGCTGCAACAGCATGCTGCGGATTTTGCCAATCGCCCGGGTCGGATTCAGACCTTTCGGACAGACATTGACGCAGTTCATGATGCCGCGGCAACGGAACACGCTGTAGGCATCATCCAAATCATTCAACCGGGTTTCGGTCGCGGTGTCGCGACTGTCGGCCAGGAAGCGATAGGCCTGCAGCAGACCGGCTGGACCGACGAACTTGTCCGGGTTCCACCAGAACGACGGGCACGAAGTGGAGCAGCAGGCGCACAGAATGCATTCCCACAGCCCTTCCATCTTTTCCCGATCTTCCGGCGTTTGCAGCCGTTCTTTTGCCGGCGCAGGCGTGCTGTTCTGCAGGAACGGTTTGATCCGTTCGTATTGCTTGTAGAACATCGACATGTCGACGATCAAATCACGCACCACCGGCAGACCCGGCAACGGCCGCACGACAACCGGCTGCTTCAACGACTTGACCGGCGTCGTGCAGGCCAGACCGTTTTTGCCGTTGATGTTCATACCGTCGGAACCGCAGACGCCTTCACGGCAGGACCGGCGGAACGTCAGGGTGGTGTCTTTTTCTTTGATCAGATGCAGCGCTTCGAGCAGCATCATGTCGCGACCTTCCGGCACATCGACTTCGAACTCCTGCATGCTCGGTTCGTTGTCGGTTTCCGGGTTGTAACGGTAAATCTGAAAACGCATGACAGACTGCTCCTGTCCAGTTCTGCCAACAGCGATAGCTGATGGCAAAAATTAGTACGTGCGAACTTTCGGCGCGAACGCTTCAACCGTTTTCGGCTGCATGTTGACGCCGCGCTTGCTCATGGTTTCGCTGGTCGGATCGTAAACCGAGTGGCAGAGCCAGTTTTCGTCGTCGCGATTCTCGAAATCTTCGCGGGCATGGGCGCCACGACTCTCGGTCCGGTAATTGGCCGACATCGCGGTGGCAAACGCCGTTTCCATCAGGTTGTCGAGCTCCATGCACTCGACCCGCTGGGTATTGAAGGTCTTGCTCTTGTCCTTCAGTACGCCGTTTTGCAAACGGGCACGCAGGGCTTTGAGTTCGGCAAAACCTTTCGCCATCGAGTCGCCGGTACGGAACACGCCGAAATAGTTCTGCATGCAGGTCTGCATGGCTTTGCGCAGCACCGCCGGATCTTCGCCGTCTTTGCTGTTTTCCCAGCGGTTGTAGCGGGCCATCGCTTTGTCGATGTCGCTGTCGCTGATGTTGCTGAAACCCAGTTCGTCCTTGCGCAGTGCTTCGGTGACGTGCAGACCGGCGGCGCGACCAAACACCACCAGATCCAGCAGCGAGTTGCCGCCCAGACGGTTGGCACCGTGCACCGACACGCAGGCGATTTCGCCGACGGCGTACAGACCCGGAACAACCTGATCCTTGCCATTGCGACTGACCAGCGCCTGACCGTGCACGTTGGTCGGGATCCCGCCCATCATGTAATGGCAGGTCGGCACGACCGGAATCGGCGCCTTGACCGGATCAACGTGAGCAAAGGTCTTCGCCAGCTCGCAGATACCCGGCAGCCGTTCGTTCAGCGTTTTCTCGCCGAGGTGATCGAGCTTCAGGTAAACATAATCGGAACCGTCCGGCAGTTTCATGCCACGACCAGCAATGATTTCTTTGATCATCGAGCGGGCAACGACGTCACGGCCAGCCAAGTCTTTGGCGTTCGGCGCGTAACGCTCCATGAAGCGTTCGCCGTCCTTGTTGACCAGATAACCCCCCTCACCGCGGCAACCTTCGGTCACCAGCACACCGGCGCCGGCAATACCGGTCGGGTGGAATTGCCAGAATTCCATGTCCTGCACTTGCAGGCCGGCGCGCAGCGCCATGCCGACACCGTCGCCGGTGTTGATGAAGGCGTTGGTGGTCGAGGAATAAATACGGCCGGCACCGCCGGTGGCAAAAATCACCGCCCGGGCTTTGAACACAACGATTTCGCCGGTTTCGATGTTCATGACGGTAACGCCGCCACACTCGCCCTTGTCGTTCATGACCAGATCGAGCGCGAACCATTCGCTGTACACATCGGCCTTGGCCTTGACGTTCTGCTGATACAGCGTGTGCAGCAGGGCGTGGCCGGTACGGTCGGCGGCGGCGGCGGTGCGGGCAGCTTGTTCGCCACCAAAATTCTTGGACTGGCCGCCAAACGGCCGCTGGTAAATCCGGCCTTCCTTGTTACGGGAGAACGGCAGGCCCATGTGCTCGAGCTCATAAATGGCCTGCGGGCCGACCGAGCACATGTATTCGATGGCGTCCTGGTCACCGATGTAATCGGAGCCCTTGACGGTGTCATACATATGCCAGCGCCAGTCGTCCTCATGGGTATTGCCCAGTGCGACCGTGATGCCGCCTTGGGCGGCTACCGTATGGGAACGGGTCGGGAAGACTTTCGAGACCAGTGCGGTCTTCAGGCCGGCCTGGGCCAGCTGCAAGGACGCCCGCATGCCGGCGCCGCCGGCACCAATGATGACGGCGTCAAAGGTTTGAACGGCATACGCCATTTACACACCCCACAAAATGGAAAAGCCCCAGAACAGCAGGCTCAGACAGGTGACGATCAGCAGGCTTTGCAGCACCACCCGAACGGCGACCGGTTTGACGTAATCGGTGAAGACGGTCCAGATGCCGATCCAGGCATGGCTGACCACAGCCAGCAGGGCCAGGAAGCTGGCAATCTTGACCACTGGCCGGGCAAAAAAGCCCTGCCACAGGCCGAAGCTCAGCTCCGGCTGGACCATGTAGGCGCCAATCAGGTAGCCCAGCAGATACAGGACATAGGCCAGCATGACCACGGCCGACAGCCGCTGGATCAGCCAGTCATGCAGGCCGCTACGGCCCAGGGAGGTCGCGACCTTTACCATACGAACACCCCCAGCAACGCGGCGGCAATGACAAACAGCACCAGCACGGTCGAAGCCGCCTTGTGGCCGCCCTCTTTGGTTTCCAAATGACCGAGGTCCATGATCAGGTGGCGGACGCCGGCAATGACGTGAAACGCCACGGCTGACAGCAGCAGCCAAAATGCCAGCTTGGCCCAACCGGCAGCCAGGCAGTCTTTCAACTCAGCGAAACTGGCCTCGGAAGCCAGCGACTTTTGCAGCATATACAGCAGGGCCGGCAGCCCCAGAAACAGCACAATGCCAGAGATGCGGTGCAGGATGGAGGTGATGGCCATCACCGGCATCCCCATCACGTCAGCCGGTGCAAGCGGCAGGAAGACAGGACGTTGCTTGGTCACGGTTTTATGCGTCTTGTTTGAGTGGGCCCCGACAAAGAGGCGGATGCGCGACTGCCAAATGGAACCTGATCATCAACCGATTCAGGCCCGCTGCCGCGCGGCCGCCGAATTATAGGCGCGCCCCTCCCCGATGACAAATCGCTGACAACGATAGTTTTCATAGCGAATTCCTCGGGAATTGCACAAGCTTTGAGCAATTGCGCCATTGTCGAGGCCACTATTGACGAATTGACGTTGCCCCCATTTCGCCTATAGTTTCCCCGCCCCTGCCTGAGCGATACTAACGCTCTGTTTACGTCAAACGCGGCGCGATAGATTTGCGCGCCCTCCATGCCCGTCTAAGGAGCACACCATGGCAGACAAGGTCGCCACACTGCACCTGCCTGACCGCGCCGAGCCCGTCTCGCTGCCGATCCACTCGCCGACCCAGGGTTACGATGTCGTCGACATCCGCAAATTGGGCGATGCCAAGCTGTTTACCTACGATCCGGGCTTCATGGCTACGGCCGCCTGCGAATCGAAGATCACCTATATCGATGGCGATGCCGGCGTGCTGCAATACCGCGGCTACCCCATCAACCAGCTGGCCGAAAAATCCGATTTTCTGGAAGTCGCTTACCTGCTGGTAAACGGTGAACTGCCAAACAAGGCCGAACTCGAAGACTGGAATTACCGCATCACCCACCACACCATGGTGCACGAGCAGATGGCCCGGTTCTTCCAGGGTTTCCGCCGTGATGCCCACCCGATGTCGATCATGATCGGCGTGGTCGGTGCGCTGTCGGCGTTCTATCACGACTCGCTCGACATCACCAATCCGGTCCATCGCGAAATCAGCGCGATTCGCCTGATTGCCAAAGTACCGACACTGGCTGCGATGAGCTACAAATACAGCATCGGTCAGCCGTTCGTGTATCCGAAAAACAACCTGTCGTATTCAGCCAACTTCCTGCGCATGATGTTCGCCGTGCCGGCGGAAGAATACGAACCGAATCCGATTCTGGTGCGCGCGATTGACCGCATCCTGATTCTGCATGCCGATCACGAACAGAACGCCTCGACCTCGACTGTTCGCCTAGCCGGTTCGTCGGGCGCCAACCCGTTCGCTTGCATCGCAGCAGGTATCGCGTCGCTGTGGGGCCCGGCTCACGGTGGCGCCAACGAAGCCTGCCTGAACATGCTGCAGGAAATCGGCAGCGTTGACCGTATTCCGGAATACATCCGCCGCGCCAAGGACAAGAACGACTCGTTCCGTCTGATGGGCTTTGGTCACCGCGTGTACAAGAACTTTGATCCGCGCGCCACCATCATGCGGCAAACCGCCCATGAAGTGCTGCACCACCTCGGCGCCGATAATGATCCGCTGCTGAAAGTGGCGATGGAGCTGGAGCGCATTGCGCTGCAGGACCCCTACTTCGTCGAGAAAAAACTGTACCCGAACGTCGATTTCTATTCGGGCATCATCATGAAGGCCATGGGCATTCCGATGAACATGTTTACCGTGATGTTTGCGCTGGCCCGCACCACCGGCTGGGTCGCCCAGTGGAAAGAAATGATCGCCGAGCCAAGCCAGAAGATCGGCCGCCCGCGTCAGCTCTACACCGGGCATACCGAGCGTAACTATGTTGAACTTGGTAAGCGTGGTTAGGCCATCGTTTGGTTCGTTGAAGCTGTGCGATAATGGGGGCCTAAAGGCCCCCATTATCTTTATAGGCACATCGAGCATGTATTCAACTTGCATCAACTGGATACCTAGCCGGGAAAGCGCGGCACTAGTTGAAAAGCACCTCGGTGCTTCATTAGCAAAGCGCGCTGGCTTGGGTATCTGGGGACGAGCTCTATCGTGTTTTTGGGGCGTCTGCTTTGTTCTTTCGGCTGTATTCCTAGCCGAGGCGATGAAAGCGGCGCCTCAATCAGTCGAGTCGAAACTTGGCGGATTTATTGAGTTTGCCGGATTGGGCTTCATTTCGCTCAAATTGCAAAAAAAAGTGGCGAAAAACAGGATCGGCAACGAACTGCTGGCCATCAACTCAGGCCATGAATGCAGAATGTCGATCTTTGACGATAAGGTTCATGTCGACTTTAAACTTGGAACGTTCCGATTTCCGATTACAGATTTAGTGAATAAAATAATAGAAAACGATCACTACTGTCTTATTTTTAGCGGTGGCGCGGTCGTAATTCCGCGCAGCGCAGTCGAATCCAGTGACATGAAAGAACAATTCGAAGGCTTTTGGAAAAGCCTAAGCGAAAATTTGAAAGGAGCCAAAAAATGAAACCCGGCATTCTGGTTACCGGCGGCGCCGGTTATATCGGCTCCCATGTCGTACGCCAATTGGGCGAGCGCGGCGAAAACGTGTTTGTGCTCGACAACCTGAGTACCGGCCGCAAAGAGGCCGTGCTGTACGGCCAACTGATCGTCGGCGATACCGGTGACCGCGAGCTGGTATTGAAAGTGCTGCGCGAGCACAACATCAAATCCATTCTTCACTTCGCCGCCAATACCGTGGTGCCAGAGTCGGTCGAAAAACCGCTGCAGTATTACCGCAACAACACCGTCAACGTTTTAAACCTGCTGGAATGCTGTCAGGCCGCCGGCGTCGAGCACTTCATTTTCTCGTCGACGGCCGCCGTCTATGGCACGCCAGACACCTTGATGGTGACCGAACAATCACCGACCCGACCGGAATCGCCGTACGGTCTGTCGAAGCTGATGAGCGAATGGCTGATTCGCGATTACGCCGCCACCGGCGCCATTCGCCATGTCACCTTGCGCTACTTCAACGTCGCCGGTGCAGATCCGGAAGCCCGCATCGGTCAGGCAACACCGAATGCCACCCATCTCATCAAGGTGGCCGTGGAAGCATTGTGTGGTAAACGCAGCAGTGTGTCGGTATTCGGCACCGATTACCCCACAGCGGACGGCACCGGCGTGCGTGACTACATCCATGTCGAAGATCTGGCCGCCGCCCATTTGTCGGCGCTGGATTATCTGCGCAACAACGGCCAGTCAGTGACGCTGAATTGTGGCTATGGCCACGGTTACAGCGTGCTGGAAGTCCTGAAGACCGCCGAACAAGTGGCCGGCAAACCGCTGACCATAAACTATGCGCCGCGCCGCGCCGGCGATCTGGCCGCCATCGCCGCCGACTCCAGCAAGCTGCGCCAGTTGCTGAGCTGGCAGCCAAAATTTGATGACTTGAAGACCATCGTCAAACACGCGCTGGCCTGGGAACAGAAAATTCGCTGAATCAACGTTCACTTGGTTCCCGCAAAGGCGCCGGCAGGCGCCTTTGTCGTTTCGGCGAGTTCGATTTGCGTATTGCTCATGTGTGTAGATTTTTCCTGTACCGCCTTTGTGCCTGCTCTAGCTGTATATTTTTTCACCAACACCCCATCCCCTACAGTCCGATACAAACGAGCATTTGACCACGCAGAGCCACGCCCCTAGAGTGCGCCGGCGCATGCAAAGACATGCCAAGACCACCCCAACATAATCAGGATGAATACACATGAAGCGTCATGTAGCAGTTCTGGCCATGCTTTTTGGCCTGATGCAGATGCCTGCGCAAGCAGCAGATTGGTATGCCGACATCGCCTACGCCGATGGCGGTGACGAGTTCAATGTCTATGTCGAGGATGACGATGGTGATCTGAGCACAGAATCCGTATCGCTTGGCGGCGGCTTCAGCGGCTCACTCGGCGGTATCAACTACTTCACCGAAACCTTTTCGTTCCAATACAGTCTCGGCTACAAAGAAGACTCGGTAACCGCCGGCAGCGATTCGGTTAAATTCAGCCGCTTCCCGCTCGATCTGGTTGGTTCTTTCGATCTGGGCGATGTCTTCCAGGTTGGCGTCGGCATTAGCCATGAGTTCAACCCCAAGCTTGACCTCAGTGACGCAGGCATGGGTTCACACAGTTTTGATGATGCTACCGGCGAAATACTTCAGATCGGATTCCGTTTCACCAGCTGGAAGTTGCTGATTCGCCAAACGATGATGGATTACAGCTACGAAGGTCTCGACTTCGACGGCGACAACGTCAGCATCCGGGCCGCGTTCATTTTCTAAGCATCACCAACCGAAAGAAAAAGGGCGCTTTCAGCGCCCTTTTTCTTTCACGATGGCCGTTGGCCGGGACGATCAAACTCATCATCCTTGTCATCAAAGTTAAAGCTGATCGCGACCACTTTACGCATAAAGTCGCGTTCTTTGTCGAACCGGCGGCGCATGCGTTCGAGCTCCTGCTCCAGCTGTGCGATCCGTTGTTCGAGATTGCCGGCCGGCTCACCGGCACCATTGTTCGGTGCAGCCGAAGCAGCGTGGCCTGCGGTATGGCCAGCACCATTACTGCGGATCGGCTGGGCATTGCTTTCCGGCACCATCAGTTCGGCGCGCAGTTCCTGTGCGACGGTGCGAACAATGGCGTCGTCGATCACATGCTTTTCTTCCAGAAAACCATACAGCAGCAAGCGATCGCACAGCGTATTGATACGGCGCGGTACGCCAGCAGTGCATTCGTAGATCGCGTGATAGGCGTCTTTGCTGAACTCCGGATCATTTTTCCAGTCGACTTTCTTCAAGCGGTGCTCGACATAGCCGATGGTTTCGGTCGGGTCCAGATGGGCGAGATGATAAGAGGCCGTGATGCGCTGCCGGACCTGCTCCAGATTCGGGTGCCGCAGGTTGTCACGGAATTCTGATTGGCCAAGCAGGAAAATCTGCAGCAGCACTTTGCCTTTGAAGTGCATGTTCGACAGCATGCGCAGCTCTTCCAGCGACTCGAACGGCAGATTCTGTGCCTCGTCGACCACCAGCATGCAACGCTTGCCTTCCTTGTGCCGGGCCATCAGGAAGTTTTCGATGTTCTTCAGTAGACTGGTCTTGTCGGCGGCCTGATGTGCCAGACCAAAGGTCGCTGCGACCATGCGCAGGATATTGGTCGAATCGAGCTGGGTGTTCATCAGCTGGCCGGCGATCAGATCATCCTTTTTTTCCAGCGTGTTGAACAGCGTCCGGACCAGCGTGCTCTTGCCGGTGCCGACATCGCCGGTCACGACAATAAAGCCCTCGCTTTGCGAGACGCCATATTTCAGATAGGCCAGCGCGCGTTTGTGCGTGCTGCTGCCAAAAAAGAAATACGGATCAGGTGCCAGCTGGAACGGCTTGCCGCTTAGCTTGTAATAAGACTCGTACATCGTTGCCTCCTTTCACACATCCTTTGCCGAGTTCACGGCCAATCCCGTTTGCGTGAATCCATCCACGCGCTTGACTACCGGATTCGCCACCGCGTTTTATCGCGAGCCTTTGCGCCATAGCACCACTTCTGCGGTCTGGACCAGAATGGTCAGATCGAGAAACAGGCTGTAGTTCTTGATGTAGTAAAGATCGTACTGCAATTTTTCCCGGGTATCAGCCTCGGAATCACCGTACGGGTAATTGACCTGCGCCCAGCCGGTAATGCCGGGTTTGACCCGATGCCGCATGGCGTAATACGGGATCTTGTGGCTGAGCTGCTCGACGAACTCGGGCCGTTCCGGCCGCGGCCCGACAAAACTCATGTCGCCTTTCAACACATTCCAGAGCTGGGGCAATTCATCCAGCCGGGTCTTGCGCATGAAGGCCCCTACCCGAGTGACCCGCGGATCGTTCTTGCTGGCCCAGACGGCACCATTTTTTTCCGCGTCGACGACCATCGAGCGAAACTTGTACAAGGTGAACGGTTGGCCGTGCTGACCGGTACGAACCTGTTTGTAGATGGATGGATCACGCCAGCGGCTTTCGTGCCGAACAATGACCACCAGCAGCATCATCACCGGCAACGCCAGAATCAGCGCTATGGACGCCATGACAATGTCGAACAGCCGCTTGGTCATGACTCGGAAAATATTGTTGTCGAAGCCATCCAGAAACAGCATCCGCCCCGGTGACCAGGCATCGATATGAATTTTGCCGGTGCGCTGCTCGAAGAAGCTGGCCAGCTCGGTGATCTGGATACCGCGCAGCTTGCAGTCGATGATCTCTTCGGTCGGAAAATTCTTGCGGTTGTCTTCGACCGCGATGACGATTTCATCGGCGCCGTAATCGGCACAGACTTCGGCAATCGGTTTTTCGGAGCGTATCAGTCGCTCGGCTTCAACCTCATCATGGTCACCGCGCAGGTGCAGGAAGCCAATCAGCGTCGTGCCGTGCCAGTCGCTACGGCGACGCAGCCGCTCAAGCGCTTGCGCCAGCTTGCCCGAGCCGACCACCAGCACCCGGCGCGACAGAATCGAAGCGGAGGCAAATTGCTGGTAGAAAAACCGAATGATGCCAAGCAAGACAAAACTGACGGCAATGGTCAGGGCAAAGGCACCGCGACCGACATAGACTTCCGGGAACAGATAGAACACCGTCAGCAACAACGGCAGCGACAGCACATAGGTCCAGGCCATGCGCAGCATCAGCATGCGGAAACTGTCGCGCTGATGGCGTTGATACAGGCCCATGGCCATCAGCATCAACATCAGGACGACGGTAAAAACGCCGGCTTTGTATTCGAGTGGGATATTGGTAAGGTGCGTGCTACTGATGACGTCGCCGCCAAAACGTAACTCGACGCCTAGCTGCAGCGAAAAAAACAACGCCAGCACTTCGATGAGACCCAGCAGCAACAACGCCTTTGGGATGTAATGATTAAAAATGCGAACCATTCACTTCTTCCTGAAACACTGGCTCATGCTGGGGCGTTCCGGCCACCTGCCGCGACAACCCGCTGATTTTCGTTTTGCTGGGGGCTACGCTTGGAGCGGCGATTATACGGGTAAACGCCGGCGCGTCACACCGGCATTGGCCGTTCTGTTGCTGGCCGTCACCGGCTGCAGCACCAGCCACCTTGCCGGCGCCAGCCCGGACACCGCGGAGCAAGCTGCCGTGACCGCACAATGCACGATATTTCTGGTCCGCCACGCGGAAAAGCAGGCCATTCCGGGCGAAAAGGACCCACAGCTGGCGGCCGTCGGCCAGCACCGGGCTGAGGCCTTGGCCAACCGTCTGGCCGCAGCGCCCATCGACCGCTTGTTTGCGACCGGCTACCAGCGCACCCAGCTGACGCTGAAGCCGCTGGCGGCGCGGCTCGGGCGCGAACTGCAGATTTACGATGCCCGCCAATCCGGCGCATTTCTGACCGGAATTCTGGCAACCGGCTGCCAGGGCGCCCTGATTGTGGCCGGCCATTCCAATACCCTGCCGGAATTGCTGCGCGCCGCCGGCATTGCTGAGACCGCCAGCGAATTTGATGAGGGCCGCTACGGCGAGTTGTTCATTGTTGACCGCCAGCTGCGCAACGGCAGCTGGCACAGTCGGCTGACGGTGGAGCGCTTTGGCGATTGAGCCGAGGCCTGCAGCCCGGCCATTGCCGAATCGCCCTTAATCAGGACGGTCAGTGTTTGAGCAGCCATTCTCCGAACCTGCGTTTTACCGACCGCCCTTTCCCGGTCTGAGGTCCTCTCCCGGTAGGAGACCCTCGCCCGCTGGGCACCGGCGATTCAAGCCTGAGCGGGACAAATGCATCGGCCTTGATCCTCGTTCCAGTTGCCGCCGGCCGGCAGCGTATAATTGTCGCCGTCATCCTTTTCGGCGCCCTCGCCCATGCAAAAAAACCTCGAACCCTGCTACTACGGCGATTACCTGCAACTGGGCAAATTGCTCGATGCCCAGCATCCGGTTGCCCCACGCTATGGCCAGCAGGCTCACGACGAGATGCTGTTCATCATCGTCCATCAGGCTTACGAACTCTGGTTCAAGCAAATCCTGCACGAACTGCGTGATGTCCACGCCACCATGGCGCAGCCGCATATCAACGAGCGCGAGCTCGGCACCGTCATCGCCCGACTGGAACGTATCCGCAGCATCCAGACCGTGCTGGTTCAGCAGCTGACCGTGCTGGAAACCATGACGCCGCTGGACTTCCTCGACTTCCGCGATTACCTGATCCCGGCGTCCGGCTTTCAAAGTATTCAATTCAAGGAAATCGAGATCCGGCTCGGCCTGCGCGCCAACAACCGGATCAATTTCGATCAGCAAAGCTTTTACAGCCGCTTGAACGAGCCCGATCGCAATTTCCTGATCGGGTTGGAAGCGCAGCAGAATCTGCACGATCACCTGGATGCATGGCTGGCCCGCATTCCGTTCATCAGCACCGCCGGCTTCGATTTCTGGCAGGCTTACCGGCAGGCCGTTGACCGCATGCTGGCCGACGAAGCCGACATCGTCCGGCAACACCCGAACCTGCTGCCGCACGACCGCGACTTTCAGCTGCGCGAGCTGGAAAAAACCAAGGTCAGCTTCGACTGCTTGCTTGATGCCAACCGCTTCGACGAGTTGAAAGCGCAGGGCAAATTCAACCTGAGCCAGCGGGCGCTGCTGGCGGCCGTGTTCATCAATCTGTATCGCGATGAGCCCATCCTGCACCTGCCGTTCCGCTTGCTGACCGCATTGGTCGAGCTCGATGAAGGCTTCACGACCTGGCGCTACCGTCACGTCATGATGGTGCAGCGAATGATTGGCGCCAAAATCGGCACCGGCGGCTCCAGCGGCAGCGATTACCTGCGGCAAACCACCGAGAACAACCGGTTCTTCCGCGATTTGAGCCTGCTGTCGACCTTCCTGTTGCCGCGCTCGGCGCTGCCGCAATTGCCGGAAAGCCTGCGCGCTGCGCTGGATTTTCATGCCAATCGCGGTTAAGTACAGATTGAGTGCAGTTTGGGTGCAGGTTGAGTGCAGATTCAGCCAAACTCATCAGCAAATAAAAAACGGAGCCACGGGCTCCGTTTTTTATTTGCTTCCGCGTTGCCTGCGCCAGCGGCTCAACCGACCGGCAAATCACTGGCCCGGATAAACAGCGACACCAGCTTGCTCATACCGTCGGCGTCAATCGCATCAAAGCGGCCGTGGCGCGGACTGTCCATATCGAACACGCCCCACAGCTCAGCTCCAGCCCGGACCGGCAACACCAGTTCGGCATTCGAGGCGCCATCGCAGGCAATATGGCCGGGAAAGGCATGAACGTCTTCGACCAGCTGAATCTCGCCGGTACGGGCGCAAGCGCCGCAAACGCCCTTGTCGAACGGAATGCGGACACAGGCCACCTTGCCCTGGAAGGGTCCCAGCACCAGCTCGCCGGCACGGTTCAGGTAAAAGCCGGCCCAGTTCAGTTCCGGTACCTGCTGGGCGATCAGTGCACTGAACTGACTGGCGTTGGCCAGCCAGTCGCGTTCGCCATGAAACAGCGCCTCGGCCTGTTTCAGCAGCTCAGCGTAAGCGGCGCGCTTGCGGTCCGGGCTGGACATGTCCAGCGCGTTCAAATCATCGGCATGCATCGGGCAGCCCTGTCATTGCGTTATCAGAACGCCATTTTAACCATTGTTTGGTGATTCTCGCCGAACCGAACAAACCTTCTCCCACGTATCTGCGTCATAGCCCGTTACAGATCAGACACTTGGCAGTCACATCCGGGTTGGCACACTCGCTGCCATGCAGTGATGGACCCAAATAGCAACGATAAATCTCCAGGAGCCCTCCATGATTGGCGTTTCGCAAGACCGGCGCGGTCTGACCCTGACTCTGCGACTGACCCAGACCTTGACCGCCTTGACCCTGGCCAGCCTGCTGCTGACCGGCTGCGGTGGCGATGCCAAATCCGAAGAAGCGGCCAGCGACGGCGACAAGAAGAAGGAAGAAGAAGTCGCGTTGCCCGTCGAAGTCAGCAAGGCGAGCTCGGGTCTTATCACGGCCACGCTGACCAGCACCAGCACACTGGAGGCGGAAGAACAGGCCAGCGTTGTCGCCAAGGTCAGCGGCGTGGTCACCAAGCTTTTTGTCGAAGAAGGCCAGATGGTCAAAGCCGGCGACCCGCTGATCCAGCTCGACACCGAACGGCTGCAACTGGAAGTGGCCCGCGCCGAAAGCAACCTGGCCAAACTCGCCAGTGATCGCGACCGGACCAAGCAGCTGTTCGAGAAAAAGCTGGTCAGCTCCGACGCCTACGACAAAATCAAATTTGAATACGACTCGCTCAAAGCCAGCCACGATCTGGCCAAACTGGATCTGGCCTACGGCACCGTGCGGGCGCCGATCAGCGGCGTTGTTTCCAAGCGCATGGTCAAGGTCGGCAACATGGTGCAGCTGAATCAGCCGGTCTTTGAAATCACCGATTTTGATCCGCTGCTGGCGGTCATTCATGTGCCAGAACGCGAACTGGCCAAGCTGACGCTGAATCAAGCCGCCGTGATCACTGTCGATGCCCGTCGCGATCAGCTGTATCCGGCCCGCATTCTGCGCATCAGCCCGATCATTGATGCGGCGTCCGGTACCTTCAAGGTCACTCTCGCCGTCAACGACAGCAAGCGCGAACTGAAACCCGGCATGTTCGGCCGGGTCGCCGTCACGTACGCCCAGCATGACAATGCCGTGCTGATTGCCAAGGATGCGGTGCTCAACGAAGACGGCGAAACCGCCGTGTTTGTCATTCGCGACAACAAGGCCTATCGGACGCCGGTCGAAACCGGTTTTACCGATGACAAACACATGGAAATTCTCAAGGGCATCGCTGCCAATGACCTGGTGGTCACCACCGGTCAAAACAGCCTCAAGCACGAGGCCAGTGTCCAGGTGCTGAATCCCTGAAGTCCTGATCCGAGCACGCAACCGCTTTGCGCCAGGGAGCCGGCAACGTCATGAAAACCGTTTCACTGCCGACTGTCCTGTCCTCAGGTGGGCCGCACTCCCCGGCCCACCTATTCTCTCTCTGCTAAGAAAAACGACATCATGACCCTGATCGAATTGTCCATGCGTCGACCGGTAACCGTGTCGATGGGCGTCGTTGCCATGCTGGTGTTTGGCCTGGTGCTGCTCGGTCGGCTCGGGCTGACCCTGCTGCCGGACCTGTCCTATCCAACGCTGACCGTACGCACTCAATACACCGGCGCCGCACCATCCGAAGTGGAAAACCTGATCTCGAAACCGATCGAGGAATCGGTTGGCGTGATCAAGAATGTCCGCAGCGTTCGATCGATTTCCCGCGCCGGACAGAGTGACGTGCTGCTGGAATTCAATTGGGGCACCGACATGGGTCTGGCCGGCATCGACGTCCGGGAAAAACTGGATCTGGTGCAATTGCCATTGGATGTGCAGCGACCGACCTTGCTGCGCTTCAATCCGTCACTGGACCCGATCGTTCGGTTGTCGCTGTCGCGGCCGCTGGCCGAAGGACAAACCCGCACAGCCGCCGCTGCGGAACAAAACTTGACCTGGTTGCGCCGGCTGGCAGATGAGCAAGTCAAGAAACAGCTCGAAGCCATTGAAGGTGTCGCGGCCGTCAAGATCAGCGGCGGTTACGAAGATGAAGTCCAGATCAATATCGATCAGGAAAAAGTTTCCCAACTCGGCCTGACCATCGAACAAATCGCCCAGCATCTGCAAGCCGAGAACGTCAACCTGTCCGGCGGCCGACTGGAAGAAGGCAGCCAGCAATTGCTGGTACGGACGATCAATCAATACCAGTCGGTTCAGGAAATGGCCGACACCATTGTCGCCAGCAATGACGGCAAGCCGGTGTACCTGCGCGACATTGCCCAGGTCGCGATGCGCTACAAGGAACGCGAAGCCGTCACCCGCATCAACGGCGAAGAAGCCGTCGAAATTGCCCTGTACAAGGAAGGCGATGCCAACACCGTTGCCGTTGCCCACAAAATCAAGGCGCGGTTGGAAGAGCTCAGCAAATCGCTCGGCGATGGTCTGAAGCTGGAGAATATCTACGACCAGTCGCTGTTTATTGAGGATGCGGTCGGCGAGGTGGTCGCCAACGGCATCGAAGGTGGCATTCTGGCCACGATTATTCTGTATTTGTTCCTGCGCAACGTCTGGGCGACCGTGATCATCGCACTGTCGATTCCGGTCGCGGTCGTGATCTCGTTCAACCTGATGTACGCCGCTGGCGTCACGCTCAACATCATGTCGCTGGGAGGGATCGCGCTGTCTATCGGCATGCTGATCGACAACGGCATTGTCGTGCTCGAAAACATCGATACCCATCGCAAGCTCGGCAAACCGGTATTCCAGGCCGCCCGGGAAGGCACGGCCGAGGTGGCGGGTGCCGTCACCGCCTCCACGCTGACCTCCATCGCGGTTTTCCTGCCACTGGTGTTTGTCCAGGGCATTGCCGGTCAGCTGTTCCGCGACCAGGCCTTGACCGTGACTTTCTCGCAAATTGTGTCGCTGTTCATCGGCTTTACGCTGGTGCCGATGCTGGCGGTGGTTGGTCAGCGCAAAACAGCGGAAAGTCACCCCGAGCTGGCCGTGCACCGCCGTCAGGATTCCAATCTCCCGCAGCCAGCAAAGCAAAGTCTTGATATACCAGAGACCCCGCCAATCGAACGATATCCTTCCCGCTTTCGCTCAGGGTTGGCAGCCATTTTCTCGGCTTTAACACCTGCGATCGTCAGCAAGCTCATCGTCAATCCGACAGCGGCTGTCATAAAGTGGATACGCAAAACGCCAATTATTGCGATCCTGATGAGCTGGCTCCTGTTTGTTGCCGGTCTTGTTGGCAAGTTAATGCATCGGCTATTCAAGCCGATCGTCGATGCGTTCAATTACCTGTACACCAAACTGGAACAAGGCTATGACAGCCTGATTCAGCAAGCATTGAGTCGCAAGCTGCTGGTCATCACCATCGCGCTGAGCCTGTTTGCCATCAGCGTGTTCATGTTGTCGCGTATCGGCGTTGAACTGATTCCGCAACTGGCACAGGGCGAGTTCGTCGCCAACCTGCGCGCCGCGCCAGGCACGCCGTTGGCAAAGACTGACGAGATCCTGCTGAAGGCGCATCGCATTGCTGCAGCAATGCCGGAAGTCGAGCGCAGTTTTGCCGTGGCCGGCAGTGGCAACCGACTCGATGCTTCGCCAGACAAAGGCGGCGAGAATGTCGGCGAGTTGAACGTGGTCTTGAAAAAACCGGTCGCCCAGCACACCGAAGCCGAGGTCATGCGGCGGCTGCGTGAGCAATTGTCGCAGCTACCCGGCGTCCAGGTTGAAGTGGAACGGCGCGCACTGTTCACCTTCAAGACCCCGCTGGAAGTCGAATTGATTGGCTACAACATGGATGATCTGCGGGCGAGTTCCGCGCAACTGGTCGGCCTGATGCGGGCGAAGGATCGCTTTATTGATATTCGCTCGACGGTGGAAGAAGGCTATCCGGAATTGCAAATCCTGTTCGATCACGAGCGGGCAGCAAAATTGAACCTGTCGGTGCCGGATGTGGCCCAGCGCGTGGTCAAGAAGCTGCGCGGCGACATCGCGACCCGCTATGCCTTCCGCGATCGCAAGATTGATGTCGTGGTCCGGCTGGACGAAGTCTCGCGTAACTCGGTCGAAGAAGTCCGGCAGATTATTGTCAACTCGGATCCCAAGACACCGATTCCGCTGTCCGCCATCGCCGAGGTCAAGCTGGCGGTCGGACCCAGCGAGATTCACCGCATCGGTCAGGAGCGGGTCGCCATCGTTTCCGCCAACCTGCATTACGGCGATCTCGGTGAAGCGGCCGCCGAAGTGCAGCAGCTCATCAAGCAACTGCCGGAGCGCAGCGGTATCGAAATCCGGCTGGCTGGCCAGAACGAGGAAATGCAGGTGTCGTTCCGCTCGCTGCAATTTGCCTTGTTGCTGGCACTGTTCCTGGTCTATCTGGTGATGGCCTCGCAGTTCGAGTCGCTGCTGCATCCGTTTGTGATCATGTTCAGTGTGCCGTTGGCGCTGGTGGGCGCGGTGCTGGCACTGGTGCTGACCAAGCAGACCATCAGCGTGGTGGTTTTCATCGGCCTCATCATGCTGGCCGGTATCGTCGTCAACAACGCGATTGTGCTGATCGACCGGATCAACCAATTGCGCGCCGAAGACCTGCAAAAACTCGCAGCGGTGCGTGAGGCCGGTCGTAGTCGGCTGCGCCCGATCATGATGACGATGCTGACCACGGTACTTGGCATGGTGCCACTCGCGCTGGGCATTGGCGAAGGTGCCGAGATTCGCGCCCCGATGGCGATCACGGTCATCGGCGGCATCACGGTCTCGACGTTGCTGACGCTGGTGGTCATCCCGGTGTTGTACACCCTGCTGGATCGCTCCGAGTAAGGACACGCCATCATGCGGATCACCGAATTGTCGCTGAAGCGGCCCGTTACCACGCTGATGCTGTTCTTTTGTTTTCTGGTGGTCGGCGGCGTAGCAACCCGTCTGCTGCCACTGGAATATTTTCCGGAGGTACAGTTCCCCGGCATCTTCATCCAGATCCCCTACCCCAGCTCCAGTCCGGAAGAAGTGGAGCGACTGGTCACCCGGCCGGTGGAAGAAGCACTGGCGACGCTGTCCGGCATCAAACGCTTTCGCTCCGACACCAACAACGATGGCGTCCAGATTGGCGTGTTCTTTGGCTGGGATGCCAATGCGATTGTCAAAGGCATCGAGGCGCGGGAAAAGATCGACGCCATCCGTGATCAGCTGCCGAGTGATCTGCAGCGATTATTCGTGTTCACCGGCCGCACCACCGATGCGCCGATGCTGGAGATTCGCATCTCCAGTGACAGCCGCGACTTGTCCAAAGCCTATGATCTGTTAGATCGCAAATTGCGACGGGCCATCGAATCAGTGCCTGGCGTGTCGAAGGTGGATTTGGGTGGCGTCGAGCCGCTGCAAATTGAAATCCAGCTCGATGCCGGCCGCGTTGCGGCGCATGGCGTGCAACTGCCGGCGCTGGCGGCAACGCTGGCCAAGCACAACTTTTCCGTGTCCGGCGGCCTGATACAGGATGCCGGCCAGCGACTGCGGGTGAAGCCAGTTGGCGAATGGCAAAAACTGGACGATATCCGCGAGCTGCCGATCAATGATCGCGGGCTGCGCTTGTCCGATATCGCCACGGTCACGTTTGCGCATCCCCCGAGGGAAGTCGGCCGCCATCTGGATCTGAAAGACGCCATTGCGCTGTCGATCACCCGTGAAAGCGGTGCCAATCTGGTCGACACCTCAGAGCGGGTCATGCAGCGCATTCAGGAGCTCAGCAACAGCAACGAGTTTCGCGGCATCCAGCTGTACATGATGAACAATCAGGCTGAGGGCGTCGTCAACAGCCTGAAAGAAATCGTGATATCCGGCTTGATTGGCTTTGCCCTGTCGGTGCTGGTGCTGTACAGCTTCATGCGGAACTGGCCAGTGACGATTGCCGTTTCGTTGGCGGTGCCGTTTGCGGTGATGATCACACTCGCCTACATGTTCTTTGCCGGCGTCACCATCAACATTCTGTCGATGATGGGGCTGATGCTGTCGATTGGCATGCTGGTCGACAATGCGGTGGTGGTCAGCGAAAGCATTTTCCGCCAGGAGCCGTTATATCCGAACGATCGCAAGGCGGCCATTCTGGCCGGCGCCCGCCATGTCGGTCTGGCGGTTTTGACCGGAACGATTACCACGGTGATCGTGTTTCTGCCGAACATCATTGGCGAAAAAATTGACGTTACGGTGTTCCTGAGCCACGTCGCCACGACCATCACGGTGTCGATGTTCGCGTCACTGTTCATCTCGCTGACCATCATTCCGCTGCTGCTGTACTGGCTGCCGATGCAAGCCAATGCCAAGCCGGTGCAATGGGTGGTCAAGCTGTCGGAACGCTACGCCAACATACTGGACTGGACGCTGCACCATCCCAAACTGTCTGGCCTGTTTGCGCTATTGGTGCTGCTGTCGGTGGCGATTCCGTTCAACCTGATCAAGAAGGACATGTTCGAGGAAAGCGCCCAGGATCGTTTGCGGCTGTTCTATCAGCTGGATGGCAAATACACCGTTGACCGGGTCGAGGCAGCTGTGACACCGCTGGAGGAGTGGCTGCTGAAGAACAAGGACCGTT
Source organism: Permianibacter fluminis (assembly GCF_013179735.1). NCBI lineage: Bacteria > Pseudomonadati > Pseudomonadota > Gammaproteobacteria > Pseudomonadales > Pseudomonadaceae > Permianibacter > Permianibacter fluminis. The sequence goes on along the minus strand of NZ_JABMEG010000001.1, from coordinate 2,528,503 downwards.
TCGATATCGACAGCGTCTACAGCTATTTTGTTACTGACGAAGCCGGCACCACCATCCTGCTGAAAAAAGAGCGACCCTCCGGCCTGACGCTGCAGGAAATGCGCGAACAGATGGAAAAGGAAATGCCGAAATTTCCGCTCGGCAAAGTCACCTTCCAGCGCGATCGCTTTGGCGGCGGCGAAGATTTGCGGGTACTGCTGGTCGGCGATTCGACCGAACGACTGGCTGGCCTGTCGCGCGAGCTGGCCCAGATGCTGGCTGGCGTCAAAGGCCTGAAGGAAGTCCGCTCGGAAGCCAACCGCGGCGATCAGGAAGTGCAGGTTCGCATTGACCGATCGCGTGCCCAGGTGCTCGGCCTGACGCCATCGGCAGTGGCGCAGTCAGTGGCGGTGGCGATGCGCGGCCAGCCACTGCGCACCATGCGGACCGCGCACGGCGAAACCGATGTCCGGTTGATGTTTGGCAAGAGCGACCGGCAGAAAATTTCCGATCTGGAAACGCTGCCATTGTTCCGGCCGAACGGCGAGCGGATACCGCTGTCTGCCGTGGCCGACATCACGACGGCGCGCGCCAGTCAACGCATCGTCCGCGAAGATCGGCTGACCACGATCGGCGTCACGGCGGTGGCCGATGGCATTTCCGGCGAAGAAGCCCGCAAAAAAATTGAGCCGTTCCTGAGCAAGCTGCAATTGCCGCCCGGTTACAGCGCCAGTTTTGGCGGCGGTTTTGATCGCGAAGACGAAGCTGGCCGCGTGTTCGCCCAGAACATGCTGCTGGCACTGATGATGATCTACGTGGTGATGGCGGCGATGTTCGAATCGCTGATTTTTCCGAGCGCGGTGATCTTCTCGGTGTTTTATTCGGTGGTTGGGGTGTTCTGGTTTTTCCTGATTACCGGCACCACGCTGTCGATCATGGCCAACATCGGCATTCTGGTGCTGATGGGCGTCATCGTGAACAACGGCATCGTGCTGATTGATCACATCAACCAATTGCGCAAGGAAGGCATAGCGCGGGCCGAAGCCATCCTGACCGCCGGCCGCGAGCGATTGCGACCGATTCTGATGACCACTGCCACCACTGTGCTCGGGCTGGTGCCGCTGTGCATGGGCTCGACCACCATCGGCGGCGATGCCGACAGCCCGCCCTACTACCCGATGGCCCGCGCCGTGGTCGGTGGTTTGGTGTTTTCGACCGTGGTCAGTCTGCTGATTTTGCCGACCATTTATGTCGGGCTGGACAATATTCGGCTCTGGAGCAGCCGGGTCTGGGCCGAAGCCAAAGCCCGGGCCCGCGGCCAGTGGCCGGCGCCGATGGAATCAGTGACACCGATCATCGACGAGAGCCGCACTGCCACGGCGGATGAGTCGCAACCGTAGCGTGCTAACTCAGCAAAACAAAACCGCCAGCTGGCGGTTTTATTTTGCTCGTATTCGTTTGCTCCGTTTTGTTCCTTTCAGAGCGGCGGCTTTCAGAGCGACTGCAATCAGGCAAGCGGCAGACCAGTTCGCGTCAGGCCGGCGGCAGCGGCGCCGGTCTGGCGATGCCATAACCCTGAGCATAATCGACACCGATTTCCCGCAGCTTGGCCAGCACGGCATCGTTCTCGACGAATTCGGCAATCGTCTGCATGCCCATCACCTTGCCGACTTCGTTAATCGCGCGGACCATCGCGTAGTCCATGGCATTGTTGGCCAGATCCTTGACGAACACACCGTCGATTTTCAGGTAGTCGACCGGCAGGTTGCGCAAGTACGCAAATGACGACATGCCGGCACCGAAATCATCGAGCGCAAAGGCACAGCCCAGCTGCTTCATCTGCTGAATGAATGCGCGGGCACTTTGCAGGTTGGCAATGGCCGCCGTTTCGGTGACTTCAAAACAGACCAGACTCGGCGTCACACCAGAGCGCTGCAGCTCATCGGCGACAAATTGGTGGAACAGACTCTGATTGATACTGGCGCCGGACAAGTTGATGGCGCAGCGGATCGGCGGCTGGTTCTTCTTTTGCCGTTGCGCCATCCAGTCGAGCGTCCGGCCAACCACCCAGCGATCCAGCATCAGCACCAGATTGAACCGTTCCGCCGCCGGCAGAAACATGCCCGGCGGAATCAGGCTGCCATCGACATCGACCATCCGGACCAGAATTTCCTGATGGCCGCCGCCGTTGCCCGGCAATACCGGCGCAATCCGCTGTGCCCACAACTGAAACCGATCCTGCTGCAGCGCCTGGACGATGCGCGACACCCATTGCATTTCGGTGTGGCGCTGCGCCAGCTGAACATCGTCATCGCTGTAAACCCGGACCTGATTGCCGCCGAGATCTTTGGCGTGATAACAGGCCGCGTCGGCCTGACCGAGCACGGTGGCCCAATTCTGGCCGGCACCAAACAGTGGCGCCACGCCAACACTGATGCTGACCGAGAACGACTTGTCGCCCCAACTGAATGGAAACTGGCTGACCCGCTCGCGCAGCTGCTCGGCCCAAGTGGTCGCCTCAGCCAACGAGCGCTGCCACAGCAGCACGGCGAACTCATCGCCGCCGATGCGGGCGAGCACATCGTTGTCGCCGGTGGCGCTGCGAAACAGATCGGTCAACTGGCGCAACAATTCATCGCCGGCAATATGGCCACAGGTGTCATTGACCACTTTGAATTGATCGAGATCGAGATAACAGAGCGCATGGGTACTGCCATCATGAACCGATTGCAGCAAGGCATCCTGCAAACGGCTTTCGAATTCGGCGCGGTTGACCAGCCCGGTCAGGCTGTCATGTGAACGCTGGAAATGAATGGTGTCGGCCAGCGAGCGGGTCTGGAACAGATCCTTGACGGTCAACAGCCAGCCGCTGACGCCGGCATGCTGGACCGGACTCACTGTGAGTTCGAACGGAAATTCGCTGCCATTGCGCCGCAGGATAACGGCGCTGTCGTTGATGTGGCGCAGCCAGTCGGAATCGTCCAGCCGCTCCAGCGGCAGGCTTATCGGTTCGCGGCTGTTTTCATCGACCAGCAGCAGCAGGTCGGCCAGAGCGCCTTCGAGCCGGTCATCATCACGGTAACCGAGCAGCCGGCGGCAGGCGCGGTTGACCAGTAACAGCTGGCCTTGGGGGTCAACCACCAGCACCGCTTCCCGAAGTGCCTGCAGAACTGCAGGCAGGAGTGGGTGTTGCGCGTATTCCATGTCAGAACCGATCCCTGTCACAGGTTCGCGGTCACCGGTCCGCGGCTAAAAGTCCGCAGTTACTGGTCCGCAGCCTCACGGCGCCGCAGTCAAACAGGTCCATGGTCAAGAAGGTCCATGGCCTCCCTTCCGGGTGTGCACATCCGTCGCACTCCCACAGAATAGCCGATATGCATTCCCACGGGGCGTTTGTGAAATCCCACGGGGGTTATGAAATCCAGCGGGACGATTATGAAATCCAGCGGCAAGGCCCATTACCGTCCGGTAGCCGGTGGCGTCATGACCGGGCCACAGGCTACCATAGCGGCCGGTTTTACCAGCCCGGACAATGGGTAGATCAGGTTGTGAGTATTTCTCTTTCCGGCAAGCGCAGTGACACCGCCTCGCCCTGCATCGGCGTCTGCAGTACCGTGCTTGGCGACGAAATCTGCCGCGGCTGTGGCCGCAGCTTTGAGGAAGTGCTGAATTGGCACCAGCTTGATGACGAGCAGAAGCGTGCCATCAATCGTCGATTGGCCGAACGTATTCAACTCGCCGACCAGGCGATAGAGTGACCGGCCGCCAGCGACGGCGCGCCACCGCCACCCCGATTTACCCCTGCCCCTGCGGTCATTGCTGATCCGGGCTCGGCCGCTGATCGACGGTCATTGGCCGAGCGACAGCAACCTGGGAATTGACTGACTGCAACGACGACGATTGCTCGTCGTAACGACAAGAGAGGACTGTTGAGATGATTCGTTTGGCCATTGCCGATGTCTTGAAAGGCAAGGCTGCCGCCGGCAGCCAGGTTCGCATCCAGGGCTGGGTTCGCACCCGCCGCGATTCGAAAGCCGGCCTGTCTTTCATCAACGTGCATGATGGCTCGGGCTTCCACCCGGTGCAGGTGGTGGCCGAACAAAATCTGGCCAATTATCAGGATGAAGTGCTGAAGCTGACCGCTGGCTGTTCGGTCGACATCGTTGGCACCGTGGTACCGTCGCCGGCCGCCGGTCAGGCCATCGAGCTGAAGGCCGACAGCATCACCGTGCTCGGCTGGGTCGAAGACCCGGAAACCTACCCAATCAGCCCGAAGCCGCACAGCTTCGAATACCTGCGTGAGCAGGGCCACCTGCGCGCCCGCACCAACGTCATCGGCGCGGTGACCCGGGTCCGCAACTGCATTGCCCAGGCCATCCACCGCTTCCACCACGAGCAGGGCTTTGTCTGGGTGGCGAGCCCGATCATCACCGCCAGTGACTGCGAAGGCGCCGGCGAGATGTTCCGGGTCTCGACCCTGGACCAGGTCAACACGCCGCGCACACCGGACGGCAAAATCGACTACTCGCAGGACTTCTTCGGCAAAGAGGCGTTCCTGACCGTGTCCGGCCAGCTCAACGCCGAGACCTATGCGATGGCGATGTCCAAGGTCTACACCTTTGGCCCGACCTTCCGCGCCGAAAACTCCAACACCAGCCGCCATCTGGCCGAATTCTGGATGGTCGAGCCGGAAATCGCCTTTGCCGATCTGGCTGCCGACGCCGACCACGCCGAAGCGATGCTGAAATACATTTGCCGCGCGGTGCTGAACGAGCGCATGGATGACATGCACTTCTTCACCGAACGGATCGAACCGACCGCCATTTCGCGGCTGGAAGCCATCGTCGCGACCGAATTCGTCCGGATGGATTACACCGAAGCGGTCAAGATCCTGAAAGCCAGCGGCGAGAAATTCCAGTTCCCGGTCGAATGGGGCATGGATCTGCAATCGGAGCACGAGCGCTACATCGCCGAGAAACACGTCGGCCGGCCGGTCGTCATGATGAACTACCCGAAAGACATCAAGGCGTTCTACATGCGCCTGAACGACGACGGCAAAACCGTCGCCGCGATGGACGTGCTGGCACCGGGCATCGGCGAAATCATCGGTGGCTCGCAGCGCGAAGAGCGCCTGCATGTATTCGATGAGCGGCTGAAGGAAATGGGCCTGCCGATCGAGAATTACTGGTGGTACCGCGATCTGCGCCGCTATGGCACCGTGCCACATGCCGGTTTCGGCCTGGGCCTGGAGCGCTGCGTGGCCTATGTCACCGGTATGCAAAACGTCCGTGACGTGATCCCGTTCCCGCGGACACCGAAAAACGCCGAATTCTAAGTGGGTTTTCAGGCCCGACCACAATCGGGCCTTTTGTCAGGAGTAGACCATGAGCAAGATCGATCGCGCCTACGTCAGCGACAGCACCCGGTTTCTGCAGGAGCTGGAAAAAAAGCCGGAAAACAATCAATCGCCGGCCCGCAAGGCCGAAGAAACCAAGTACCAGCGCATCAATGCACTGCGCGATGAGGCCAAGGCCGCCGCAGAACCCAGCAAGATCTGGAGCGGTTTCTGATTTCACGTTACCTTTCACGCCACCCCACTCCCCGAGTGCGACGATAGTCGCTACACTGGGAGTGGGACTAATGTTTCGGGGGGAGCTGTCATGAAATGTCCGAAGTGCAAAGCGCCAATGGATAATGTGGTGCTGGAAGGCGTGGAAATCGAGCGCTGCAGCGGTTGCAAAGGCTTGTGGTTTGATGCCAACGAAGAAGTGATGCTGAGCAAGATCAAGCATGCCGAAATGCTCGATCTGGGCCTCGCCAGTCTGGGCAAGGAATTCAACAGCCAGGAACCGATTTTCTGCCCGCGCTGCGGCGATAAATCGCAACTGCACAAAATGCAGGATCCGAAACAGCCGCATATCGAGATCGACCGTTGCACCAGCTGCAATGGCACATTCTTCGATGCCGGCGAATTCACCGACTTCAAAAAGCACGACGTGCTGGATTTCTTCAAGTCGCTGGCGGTGAAAGTGCGCCGCTGATCCGCGCCGGTATTACCGCAAACAAAAAGCCGGCTGTTGCCGGCTTTTTGTTGGCTCACAATTGCCTGAGCCGACTCGCTCAAACGCCCCTACAAAATGGGGCCACTAAGAAATCAGGCGCTCAAACGTAGCGCCAGATGCTGTCCGGCGTCGGCGCCGCGCCGGTGTCTTTCGGCTCGCCCTTGATCGTACCGACATAAACATAACCAATCACCTGCTCACCGTCAGTCAGGCCGAGCAACTGCCAAATCGCCGGGTTATAGGCAATATCACCGGTGCGCCAGTAGCTGCCAAAACCCATCGCCTGCGCCGCGTTGATCAGCTGAAACGTCGCCAGCCCGGCGGTCAGCAGTTGTTCCTGCGCCGGAATTTTCGGGTTGTTCTGAATGCGGGCCACCGCAATGAGCACCATTGGCGCCCGCAGCGGCAAACCCTTGGCACGTTCCAGTTTGACGCTGTCGGTTTCGCCGGACTGTTGCATGCCTCGCGCATACAGCTCACCAAGCTGCGTTAGTTTCTCGCCTTCACAGACCAGAAAACGAAAGGGCTTCAGATTGCCGTGATCCGGTGCCCGTAGCGCCGCCTGCATCAGCGTGTTGATCTGATCATTGCTCGGTGCTGGCGCGGTAAGGATGGGAAAGGAACGACGGGTTAGCAGGAAGTCGAGAGGGGTCATTGGTATGAAGTTGCCGAAGAGAGTTCTCAGCACATTCTAGCGAGGTCTGCACAGGAAAGCTCTGAGCCCCTCGCCCCTTGCGGGAGAGGGGTTGGGGTGAGGGGTAAGCTGCGGTAACACGCCTGATTCTGAAAAAAACAGAAAGCGGTTTTCGCTGACGCGAAAACGCTCCTCACCAGCCACGGGGATAGCGCGACGCATCCTTGCGCCGCGCCCTTCGGGTTCCGCGCCGTTGGCGCTGCACGCAAATTCGCTCCCGGCGAATTTGTCGAACCCCTGCGGGGTTCGCTATCCCCGTGGAAGCGGAAAAAGCGAAAGGCCCGGTATTAACCGGGCCTTTTGCTTTTTTTGGCGTCCCCACGGGGATTCGAACCCCGGTTACCGCCGTGAAAGGGCGATGTCCTAGGCCTCTAGACGATGGGGACTAAACTGTTTGTACTGCCACTTTCGGTACTGCTTACCAACTTTCCCACGCTGCCAAGCGCTAGCTTGGCAAAACAAGGGGCCGCTAGAGACGGCCCCTCAGGAAGCTGGTGGAGCTAAGCGGGGTCGAACCGCTGACCTCTTGCATGCCATGCAAGCGCTCTACCAACTGAGCTATAGCCCCGAAAGAGGCGCGCATTTTAGGGGTGGTCTGCAGCCCTGTCAACAACCCTTACGCCGCTTTCGCATCAATAAATGCCAACGCACGATCAATTCGTGCCAACACCCGCGACTTGCCGATCAACTCTGCCGTGATATCGATTGATGGCGAAGCCGTCGAACCGGTGATCGCAACGCGCAATGGCGGCGCAACCTTGCCAAAGCCCAGACTCAGCGCTTTGCAGACCGCATCGACAGCGCCGTGAATTGCCACCGCATTCCAATCGGCGAGCGCCGCCAATTGCTCGCGCAGCGCCGCCAGTGCCGCGCGGGTCTGCGCAGTCAATTGCTTGTCGGCAGAGACGGCGTCGTAATCGCTGAACTCTTCATAGAAATAGCGGCTCTGCGCTGCCATGGTCCGCAGGTTGTCACAGCGCTCGGCTTGCGCCGCCACGACCCGCGCCAGTGCCGGGCCGCCAGCAAGGGCAATATTCTGGTCTTGCATATGCCATTCGAGATGCTTGGCCACCTCGTCGGCTGGCGAGCTCTTGATGTAGTGATGATTGAGCCACAACAGTTTTTTGGTATCGAACGCGGCGGCGGATTTGTTGACGTCTTTCACGTCGAAAAACTGAGTCATCTCGGCCATCGAGAAAATTTCCTGATCACCGTGTGACCAGCCGAGCCGAACCAGATAATTGAGCAGCGCCTGCGGCAAATAGCCTTCATCGCGATACTGGATGACGCTGACAGCGCCATGACGCTTGGACAGTTTCTGGCCATCCTGGCCCAGAATCATCGGCAGGTGACCGTACTGCGGCAGCGTCGCGCCAAGCGCCAGCAGGATGTTGATCTGCTTGGGCGTATTCGAGACATGATCATTGCCGCGAATGACGTGGCTGATCTGCATGTCATAGTCGTCGACCACGACGCAGAAGTTATACGTTGGTGAACCATCGGTACGGGCGATGATCAAATCGTCGAGCTCGTCGTTGGCAATCTCGATGCGGCCGAGGATCAAATCGTCCCAAGCCACCACGCCGCCAATCGGATTCTTGAATCGCACGACAAACGGCTTGCTGTCATCCGCCGGCGGATTATGCCGACAATGGCCGTCGTAACGCGGTTTGTCCTTGCGCGCTTCCTGCTCGGCACGCAACTGCTCCAGTCGCTCTTTGGTACAGCTGCAGCGATACGCCGTGCCGGCGTTCAGCATTTGCTGAATCACGTCCTTGTAGCGATCAAAACGCCGGGTCTGATAGAACGGACCTTCGTCCTCTTTCAAGCCGAGCCAGCTCAGACCATCAAAAATGGCCTGCACTGCGGCATCGGTCGAGCGCTCCAGATCAGTGTCTTCAATCCGCAGCACATACTTGCCACCCATGCGGTGGGCATACAGATAGGAATACAGCGCGGTACGGGCACCGCCGACATGCAGGTAGCCGGTCGGGCTGGGCGCAAAACGGGTACGAACGGTCATGTTTGAGGTTACCGTGGTCTGAAGACAGGGCTGGCCGGGCGGGCCGGCATTGTAGCAGCGGCCGTTCGCCCCGGTTACCCCTTGATAATGCTTTCACCAGTGCTTGACCAAGCCGGTATCGGACCCTATGATGGCGCCCCTTTCCGGCCTCGGCTGGAAAGTCGGTTGTAGCAAGCGATGCAGTTGGGCGCTTAGCTCAGTTGGTAGAGCATCTCCTTTACACGGAGGGGGTCGGCGGTTCGAGCCCGTCAGCGCCCACCAACTGCAGAATTTGCTGCCACAATCGATACGTCAAAAGCCCGGTCTGTCCGGGCTTTTTGCTTTTCTGGCCCGCCCTCCCCGGTTTCACGCGCCAATCACAACCTCAAGCACTCTCCGAATCACGCCTCGAATCAAAGCCCGAATTGAAACCCTGCCATCACGCCGATGCACCCGGACTTGGCCGTGCAGTCAGCCGCTCGCCTTCCCCATTTGCGGAACCCGGTACCGATCTCGGGATATCCACACGTCTGACTACTGACCAAAAACCAGCGGCAATGCAGATTTCTTGCGAATTCCGCCAACCTTTTTGCCTTGGCACGCGTCTTGTTAGTGTGACCACAACGCTATCTCATCCACCAGCGATGAACACAAGGAGAGTCATCATGCGAGGTTCTTTCGATTGGGCCATGCTGCGACTGGCCATTTTGGCAGCCTTCATCGTGCCGGCCGCACTGATGGGGCAATCCGCCGGCAGCCACAACAAACAAAATTCCTGGTTGGCAGCGGTCGACATTGCCGAACCGGTGCTGACCCTGCACCGCAACGCGCCGCAACCGGTTGCACTGCCGACTGCGGTGGTTGAAGACATCCAGCAAAGCGCCGCGATGGCGTCGCAAGCGCAGCAGGAAGCGATGCTGGCGCTGCGCAAGGAGTTGGCACGTGAGCTGGTCCGCGTCCGGATGCAACGCGCCGAAACCGCCGCCCGGCAAAGTGCAAAAAGCTGACAAGATCTGAGTCGTCGAGTTATCCCGATTACTGCTGCATCACTGCGGCATCACTGCTTTATCGCGGCTACATCGCCGGCAAATCACTATGGCCGTGCCGGCAGAGGCCGGCAGCTGTGCTGCCAGGGTTTGCAGGTCGACGTCCGCTGCGCGACACTGCCAGTCGGTTCCAGCCGCCGCTGCTGCGCGCAGCCACGTTTGAGATGGCGTCATGTCCGTTCGCACCACGCTTTTTGTTTTACTCGCCGCCTTGCTGCTGGCGCTGATTGGCGCCCAGTGGTGGCTGTCCCAGCACCAGAGCGCCATGCTCAGCGGCGCGCTGGCTCGCACCGCGTTCAGCGTCAGCAGTGACACCGTCAGCGTGCTGATCTTTGGTCAGCATGGTGAAGGTGGCCCGCTGGCGAGCGAGCAGGTGTTCGACATGGCGCTGGATCAGAATGGCCGAGATGGCGCGATTCTGCTGACCGGCGACGGCTGGCAGCAGCGAGTTGCGATTCCGCGTCAGGGCCTGCAGGCCGCGGTGAATGACTGGCACCGGCGCCAGTACGAATTCACGGCCGTTATCGCTGTGCTCGCGCTGCTCGGTGCCGCCGCCATGGCCTACGGTTTCGCCCGACCCTTGCAGCGTTTGCAACAAGCCTCACAACGCGTTGCCGGTGGCGAACTCGGCGTACAGGTGCAAGCTGGCGCCAGCGCGCCGAATGAGCTGCGCGCCACAGTCGAGGCATTCAACACGATGTCACGCGAGCTGGCCAAACTGGAAGCCGACAACAAAGCCCTGCGCGCACACGAAGCGGCCAATGAGCTCGCCGATCTGGCTCGTGGTCTGGCGCACACGCTGCGCAATCCGCTGAACACGCTGGGCCTGACGCTGGAAGAAATGAGCCGCACGGATTTGTCTGAGGACCGGCGAACGCAGCTGTCCGGTTTGGCCCGCCGGCAAATCGTCCAGATTGATCGCTGGCTGCGTGCCCTGCTCGATGTCACCCAGAACGACAGCCAGCCGCTGCTGCGACTCGATTGCGTGCAGCTGGCGCAGGATGTCGCGCAGGAGTTCAGTGATCGGCACGCCAATATCGTGGTGACCGCCAGCGCGCCAGCGCCGCAGCTTTACGGCCATGCTCGCGAAATCGCCAGCCTGTTGCATACCCTGATCGGCAATGCGGTGGATGCCAGCCCGGCCGGTGAACCGATTCAAATTCAAGTCGATGGCAGTGATGATGCCGTGCAGTTCCGCATCCGCGACCAGGGTCGCGGCGTGTCCGATGCCGTGCGCAGCCGCCTGTTTCAACCGCATGTCACCGACAAGAGTCATGGCGCAGGCATGGGTTTGTTTCTGAGCCAACGGATCGCCCGTGGCCGTTATCGCGGCGATGTTCAATTACACGATGGCAACGACAACGCGGATGGCAAATCGCCTGGCACCGTGGCCATTCTCAGTCTGCATTCCCGGAGCCCGGCATGAGTAGCGCCAATCGCCTGTTATTGCTGGAAGACGACGACGACCAACGAGTCCTGTTGCATGGTTTGATTCAGGATGCCGGCTATCAGGTGACGAGCGCGGCGCGCGTGCCCGATGCCCTGGCGGCGTTGGCAACGCAGACATTTGATCTGGTGTTGTCGGACTGGAAGGTCGCGGACGGTGACGGCCTGAGCCTGCTGGCAACGCTGCGCCGTGACCATCCCGACACCGCTTTCATCCTGATGACGGCATATGGCAATTTGTCTCACGCCATCAACACGATTCGCGCCGGCGCTGATGATTACCTGATCAAACCGTTCGACAAATCACAGCTGCTCTACACGCTGGCACGGGTCAGCACGGTGCAACAGTTGCAGCGGGAAAACCGTCACCTCCGTGAAGAAGTCAGCCAACGTGATCAGCTGGTCGAGTTGATCGGCCGTTCGGAAGCCATGCAGCAGGTCTTTCGCCGGGTACAGAAAATTGCCCCGACCCGCGCCACGGTGTTGCTGTACGGCGAGAGCGGCACCGGCAAGGAACTGGCAGCGCGGGCACTGCATCAGTTGTCGGAACGCAGCAGCGCACCGTTTGTCGCGCTGAACTGCGCCGCGCTCCCGGAAAGCCTGTTCGAGGCCGAATTGTTTGGCGCCGAAAAAGGCGCCTACACCGGCGCCGACCGGTTGAAAATCGGCCGCATTGAAGCCGCTGCAGGCGGCAGCCTGTTTCTGGATGAAATCGGCGAGTTGCCGCTGAGTCTGCAAGCCAAGCTGCTGCGAGTGCTGCAGGAAGGCAGCTATCAGCGGCTGGGCAATCCACAGGATCAAAAAGCGGATGTTCGCATCATCGCGGCCACCAATCGGGATCTGCAGCAGGAGGTTGATGCCGGCCGTTTTCGCGCTGATCTGTTTTACCGGTTGAATGTGGTTCCGATCCGCTTGCCGGCCTTGCGCGAACGGCGTGAAGACATTCCGCTGTTGGCCCATCATTTTCTCCAGCAAGCCTGTCAGCGTCACGGCCTGGCGCCGCTGACGATCAGCCACGACGCCATGAAGCGCTTGTGCAGCCAGCACTGGTCCGGCAATGTCCGCGAACTTGCCCATACCCTGGAGCGGTTGGCACTGCTGGCCGAACGCAGCGACATTGCACTGGCCGACCTGACCAGCGAGCCAACCACCGCCACGAGCCGCAGCACGGCGTATCAGCTGCCTGACGACGGCCTAAACTGGGAAGCGCACGAGCGCGACTGCCTGCTGCAGGCCTTGCAACGTTGTCAGTACAACCGCAGTCAGGCCGCGCGACTGCTCGGCTTGCCGTACAAGGCCTTTCTGTACCGGCTGGAAAAATACAATCTCATTCCAGCCGAAGAAGAATAGCCGGCCGGAAATGGCGAGCGCGCAATCGCTGCAACCACACACCGGCAGCCGGATCTCCCCATTTCGGGAACCCGGTTCCGGAGATAAGCAAACCGCCGCCGGAAAAATCGGCGCGAACAGCCGGCAAACCCGGCAAAAGTCGCGCATTCGTCGCTTGGCACAGTGGCTGCATTACTGTCACTGAAGCGTGATCGACCGACGATCATTCGACCAGGAGCAAGACCATGAAAATCAAGTCCCCGCTGTTCGTGCTTGCGGCCGTCAGCGCGATCGCTCTGGCCACCAGCGCCCTTGCCGATAGCGACAGCAGCAAAGACAAAAGCAAGGTGGAAAAGAAGAACGTTGCCGTCTTCATCAACAAGGAAGATGACAGCGACGCCGAGGTGAAGTTGAAGATCAACGGCGAAGCTTGGAAGTTCAAACTGCCATCATTGTCGGACGGTGAAGAACGGATCATCGCGACCGAAGATGGCCGCACGGTCAAAGCCAAACGCAGCGGCAAGGAAGTGACGGTGGAAGCCGGTGGTGAAACCGTCAAATTGCCTGCCGAAGGTCAGGGCATGCTGGTGCGATTTCATGGCGTCCCCCCGGTCCCGCCGACGCCGCCAGTCGCTGGCGTAGCACCGACGGCGCCCATGCCGCCGATGCCGCCGCAAGAAATCGAAGCCTTGCGCAACAGCGTGGTGATCAGCGGCGTGGAATTGACCGACGCCCAACAAAAGCAGATCCGCGACGCCATCAAGAAAGCCGGCGTCACCAAGCCGGTGAAATTTATCCAGGGCAACGCGCACATGATCATGCATGTCGAACACGGTTCGCCGATGGCCTGGCACGATGGCGGAGACGGCAAAGCCGTTCGTACCGTCGTGATTACCAAGGATGGTGAAACCGACGACATCGAATCGACCATCGAAATTGAAACAACGCAGGACGCCAGTGATGACAAGAAGTAAGTCAGCACCGCAATAAAAAATGGCCACAGACGTGGCCATTTTTTATTTGAGCTGATCGACTCAGCGCTTTGGCCATTCCTGCAACAGCAGATTCGGCTGCGGCAGCGAACTGACCAGATCGAGCCAGCCGCGACTGACCCAGTCACGGGCCAGCTCGCGCCGGGCATTGACCAACTCTTCCGTGGGCAGCGTGTCGTTGGCGACCAAACCAAACCAGGCATTGCGGCTGAAATATTTCGCCAGCGTCAGCGCTTCGCGGGCCAGCCCCAATGACGACTCCCAGCGTTGTTCCTGCTCGACTCCGGAGCGCAGCGGCCACAGCGCAAAGCCGATGGAGCACGTCATGTCCACGTGCTTGCGTTCCGATAGCGTAAACGCCTGCTGCAACACACTGGCGCGGATCCGTTCAGCCAGCATCCGGGCCTCGTCGAGCCCGCCGATTTCGCACACCAGCAGAAAGACATCGCTGTCCCAGCGCATGATCTCGTCACCCTGCCGGCAAACCCGTTGCAACAGATCGCCCAATTGCGCCAGCACCCGATCACCCGCCTGATAACCGTGTAGTTCGTTGACGAACCCCATGCCGTCGGCATCAACCAGAATCAACACCCGCGGTTTGGGATCAGCGGCATAGTCGGCAAACAAATTGGCGGCCATGCGCCGGCTAGGCAAGCCGGTCAAGGGATCGCGATACTGGTTTTCCAGCAAACGGCGCTGCAATTCATCACGCTGTAATTGCAGTTTGCGCAGCTCCTCGCGCGCGGAGGCAAGCTGGCGAGTATTGTCCGAGGTCTGCAACTCCAGCGCGTCGTATTTGCTGGCCAACTCCTGCACCGCTTCTTGCCGGCTTTGCAACAACCGCCGACTGCGTCGCCACCAGGTCAGCGCCAACAAGCCAATCACCACGACGGCAATCGCAATCGCGCTGCCGTAGGCCGTATGCAAGGTCCAGAACGGACTGCGCACCACCAGATCCAGCAGCAGAATATCGTTGGACCACAGCCCGGTTGCCGGTGCGCCCTGTACTTGTAATTGATACTGGCCGGCTTCCAGACCGGTCAGGGTCACCGTGTGTGAGCCAATCAGCGGTATCCATTGTTCATGCAGACCTTTGACCCGGTAGCGAAAGCGATTGCGCTCCGGCGCGGTGTAATCCAGCACCGCCACATCAAATGACACAACCCGCTCGTCGCTGTTCAATTGCAGCAGCGGCCGCTTCTGAATCGCGAACGCCATCGACTGCGGTTGATCAAATTTGCGGAAACCGGTCAGCACCACCTGGGCCTGATCGGAAGGTTTGGGCAAACGCTGCGGATAGTAGCCGACCGCACCGTTGAGACTGCCGAACAGCAATTCGCCATCCGCCGCCAAAAACGCTGCGCCGATATTGAATTCATCGCTAGGCAAGCCATTTTCACTGCGGTAGATGATGGCGTTGGGAAATGCCGGCTGGAATCGCACCAATCCGGTCGAAGTACTCAGCCACAATTCGCCATCCTGACCCGGCAACACCGCATAAATCGCACCCGGCGGCAGACCTTGCGCAACACCGAAGCGGGAAATCTGGTAACGGCCATCGAGATCACGGTGCACACGGTTAAGACCGTCGGTAGTCGCGACCCAGATATCGCCGTCCGGCGCCAAGCGAATGGCCGTGACCGAATTACCGGTCAGCGATTGCGGATTGTTCTCCTGATGCTGATACAGGGTCATGGTTTCGCGATCGCGACCGATGCGAACGAGGCCGCCCATGCCACCCACCCACAACTGGCCTTCGTAATCTTCGGTTATTGCCACCACTTCGGTATCGATGGCCTGATACTCGACCGGCAATTGCGCACCCAGGCGACGAAAATGCAAACTGCCGTCGGCGTTTTCCCGCAATTGATCGAGACCGTTCTCGGTTCCTATCCAGATCTCGCCCTGATGATCTTCATACATCGACAAGACATAGCTGCTGGACAGCGTGCTGATGTCGTCAGTGCGCGAATCAAATTGCCGCAGGCTGTCGCGGCCCGGATCAAACCGGTACAAGCCCATGCCAAAAGTGCCGAACCAGATGCGGCCGTGTTGATCTTCGAGCAGGGAATAGACGCCGGTATTGCTGTCGCTACCGCCTTCCGGATGATTGGCCGGCAAGTGCAGCGGAAAATGTCGAATGCCTTTGCTGTCGAGCCGCATGACGCCGCTATCGGTTGTGCCCAGCCACAAGGCCTGCTGCCGATCACGCAACACCGCCGCCACGGTATTGCTGGCCGCACCGGTCGGCAATGCCGTCAGCGGCAGATAGTGCCGGAACAACGCCGTCTGACTGTTCCATTTGTTGACGCCACCGGCGTAGGTACCGAGCCACATCACGCCACTGCGATCACGGAACATTGACAACACATCGCTGACCGACAGCGAATCATTCTGGCTCGGCTGCCGAGCCAGCAAGCATTCGCGCTGATCGGGCCATTGCACTACCACGCCTGAGGCCGTGCCAATCCACAAGCGACCGTCACCATCTTCGGTCAGACTCTGGACGAAACCCGTCGGCAGCGTGACCGCCAGTTTCTCGATGCCCGTGCCATCACTGCGACTTTGCAGCACACCATTTTGCGTGCCGATGGCAATGCGGCCGTCGGCGCGCAGCACCAGATTGGTGACGTTGCGATCCGGCAGCAGCGGTTGTTCGTCAAAGCGATCTTGTTCGGGTTGATAACGGTAAATGCCGCGCGCCGTACCGATCCACAATTCCGGGCCAGACATTAGCAGCGAACGAATATGCTCATCCGGCAGGCGCCGGGCATTGGCGCCAATCAGAATGCGAATTTTTGCCTGGGCCGCTTCGTACACAGCCAGGCCCTGACTGGTGCCAATCCACAGCCGACCCTGATCATCGCTGAGCAAACTGAGAATGTATTCACCGGGCAATTGCTCGGCCGGAATCTGCTCGACCGCATCACTGCCGCGACGTTTGCGCGCCAAACCGTTGGAGGTGCCGATCCAGAGCGTGCCATTGGGCTCGCTGGCCAGCACATTGACGTGATTGTCCGGCAGCGAATTGGGGTTATCGGTTTGCCGGCGCAGCACCGAGAAGCCGTAACCGTCGTAGCGGTTCAGGCCATCCTGGGTACCGAACCAGAGAAAGCCGTCGGCATCCTGGGTAATGGTGTTGACCACGCTTTGCGACAGCCCCTGCTCCAGCGACAGCCGCTGAAAGCGCGGTGCGAATCCGTCCGGACAGGCTGGGCTGCCCGCTGCCGCCAGCGATGAGCTGAGCAGTGAGCCAAGCACAAATAACAATGCGCAGAACCAACGATCCATGTTCCAGCCAACGGGAGAAATGCCAGCCGCTATCCTAGCGAATCGCACGCGCCGGGCACCAGCGAAGATACGCGCCGCCGTGACTCAAGCCTGCGGCCGCGGCTGCACGGTACTGGTGAGTTCGGGCTTGAAGCCCTGCTTGTCCTGATAGAACTGGCGAATACGCGCGAAATCGGCGTGAATCTCGCCGGTCAAGTTCAGCAAGGGACCGAGACCCAGGGTGCGGGTCCGGCAATCCAGAAAGGCCAGCTGCAGCGGCACCCCGGCACCCACGGCGATGTGATAGAAGCCGGTGCGCCAGTGATCGGTTTTGCTGCGAGTACCTTCCGGTGCCAGCGCCAGCAACAACGTCGGATTGTCTTTGAATGCCTGAATGGAATCGGTGACGACATTGTGCTTCTCGTGGCGCACCACCGGAATCCCGCCCAGCGCCCGGAAAAACCAACCGGTTGGCCAGCGAAACAACTGATGCTTGCCGAGAAAATTGGCTTTGACGCCCATGGCGATTTTGGTCAGGTACATGATGGGAAAATCCCAGTTCGAGGTGTGCGGCGCGAAAATGATCACGCATTGGCGCACCTCCGGGATTCCACCGACCAACCGCCAGCCCAGCCGATTCAATAGCCAGACCGCAAATGCCTGCATCATGATGGAGCAACTCTATTGTTGTTATTTGGTTATCAGAGTATAGGGGCTGTTGCCGTTTGCGACACCATTGCGATGGGGCAAACGCATAGCAACAAACTGACAGCGCAACACCTGACAACGGCCTTCTGTCAGCTTGCTGCCAGTCTGCATGCGGCATCGCATCAAGCAGGCTGGCAGCAAGTTGGCGGGCAGGAGCTCAGTCGGCGTTTTGCAGATCGATCAGCGCGGCGTCATTGACCGCACCCTTTGGTCCGGCCTTGGCCGAGTCATTGCGGGCCGCTTCCAGATTGAACAGGTAGCTGGCGTTGACATCACCGGTCACATATTGGCCATTGAATACCGAGGCTTCAAATTCGGTGATGTTCGGATTGCCTTCGCGGGCACAGGCAAACAGATCTTCCAGATCCTGATAGATCAGTTTGTCGGCACCGATCAGTTCGCACACTTGCTGCTCGGTCCGGTCATAGGCGACCAGCTCGCTGCCCGCCGGCATGTCGATGCCGTAGACGTTCGGATAGCGCACCGGCGGCGCCGCCGAGGCGAAATAGACTTTCTTGGCGCCGGCATCGCGAGCCATCTGGATGATTTGCTGCGAGGTGGTGCCGCGGACAATCGAGTCATCCACCAGCAGCACATTCTTGCCGGCAAATTCCAGCTCAATCGGGTTCAGCTTGCTGCGCACCGACTTTTTGCGCAGCTGCTGCTGCGCCATGATGAAGGTGCGACCGATATAGCGGTTCTTGACGAAACCGTGACGCAGCTTCAAGCCAAGATGATTGGCCAGCTCCATCGCCGCCGTGGTCGAGGTATCCGGAATCGGGATCACCACATCGATATCGTGATCCGCCCATTCGCGTTCAATTTTTTCCGCGAGTTTGATACCCATGCGCAGCCGCGCCTTGTAAACCGAAATGTCGTCCATGATCGAATCCGGCCGGGCCAGATAGACATGTTCGAAAATGCAGGGACGGTAGACCGGATTTTCAGCACATTGCTGGGTGTGCAGCTCGCCATCGACAGTGATGTACAGCGCTTCACCCGGGTGCAAATCACGAATCCGGCTGAAGCCCATGACATCGAGCGCTACCGATTCCGAGGCAATCATGTATTCGGTGCCATTTTCGGTTTCGCGGCGACCAAATACTGCCGGCCGAATACCGAACGGATCGCGGAACGCCAGCAAACCAAAGCCGGCGATCATCGCGACCACCGCATAGGCGCCCTTGGCCCGTTTGTGCACCCGCGAGACCGCGTTGAAAATATTTTTCGGGTTCAGCTTCAGCACATTTTCTTCGTGCAGCTCATGCGCCAGCACGTTCAGCAGCACTTCCGAATCGGACCGGGTATTGATGTGGCGACGATCGGTGCGGAACAGCTCGTCTTTCAATTGGTCGGCATTGGTCAGGTTGCCGTTGTGGGCAATGACGATGCCGTACGGCGAGTTGACATACAGCGGCTGGGCTTCGGCGGAGCTCGGGCTGCCGGCGGTGGGATAGCGGCAATGACCGATGCCGATATTGCCTTGCAGGCGCTCCATGTGCTCCTGCCGGAACACATCGCGCACCATGCCGTTGGCCTTGCGCAGGAACAACCGGCCGCCGCTTTCGGTAACGATACCCGCGGCATCCTGACCGCGATGCTGCAACACCGTCAGCGCATCGTAGATGCTCTGATTGACCGGGTATTTACCGACGATACCAACAATGCCACACATACCGACTCACTCCACCACTTGCGGGTACAAGGCCAACTGCCCTGCCCCACCGGCACCACCACCTGTCAGATCACACCGGCGATCTGACGGGACCGGAAATACGGTTTCAGCGACCTGAATGGTCAGCGTAAAAACGCTGATCAAAAAAACTGGCGACGCTGTCTTAAATACTGGTCTTAAATACTGGCCTCAATTGCTTGGCCCTAAATAGCTGGTCTCAAATACCTGCTCTTGAATACTGAGCGTTGAATGCTCAGTTTCAAATGCTTGCCACCGGTTCGTCATTAGCGTCCTGTTGTTGCCAAGCTGACAAGAACCAGTCACCGACGGTTTCCAGCGGCGACACCAGTCGCGCTTGCTGCCACTCTTTCGATTCCGGCAACCGGGTAAACGCTTTGCTGACGATCACCAACGCCGCACAAACCGCCAAGCCACGCAACACGCCAAAGGCCATGCCGAGCAAGCGATCAGGCGTGGTCAATCCGGCTTTGTCGATCAAAACCTGACCCAGCTTGGCCAGCAGATAACTGACGAACAACACCACAAGAAAGATGGCCACCCAGGCAATCGCAAACTTGACGCCTGCGGGCCGGATGTCATCAGAAAGATAGGGAGCAAGATTGCCGTGAAAAGCGCGCGCCAGAAAAAACGCCAGCACCCAGCCCGTCAACGCGACAGCTTCGCGAACAAAACCGCGCCACAACGACAATAAGGCAGAGATGACGATAACGCCGATAATCGCCCAGTCTACCCAAACCATGCTCAACCCAGCGCGTCGTAATGAGGGCGCGCATTGTACCGCAACGGCCGGAAAAACGGTTGCCGGGGATTGCCACCGGCCACCGACTCAATGCTTGAGCGGATCGTAGGCGACGACGATGGCGTTCTGACCGGATAGCGTGCGCACCCGGGCCAGCTGGGCGTCGGCTTGTTCACGCTTGACCATCGGGCCGACCAGCACCCGGACCACGACCGGATCGGCACGGGAGTCCACTTTGCTGTAGGCGGCAAATTTCTGGCTGCGCAGGGTCTGCACCAGCTTCTCGGCGTTGTCCCGATTGCTGAAGGTGCCAAGCTGGATGACAAAGCCGGCAGCAATCGCGGCCGGCCGCTCGATCTTGCCTGGTGCGGTCACGGCCGGTTTGACGGTTCCGGCGGTCGTCGTCGGTGCGGCGGCAGCGGAATCCGGGACAGCCGCTTCCGGCGAGGCTGTCGTGGGCAAGGGCGTTGTGGACGAGGCTGCAGTAGACAAGACTTCGGTACTGGTGACCGAGGTGTCGGCAGCGATGATGCTGTCGTCAAATCCGGCTTCATCCAACGGCCGCGGTTGGCTCAAATCGACCGCTCGCGCGGCCGGCGCTGGTGGCGCAGACGGGATCTGGCTGGTGAACTGGCTGTCGCCCTTGTCGTCATCAAGAATCCACGGCAACACCAGCACCGCCAAGGCCACGACGACCAGCGCGCCAATCAGGCGTTCTTTCAACCGCACATCCACCGCATCAACTCCTCGCTGTCGCCGCGTTGGCACCGGCTGCTGTCAGCACCGCTGCCACCGTCAGAAATGAACCAAACACCAAAATGCTGTCGCCGGCTGCGGCGTCAGCGCGTGCAGTCTGCCATGCCGCCACCGGATCTGCGAAACAACGGGCATCGGCCTCGGACGGCAGCGCTGCCCGCAAATCGCTGGCCTTGCCGGCGCGCGGACCGTCCAGGTCGGCCAGATACCAGCGCGGCGGCAAGGCCTGCGCCGTACCGGACCGTCCGGCGCTGGAAAAATTCCGCCACGGTTGCAACAAGGCGACCCGATCTTTGTCACCGAGCACACCCAGCACGATATGCAATCGGCCGGACAGTTCCTGACTGGCCCGCTGTGCCAGCCGCTGACTGGCCTGACCGTTGTGACCGATATCCAGAATGGTCGGTGGCGAGCCCGGCATCCGCTGCCAGCGCCCGGCCAGACGGGCATCGGCAACCGCGCGGGCAATGGCTTCCGGTTGCCAGTGCTGCGGCAGTGCCAACCGAAATGCTGCCAGCGCAGCGGCCACCAGATCCGGCCCCAGATTCGGCGTCGGCAACTGCAGCGGCGCGTCATCGCGCCAGCGAAACGTCCACTGGCCATCAATGCTGCATTGGCCAAAATCATGATCAGCCCGAACCGGCAGCGCTGCCCGTTGTTGCACCGCTGTCAGCATGACGTCGAAACGATGGGGATCGGCCAGCACCACCGGCTTGCCTGCCCGGCAGATGCCGGCCTTTTCCCCGGCAATGGCAGCAAGCGTGGTGCCGAGAAAACTCATGTGATCAAAATCGATGGTGGTGATGACCGCGACGTCGGCATCAACCAGATTGACGGCATCCAGCCGGCCGCCCATGCCGACTTCCAGCACCAGCAAATCCAGCGCTGTCTGTTTGAACAGCCACAGTGCGGCCAGCGTGGTGAATTCAAAATAGGTCAGGCTGACGTCACCGCGTGCAGCCTCTACCGCGGCGAACGCCTGCAGCAATTGCGGATCACTGACATCCGCCGCATCGATGCGCACCCGCTCGTTGAACCGCAGCAAATGCGGCGAGCTGTACACGCCCACCGACAAGCCATGCGCGCGCGCCAACGCTTCCAGCGTCGCCACGGTCGAGCCCTTGCCATTGGTCCCCGCCACCGTGATTACCGGACAGGAAAACTGCCGCGCCGCCAACCGATCAGCGACCACACCAACCCGATCCAAGCCGAGATCAATCGCGACCGGATGCCGTTGTTCGAGTAGCGTGAGCCAGTCTGCCAGTGTTGCAGGTGTCATTGCCGCCATCGCATTAAATTCAAAAGAATGCTGAATCAGGAATGCAAAAGCGGCCGTTAAGCCGCTTTTGCTTGCCATGCCAAATTCAACTGGCTGGATATCAATAAAACCAAACCATTGCCGGCGCGTCTCTTACGCCGCCGGCTGTGCCCGCTGCGTAAACTTGGCCAATACGCCGGCCAGCTTCTGCGCCATTTCCCGGCGATCGACAATCATGTCGATCGCGCCTTTTTCCAGCAAAAACTCCGAACGCTGGAAACCCGGCGGCAGGGTCTCACGCACGGTTTGTTCGATCACGCGCGGACCGGCAAAACCGATCAAGGCGCCCGGCTCGCCGACGTTGATATCGCCGAGCATCGCAAACGAGGCCGAGACCCCGCCCATGGTCGGGTCGGTCAGCACCGAAATATACGGCAGGCCTTCGCGCGACAAACGCGCCAGCGCGGCCGAGGTTTTCGCCATCTGCATCAGCGACAGCAAAGCTTCCTGCATCCGGGCACCGCCCGACGCCGAGAAACAAACCACGCCACAGCGATCTTCAATGGCTTGGTTGACCGCGCGGACAAATTTCTCGCCGACCACCGAGCCCATCGAGCCGCCCATGAAGCTGAACTCGAACGCACAGACCACCACCGGGACGCCCTTGACCGTGCCCTTGGCTACGATCAGCGCATCTTTCTCGCCGCTGCTTTCCTGCGCCGAGCTGATCCGGTCTTTATATTTCTTGGAATCCTTGAATTTGAGCACATCGACCGGCTCCAGTTTACCGGCCAGCTCGACGCGACCTTGCGGGTCAAGGAAGGCATCCAGACGCGAACGGGCGCCAATGCGCATATGGTTGCCGCACTTCGGGCAAACCTCGAGGTTGCGTTCCAACTCGGCCCGGTACAACACCGCGCTGCACTGCTCGCATTTGTTCCAGAGGCCTTCCGGCACCGAACGTTTCTTATCGGTCGCGGGTTCTTTCATCCGCGGCATCAGGCGTTCAAACCAGCTCATCGCTTACTCATCGGAGGCCCGGCACGTGGCCGGTGGGGCGGCAAGTTTACACTGACACGCTAAGTTGTTGAATGGACAAGAGGTCGGAGGCGTTCGCCAGCGCATGCTTTCGATCCCTCCATTGACAGAAAAGCGGACCGAGATATTTGCCCCTCTCCCTTGACGGGGCAAGGCGGGAATCGACGAAGCACAGCGTCGTCCCGCCGCAGCGCCAAGCGCCAAAGGCGATTGGCCGGGGCGCGGAGCGGGGGTTGGCGAGAGGGTGCCCACTCAGCTCGCGCCGATTTCAGCAACAGAGCGAATCCCCAGCTTCACCCTCTCCCTGGCCCTCCCCCGTCAAGGGGGAGGGGGTCAACATACGACCTCGTTGGTAGTTGCCCACACCACGAACCTCCCGCACTGCATCAGCATAGGTATGCAGATGTGTTGCATAGTCATGCGGACCGCCCTACAATCCGCCCCGCGCAAGGCCCGACAAGACCTGATCCCGCCTACATCCGATGTAGAACCGCGGGGACGACTGGTGCGCTAAGGGACCCCAGGCAATCGTGATCCGCCCTGCTCCATCCGGAACAGGTGGGTCGATTAGCCACCACCAGTCGAGACAAACCGGCCATGACTCTTGAGCGTCATCTGGGCGATCGCCTATCTGCATTTTCTGCCGCTGAAACCCGTATCCAGACGCCGTGCCTGCTCATCGACCTCGCGGTCGTTCGGCAGCGCTACGCCCAACTCGAACGCGCCTTCCCGACCGCCGCCATTTATTACGCGGTCAAAGCCAACCCGTCACCGGAAGTGATCGGCCTGGTCCGTGACAACGGCGGCTGCTTCGATATCGCCTCGCGTTACGAGCTCGACAAAGTGCTCGGCATGGGCGTTTCACCGAGCCGGGTCAGCTTCGGCAACACCATCAAGAAAGCTCGCGACGTCGCCTACTTCTATGAAAAAGGCGTGCGCCTGTTCGCCACCGACAGCGCTGCCGATCTGGCGCAAATCGCCGAACACGCGCCGGGCGCGCAAGTGTATGTCCGCGTGCTGACCGAAGATCGCCCGGGCGCCGACTGGCCGCTGTCGCGCAAATTCGGCTGCGAGCCGGGCATGGCAATTGATCTGATCAAACAGGCACGCGCGCTTGGCCTGTGGCCGCGCGGCGTATCGTTCCATGTCGGCTCGCAGCAACGCGATCTGGCCGCCTGGGGCGCCGCCCTGGATCGGGTCAAAAAGATTTTCACCAGTGCCTGGCAAGCCGGCATCGCGCTGGATTTGATCAACCTCGGCGGCGGCCTGCCGGGCAACTACGTCAACCCGACCCCGGAACTGCGTCGCTACGCGGAAGTGATCGAGCAAGCCATTGCCGAACGCTTCCGCCACACGCCGGTGAAACTGATCATGGAGCCGGGTCGTTATCTGGTCGCCGATGCCGGCGTGCTGGTCACCGAAGTCGTGCTCGTGTCGCGCAAAGACGACAGCGGCCCGCGCTGGGTTTATGTCGACGCCGGCAAGTTCGGCGGCCTGATCGAAACCATGGACGAGTCGATCAAATACCCGATTTACACCAACGCGCAGAACGAAGCCGCTACCGAACCGGTGATCCTCGCCGGCCCCACCTGCGACAGCGCCGACATCCTGTACGAGAAGCACCAATACCCACTGCCGCTCTCGCTCAAATCTGGCGACCGCGTTTATTTTGTCGGTACCGGTGCTTACACCACCAGCTACAGCGCGGTGGAGTTCAATGGTTTTCCGCCGTTGGCGTCGTTTTATTACGACAGTCAGGCGGTGCAGGTGGTCAGCGATGCTGACAAGAAGAAATGTGCGGCATGATTGGCTGCAGTTGAACAAAGGGGCGCGATGCGCCCCTTTTTATTTCGACTCGCGCTTCGTCTTCACCACTGCGCAGGTATCGCTGAGTTACCCTGCCATCCGCCCCAAGCGCTCCGAACCATCCCCTCTCCCCCTGCCGGAGAGGGTTAGGGAGAGGGGAAGCTACGTAGAACGCATCTCCCAGCAACCATCAAACAGAATTTCCCCGTTATAACGCCGACAACGCGAACACGCTGTCTCGACTCCAACCATTGCCGGGTCGCGCCCCGGCGGGCGCCTCACTTTCTTTGCTCGCGCCAAAGAAAGTAAGCAAAGAAACGCGCCCCAGCGCGCCAGAATTGTTCGGTTGCTTCGGAGACACCGCCCGTCGCTTCGACGCCATCGGCTACGGGCACGTGCTGATGCGGCGTCCTGCCTTATCAGCACTGCGCAAGCCGTCCAGGCTTGCGCACCCTACCGCTAACGCCGAATCGCCGGCTGGCGCGAATGGGGACCCCGGATTCTAGTTAAGTTTTTTGCTTCGCTTTTTTTCTTTCATTCGTCATTCCCGCGCAGGCGGGAATCCAGAGACTTTGAAGCACGAGAAGACACTGGATCCCCGCCTGCGCGGGGATGACGGATATCTTTTGCGCGAAGCGTACCTTTGACTTCCCGCCCGTTCGACGAGCCGAGCAGCGGAATGCAGTCTGGGTTAATAGCCCGTAGCGCAGCGAAGGGGCGAGGCAGGAAGCCGAAGCCTTTTGTGACTGTACAGGGATGTACTGTCACAAAAGCCCCGGACGGAATGAGCAGCACAGGGAACCGTGCGCAGCACGGCTCGGAGCCGGGCATGTTTCTTTGGTAACTTTCTTTCGCAAAGAAAGTTACCCGCCCGCCGGGGCGGGACCCGGCTGCAGCCCAAAATTACGAGACTTGGGAGAAACCCTGAAGAAACAATATGCGTCCGATTGCGCTTCGCTAATCGCGGTCTCAACGAGCTACTTCTTCATACATTTAATAGTCAGGAAAAGCAAAACATCTCCTCGATTACCCGCTAAATCATCTGAAGACCAAACTCCATCCATCAACGCATCTTTTTTCTTCAAGAATTCGCAAAACAGCTCATAGTCACCAACGGCTTGGAGGGATTTGGTTAATTCACCATCAGACGACGCATAATATAGTTGATGTAATAGCTGCCAGTTGCCTCGTTCGGGAACGGGAAGTAAGTCACTATACTCATACAATTTTTGCAGCGCCTGATGTTCGCCTTGTTCTGCT
This sequence comes from Permianibacter fluminis, assembly GCF_013179735.1. NCBI lineage: Bacteria > Pseudomonadati > Pseudomonadota > Gammaproteobacteria > Pseudomonadales > Pseudomonadaceae > Permianibacter > Permianibacter fluminis. The sequence continues at coordinate 2,502,422 of NZ_JABMEG010000001.1, read as the reverse complement.
GCATCGCGCAAATATTTTAATGCCAAAGAGGTATCTCGGCGAACATCTAGTCCTTCTAAAAGTAGGGCAGAAAGTTGGAATTCGGCGCCTGAATGCCTACGCTCAGCGGCAATCGTTAATGCCCTAATCGCTTTTTCCCTTTCCCCCTCCTTACTGTAAAGATAAAAGAGTAAGTACGGAGCCTTCGAGCTGCCCGCCTCTGTTGATGCGACGAGATCAGCTATCGCATTGACGGAATTTCCTTTTCTCAGCTGATTTGTCCCTGCTTGATATAAAAACTCATGATTGGATATGTACGGCCTGAATGACTCCAAAAGTGCCGAAATATCCTCTGGCCTTTTCTCAATGTACGCACCCAGATATAGGTCAAAAATATTCGCATTTGCTTGTTTTGTGTTTTCAGCCAAGCAAGTCGATACGACGCTAACTCTTCCATCCGGATAAGTTCGCTCATCACATCTGGAAAAAGGCTGGTCAGCCGCCAATAGCGAGTCATTGAGAAAAAATGAACCCAGCAATGAATAAAATACGATCGAATGTATATTCATCTTTTTACACGCATCACTCGATACTTGGTAAGCTCACTAGCTAATAGAGCTATCTGATTCCCCAAAGCCAAATTCAAATCTCTGAGTTCAACCACAACGGCCCCGGCGCCAACACCGGAATCTGAAACCTCGCCGGATACCTAACTCCAACCAAATACAATCCATCAGCCGGTGCCGTCCCGGCAGACAATTTCCGATCCCGCGCCCGCAACAACTCGGCTACCCAATCCGGCGAGCGCAAGCCCTGCCCTACCATGAGCAAAACGCCGACAATATTGCGCACCATGTGATGCAAGAAGGCATTGGCGGCGATATCGACCACCACGTAATCACCCAGTCGCGTCACGTTCAGATGATGGATATTGCGCCAGGCGGTTTTGGAAGAACACTCTGCGGCCCGTACGGACGAGAAATCTTGTTCGCCGAGAAAATGTCGCGCGGCCTGTTGCATCAAGCTCACATCCAGCGGATACAAAAACGGCGTCACGCCATTTGCCAGCAGGGCCGAGCGACCGGGGCGGTTGCGAATGAGATAGCGATAGCGACGACCGAGTGCGGAAAAGCGGGCATTGAAATCGTCGGCAACGCGGCCGGCCCAACGCACGCTGATATCAGCAGGCAGATGAATATTGCCGCCGAGAATCCAGGCGCGATCCGGGCGGTTGGCAGCGACATCAAAATGCACCACTTGATGGCTGGCGTGGACGCCAGCGTCGGTGCGGCCGGCGCAGATGGTATCGACCGGTTCGTCGGCGATTTTCGCCAGCGCTTCTTCGACCACTTGTTGTACGCCCACGGTATGACCTTGCCATTGCCAACCGGCATAGGCCTTGCCGTGGTATTCAACGATGGCAGCGTAACGGGGCATGGTCGGCACTGGCAAAAGAGACGCGCGAGACGTCGACAGGGAATGAGCTCAGTTTAGCGGCTTCACAAACAATTCGGGCCGTTGTCCGGAGACGAACGGCCCGAAAAGGTTGGTGGCGTTGGCGGTTACAGCTTGCCGAGCAGCGCCTGTGCTTCCTGCTTCTGCTGGGCATTACCTTCAGCCAGCACTTCCTGCAGAATTTCCTTGGCGCCATCAACTTCGTGCATTTCGATATAGGCGCGCGCCAGATCCAGCTTGGTGGCGATTTCATCGATGTCGCCCATGCCGAGCTCGTCGCCGCCGGGCAGATCGGCATCCATGTCATCAAGGCTGAAGCTGTCATCGGCGGTGGCGCGCACCGGCGACGGTTCCGACTCCGGTTGCCAATCGCTGGCAGCGGTGCTGTTCAGCGACGAGTTGTCTTCCAGATCAAAACTGAATTCGCTGTCGTCGGCGTCCGGCTCCAGCGTCAGAGCCGGTTCCGCGTCTTTGCTGACGTTGCTCAGGTCGGCATCGAGGTCGAGGGCAAACTCGCCTTCGTTGTCGAAATCGGCCGCGACATTTTCCTTGCGCGCTGGCGCCCAAGTGGTTGCGGCCGGTTCGGCGGCTTTGGTTTTGGTGTTGCTGCCCGCACCGACACCAACGCTACCGAAAATGTCATCGGCGCTTGGCAACGGTGTCGGCGCGGTCTGGTTGCTGAAGCGATCAGTCGGCCAGGCGCGCTGTTGCAGTTTCTCGACTTGCTTGGCCAGTTGCGGATCGCTGTCGATGGCATCCTGGAACATCGCTACCTGATCGCGGAACTTGTTCTGTTCCTGCATTTCGGCGTAGCACTCAAGCAGCTTCAAGCGCAGCTCGTGCCGGTTCGGTTGATCCTGCAGCGCCCGCAGCAACAGCTGCTCGGCCTGTTCGTATTTGCCGTAAGCGATATAAATGTCGGATTCGCCAAGCGGATCGGCAACGGTTTCTTGCGGCGTTGCCACGCTGTCGGCGACCGGCGCCGGTGGCGGCGCCAGGAAGTCTTCACCGACTTCCGGCAGATCGAATTCGTCATCCATTCGCATGTTGCCGGACGAATCATCGGAATCCAGCGGCAACAGCGACTCGTGGAAATTCTCGTCGGCGACCTGCTTGCGTTTCCAGATCAGGAAACCGATCAGCACCGCCACGCCACCAAGAATGGCGAGCAGGATGATCATGGCATTTTCGCCGAGCAGACCTTCGAGGAAGGAGGTTTCTTTCGGCTTGGTCGGAGTCGTCGGTTTTTTCTTCGGCTTGTCTTTCGGTTTTTCAACCACCGGCTCAGGCGGTGTCGCTTCCTGGGCCATGCCTACCACTTCCGGTGATTCGGCAGTAGTGGTTTCAGTTACCGGCGTCGTGGTACTTGTGCTTGGCGAGGTATCCGCCGGCATTGTGGTTTTCGGTATCGGTTTGCCGGTGACTTCAGACAGCTGCTGATCTTTCAGCTGAACCAGTTTTTCCAGCTTCTGGGTTTTATCAACGAGTTTGCCGAGCTGACCGCGCAGGGCCTCGTTTTCCTGATTGAGCACTTCGGCCGCTTCGCGCGAGGCGCCGCCTTTGCCGGTGCTGTATTTTTCTGGCGGGGCAGCCAAGGTCAGCCGACCGCTGCCGGCGCTGCTGCCGGCATCGCTGCTGCCACGGCGGGCGGTTTCCACCACCGCGCCAGCGCCAACAAATTCAGCCAGAGCGCGGCGATGCGGAATGGCGGCAATTTCGTCCGCGCTCGGAATGCGCAGGGTTTCACCCTGCTTCATCTGATTGACGTTGTTGTTGTTGAACGCCTGCGGATTGGCTTTGAAAATGGCGACCAGCGTTTGTTGAACCGTCACGCTGTCATTGGGCCGGACGCGCGAAGCAATGCTCCACAGCGTGTCATTGGAACTGACCGGACCGTAGCTGTCGCTACCGGCCATGGTGTTGCTGACGGCGCTGCTGCTGCTCGGTGCACGCTCCGTCGACTGCACTGGCATTTCGCTTTGCACCGGGGTGGTATCAACCGTCCCCGATGTGGTCACCGGCGCCTGCGGTTTTGGCCGCGCCATCACGACCGGCGCCTCGTCGGCAAATACCGGCGGATCCAACAGCAAGGTGTATTCGCGCAGCAAGCGGCCGTTTGGCCAGTTCAGTTCAACGATGAAATTCAGGAACGGTTCGCGCACCGCATCTTTGGTGCGCAATTTGATAATGGCTTCGCCATTCGGCGCCGACTGCACCACCATCTTCAAATCATTGAGGGCGTAAACGCGTTCGATGCCGGCTTTGTCGAATTCTTCGAGGCTGGCAACGGTGGCGCGGATTTCATCAGGGCTGACGCCGCGCAGTGAAACCAGTTCGATTTCCGCATTGAGCGGCTGATTGAGGCCGGAGCCGGGCCGAATATCGCCCATGCCCAAGGCATGCACGACCGAAGCCGCCAACAGACTGACGGTTCCGACGGTAATTCCCGCAACAGCAGCAAACTTGCGCAGCATAGTTATTCCCTTCACTGTCCCGACCGGTGCAGAAAGCCCACAGGCGGCGGAAAGGCGGCGCGGCGGCTCAGCGGCACGTCCGCACCGGCACGTCGGAAGCCCGACTTCCGGCCCTGTGGCAATCCGGGTCTCTGGTGTCCGCTTGGGAGCCGAAACCCTAACGGGAGGTCGTAGATACCGCCCGATCTTAAGATTGTTCTTTAACTAGGGCCGAACTATAGCCTAGAAATACTCTTTGACCAACCTTTCCGCGATCTGCACCGAGTTCAGGGCGGCGCCTTTTCGCACGTTATCGGACACAATCCACAAATTCAGGCCGTTGGGGTGGGAAATGTCCTCACGAATCCGGGACACGAACACCGCATCCTCGCCCGCCGCTTCGGTCACCGGGGTCGCATAACCACCGGGTTTGCGGCTGTCGAGCACCTTCACGCCCGGCGCCTTTTTCAGCAGCTTGGTCGCCTCTTCGGCGCTGAGTTTGGCCCGGGTTTCCACCGCCACCGCCTCGGAATGACCATAGAACACCGGCACCCGGACCGCCGTGGCGTTGACCCGGATACTGTCGTCGCCGAGGATTTTCTGGGTTTCCCAGACCAGCTTCATCTCTTCTTTGGTGTAGCCGTTGTCCTGGAAGCTGTCGATCTGCGGCAGCACGTTGAAGGCAATCTGCTTGGGATAGACCTTCGAGTCGGCGCCCTTGCCGTTCAGCAACTGGGCGGTTTGCTGGACCAGTTCCTCGATGGCCGCCTTGCCGGTGCCGGACACCGCCTGGTAGGTGGCGATATTGAGCCGGTCGATGCCGACCGCGTCATGAATGGGCTTGAGCGCCACCACCAGCTGGATGGTCGAGCAGTTCGGACAGGCGATGATATTGCGCTGCGTGTACTGGCCAATCAGGTGGCCGTTGACCTCGGGGACGATCAGGGGAATATCCGGCTCGTAGCGGAATTGCGAGGTCTTGTCGATGACGACCACGCCAGCCGCCGTCGCCCGTGGCGCCAGTTCGGCCGAAACCGAGCCGCCGGCCGCGAAGAACGCCAGCTTGACCTTGGTCCAGTCGAACAGGTCGGCATCTTCGATCATCACCGGTTTGCCGCGGAACATCAGCGTTTCGCCAGCCGAGCGTTTGCTCGCCAAGGCGTACAACTTGCCGACCGGGAATTCCCGTTGTTCAAGGATTTCAATGACAGTGGAACCGACCGCGCCGGTTGCACCGAGCACCGCGACATCAAAAGACTGGCTCATGGTTGGGATCTTCAAGCAGAGGGGAAGCAAAAAAACGCGCGGCAATTCTAGCGCAGCCACGGCTGCGCCAGTTATGACTTTGTTGTACCGAATTGCCGGAATACTTGCCGCATTGCCGAGACGTGCAGCGCCATGCATAGGGTGTAACTGCCAGCGTCAGCCATTAAAAACAGGCAGGTATCCACCTGAACCGGCAGAAAACGTCAAAGCGCGAACAGGCTATGACGTGGCTGGCTGCGGCTTGCCGTACAACTGCTCGGCGCGCTGAAACATCACCCAGGACGTGGCGATGTATTTGTCATTCGATACCGGCATATTGCCGCGATGGGTGTGGGTGAAACCGGCCGGCGCAATCACCATGCGGCCGCGTTTCGGGCTGATCTTTTGTTGCTGGTAATAAAACTCGGTTTCGCCACCAACGGCGACATCATTCAAATAGAACATGAACAGCAAGACCCGATGCAGCGGCTCGCAGCGTTCGTCTTGCGGATAGATCTCGGAATGCCAGTGAAAATAGCCGCCTTCGCCGGCGGTGTATTTCTGCAGGTTCAGATTGCCGTAGCGATACAGATATGGCACCAGTTGATCAACCATCGGCAGGCCGTATTGCGGCCAATTGTCCAGACTCAGATTGACCGGCTTGCCCGTCGCGGGATCGGCAACGGTAGGTGACAGTGCGCCGATCAGCGGAAAGCGCAGCCGGACCAGATAATCTTTCAAGGCGGGATAGCTCAGATCCAGCAAACGCTGCAAGGTCGGCAGCCATTCCTGATGCAGATTCAAGGTGATATCGGTGCTGAGTTTTTTGCTGGCATCAACACCGTGGCCGGTGCGCCCGGCAATGCGCTTGTCGCTGGCTTCAAATTGTTCGAGCAATTGCTGACAAAAAGCGGCCGGCAGCACGTCGTCGTAGACGGCAATGAAATCGTCAAACAGGCTGGGTTCCATGACCGGGTCGGCACCACCATCCTATGGGTGACGCCGACCTTAGCGGTTTCAGCGAGTCGCAGCAAGCCAATGCCGTTTTCGCGGTCGTTGCCGATCAGTCGAGAATGAGTTCCTGCGCCGGCGCCCGCAGATTGTAGTGCGAGCTCATGACATGTCCGTAGGCGCCCGCCTCCGCGATGAGCAGCACATCGCCCTCTTGTGTGACCGGTAACACCGCTTCGCCAAGCTTGTCGCCGGTTTCGCAAATCGGGCCCACGATGGTCGCAAGCCAGGCCGGTTCGGCTTCGAGCCGTGACAGGTTGACGATGCGGTGACAAGCGCCATACAAAGCTGGCCGCAGCAGTGAATTCATCCCGGTTTCGACCCCGACATACATGCGGCTGCCTTTGCCCTTGATCTGCGTGACACGCGCCAACAACACCCCGGCGTGTGCGACCAGATAACGCCCCGGCTCCAGCCACAATCGAATCTGCGGATGCTCGGCTTTGAATGCTTGCAAACCGGCATTGACCGCAGCCAGATCCAGCGCGGCCTGACTGTCTTCATACGGCACGCCAAGACCGCCGCCCAGATTGAGCACTTCGATATCCGGAAACTGGCTGGCGGCACGCATCAAGGTGTCGGCATTATGGCGCCAGTTGTCGCGATCAAAAATGCCGCTGCCAGTATGGGCATGCAGACCAATCACCCGGACGTTCAGCGCCGCGCACAACCGGCGGGCTTCGTCCAGATCCGGTAATGGAATGCCGAACTTGGCCTCCTGCCCGGCGGTGCGGACATGGGCATGGTGGCCCTGACCGACGCCAGTATCGACCCGCAACAACACTTTGCGGTCACGAAACAGTTCCGGCCATTGCTGCAGCGGATACAGGTTATCCAGCGTCACCGTGACGCCACGACTGAACGCGGTCTCATATTCGGTGCGCGGGGCGAAATTGGGCGTGAACAAAATGCGATCCGCCGGCAATTCCGGTAGCACTTTCCGGACCCGATCCAGCTCCCCGACCGACACGCATTCCAGATCGACGCCGGCAGCAGCCAGCGTCTGCAACACAGCTGGATTGGCGTTGGCTTTCATTGCGTACAGCAACCGATCAATCGCTTTCAGTTCACGCAGCGCCGACACTTGTGCTAGCACGGTCGGCAGCGAATAGACATAACACGGTGCGTGCGTTTGCGCCCGCTCGACCAGCGCCTGCTTCTGCAATCGCCACCAGGCCGGCGCCACGGTCCGGCTCGTGCTACCGAACAGGCTTTGCCAATCCGGGCCGAATACTGCCGGATGCTGGGCATGAGCGAGCAGAAATTCATGCAGGCGGGCGCAGACTTCATCAGCATGCTCGGCATCGATGACAAACGAGTAATTCAGATCCGAGGCCGCTTGCGTGACCAGATGCACCGGGTAATCGGCGAACACTTTCAGCGCTTCGCCGAGCTGATGCAAAACCGTGTGTACGTTGCGGCCGACCAGCGTGACCACAGCACAGTTTTCCAGCACCCGCACCCGGCCGAGTTCGTTCATGTCGGCCAGCAGCGCCTGCATCGCGTTCGGCGCCAGATCATTGGCACGACCATCGAGCGTAACGGTGATGTTGGTTTCCGAAGTCGAGACCAGATCAACCGAGACGCCGTGTTGTTTGAATACCGCAAACAGATCGGCCATGAAGCCGACCTGCTGCCACATGCCGAGCGTTTCCAGACTGATCAAGGTAATCGGTTTGTTCACCGACACAGCTTTCAGGCCCGACACCTCTTCTGGCTGCGGCTGCACCCAGGTACCTTCCATTTCCGGGTGACCGGTGTGGGCGATGCGGATGGGAATGCGTGCCAACCGCGCCGGACGCACGCAGCGTGGATGCAGAACTTTGGCGCCGGTGGTTGCCATCTCCTGCGCTTCGTCGTAATCGAGGCTGCGCAGCAATTTGGCATTCGGATACTGGCGCGGATTGGCGGTAAACATGCCCGGCACATCGGTCCAGATTTCCAGCACATCGGCGCCAAGCAAAGCGGCGAGATAAGCCGCCGAAGTGTCGGAACCACCGCGGCCGAGAATGACGGTTTCGTCGCGACCATTGCGGGCGATGAAGCCCTGAGTCAGCGTCATGCCACCGCGCTCGAACACGCTGGCGCGATGGATATCACTACGCACCGGCTCACAATGGGCATTCAGGTAGTGGCTGATCTCACCGCGATGTGGCTGCGGCACACTGGTCAACCATTCGCGCGCATCCTGCCAGTGACAAGCCAGCTTCTCGCCTTTCAGTTCACGGCTGAAAAACTGCGCCAGCAAGCGACTGGACATCAACTCGCCGGCGCTCTGGATTTGCGCTTGCTGTGCCGGGGTCAGCGGTAAACTGGCGCCGGCCCGCAGCGCGGCTATCCGACTCAGCTCCTGGCGCCAGCTCTGCAGCACCGATTCGTCATCCGGCAAATTCAGCGCCTGCGCCAACTTGAGATGCTGGTTGTCAATTTCGGCCAGCAGCGGCTCGACCGGCTCGCCCTGACTGATGCGAACCAGCTTGTCGGTAACCTTGCTCAGCGCCGACACCACCACGACCACGGCGTCAAAGCCCTGTTTTCGGCGCGCCACCACGATGTCGGCGATACGGCGGACGGTTTCCGCGCTCGCAACACTGGTGCCACCAAACTTCAGGACAGCAAGACGACCGGTACTCATGATGAACGTAATTCCTCTGGTTAACGTATAAGGCGAACGGCTGCGGCATTATTGCCAGCCCGGACTTTCGCTCACAGGCGAAAGTTGTACCGAATTGTCAGAGCTGACTTGCCGGAACAAACTGCCCGCCAACGTGACGGTCAGCAGCGTGCCGGGGACGAATGCCTCCGGACACCTGCCGGTCCGCCATTGAGACCGCCGCCGCGCAAATTCGTGCCGGCTGCAGCCCTGCAGCAAAGCGGGCAGCAGTAGTATCATGGCTTTGGTTCTGTCCCCGAAATGAAGTTTAGCGATAGGTAGCCCCATGCCACATCCCTTCGAAGAATTTCGTGCCCGCCGTCTGGCCGGTAACGAGCTGGTGCTGAAGACCGAAAATCTCGGCATCAAACGGCTGTTCTCACTCGACAAAATCACCTATGAAGACGGTGTGCTGTCGCGTCGTACCAAGGAGTTGATGGGCCTGACCGGCTCGATGGTGCTGCGTTGCAATGACTGCATCGACTATCACCTCGATACCTGTGTGCAACAGGGCTGCAGCAAGGAAGAAATCGAAGAGGCGTTCAATATTGCGCTGATTATCGGCGGCTCGATCGTGATTCCGCATCTGCGCCATGCCTATGAAAGTCTGGCCTTTCTGCTGGCCGAACGCGCCGCGAATACCGCCGGCTGAGCCGGGCGCCGTCAGTCGGTTGCAGTAACCAACTGCATTGAACGAAAAGCACAAAAAAAGGCGGGGTCTCCCCGCCTTTTTTGCCTCTGCATTGGGCGCTACCCGCCCAGCACCTGTTTGACAAACGGAATGGTCAATCGGCGCTGCTCGCTCAGCGAGGCGTGATCGAGCCGGTCCAGCAACTGCAGCAAATCGGCCACCGCGCGGGAGTGCCGGCTCATCAGATACTGCGCCACTTCCATCGGTACCCGCAGCCCGCGCTCCTCGCCACGTTGAATCAATAGCGTCTGTTTGTCGGCGTCGCTGAGCTCCTGCACGGCAAGCACCAGCATGCTGGCCAGTCGCGATTGCAGATCCGGTAGTGCGCAGTTCAGCAGCGTCGGCGGCCGATCCGCTGCAAACAACAGGCGACCGCCCCGATCGCGCACGGCATTGAACAGGTTGAACAAGGCCTCGGCCCAGTCCCGGTGCTGACAGACCGCATCGACATCGTCGACACAGACCAGCTCGCACTGATCGAACCCCGCCAACACCTCGGGCGACAAGCCGCTCATCTGCAACGGCAGCACGGCAACCAGCCCGCCATTGCGATCGGCTTCCGACGCTACCGCGTTCAGCAGATGACTGCGACCGGAACCAAAGCCACCGTGCAGATACAAGGCCGGCAACGTCGCATCACCGGCCGCAAAAGCGCGCAGGGTACGCAGCAGGGCGGCATTGTCGCCGGCGAGAAAATTGTCGAACCCGGCGTCAGTACGCAACCGGAGTCCGAGTGGCAATTGTTGCATCAGACAGGCATCAGTCGTGAAATCGGATTCGCCGGCGTTCAGGTGATGTCACCAGATTGCTGACCGCGAAAAAAAGTCGATTGCCGGTAGTAATCAAGACCATGGCGCAGCAACACGAGGATCACGGCGGCCGTCGGCAAGGCCAACAGCACACCGGTGAAACCGAACAACTGGCCGCCGGCCAGCACGGCAAAAATCACCGCAACCGGATGCAAGCCAATCCGATCACCAAGCAGCAGCGGTTGCAGCACCACGCCTTCCAAAACCTGGCCGCCGGCAAATATTGCCAACACCCACAGCGCCATTGCCGGATCAGAAAATTGCAGCAATGCCGCCAGCACCGCCAGCAGCAAGCCCAGCGTAAAACCGAGATACGGAATAAAGCTGGCAAGGCCGGTCAACACGCCAACCAGCAACGCGACATCCAGACCAACCACCATCAAACCGAGCGTGTAATACGCGGCCAATGACAGCATCACCAGAATCTGGCCGCGGACAAACGCCGCCAGAGCATTGTCGCATTCGCCAAGCAAGGGCGTCAGCCGCTCAAGCCAGCGCCCCGGCAGCAAGCCCGAACTGCGGTTTTTGATCAGTGGCCAATCGCGCAGCAGGTAAAAGAAGATGACTGGGGTCAGCAGCAAGTTGGCGATAAAACCGAATACCGCCAACCCCGAACTGCCGACCGTGCTGAGCGCGCGTGCGATCAGAGTGCCGGCCTGCGGGATCTGATCGCCCAGCACGGAGCGCAGATATTCCAGATCCAGCGTCATGTCAGCGCGGCCGGCTTTGGCCAGCGCCCACGGCAGTGCGACCCGCTCAAGCCAGCCAATCGCCCCCGGCAGGCGTTGGGCAATCAAGCGAATTTCGTGTTGCAGCAGCGGCACGACCAACAAGATAAACAAGGTGAAGACCAGCACGACCAGCAGCAACACGGTCAACACGGCGACAGTTCGCGGCCATTTCCAGCTCTGCAGTTTCTCGACCACCGGATCGAGAAAATACGCCAGCGCGGCAGCGACAATGAACGGCGTCAGCATCGGCGCCAGCAACCACAGCAACAGCAGCAGCGTCAGGCCGATGGCCAGTGGTAATCCGTACAGCCGCCAATTCATTTTGCTGCTCTCCTGCGCAAACGGTTTTGTTCCGCGCAGCGGCGGCCCCAGGTCCAAACGTAATCCATGCCACTGACGAGGGTGGTCAGGCTGATCAGTGCCAGCCCGCCTTGCAGCAACCACGCTGGTAGCGGCGACCAGCCAAGATTCAGCAGCACCAGCGTCAACAACAGAATTTGCAGCAGCGTATTGGCTTTTGACAGCAAGGTCGGCTGCATCGGATACGGACCAAACAACAGGTGGTAAGTCAGGCCACCGCCGACAATGATCACGTCGCGACCGAGCACCAGCCAAAACAACCACCACGGCAGCACGCCGATATAGCCGAGCATGCCGAAACCGATCAGCAGCAATAATTTGTCCGCCAGCGGATCGGCAATGGCACCAAACCGGCTTTGCCAATGAAACTGCTTGGCCAGAAAACCATCGAGCGCATCGGTCACGCCGGCAATGACAAACACGCCGAGCGCACTGGCATAGTGCCGCTCCGCCAGCTGCACAGCCAGCGGCAGCGTCAGCAGGCAACGCAGCACCGTCAGGGCATTGGGCAGATGACGCAAGGCGGTCATGGCGAAATCAGGAACATGGTTGACTGTCAGTCCATTGGCTTAAGGGCGCCATTCGTATTCCAGCACCGAGCTGAATTCCGTGCCCGGCACCGCCTGCAGCCGCGGATTGAGTGCGGTGGCCTGCAGCAGCGCCGACTGATCGGCAATCAGCCGCAAACTGAACAGCACATTGCCGGCGTTCAGTTCCCGCACATCGGCTTGCCGCACGGCCTGCAAGCCGCTGAAAAACTGATTTAGCTGAGCATAGTCTTCCAGCCGGCGAACATTGCGCACCCGCACCAGCACTTCCGAATCCTTGCTCGAATCCAGCACCACGGCATATTTGCCGGCCAGAAATTCGGTGACATTGGCGGTCATTTTTTCCACCAGCTCGGCGCGAGTCGCCGCTTTGCCACTGAAGCTGTTGCGCAAGACTGATTGCGATGACACGCCCGCTTGCGCTATGCCCTGCTGGAAGCTGATTTCGCCATACCAGTCGGAACCGACTTTCTCCAGCCGACCGGCGAGTACTGCCTCGGCGCCGTAACGCGACGAAAACGTTTGCAGCGGTTCCAGGAAACGGCCCCAGACATCGCTGATATTGATCTGCGTGGTTTCTTCCAGATCCAGCTGCGGCAACACCATCGGCAGACCGCGGGCGTGGCTGGCGAACTGCAACTCCTGAATCAGGCCGGGCTCATCATCATTGCCAAGCAAGCGACGGCCGTTTTCATCCGAAATGGCCAGCCAGAACACGGTCAGCGGGCGCCGTGCTCCCCAGATGGGCGCGGCGGCATCTTGCAGCAAACGCTCCAGCGCCCGACCGTCAAAAGTCACCTGCAGCATCAGCTGATCAGGTGTACCGGCCGGCGCCTCCGGCGTTGCTGACAACACCTGGTATTGATAACGCTGCGCGTAGGACGCGGCTTTGCCGAGATTGGCCTGCACCTGCGCCAAGCCAAGTACGGCAGGCGTGCCGGACAGTTTGACCAGCACCTGACGCAGCGCCGCGATCTGGCCATCCTGGCGCGCGGTCTCACTCTGGTCCGGCACCGGTACGGCACCGCTATAAAGGTCGGTGACATCCACGGCACTGGCGATCGGCAGCCACAGCAGTGCGGCCAGCGCCAGTCCCATCAGCGCGATTTTGCTGATCACCCGTCGCCCTACCGTCATCTGCCTTTGCCGCTGCCCGCCACCCAAACTGCCGTTCATGCCATCCCTCCAACGGTTACCGCCTTGCCCGGCAGTCAGGCCGCCATGATAAGGGAAGTGTCTGAATGGCCAAAGCTTTTCCGGGACCATGGTCAGGCTTGGCCTGCCGGATTTGCGTGCCTTGATAACGCCCCTTTCGTTGCGATACCCAATGACGGCGCTGGATGACGACGTCGCATTGCAAAGCCGCGACGCAAGACAACTGACCGCCACTGCTGGGCAATATTCCGGCTTGTTACCATCGATCCGGTCCGCCAAGCTCTGGCTGGCAGACAGGCTCTTTTTCAAGCGCCGCTGCTGTTTGCCCCCGGACTTACTTCAGACCGGGCTTACAAAAAGACCGGACCTACAAAAGACAAGGATGTGCCATGACTCGCTTGCTGCTTGTGCTCAGCCTGATGGTGATTTCCGCCTGCGCCGGCTCGTCGCCAGCCGGGTTATCTACTCCGACATCTGCGGTCACGACCACTGACACCTCTACGGTCACAACCACAACAACTGCGGCCAGCCCAACACTGCCCAACGGCAGCCGCTTGTTTGAGGTCAACGGCCACCGCCTGCATGTGCGCACGCTGGGTAGCCATGCCAATCAGCCGGCAATTGTGTTGCTGTCCGGCCCGACCGATCACTGGCACGCCGACAGCGGCTGGTTTGCCTTGCTGCAACCCTTGCTGGCCCGGCAGTTCCGGGTCCATGCCATCGACCGGGCCGGTCATGGCTTCAGCGATATCGTGGCCGGTGCGAGCTATGCCAGTTTCGCCGAGGATTTGGCGCTGCTGTTGCCACAGCTCGAAGAGCAGCCCGTGGTCGTGATCGCATTTGCCAGCGCCAATCTGGCCGTAATGCCGCTGCTGGCGAAAACCGGCAATACCCGGGTTCGAGCCGTCTTGCTGATCGACCCGGACGCGCTGCATCCGGCGCTCATCCGTTTTTATGCCGACCAATCGGCGCCGTTCAAAGACGCCGAGCAGCTCTCCGCTTACGTCAGTGCTGGCAAATACGACGCCCGCGCTCACGGCTTTTATGACGAAGAACGAGCCCATCTGGCCGCCCTGCTACCTGAGGCGTTGCAGGCCGAGATGGACTGGCCGTTTTACGAGGCGGTCGCCAAGCAGCGGCTGGACCGCGCTCGCATTCTGGCCCGCTTTGCTGAAACCGCCCGCTATGACGCCGATGTCAGCAACGCGGCCGCGCTGACCTGGCCGGCCGCCGTGCCGGTCTGGAGCTACGACACCGATTTCGAGCTCAGTGCCATTGAGTCCGCCACCGATCCGGCCGAAAAAGCCAAGCTGGCCGACTGGCGCCGGCTCGGCACCGACTGGATGCAAAATCTGCCCGGCCACTGCCGGCAGGCCTCGGCCAGCCACGAACATCTGGCGACCGTGGCCGAAGCCGACCGTCTGCTGAGCCTGATTGCCCAACTGGCGCGCAGCCCGGACTGCCCGGCCGAAACCCGTTAGCCGGCTTGCACCATGGCCGGTCAGCGACCCCGGCCGCTCTTGTCAGCCCGGCGGATGGCGGTTTTGGCAGGGCGGCGAAAAGCACCGCGCTAGCCCGCCATTTCATGACAGCCACGCCCTGAACCGGTAGAATCTGCGCCCCTCATTTGCGCCTTTCCACACAGGTTCCTTGGAAACCGTCATGACCAGCCCGAACAAGCCTTCCCTGTCCTATAAAGATGCCGGTGTTGATATCGAAGCAGGCGATGCCCTGGTCGAGCGGATCAAATCCGTGGCCCAGCGCACCCGTCGGCCGGAAGTGCTGGCAGGTCTGGGCGGTTTTGGCTCGCTGGTCGCGCTGCCGACCGGCTACAAAGAGCCGGTGCTGGTGTCCGGCACTGACGGCGTCGGCACCAAGCTGCGTCTGGCCATTGATTTGAAGCGTCACGACACGGTCGGTATCGATCTGGTTGCGATGTGCGTCAACGACATCGTCGTGCAAGGCGCCGAACCGTTCTTCTTCCTCGATTACTACGCCACCGGCAAGCTCGACGTTGATGTCGCGGCGTCGGTGGTCGGCGGCATCGGCAAGGGCTGCGAGCTCGCTGGCTGCGCGCTGGTCGGCGGTGAAACTGCCGAGATGCCGGGCATGTACCACGCCGGTGATTACGATCTGGCCGGCTTCGCGGTTGGCATCGTCGAAAAATCGAAAATGATCGACGGCAGCGGCGTCCGCGTTGGCGATGTGCTGCTCGGTCTCGCCTCCAGTGGCCCGCACTCGAACGGTTACTCGCTCATTCGCAAAATCATCGAAGTCAGCAAAGCTGATCTGAACCAGAAAGTCGGTGATCGCACGCTCGCCGATGCGCTGATGGAACCGACCCGCATTTACGTCAAGACCGTGCTGTCGCTGATGAAGCAGGTCGATGTGCACGCGCTCGCCCATATCACTGGTGGCGGCGTCACCGAGAATGTGCCGCGGGTGTTGCCGAACAGCACCAAGGCTGTGATCAAGGCCTGGGATTTGCCGCCGGTCTTCAAGTGGCTGCAGGAAAACGGTGGCGTCGAGCACCGCGAAATGTACCGCACCTTCAACTGCGGTATCGGCATGGTCATCGCGCTCCCGGCCGACGCGGTCGACACCGCCACCAGCCTGCTGCGCAGCATGGGTGAAACCGTGCATCAGATCGGTCACATCGCCAGCACCGGCAACGATGCCGAGCCGTTTGTCGAACTGGTCTGAATCCCGTGCGAGGTGGAACGCCGAGCGTTCGGCACTCCACCTCGCGCCGTCATGGCAGTGGCGACTACCGTCGCTACCGGCTCCGTTTCTCCGCTCTCGCTGACTGATGCTCGCATGACCTGCAAACTGCTCGTCCTGATTTCCGGCAACGGCTCCAATCTGCAAGCACTCATCGATGCCTGTGCCAGCGGCCAACTGAACGCTGACATCGTTGGCGTCATCAGCAATGTGCCCGATGCGTTTGGTCTGGAACGGGCCAAGCGAGTCGGCATTCCAACTGCCGTTGTCGATCACAAAACCTACGCCAGTCGGGCCGACTTCGATGCCGCGCTGTTGCAGCGCATGCAGCAATTCGATGCCGATTTGGTGGTACTCGCCGGCTTCATGCGCATTCTGAGCGCGGAGCTGGTTGCCGCCTATGCTGGCCGGATGCTGAACATCCACCCGTCACTGTTGCCGCTGTATCCGGGTCTGCACACCCACCAACGGGCGCTCGATGCCGGTGATGCCGAACACGGTTGCACCATCCATTTTGTCACCGCCGATCTCGACGGCGGCCCCTTGATCGCGCAAAGCCGCTGTCCGGTGCTGGCTGACGACACTGCACAAACGCTGGCCAGCCGTGTGCACCCACTGGAACACGCGCTGTATCAGCAGGTCATAGCTTGGTATGCCGCCGGCCGACTGCGTTATGCCAACGGTCAGGCCGTGCTGGACCAACACCCGCTGGAGCAACCGGTACAGCTATGAAATTCGCGCAATGTTTTCGTAGACCGATATCCGGTAGATCGACATCCGGTAGATTGACAGCTGGTAGATCGAGAGCCGGCAGAACGGTCGCAAACTTCGGCGCGGCGCTGCTGCTTGCCGTGATGCTGAATATCGCCGGGCTCAATCGTGCCGTCGCCAGCGAACCGGTCGCGGCGAATCCGGCCACCGTCGCACCGTTTACCGCGCAATATGACTTGTTCCGCGACGAGGACAACGTCGGCCAAGCCACCATCAGCCTGACCGCACTGCCCGACAATCGTTGGCAATACCAGACCGCATCGGAAGCCCGACTGTATTTCTTTCATTTTTCCGATCGTGAGCAAAGCCAGTTCCGCTGGCTCAATGGCAAGCCACAACCGCTGCAATTTGAAAAAGAAAGCAAACGTCCCGGCAAAGCCGAAGTGACCCGGCAACAATTCGACTGGCAACAATTGCTCGATAGCGGCACGCGCGGCAAAAAATCCTGGTCAACGGCCCTGACGCCCGGCACCCAGGATTTGCAAAGTCATTTGCTGGCGCTGCAACAAGATCTGGCGGCCGGCATTCGCGACGTCCACTACGCCGTCAGTAAAAACGGCAGAGTTCGTGACTATCACTACGCGGTCACCAAAGAAGAAACGCTGGACACGGCGCTCGGCAGACTGGCCGTGCTGCGCGTCGAGCGCATTCGCGAGCCCGGTGATGATCGGCAAACCATTTCCTGGTTCGCGCCCTCGCTGAATTACATTCCGGTCCGCCTCCAGCAGTTCGAAGACGGGGAATTGCAAGGCGACATGCAGATTCGCGCGCTGCAACGCTGAATTCCGCTTTCAGACATTGCATTTCCGGTAACCGAGCTGTTGCAGCAAATTGCAGTCACGCTCAGACCGGCGGCACCGGATCATTACCGCCCGGATGCAAGGGATGGCAGCGACCAATTCGTTTGACGGCCAACACGCTGCCGCGCCAGGGTCCATGCAGTGTGATCGCTTCCCGGGCGTAGCGGGAACAGGTGGGATAGAAACGACATTGCCCGCCGATGAACGGGCTCAATAGCCAGCGATAGAGCTGGATCAGCAGCAGCAGCAAAGCCGTTACGCCACGCTCCAGCCAATGCCGCAGCCAGCGCCACAATCGCTGCCACAATCCACCCCGATCACCAACGCTGTTCATGCGTCCGCCAACGCGCCTTTCTGGACGCCTTCAAACGCCCGGACCCGCACCTGTGCGGCGCCGGATTCCTGCTTGGTTTGCTGCGCCAGATAGGCCGCGATTTGCTCGACCGTGGTTTCACCGTCCAAGACATGGCAGCGCGCTTTCGGTAGCCGCAAGGTGTACTCGCCTTCGCGCGAGCGGTACCGCAGATTCAACATCGGCGTCACGGTGCCAGCGTGGTTGTCCACCGTTTCGGTTTCGATATGGCTGCGGGTAACCAGATAGATATCGTGAAAGCGTTCGGCCCAGCGCTGTTCCCATTCCGCAGAGCGCTGCGCACCGAGCTGCACTTCCAGCCGGGAACGATGACCATGCGCGATGCGCTGACAGGCGCCATCGTGCTGCTGCAGGCCATGGCTGTACCGGTAATGCGCGCCGTCGATCCGCTCCGGTCGCAATCGCAGTTGCAATTGCATGCCATCGGCGAGACGCGCCTGCACCTGTTGCTGTAACCACGGCGCCAGGGTTTCCGGCGTCACCGCTTTGACCGGAATGCCGCACACCGCGAACAACGGCGAACCGTGTTGCCACAGTTGGTTCCGGTGATCGCGAAAGCTCAGTTCCAGCCGCTCGCCTTTTTCGGCAACGTGCAAGCCGGCATGACGCAGCGGCACCAGCAATCGGTGATCCACCAAGGCGTCAATCGCATGCTTGATCTGTTTTTTTACCGCACTGAAATCCAGCACCATGCCTTGGTCATCAAGCGGCCCGGTCAGCTCGATATCGACAATCCAGCTCTCACCAACCAGACCATGGTCCGGGCTCAGCACGGAGCAATCGATGACAGTGAGCTGGTCTACAAACAGGGTGGCCATGACGGTCGGGACAACGGGCAGCGAATTGGGCGGTCATTGTATCGCAAGGCCAGTGCCGGCAGCTCGGTCAGCGCTGTTGTATGGCTTTTTGCCAGGCAGAAACCACGGTCATGGCGGCCACGCGAGGGCTTGAGAGCCGGTCCCGCTGCCCCTAACATGGCCTACCCATAACATGGCCTGCCCCAAAACATGGCCAATCCGTAATATGGCTTGCCCGCAATATGGCTTGCCCCTGACACATCCAGCTTCCAGAAGCGGTTTTGCGAAATCGCTTGTTGCCATATCTGTCTTTGCCAAAGGAGACGTCATGTTCAAACTTTCCACGCTGCTGATGGCCAGCAGCCTGCTCGGCGCCGCCGCCGCAATGCCCGCGCAGGCCGCCCCGTTCAGTGTTGATGATCTGCTGAGCTTTCATCGCGTCGGCGCGCCGGTGGTATCCCCGGATGGCAAAACCATTGTGTTCAGCGTCAGCACGCCAGATGTCGCGGCCAACAAAAGTCGCACCGATTTGTGGCTGCGCAGCGTTGCCGGCAATGAGCCGGCCCGGCGCCTGACCACTCACGAAGCCGGCGACAGCAGCCCGCAATGGTCGAGCGATGGTCGCAGCGTGTATTTCCTGTCGTCGCGCAGTGGCAGCAGCCAGCTCTGGCGCATTGCCATCAACGGCGGTGAGGCCGAACAGGTGTCGAGTTACCCGCTCGATATCAACGCTTACAAACTGGCGCCGGACAACAAGAATGTCTTGCTCAGTTTCGAAGTGTTTGCCGATTGCGCTACCTTGGCATGCACCGCCGAGCGCGATGGCAAAACCAAACAGGGCAGCGGCGAAATGCACGAGCGCCTGTTTGTCCGGCACTGGGATACCTGGGACAACGGCCACCTGAACAGCCTGTTTATCGATGGCCTCAATGGCAACAAGGTCGCGAATGCACCGTTGCTGCTGTCAAAACTGGATGCCGATGTCCCGTCGAAACCGTATGGCGGAGATGAGGAATTCAACTTCAGCCCGGACGGCAAGACTGTGTATTTTCAGGCTCGGGTCAAAGGCGTGTCCGAATCCTGGTCGACCAATCACGATATCTATGAAGTGGCGGCGACCGGCGGTGAGCTGAAGAATGTGACCCCGAAAAATCTGGCCACCGATTCAGTACCCACCGTTTCGCCCGACGGCCGCTATCTGGCCTGGCTCGCCATGGCCCGGCCCGGCTTCGAAGCCGACAAACTCAGCGTGATGCTGCGCGATCGCAAGAGCGGTGACGTGCGCGATTTGAGCGCCGGGTTTGATCGCTCGCTGGGTTCGTTGAAGTGGAGCGCCGACAGCAAAACCCTGTACGGTACCGGCGATGACAATGGCCAGCACAGCCTGTTTGCCGTCAATGTCGGCTCGGGCAAATGGTCGCGAGTGGTCAGCAAAGGCACGGTCGGTGATTTTGATTTTGCCGGCAGCGATATTGTCTATAGCTACGATGATCTGAAGCATCCGGCCGAGTTGTTCAAAGTGGCAGCCGGCGGTGGCAAAGCCAGCCAGCTGACCACGTTCAACACGGAAAAGCTGCGCAACATCAGCTTCGGTGACTACGAGCAGTTCAGCTTCAAGGGCGCCAACAACGACACCGTGTTCGGTTACGCGCTGAAGCCGGCCAATTACGAACAAGGCAAGAAATACCCGATTGCCTTCCTCGTTCATGGCGGCCCGCAAGGCAGCTTTGGCGATCATTTCCATTACCGCTGGAACGCCGAGGCTTTCGCCGGCCAGGGCTATGCGGTCATCATGATCGACTTCCACGGTTCGACCGGTTATGGCCAGGCGTTTACCGATGCCATCAGCCTCGACTGGGGCGGTAAGCCGTTTGAAGATTTGCAAAAAGGCTTTGATGCCGCCGTCGGCAAATATGACTACATGGATGCCAATCGCGCCTGTGCGCTCGGCGGTTCTTACGGCGGTTACAT
Organism: Permianibacter fluminis; assembly: GCF_013179735.1. Lineage (NCBI taxonomy): Bacteria > Pseudomonadati > Pseudomonadota > Gammaproteobacteria > Pseudomonadales > Pseudomonadaceae > Permianibacter > Permianibacter fluminis. Next base: position 2,481,899 of record NZ_JABMEG010000001.1, on the reverse strand, counting down.
GATGAACTGGATCGCCGGCAACTGGAGCGACCGTTTCCGCTGCATCATCAACCATGCCGGCATTTTTGATACCCGCTCGATGTACTACACCACCGAAGAACTGTGGTTCACCGAATGGGAAAACGGCGGTCCGCATTTCAGCAATCCGGAAGCCTACGAAAAACACAACCCGATTCATCAGGTCAACAATTGGAAAACCCCGATGCTGGTGATCCACGGCTTGAAGGATTTCCGGGTTCCATACTCGCAAGGGCTGAGCACCTTCACCGCCTTGCAACGGCGCGGCGTGCCAAGCGAGCTGCTGGTGTTCCCGGACGAGAACCACTGGATTCTCAAACCGCAGAACAGCAAGCAATGGCACGGTGCGGTATTCGACTGGATGAAGCGCTGGACCCAATAAGCGCTGCGCAACAAATGGTGAGGGTTGTCGGCCAGCACGGCCACGACCCTCGCCGTGTTTTACCGTTAGAATGCCTGCCCCGTTTCGGTTGATACCATTCTCATGACTGCCCTGCTCATCAGCCTCGTCTCGCTCGGTCTTGCTCCATGGCTGTACAGCCTGCTGCATCGCTGGCGGCGCGTGCATGACACGCTCGACCGTTTATTGGTCGGCGTCATTGTGCTGATTGTGCTGGTCGAGGTATTTGTCGAAGGCTACGAGCAAATCGGCTGGGTCGGACCGTTGTTGGGCGTGGTTGCCATGGCCTTGCCCAGTTTGATCGAACAGGTATTTTCCCGGCTCGCACTGCCGACCCATTCGCTGACGGTGTTGCTCGGCGCCTTGGCGCTGGCCGTGCATTCGCTGATGGATGGCGCCACGCTGGCGGCCGCGGATGATCAATGGCTGGCCATTGCCGTGGTGCTACACCAGCTGCCGCTGGGTCTGGCAATCTGGTGGCTGGTTCGGCATGCGTTGAGCCGTTCACTGGCCATTGCCACGCTGATGGCCATGGGCTTGGCGACCGTGCTGGGTTTTGTCCTGACCCAGCAGGTAGTGCCGGTACTGACCCAGAGCACGTCGGCCGGCTTGCAGGCCTTTCTGGCCGGCGCGCTGTTGCATGTACTGCTGCACCGGCACCGGCCGCGCGCCGATCATGCCGGCGACGGGCTTGGCCATTCAGGCCACCAACACGACCACGGCAATCAGCAGCACCATCAGCATAACCATGACCACAAGCATGACCACAAGCACGGTCACGACCATCACCGGCATTGATACGCGGCTGGATGGCCGGTAGCGCGCCTCATCTGGACAGTTTCTGAACAAACCTGAAGGGGCGATTGCGCCCGCACCCGGCTGGCATCAAGCGTGATGCAATGGCTGGTTATGCCCTACCGGATTGTTGTTATATTACGGCAGCAAAACCGGAGCAGCAGTCTTGGGCATCAAACCAAAAGCGACCTCATTCGACATTGCCTATATGGCCGGCGTTTCCCAACCGACGGTGTCGCGCGCCCTGCGCGGCAGCCCGCTGGTCAGTGAGGAAACCCGCAAGCGCATTCTCGATATCGCCCGGCAGCTGAATTACAAAGTCGACAAGAACGCTTCCAGTCTGCGTTCCCAGCAATCAGGCACGCTGGCCCTGCTGCTATTTGAAGATCCAACCCCGGACGACTCCCATATCAATCCGTTTTTTCTGTCCATGCTGGGTTCGATCACGCGCGCCTGTGCGCTGCGCAATTACGATCTGCTGGTGTCTTTCCAGCAACTGTCCGACGACTGGCATGCCGATTACGAAGACAGCAATCGCGCGGATGGCTTGATCCTGCTCGGCTATGGCGACTACATGGATTACCACAGCAAGCTGGAAAAGCTGATGGAGCAAGGCACCCGCTTCGTGCTCTGGGGCGCGGTGCGGGAACAACAACCGGGCGTTTCGATTGGTTGTGACAACGTTCAGGGTGGCCGCGATTGCACCGCGCACCTGATCAAACAAGGCCGGCGCAAGATTGCCTTCATCGGCGGCGCCGATGCCGGTTGCCCGGAATTTTTCGATCGCTATCACGGCTATACCGAAGCGCTGCAAGCAGCCGGGCTGACCGTGCAACCGGAACTGCAGATCAACGCCATCACCACAGAACGCGCCGGCTACGAGGCGATGTGTGAGTTGCTGGAACGCAAGGTGCCGTTCGATGCCCTGTTCGGCGCCAGCGATCTGATCGCCATCGGTGCCATGCGCGCATTGGCCGACAACGGCTATCGAGTTCCGGAAGATGTCGCGGTGGCCGGCTTTGACGACACCCCGCTCGCCAGCTTCACCAATCCGCCGCTGACCACGGTGCTGCAAGACACCAAGCGCGCTGGCGAATTGCTGGTGGAAAGTCTGGTCAAGCAGATTCACAAACAGCCGGTCAGCAGTCAGAAAATCCCGGCCCAGCTGGTGGTGCGCCGCTCCTGCGGCGCCGGCAAGTAAGCGGCGGTTGCGGTGGCGGTGGTGGTTTCTGCACCGCTTGCTTCAGCGGCCGCGCCAGCAATCAACCCGTTTCTGTCAGCACCGCAACGCGCTCAGGGCTTGACCATCAACGCGGCCAGCTGCGCTTTCAAATCCGCGCGTGTTACCGCCGTATCCAGAAAATAGATCTGGACGCCGTGTGCCGGCACCACCGCTTTCAGGCTGCCACCTTCGGCAACGCTTACCGCCGGCGCATCAAACGCTGCCCGCCATGTGCCCGACTGCAGCCAATCGCTGATCACAAACTCGCTCGGGCTGTCGCCCTTGTTCAGCAAAACCAGCGCCGTTTGCGCTTGCCCGCCGTGTTGATAGACGCGATAAAACGCCGCCCGGTCGCCCTTCAATTCCAGATTCAGTTGCAAGCCTTTTTGCAGCGCCGGTGATTCGGCGCGAACGCGGGCAATGCGGCGCAGATGCTGATAAATGGGATGGCTCGGCGCAGCGTTGATGCGGTCCTGACCAAAATAATTGCGGTTACCGGCGTGCTCGGCGCGGCCACGCATAAAACCGGTTTCCGAGCCGTAATAAATGGCGGGAATGCCGCGCGCGGTAAACAGCCAGTTATTGGCATCGATAAAGCCATCGTCACTGGCATTCAGGCGCGCCATATCGTGGTTGTCATAAAACGTCACCAGCTCATACGGGTTGCGATACGGGCCACCTTGCAAATACAACGCCGATGCCAGCTCGGCGTAGTCACTGCCTGCGTGCTCAAACACTTTGGCCAAACCGGCTTTCAACGGAAAATCCAGCACGCTGATGCCGCCGTTCTCCGGTTGGGTGTGACCGGCAATGTCCTTGGCATCCCAGCGAAAATCTTCGCCGAACATGAAAAAACCGGGTCGTTTCGCCCGAATGCGATCGGCAAACTTTTTCCAGAAAGCATCCGGCATCCAGCCGATGGTATCGATACGAAAGGCATCAGCCCCCTGCTCGGCCCATTGGCTGTAAGCGCCGTCCAGATAATCCAGTACCGCCGGATTTTCGTCATTCAGATCGGACAGTTCTGCCACGCCGCGTTGCGTGTGATAAAAGCGGTGCAGCGGATTGTGTTCCGGGTCGAGTTGCTCTGGCGGCAGATTCTGGTGATCGGCCAGCAGCGTGCCATCGGCGGCGAAAATCTTGCCGAACTCCGGCTGCGCCACCGGCATGGTGTAAGACGGTGAACCGTGATTGCCGACAATATCGAGCACGAGCTTCATGTTTTTGCCGTGCAAGGCCTGAGTCAAGGCAGCAAAATCCAGCCCTGGACTCGGCAGGTGTTCGTCAAGCCGGTAAAAATTGACGCCCCAATAACCGTGATAGCCGGTCTTGCCCTGATCGGTCCAGAAACTGCCCCAGTTGACCGGTTTGCCACCCGTGAACACGGCGTCCGGATTGTCGACGATCGGCGTGATCCAGATCGCGGAAAAGCCCATGTCGCGAATGTAATCAACGTTATCCAGCAGCCCTTTGAAATCGCCACCGAGATAACCGATGTTGTCGCTCTCGCCGTCCGGCGCGCCAGGCACCGGCCGATCGAAGGTTTGCAGCGCGCCACCCTGCTCACGTTGGTCATTGGCACTGTCACCATTGACGAACCGATCGGTCATGACGAAGTAAATGGCTTCGCTGGCGAACGGTTCGGTGGTGCCGTAAAACTCATCAGCAGGCGGTGTGGCATCCTGAGCACAAGCCGACATCAGGATGGCTGAAACCGCTAACGCGGCAATCTTATAACGCATGTTGTTCCCCACACTCGTTGTCTGGCAACGGCTGGTTGTTGTAGTGAAATTCAGCAATGACGAGCAGAAATGAAAACTGGAAGCGCCGAAAAGACTGAAGCACCTGTAGCAAACGGCTGTCATGAAACACCGGCAGATCAATGCTCAGCCGGCACTGGGGTAAAACTGGCCTGCAGGCCTGGTTCGCGCACGCGCAGCACGCACAGGCCCGCCACCAGCAAACTGACGCCGCCGATCACCAGCGCATAAATCGGCTGGCCAGCAAAGAACAGCTTCAGCAGGAAACCGAGCACGCTGGCTGCGAGCAACTGCGGGATCACAATGAAGAAATTGAAGATGCCCATGTAAATGCCCATTTTCTTGGCGGGCAAACTGTTCGACAGCAAGGCATACGGCAGCGACAGAATGGACGCCCAGGCAAAACCGACGCCGACCATGGCCAACAACAGCCAGTCCGGATCGCGAATCAACGAGAACGACAGCAGCGCCGCACCGCCGAGCCAGACATTGACCAGATGGCTCAGGCGCAAGCCGATGGCGCGCACCATGAACGGAATCACCAGCGCCGCCAGCGCGGCAAAGCCGTTGTAGGCGGCGAACAGCACCCCGACCCAGTTGGCGCCGTCGTTGTAGGCGACCGATGCAGTATCACTGCTGCCGAAATGCACCTGAGTCACTGCCGAGGTGGTGTAGATCCACATAGCAAACAGGGCAAACCAGGAAAAAAATTGCACCACCGCCAACTGTCGCATCGCCTCCGGCATGTCATGCAGATCGCTCATGATGGTGCGCAGCATCGACGGCTCAGTGTTGCGGCACAAGCTGAGCAGCAGCAAACCGTAAAACGCCAGGCCAGCAGCGAGCAGATACAGTTGCTTGTCGAGCGCGAGCAGATAAATCGCCGCCGCCGCCGCGCAGCCAATCAGTAACCAGAGCAAACCGCTGCGCTGCGCCTTGCCCGAATCGAGCGGCCGCATTTGCACCGGCTTGGCATCGTCAAACGCCGCCAATTGCTCCGGCGGATACTCGCGGGTGCTGAACACCGTCCAGCCGACTGCTGCCAGCAACACCGCACCGCCAGCATAGAAGGCGTAACGCACGGTATCGGGGATCATTCCTGGCTCGGCGGTATTGGCAACGCCGAGCTTGGCCAGTGCCCACGGCAACAGGCTGGCCACCACAGCGCCAACACCGATGAAGAAACTTTGCATGGCGTAGCCGCTGGAGCGTTGCGCGGGCGGCAATTGGTCACCGACAAACGCGCGGAACGGTTCCATCGAGACATTGATGGAAGCATCCATGATCCAGAGCAGGCCGGCGGCAATCCACAGCGACGGTGAGTTCGGCATGAACAGCAAGGCCGCCGTGGTGATCAGCGCACCGTACAGAAAATAGGGCCGGCGCCGACCGAGTCGAGTCCAGGTCCGGTCAGAAAAATAGCCAACAATTGGCTGCACAATGAGGCCAGTCAACGGCGCGGCAATCCACAGCGCCGGGATGTCAGCCAGATCCGCACCCAGCGTCTGGAAAATGCGACTGACATTGGCGTTCTGCAGGGCGAAGCCGAACTGGATGCCAAGGAAGCCGAAACACATATTCCAGATCTGCCAGAACGACAGGGTCGGCTTGGCCGTCATCGTCTTCTCCCGAGAATGGCCCGGTCGGTGCCGGGCCTGGTTGTTATCGTTGTCGCCCACCGAACCGGTGCGCTAGGGTGGGCTCCGATAGTAGGACGCCTCACACTGGTGCGGACAGTGTGCTGCATTCGTATTCAGAACGGGCCTGCTGCACCATTTGCGAATCGTCGCTACATTGACGCGTTTGCTGCGGGCTTACCAGCACAGATGGATGCCCGTCGTTGGTGTTTGTAACTGATGCCGAACTCAGCGCCTGAAAGTAAAACCTGAATTCAAAATAACAACGAAATCCGGTGACACCCAATGAGCATGATCGAAACCCTGCTGATAGCCATGACCCTGATCCTGGCGCTGCCGTATCTGATTTGGCGACTCGGCCGCACCGAATATTACGCGCCCTTGGTCGTGGTACAGATCCTGACCGGCATCGTCATGGGCCCCGGCCTGCTCGGTGCAGCCTTTCCCGAGTACTGCCAGTTTGTTTTCAATCCGCCTGTTGTTGGCGCGCTCAGTGGCATCGCGGCCTGGGCCGTGATGATGTTCGTCTGGATTGCCGGTATTGAACTCGACCTGCATGCGGTCTGGGCCAACCGCCGCGAAAGCGCCATCACCGCCGGTCTCGCGCTCGGGACACCCTTGCTGCTCGGCGCGCTGGCCGCAGCGGTTCTGCTCGGCCACGACAGTGCCTGGCTGGGTGACAACGGCTCACATTGGCAGTTCATCGCCGGCGTGGGCATGGCCTGCGCGGTGACGGCGCTGCCCATTCTGATCCTGTTTATGGAAAAACTCGCCATCCTGCGCCAGCCGCTCGGCCAGCGCATCCTGCGCTACGCCAGTCTGGACGACATTGCCATCTGGGCGGTGCTCGCCGTGATCCTGATGGATTGGCAGCGGCTCGGCCGGCAAGCCAGCTTCTTTGTTGGCTTTGCCATCGCCACGCTCGCCGTGCGCAAAGCCCTGCCGAAATTGCCGGAGCCGGACCGCTGGTATGTCGGGCTGATTTGGCTCGCCGGCTGTGGCTTTGCCGCAGACTGGGCCGGCCTGCACTACATGGTGGGTGCGTTTTTGTCCGGCGCCGTGCTCGACAACCGCTGGTTCAATCAGGAACGCATGGATCAGCTGCGTCACCACGTCCTGCTGGTCGTGATGCCGGTGTTCTTTCTCAGCACCGGCCTGCGCACCAACTGGGCGATGGGCGGCTGGTCGGTATTCGGTGCGGCCGCCTTGCTGTTGGCCGCTTGCGTGTTTGGCAAACTGCTTGGTTTACATGCCGCCGGCCGCCTGCTCGGCTGGCAAAAAGGCGACGCCTCGATCATTGGTTGGCTGCTGCAAACCAAGGCGCTGATCATGATCATCTTTGCCAACATCCTGCTCGACCGCCACATCATCAGCAGCGAGACGTTTACCGCCCTGCTACTGATGGCCGTCGCCAGCACGATGCTGAGCGTGCCGATGGTGACGGCGCGCTTGGTTCGGCGTTCCGCACCGGTTGAAACACCAGCGACCGTCACGTCACCCATTCAAGCTGTGCTCGACTGAACGAAAAAAAACCGGGGCAACATGTGCCCCGGTTCATTTTCAACACCACCACTACACCATGCTTCGCCGGTGCTTATCCCGCGAGCCCCAGCAATTCGCGATGCGGCCGGAAATTCAAGCCGCAGCCTTCGATATACCGTCGAATATCAGCCAGCTTGTAGCGATGCGCCAATTCATTGCCCGGACGCAGTTGCTCCTTGTTGGGATACACGCCCTTGCCGGCCAGCAAACAATTCCATGACACATTCGGGAAATAGGCATCCAGTTTCTGCCGTTCCAGTTCGTCGGTAATGTTCTGCCCGGACACCCAGGAGGTCAGTATCGAGCGCAACGAGTTGGAAATTTTCTCGTTGCGACCGCACTCCAGCCAATAATCAGTGTCGGTGCGCGAAGTAATGCGGTAGTGACAGACGATATAGTCGCGCACCGCGTCGAACCGGCCATTGATGCGGGTATTGAACTCGTCTTCGTACTGATTGGTGAAGCCACCTTTGTTGTACGCTTCAATAAAGCGAACCACGGTTTCTTGCACCATATCCAGAGCCGTCGCTTCAAGCGGCTCGATAAACCCCTGCGACAAGCCCACAGCCAGACAGTTCTTGTGCCACTGTTTCTCGGCCCGGCCAATTTTGAACTTCAAGTGCCGGGCTTCAATGTCGGCGCCGGTCAAACCCAGATGCTCGCGAAACTCCGCCTCGGCCTTGTCCTTGTCACAGAAGCTCGAACTGTAGACATAACCATTGCCCACCCGATGCCGTAGTGGAATCTTCCAGGCCCAGCCATACTTCAGCGCCGTCGAAACCGTTTGCGGCTCGATACGGTCACCGGTTTCGGTCGGAAACACCACGGCAGCATCATTGAACAAGGACTGTGCGCTGCTGATGAACGGTACTTTCAAGGCTTGTTGCAGCAACTGACTGCGAAATCCGCTTGAATCGACATAAAAGTCAGCCTTGATGACTTGGTCGGCATCGGTTTTCAAATAATCGATGTTACCTGCCTCATCCAATACCACGCTGGTGACGGTGGCTTGCTGGTACTTGACCCCTTTCTTTGCCGCCACCTTCGCCAAAAACTTGCCGAGCAACGCCGAATCAAAGTGGTAGCCGTAATTGATTTCAAACGGAAAGTTGGCCGGTGTAATTGGCGCGAGACTCTTTTCAATCAAATGAGTCGCCAGAAAGAAGTGGTCCGGATGGCCATCCAGGTCCACCCCCTTGCGACGCAGAAAGCTGTTGTGAAAAAACGCCGGCACGGTGAAGTGATCCGGCTGCGACAGGAAAGGATGAACATACTGGGTAAAGCCGGGCTTGGTTGACCAGTTGCGGAAAGTAATGCCGACCTTGTAAGTAGCCTGACACTCCGGCATCCACTCGGACTCTGTCACGCCGATGGTTTCCATGAAGCCTTTCAGCGGCGGCGTCGAGCCCTCACCCACACCGATGATGCCGATATCAGGCGACTCGACCAAGGTGATTTCAATATTTTGCTCCTGCCAATGCGTCGCCATCAGGTTGGCGGCAATCCAGCCGGCCGTTCCGCCACCAAGGATCACGATACGTTTTTTCTGATTGTTCATCTGCTTTCTCAAATTTTCTGCACGTAGCCGGACGCCAACTTGCGCCCGTGTTCAGACCGATTAATTACCACACTTTGCCAGAAATGAAAAACCGCCCGCAAAGCGATGCTCGGCGGGCGGTTTTACGTTCTGCTCCAGCTGATTCAGCCGGAATTACATTCACTACCGATTAGTACTTGTAGTTCAGTCCCAGGAAATAGGTGCGACCGAATGTCTTGTACTCACCGAGAGCATTGTCCAGACCATAGGAAGCCAGGCTTTCCTCATCAGTCAGGTTGGTTCCCTGCAAGACAACACTGACGCCATTATCGAACGCATAGGATGCTTGTGCATCGATAGTGGTGTACTCCTTACCCTTGGCAGGAGTAGAGCTGCCCGGAATCGTCATGTCGAAAATATAATCACCACGATAGCGAGCGTTAACATGCGCGCTGAAACCACCAATATCCCAGAACACCGTCGCACTCCAAACATCCTTCGACAGACCAGGAATCGGCAATTTCTGCCCGGCGAATAGCCCGCCACCGTCAATTTCCGCTTCACTTTCAGTATACGAGTAGCTCGCAGTCACGCCCAAGCCGGAGAATACGCCCGGCAAGCTGCTGAACGTGTTGGTAGCAGCCAACTCATAGCCACGAATGTAGCCACCTTTATCGCTATTGCGATAGGTTTCATATGCACCGGCAATCTGACCTTCTGGAACTTCCAACCCCAGCGATGCGAACAATGCGGCATTACCATCCGGAGAGAGAGGGTTTTCCGGATAGAAGTTCTTTTGTACCAGGCTTTCAATGTCCTTATAGAACACCGCAGCAGTAACCGCGCCGCCATCCTCAAAATAGTGCTCGTAGGACAAGTCATACTGGGTTGCACGGAACGGATCCAGATACGGCGACCCCTTGGTCCAAACGTTGTAAATTTCACCGCTGTTGCCGCTATTCCAAGAACCGGCACCGCCCTTCAATTTCCCAGCTGGCGGCCGCCCCATGACTTCCGCTGCCGCGAACCGGAGCACATCACTTTCAGTGAGCTCAAAATTCAGGTTCAATGACGGCAGAACGTCGGTATATTCAGGACCATATTTAACATACGCATAATTTGACTGAGTGACGCCCGCGTCATCGGTGATTGGGACACCATTAGCCGAACCGACGTTTTGCACGCCGCTGGCCTTGACATCCGTCTGGACCACCCGGACACCAACATTACCGGATACAGGGGTATCGCCTATCTCGGCATTGATATTGGCCAGCAGATAATAGGCTTTCGTCTTTTCTTGCAGACCGCCGGACTCAACGAAAGTCCAATCACGACTGAACACCTGACGACCCGTGTAATTGCCAGCACCAAAAATGCTATTGGCAATGCCATCTAGATCAACAACCAAATGATCCGGTACGCCGGCAACCGAGCCTACTGTCACGAAGCCATCAACCGACTGCGGTGCGCAGGCCACAAAAGGGTTGCTCAGGTTATCTTCACAGTAAGATTGCCAGTCACCGTTGCCGTCGACGTAATTAAACTGCCCTTGACGGCTGCCGAAAAGGAAGGTGCCACGACGGGAATCAAACATCCGGTCAGAATACCGAGCCCCCGCCTCAATGGATGACACGAACTGCCAATCCAACTCCATCTTGAAGTCGACCTTATAGCTATCGATTTCATCGCTGTATTTGTGCGGATATTCCTCGTAGCGTGACAAACGCATGTAGGAGAGATCGGTGTAATCCGTGTTAAACGCTGCGGTTGGAGTACCGTCGCCGTTGCCCACAAACGTCATGCTCTGACCGCTCAGCTCTTGCCAAGTTGGGCCGGTCACACTATTTCCATCCAACATCCCAGTTGCGGTGCCAAATTCGTAGGCATGCAGTGAAGCCAAACGATCCTTGCGCGTTTTGACCGCGTCACTGTGGGAGATGTCAAAATTTAACGTGATCTGGTCGTTGACGCTCCACTCGACATTGAAGCCATAGGCTTCGGAATCTGCCTGAGTAGACTGATCTTCCGTGCGCGACTCAAACCACGGGCTGCTGTCATCACCACGAGTCCGAGGATCTGTCAGTGAAACCGTGCCACCGGTCAGGATGCCATTGTTGATAACCGGCGAAGTCAGCGAGTAGTTGTCTGGGCGGGCCAAACCACTAACGGTGATGCCATGGCGAAAATCTTCTGATTCAAACTTGGACTTGAAGTAGTCCACTGAGGCTTTGAGTGAATCATTCGGCTGGAAAACAACCGTTGCCAGATAGCCATCACGCTCATCGTTGCCGGTACCAGCCTGCCATTGGAACGCGCGAGCGTAGTATTCATCGGTGCCGTCACCGTCAAAGTCGTAACGGTTATTAGGTCCACCGTAGCCAATCTGGCTATCAGCACCGGCACGCGACCCCTCGAAGTTGTTTGGCTGCTTCAAATGGGCGTAACCCACACCAACGCCGAGTTTGTCATCGAGAAACTTGCCCAGATAGGAGACGCTGAACCGTTCGCCATTTTCGTCGGAACCGACATCACCTGCCGCATCGTTGTACGACTTGCGGACGCTGGCGTTGAAGTTGTGGTCTTTTTGCGCTTTAAGTGGGTTGGCGGTTTTCAGCTCAACCGTGGCAGCGACACCGCCTTCGATGTGGGAGGCTTTCGGCGATTTGTACACCGCGCCTTGGGTAATCAGCTCGGCCGGGTATTGGTCGAACGACATCCAGCGGCTGCTTTCGGTGTAGGCGCTGGTGGTGGCTTGTTCACGACCATTCAGAGTGGTCTGGATGAAGTCGCCGTTCATGCCGCGAATGTTTAGCTGGGCAGACTGGCCAGAGTCCCGCATGGTTGTGACACCGGGGATACGAGCGAGCGCGTCAGTGATCGATTGATCCGGCAGCGAGCTCAGTGCACCCGCGTCAACGACATCAACGATGACATCGGATTCACGCTTGGTATCGAGCGCCTTCTCGATGCCGCCACGGATACCCGTTACCTCGACCCGTACGGCGTCGTCCGCTTTTTTGCCTTTGCCGTCCGCCGATTGTTCCGCCGTTGCCTGCGGATCGGCATCTTGCGCATGAGCACCCGCCGAGACGGTCTGCAACGCAGACGCCAGGGCCAAGCTCAATATGCTTCGCTTGAATTGCACCATCTCCCACACCCCTCGATTTATTTTCATTTATTTGGTTAGCCCATCCACAGTCTGCGTTCGTTTGGGCTTGACGCACCGGCAACATGTCTGTTCCGAAGCGCTGACCGATGGTATCCGTACTGCACGCGCAGTTGACGAAGGTGAATACGTATTCAGTGCAAGCCACTGGTTTGGCCTGCACCATTCCAGTTCAGGACGTAAGCATTTGTGCTACTGCAGCACCGCGACTATTGATATCGAAATCAGTCACTTGGCGGCACACTGGGGATGTGTTCCGACAGCCAATTTGTGACGAGCCGATGGCTTGGTGCAAACGATACAAGGGGTCGGAAATGCATGTCGCCCCAAATTGGGGCGACTCAAATGCGTGGATTTGTCGGGTTGCGGAGCCTGATCGGGGCGCAGCTATAGGACGCTTAACGACGCTCAGACTGGGCAGCACGAACCCTCGACATCAATGGTGCGATTGCCGCACATTTTCAGGTCGGTTCAATCGGCTTTTGGCCCGGCATCCGAAGACCGCTCGGTGCCGAGCAGAAAGCTCAGCGGGATGACCAGCCGGGCACTCCAGGCCTGCTCGTTATGCTCGGCTCCCGGAAACGTCAGGCTGCGCCAGTTGGCATCGGAATAGCCTTTCTGCCGCAGGATGCTATCAACCACCTGCTGGCGCGCGGCATAGCTGGCATCCAGCGTTTCGGTGCCGTGATCAAAGTACAGCCGATGCGAGCCTGCCGCTGGCAGCCGTTCGCGCAGATAGTCAAAGATGGCGGCGGGCACGGGATTGTCGGCGCTGTCCGGCAAGGTGCCGGGCCAATGCGTGGACAGGCAGCCTGCCGCGCCGAACACCGCCGGGTATTCCGCCAACGCATACAGCGAGATGAGACCGCCCATGCTGGAGCCCATCAGCATGGTGTCCTTGCGGTCGCGGCTGCTGGCGTAGCGGGCATCGATGGCGGGCTTCAACTCGCTGACCAGAAACTTCAGATAGCGGTCAGCCGACATCGGCACCGGAAAGCGTTTGTTGCCACCGGTGGCATCGGCATAGAACGAATGAAGTTCCTGCTGCTGTGCTGCGGTCAGTCGTTCAAATGCCCGCTGCGGAAAATACTCACTCGCGCGAGCGGCGCCCGCATTCCAGATGCCGACCACGATGAACGGCCGAGTCTTGCCGCTCTGAATCAGCGCCGATCCGATTTCATCGACTTGCCATTCCTGCCGGTTCCAGGTGATGGCGCCATCAAACAACATCTGGCCATCGTGCATGTACAACACGGCATACGGAGCGGCATTGGGGTAACCCGGCGGCAGCCAGACATCGACATTACGCGCGGTGACATACTGCGAAGGGAATGCCGGCAATCGCTCGATGGTACCGGCGGTTACAGTCGGCACTTTATCAGCTGCTGTTGTCAGCCCGCTCAACACTGACAGCACAACCAACAGCAGCGAATGCTGCAAAACCGCTCGCCATTTGCGCATCAGCCCTTCCCCATTCAATGTTGAATTGATATCTGCATGGCCTTGGCGTCATCGGCAAGCCGTATCAACAGACCGCGTTCCGTTTGCGTCCAGTGAGGCCCGACACTCGCAGGTGCGTTCGGCGCCTGCTGCGCTAACAGCTTGCCGTTTACGAGTACGCGCTTGCCGGCATGCTCGCCAACCAACAGCAAGTCCAGCTGACGGGCAGCAGGCCGATAGCGGCCCTCGCTTGCACTGATGGTCAACGTCGTTGCATGGCGGTCACGTTGTTGCCGGAACGTGCGTCGCGACTGCTCGCCGCGTTGGTAGGCCAGACTCTCGCCATCGTCTTCGTACCATTCGCCGTGCGAGTCACTGGCCGGGTAGATATCCACTTGCAACGGCAGGCCAGCCATTTCCCCAGTGTGCTGGACAACGGGCTGGTGAAACACAAACGCACCGGCGCGGACATAAATCGGCAAGGAACTCAGACTGACCGGAACCCGTATCGTCTGCCCGCCGCGCTGCAGCGCTCCGGTCCAGTAATCAAACCAGTCACCGGCTGGCAGATAAATATCGCGTTGGCTCACGCCTTCCACAATGACCGGCGCCACCAGCAGATCCGCACCGAACAGAAATTGATCATCGCGCGACCAGGTTTGCGGGTCAGTGGGAAACTCCAGAAACAACGGCCTCAGCGCCGGCACGCCGGTGCGACTCGCCTCTTCCATCACCTTGTAAATCTGCGGCAGCAATTCATAACGCAGCTCGATCGCGCGACGATTGATCGCCTCGTGCTGGGCACCAAAGGACCACGGCTCCTGATCCGGTGTGGCCTGCTCGGTGTGGGCGCGCATAAACGGCGCGAATACCGCTGCCTGCAACCAGCGGGTGAAGAGCTCAGGCGACGGATAACCGGCAAAGCCACCAATATCGGTCCCGACAAACGAGAATCCGGACAGGCCCATGCCCATTAACATCGGCAGCGACTGCCGCAGTGATGACCAGTCGGCGGTGTTGTCCCCCGGCCACACGGCGGCATAGCGCTGGCCACCGGCAAAGCTCGCCCGCGTCAAAACAAAGGGCCGCAGCTCCGGGCGTAGCCGCTGCAATCCTTCGAAGGTCGCGCGGGTATGCAACAGGCCATAGACGTTATGGATCTCGCGTTGATCGGTCGGAGCGCCGTCGTTTTCATGACGAACATTCAGTGGCATGGTATTCGACGGCGGAATCCACACGGCCGGCTCATTCATGTCATTCCAGATGCCGGCGACACCTTGCTCAAGCAATTCCTGATGCAGACCACCCCACCAGGCTCGCGTCGCCGCGCGGGTGAAATCGGGAAAGACACTGTTGCCGGGATTTTTCTTGGCATTGGCGGGCCAGACCGGGCCTTCAAACACGCTGCCATCCGGATTTTTGACGAAATGATTGCCGGCTATACCTTCATCGTAGGGCCGGTAGCCCACTTCCTTTTTGGGATGCGCATCGACGATCGTGACGACCCGAAATCCCTGCTGACGCAGATCGCGAATCATCCCGGCCGGGTCGGGAAAATACTCACGATTCCAGGCAAACGGTTTGAAGCCATCGAGATAATCGATATCCAGCCACAAGGTATCGGCCGGAATGCGCTTGCTGCGAAAGGTATCCGCCAACAACCGGACCCGCGCTTCCGGGTAATAACTCCAGCGCGATTGGTGAAAGCCCAGCGCCCAGCGCGGCGGCATCGGCATGCGGCCGGTCAGCTCGGTGTACCGCGCCACCACGTCTTTCGGATGCGGGCCGTGAATGAAATAGTAATTGAGCTCACCGCCTTCGGCACCGAAACTCAGCCGGTTCCGGCTGTCGCGCCCGACATCGAAGCTGCTGCGAAAACTGTTGTCGAGAAAAATGCCGTGCGCCCGCCCCTCGCGCAGCACCAGATAAAACGGCACCGAAACGTAGAGCGGATCAATTGACATGTCATAGCCGTAGGTGTCGCTGTTCCACATCGTGTAGTGGTAGCCACCGAGCCCCATGCCACGCTTGTTCAAGCGTCCGGTCTTTTCACCAAAGCCGTAGACTTGCTCGTCGTCGCGCAGCCGTTTGGCGACCCTGAAAACCTCAGCCGAACGCGCCATGCCCTGCTCAGCGTCGTCTTGATCCAGCGAGCGACCGTCGCGGTCAAAAAATTCCAGTCGCAGCGGTTGGTGCTGAACCACCACTCGCAGTGCCGGTGTCCGCACCGTCGAGGTGTTGCTGCCAACATCCACTGACAGTTTGCCCTGATAAGGCTTCTGGGGAAGCACGGCAAAAGACCGGTCGAGTGCCAGCTTGCGCTTGTCGGTATAACGTACCCGGATCACGGCATCGTTGATCACGGTGATGGTCAGCGCCGCATCACCGTCCGGCAACATCAAACCATCTGCCGTTGCCACCGGCTTGTCCGTCATCGCCAGCGCTTGCCAGTCCGCCAGCGCCGTCGCAGGAAATGCCGTCATCAACAACCCGCGGATCAATACCGTGCAAAACACCGCCACAAACGGCCGTGGTTTTGCTGACCGCCAACCGGACCCGCTGATCTGCTTCATGGTTGTTTTCCTTTGAGAATAAGCTGTTGCAAGACATCTTTGCCGCGCAGTACGGGAAACTGTTTTGGCTCATAGCCGCGCGGCGTTGCCATTTTCAGTTCCCCCAGAATGTCGGCCTGACTGGCCATGATCGGCGTCGTCATCACCGGCTCACCATCAAGGCTTGCGATCTTGCCATCCCAATCGAGTTGCCGCGGCTGGCCTGTCAAGCTGAACTCGACGCGTTGCCGGCTACGGTCCGTCGCCAGTAAA
The DNA here is from genome assembly GCF_013179735.1 of Permianibacter fluminis. Lineage (NCBI taxonomy): Bacteria > Pseudomonadati > Pseudomonadota > Gammaproteobacteria > Pseudomonadales > Pseudomonadaceae > Permianibacter > Permianibacter fluminis. The sequence goes on along the minus strand of NZ_JABMEG010000001.1, from coordinate 2,465,557 downwards.
TCCAGACGCAGCAGGCGGTCCGATTTTGCCGCAGGATAAAACCGCCAACGCTGATCGGCTGCGGATTGTTCCACCCGCACGGTTACCGACTCGTCGCGACCAAACGGCAAGCGCGCCGCAAGCGATTGCCACGACGTCGGCAGTGCAGGCACAAACGCCAGCACACCGTTCAGCAAGTCCGGTCGAAAACCGAGGTAGTCCTGATAACCATTGCGAGCAAATTCAGCAACGCTCCAGGACTGGGCATAGGTGCCGGAAGGGTGCAGCTTGCCGGCGGCATCGGGCACGGCATCGAGCAACTCGCTCATGCTGCCGCGCGTGCCAAGGTACAGAATCTGATCGGTCAAATTCCGGCTCAGTTGCCAGGCGAGATCCTGATAGCCAAATTTGTTCAGCGCCGTCACCGTAAACCCTGCATTCCAGCCCCAAATCGTGCCGTTGTGGTAGGCCGCGTCCTTGTGATGAAACGCCGGATTTTCATGGCGCGGATGGAAATTGGCATGCTGCGGGTCGAGCGAGGCAATGCCGTAGGGATACAGCAGGCCGGATACCGCGTTTCGGATCACGCGCGCCTGCATCGGTTCAGGAATGAACGCAGAATCCGGAATGGACACCAGCAACAACTGATTCGGGCGCAAGCTCAGATCACGACTGTCATCCGGCCGTACGCGATCGGCCATGCGCTCGCCGTCCCAAAACAACCGCGGAAACTGCTGTTGCACGCGCGCCGCCATGGCAGCGTAGCGCGCGGCTTCGTCCGCCAAGCCGGCCCGCCGTGCCAGCGTTGCGCCCGCTTCCAGCGCGGTAAACCACAGCGCCTGAATTTCTACCGCACGGTTGCCGCGCGGCGACCAGGCCTGCTGATTGGCAATGCGGGCATCCATCCAAGTATCGGCATCGTCATGCTGCAGCAAGCCGTTGCCATCGAGCCAGTGCGCCTCCACGCCTTTCACATAGTCGCGGATCAGCGGCAGCATGGTTTCGGCAAACGCTTCATCGCCACTGTAGCGGGCGTATTCCAGCGCTTCGCGAATCAACCAGGGTGTGCCGTCAACCGTGTTGTAAATCGCTGGCTGACCGGCCGCAACCCGGTTCGGAATGCGGCCGTAATTCGGTTCGCTCAGATCGCCGCGCAACTGCAACCGGGCAAAATTGTCCAGCACCGCCTTGGCTTCATCAAAGCGACCCGCCACCAGCAGGGTGCCCGGCAAGGCGATAAACGTATCGCGGCCCCAATTGTCGCGAAACCAAGGCAGACCGGCCCAGATGCCATGACCAAACTGCTCGACCACGAAGGCACTGGCGCTGGCTTTGGCCCACACCAGTGCGCGGTTGTATTCGGCGTCAGAGGTCCACAATTGACTGCGCGTCAAATCCCGATACACCGACCCCAGCTCGGCGCGCCAGGAATCCGCTTGCGCCAGCGCCCGCGCTTTTTGCACGGCCTCCTCCCGGCTGAAGCCGAAAGCGACATGCACAGTGAATTGCGTGACCGGCTCGGTGCTGACCATTCGAGGTGCCAGCGACGCCTGATCCAGCGACAGGATCTGTCGCGTTGAGGTCGATGCCTTCCAATCCGGTTCGACCCGAAACGGTGATGACGCGGACAGTGCGATCACCGTCGGAATGGCATTCATGCCTGAGCTTGCCAGTGCGCCATCCGGCTGATGTTTTGGCAGCAACAGCAGGACCTCATCCTGTTGCTCCAGCACATAGTCGGCACCCGACAAATCCCATAACGGCATGCACCCCAGCAATGCCGGCGCAGAACGGGTGATTCGCAATGACAGCGCATGCTGCTTGCGATGCAGCAACAGGGATTCCGTAGTGCCCGCGTATTCGGCACGATGACCGAATGGCAGCACGACATCGCGTTCCGCGTCACGCGTCCGGTCCAGCAAGACGCCGTTGACGAACGACGCGTGGCCGTGAAACAGCGTGCGGTCCTGCATTTGGTAGCCAACCCCGCGCCGGAACGCATGGGTATAGCCCTCGTAATAGCCGGCGAGATTGTCGCCGAGCACATACTGCGCCTGCTGATGGCCCGACACGGGAATCGCTATCGTGTCAAAAAAGTGGTTTTCATCCGGAAAGAAACCTGCCGGATCGGCCGTCGTGGCCGGCACGTCATCAGCAAGGGATTGTTGCCGATCAGCCCCCACAGCGACGCCGTTCCTGCTCAGCGTGAGCAGAAGCAAACCGGCGAGGACCCGGCGACAACAACCGGAATTTTTTAACACCATGCGGAAGCACCACGTAAATAAATTCGATCACAGCAAAGCCGGCGATCCGCAGACAATGTCCATGCTTGTGCAGGCTCTGTCAGCACCGAAATCAACTACCGCCAAGCATTCGCCAGCAACGACACACGAGCGGCTCGCATGGCCGCAAATTTCCTTATGACCTGCCTCTTGACTGCACCTGCCACCGGTACAGCCATGTGCACCAAAACGGTAAGCCCGGACCATGGTCTCGGCAACGGTCGCCCCATCCGCCAAAGGTCAGACCTGACTGTTCTGGCAGCGTCCGGTGCCCACACTGCGCATCGGACGCCGCCAACATAAACCGTCATGACAATGCTCGAGCTCACCCGGCAATCCGCGCCGTTTCCGAGAAAAAACAGCGAATTTGCTGCACCCCGCCTTCTCGTCACGCTGATACCGGAATCGTTCGTTGCGCACGTTCACTGAGCGCAACCCTAACCCGGGCCAGCGGCCTGCTCGTGGGCTTGCCGCCATGAATACGTATGCGCAACAGCCAGTTTGACCGCACTCTCAGCTTAAGCTGCGGATCACCAAAACAGTGCATCGACGGTTGCCGTCAAAGCACGAAGCACAACGGGATCGGCAATGAGCAAGGCCCCTTGGTGGCGCGGCGCTGTCACCTACCAGATTTATCCGCGCAGCTTTCTTGATACCAATGGCGATGGCATTGGCGATTTGCCCGGCATCATTGAGCGGCTCGATTACGTCGCCAGCCTCGGTGTCGACTGCCTGTGGATCTCGCCCTTTTTCAAATCCCCAATGGCGGATTTTGGCTACGACATTGCCGATTACCGAGCCGTCGATCCCATGTTCGGCTCGCTGGCGGATTTCGATCGCTTGCTCGCCAAGGCACACCAGCTCGGTCTCAAAGTGATGATCGATCAGGTGCTCAGCCACACCTCGGCCGAGCATGACTGGTTCAAGGAAAGCCGCGAGAGCCGTGACAATCCCAAAGCTGACTGGTACGTCTGGGCCGACGCCAATGAAGACGGCTCGCCACCGAATAACTGGCTGTCGATTTTTGGCGGCATTGCCTGGCGCTGGGAAGCACGCCGTGGCCAGTATTACCTGCACAATTTTCTGTCAGCGCAACCGGATCTGAATTTCCACAATCCCGAGGTGCGGGCCGCAGCACTGGCCAACGTCAAGTTCTGGCTCGATCGCGGCGTCGATGGCTTCCGGCTCGATGCAATCAACTTTTGCTATCACGACGCCAAGCTGCGCAACAATCCGGCCAAACCGAAAGCGCTGCGAACCGGTCGCGGTTTCAGTCCGGACAATCCGTACGCATTCCAGTATCACTACTACAACAACACCCAGCCGGAAAATCTGGCGTTTCTGGAGCAGCTGCGGGCGCTGCTGGATCAGTATCCCGGCGTGGTCGGCATGGGGGAAATCTCATCTGAAGATTCGCTGGCGACCATGGCCGAATACACCCTGCCCGGTCGCCTGCACATGGGCTACAGCTTTGAATTGCTGACCCACGACTTTACCGCCCAGTACATTCGCGAAACGGTCGAGAACCTGGAGGCGAAATTGACCGAAGGCTGGCCCTGCTGGTCCATCTCCAATCACGATGTCGAGCGCGTGATCAGCCGGTGGGGCGGCGCCCACCCGCCAGCCCATCTTGCCAATCAACTGACGGCGCTGGTCTGTTCGCTGCGCGGTTCAGTCTGCGTGTACCAAGGTGAAGAATTGGCGCTGCCGGAAGCAACACTGCCATTTGAGGCGCTGCAAGATCCCTACGGCATCGCCTTCTGGCCCAATTTCAAAGGCCGCGATGGCTGTCGCACGCCGATGCCCTGGCAGGATCGGACCGACGCCGGTTTCAGCAGCGGCAAAGCCTGGTTGCCGGTGCCGCCTGAACATTTGCAACTGGCAGTGTCGCATCAGGAATCCGATGCCAACTCGCCACTGAATGGTTTTCGCCGCTTCATGCGCTGGCGTCAGCAACAGCCTTGCCTGAAATGGGGCAGTATCCGGTTTATTGATACCCCGGAGCCGGTGCTGGCGTTCTTGCGTGAACACGACGGACGCCGCATGCTGGTCGCGTTCAATCTTTGCGACAACGCGGTCGACCTGCCGTTGCCGGCACTCGGCAACGTGACTGCCCGGACCGAACACGGTTTGCTGGCCGGCAAGCTGGACAACGGTCATCTGCAGTTGCCGGGGTATGGCGTGTTTTTCGCTGACATTCGCTGACATTCGCTGAAGGTGAGCAGGCTGCGTAGCCATACGCCAATGAAAAGCCAAGCAACCATCAACAACGGACACGGCAACCGATCCATTACCATTGCGCCAACACAAGCAAATCGGCAAGAGCTGGACAGCGCAAATAGAACTGTTAAAAACACCACTCAATAACCGTTATGCAAAACGGAGGGAACTGATGTCCACTCACAACAAGTCGCTGGTCATGAGCCTGACGCTGATCGCCACACTGGGCGGTCTGCTGTTTGGTTATGACACAGCAGTCATTTCCGGCGCGATCAGCGCCATCGATGCCAATTTCATCAACCCGCGCCAGCTCGATGAAACGGCGCGCCTGAGCCTGTCCGGCTTCACCATCGCCAGCGCACTGTGGGGTTGTGTGCTCGGTGGCTTGGTGGCCGGCTGGATCGGCGATCGGTTTGGTCGGCGACGTGGATTGATGCTGGCGGCGTTGGCGTTTTTGATCAGCTCGGTAGGTTCGGCCTGGCCGGAACTCGCGCTCGGCCTGTTTACCAGCGCCGGCCCGGATGCCCTGTGGGCATTCAACCTGTTCCGCATCATTGGCGGCGTCGGCATCGGCATCGCGTCGATGCTGTCACCGCTTTATATCGCTGAAATTTCGCCACCCGCGGAACGCGGCCGCATGGTCACCTATCAGCAGCTCGCCATTGTCGGCGGTATTGTGCTGGTGTATTTCGTCAACTGGCTGATTGCCGCGCAAGGTGATGAAGCCTATCTGCACAGCACCGGCTGGCGCTGGATGTTTGCCTCGGAAGCCATTCCATCCGCCCTGTTTTTTGTGCTTTTGTTCTTTGTCCCGGAAAGCCCGCGCTGGCTGGTGATGAAAAACCGTGACGCCGAAGCCCACGCCGTTTTGCGCCGCCTGACCAGTGACGCTGAAGCCAGCGTTGTCATCAAGGAGATCGGCAACAGCCTGACCGTGCAGTCCGGAAAGTTGTTCGCGTTCGGCGGCACCGTTGTGCTGGTGGGCCTAATGCTGTCCATCTTCCAGCAAACCGTCGGTATCAACGCCGTGCTGTACTACGCACCGCAGATGTTCCAGAACATGGGCGCGTCAGCCAATGCCGCGCTGTGGCAAACCGTCATCATCGGCGTCGCCAATGCCGTGTTTACGCTGGTCGCGATGTTTACCGTTGATCGCTGGGGCCGCAAGCCGCTGCTGATCCTCGGCGCCGGCATCATGGCAATTTCGATGCTGGCACTCGGCGCGCTGTTCCATGCCAATCAGCTGGGCTGGCTGTCGCTCATCATGGTGATTGTTTACATCGCCGGTTTTGCCTTGTCGTGGGGCCCTATCGTCTGGGTCATGCTGGCCGAGATGTTCCCGAATGCCATCAAAGGCCGGGCCATGAGTCTGGCTGTGGCAGTGCAGTGGATTGCCAACCTGATCGTGTCGTGGTCGTTCAAGCTGCTGGACGGTAGCACCGCATTGAATGACGTGTTCCATCACGGCTTTGCGTATTACGTGTATGGCGGCATGAGTGTGCTGGCGGCCGTCTTTGTCTACTACTATGTGCCGGAAACCAAAGGCCGTTCGCTCGAGCAAATTCAGGAGCTCTGGCAGCCGAAAAATGCAGCGGACAAAACTGCTGCGGCGGCAGCCAGCGTCTGAGACGAAATCTGGGTCCGCAAAAACGGACCGCCCAAAGCAAAAGACCCCGGCCACTGCCGGGGTCTTTTTTTTCTGGTTCAGCATCTCAGCTGCATTGGTGCAGGACAACGCGAAACAGAACAACTCGAAAAAGAACAATGCAGGCCTTTATCAGCTCCGCCGTGCCGCACTGATGGCCAGGCACAACTCACGCAGCATCGGCCGTTCGAACAGCTGCTCGATCGGCACCGCCAACTTGCGCTGCCAATTGGCATGCTCATCGCTAGTGCCCGGCAGATTCACCTGATGACGCTCGCCGATCCAGTCTTCCGGCTGACACATCATGATGGCGGCCTTGCTGCGCGCCAGATAGATATGGGCAGCGCGCTGCAGTGGCTCATCAAACGCCGGTGGTTCGGCTTGCGCCGGATAAAAACCCTGCTCCGCCAGCGCTTTCAGCAACTTTTGCTTGTCGCTGTGGCGTTGCTCGTACTGATGCCGAACCTGCTCTGGCGAATCATACAGACCGAGCCGCTCCCGCAGTTTGATGTCTTCGCATTCCCAGAAACCGGGCAAGGTCGGCATGTCATGGGTGCTGATGGAAGCCAAGGCATGCTGCGGATATTCCGCCGGTGACTTCAACCGATCCGGATGTTGTTCGAACATCAGGATGCGATAGGACAGCATCTGGTTTTCGGCCATCAGCTGGCGAATTTCCTCCGGTACGGTACCGAGATCTTCTCCGATAATCATGCAGCGCTGGCGCTGACTTTCCAGCGCGACGATGCCGGCCATGTCCGCCAGTCGATAATGGACATAAGCGCCATCCGTGCCGCTGCCACCCGGCGGAATCCACCACAGCCGGAACAGGGCCATGACATGGTCAATCCGCAGCGCGCCGCAGTGCCGCATGTTGGCACGCAACATCGCGGCAAAACGCCGATAGCCGTCATTGCGCAGCGCATCCGGGTGCAGCGGCGGCAAGCCCCAGTTCTGCCCCTGCACGGCCACGGCATCGGGCGGTGCACCGACCGAAATGTCCTGACAGAACAAATCCGGCGAACTCCAGATCTCGCTGCCACCACGGTCAGCACCAACGGCCAAATCACGATACAAGCCGATGCGCATGCCAAGCCGGCGACATTCGACCTGCACAGCATCCAGCTGCGCTTCCGCCAGCCACTGCAACCAGCAGAAAAACTGCAGACTTCCAGCATTGGTGGCGGCAAATTGCTGGGCAACGGGACCTGCAGGGTCCTGGTATTCGGCAGGCCATTGCTGCCACGGCAAGATCTGCTGGCAGGTTTTCAGCAAATGTTCCTGCACGGCATCGAACAGGGCATGGCGTTGTAAATCGGCACCGGCCTGCCTCACATAATCGGCAAACGCCTGCTGACGGGCCGGCACGGCTGCGGTGATGAAATAGTGAAACAAGGCTTCCAGCACCGGCCGTTTCAACGCGGCAACGGCAGCGTAATCCACGCTGTCGGTGGCGCGTGCGGCGGCTTTGGCTTGGGCAAAGCTGTCGTGATTGATCAGCGCCTGCGCCGCGGTGCAAGTAGCCAGTTCCGGAATGGCTTCGACATCGATATAGAGCCAGTTCAGAAACTCCCGATGACTCGGGCTATAAGGACTGATGTGCAGAGCATTGGCAGGATACAGCGCATGCAGCGGATTTAGGCCGATGACATCAACGCCGTACGCCCCGGCACGACCAATCAGGGTCAGCAAATCCGAAAAATCACCGATGCCCCAGTTGCGCGCTGAGCGCAAGGTATAGAGCTGCAGCGCCAATCCCCAGCAGCGCTCACCGGCAGCCACCGACGCGGGCAGAAAGCATTGATCCGGCACGCCGATCAGGCGAATGGTTTGCGCGCCGGCAGGGCCATTCACGGTCAGCTGGTGATAGCCGAGCGGAATGGGCAATGACAAGCGGCCGGCACGGATAAGCCCCTGTTGTTCTGCCACGTCGATCGCGACATCGCCCGCTGCAATCGCGGCTGGGTCCAGTTGCAAGCGCCAGCGATCAAATCCTGCCGGTAGCTGCAGCTCAACCGGACCACTGCTGATGCGATGCACGCGCACGCTGTGTTCATCGCCAGCCGAAACGGAGGCCAGCGCGCGAGCCAGCGCTGACAATGTCGTCGCCGCGACGGCGCGGGGTTGGCCCCAGGCATCGGCATATTGCGGGGAAATCCGCGAATCGAGCGCGTGCTCGACAGAATTCGTCATGGTAAATGCAGGTCCTTACCGCGTGGCCAAGCCAGGCACTGAAAACCGGGTGCCGTCGCCGCGAATACCGCTGCGGCGCAACCTCACCCAGTCTCTGGAAATCATCCGTTCGATGCCGTCACAGCCAGGGTCGGCTACGACAGATCGGGCGATGGCCGGAGCCATCGGAATTCAGGCTGCATTTGTCGCATTTTCCGGTCCGGCGGAACAACCGGCCGGGACAATTTACATACGTATTCATGCGCCAGAATGGCGCAGCGCGGCGGCTGCAATGAGGAAGGCGTGGAAGCGACAGCAAGGCAGGACATGCACCGCATCGCAGCAATCGCGATGGAATGTCGACGGTATTGAATGCCAATCGCACTGAATGCCGACGATATTGAACGTCGATGTTCTGAACGCCGAGAACGCTCGATGCAGGTATTGAATGAAGATTGCCGGCAGTAGCCGTCGCTCAGCTCAACCGGCTGCGATCGCGTTGCACAACCCGCTCCAGTAAAACAACGAACGAGCGGCCCTGCAAGGGATACGGATCGTGGGCACTGAAATACATCGGCAGTGTACTGACCTGAGTTTCCGCGGTATCAAACACCAACTCCCACAGTGCCCCATCCGGCGGTGCCGGCAATTGAAAGTGCTGCCGCTCATGATGGCTGTTGAGCAGAATCAGCAAATGATCGCCGATGACCGGACGGCCCATCGCATCCAGCTGACCGGTATAACGGCCATTGAGTAGCAAGCCCAGCGACCGTGCACGCCAGTCATGCCAATCCGCATCGCTCATCATCTGGCCGTCAGCGCGCAACCAGCTGACATCGCGTTCACCGTTGTCCTGCGGCACACCGTCGAAGAAGCGTCGCCGCCGCAGTGCCGGTTGCTGCCGGCGCAGCGCGATCAGCCGGCGGACAAACGCCTGAAGCTCGCGCTCGCGAGGACCCCAACTCCAGCGCAACCAGCTGACTTCATTGTCCTGGCAGTAGGCGTTGTTGTTGCCGCCCTGACTGCGGCCATACTCATCACCAGCCAGCACGATCGGCACCCCTTGCGACAGCAACAGCGTGGCCAGCAAGTTGCGCTTTTGTTGCTCGCGCAAGGCGATGACAGCCGGATCATCCGACTCGCCCTCCTCGCCGCAATTCCAGCTGCCGTTGTGATCGGCGCCATCGCGGTTGTCTTCCAGATTGGCTTCGTTGTGCTTGTACTGATAACTGACCAGATCATGCAGGGTAAAGCCATCATGCGCAGTGATGAAGTTGATCGACGCGGTTGGCTCGCGTGCCTTGTTGGCAAACAGATCGCTGGAGCCGGCCAGGCGCTCGGCAAACTGACCGAGTTGACCGCCCTCGCCACGCCAGAACGCCCGCATGTTGTCGCGATACTTGTCGTTCCATTCCGACCAGCCGCCGGGAAACCGGCCGAGTTGATAGCCGTTGGGTTCACAGTCCCACGGTTCCGCCATCAGTTTCAGATGGGACAACACCGGGTCCTGATGAATGATGTTGAAGAACGAGCCGCTGGCATCAAAGTGGCCGTCGCGCCGGGCAAGGCATGATGCCAAATCAAAGCGGAAACCATCGACGTGCATTTCGCTGGCCCAGTAGCGCAGGCAGTCCATCATCAGCTTCAGCACTTGCGGATGTTCAGCATTCAATGTGTTGCCGCAGCCGGAGAAATTGCGATAGTACCGGGCGTCCTCCGGATCGAGCTGGTAATACACTTTGTTGTCGATGCCGCGGAAGCTCAAATGGGGGCCGAGTTCATTGCCTTCGGCACTGTGGTTGAACACGATATCCATGACCACTTCAATGCCGGCGGCATGCAGCTTCTTGACCATGGTTTTGAATTCAACGGTCGCATCCTTGATGGCGTAGCGGCGATCCGGCGCAAAGAACGCCATCGGGTTGTAGCCCCAATAGTTGCCCAGCCCCTTTTCAACCAATGATCGTTCGGACAAGAAGCTCTGGCAGGGCAACAACTCAACGGTGCTGACACCGAGATTTTTCAGATAATCGATGACGGCCGGTGCCGCCAGACCGAGATACTTGCCTCGCAGTTCCGGCGCCACCAAAGAATTGAGTTGGGTGAAGCCTTTGACATGCAGCTCGTACAACACCGTGTCGCTGAGCGGCACGTTCGGCAGACGATCATTATCCCAGTTGAAGGTCGGATCAATGACCACACACTTGGCCATGTGCTGCTGGCTGTCGTGGCTGTCGATGCGCCATTCCTGCCGGCCACCTTGCCGATAACCAAACAGCGACTCATCCCAATTCACCTCGCCGACCAGTGCTTTGGCGTAAGGATCGAGCAACAATTTTTGCGGATTGAACCGGTGCCCTTCACGCGGCGAGTACGGACCATAGACGCGATAGCCGTAGACCGTACCGGGCCGCGCCGTCGGCAGAAAACAATGCCAGATTCGGCCGGTGCGATTACGCAGCGGAATCCGCGCGGTTTCGCGATGGCCAAGCGCATCAAACAGGCAGAGCTCAACCGATTCCGCGTGTTCCGAGAACAGCGCGAAATTGACGCCAGCGCCTTCCCAGGTGGCGCCGAGCGGATACGGTCGGCCAACTTCCAGCGCGATTTCAGACATCGGTAACAACGCTCCTGCACTCACACCCGACCGGGCCAGTGCTGGCCCAACCGGTGAAAATACTCGTGGATCTGTTGCTGTGCGGCTGCCGGCAACGGCCCTTTGGCCAACAGCGCAAGATTGCGCTGCAAGCTGCTGACTTTCGTGGTGCCGATAATGGCGCTGCTGACGCCAGGTGCAAACGCGGCAAACCGCAGCGCCACTTCATCCGCGGGCAGCTCGGCCAACAAAGGTAGCGTCGACATGGCTTGCCAGCGCGGCCAGTATTCTGCCAGATCGTCGCGTGCCGGCAAGCTTGGGTAGGTCCAGATGGCATTGGCCAGACAGCGCTTGGCGATTACGCCGAGCCCCTGCTCGCGGGCCGCCGGCAACAGCTGTTGCAGCGCATATTGATCAATCAGGTTGACCGAGCACTGCACACTGTCGAAGCGGCCCGATTGAATGGCAAAGGCCAACGCCTCGTTTTCACCGGAGTAAGCAATTGCCCGGACTTTGCCCGCCGTCTTGGCCTGTTCAAGCGCCGTGATCACCTCACCGCGCTGCAAGTACTGCAGGCCACAGGAATGCAGATGGACAACGTCAAGATAATCCGTCTGCAAGACGCGCAGAGCCTCATCCACCCCGCGACTGACCGCAGCAAAGCTCCAGTCCTCGGTGCCGGGAATGTCGTAGCCCACTTTGCTCGAAAGGATGATCTGCTGCCGCACCGGTTTCAGCAGCGTACCGAGTCGACGCTCCGAGGCAAAGTACAACCTCGCTGTATCAAACAGCGTAATGCCGGCATCCAGCGCCGCGGCAATGACATTGGCCACATCACGCTCAGCCAGCGCCGGATCTCCGATCCACTGGGCACCAAAGCCCAGCACCGACACCTCAAAATCGCTGCGACCGAACCGCCGTGTTGGCAAGCTGGCTCCGGGTTTCGTCATGTTCGGGGTCTCCAGATAGAGGGGTTCATGCCGCGTCCGCTGACACCGGCATCAACCAGACCGTGGCCAGCGGAGGCAGCTCAAGCATGATGGAGTGCCGACGGCCGTGTGCGCTGATCGCGTCGGTTTGCAGCACCGCCGCGTTGCCAATGTCGGAGCCACCAAAGACCGCCGCATCACTGTTCAGGCACTCGCGCCACTGATCAAAACCCGGCACACCCAGACGAAAGCCGTGTCGCACGACCGGCGTGAAATTGCACAACACGATCAGCGGCTGGCGACGATCACGATCCCAGCGAATGAACGCATACAGGCTAGTATCAGCGGCATCGGCCTCTATCCACTCGAAACCGGCGGGCGAAAAATCCTGCTGCCACAAAGCCGGGCAATTTTTATAAGTCCGGTTCAGTTCGGTGAGCCAACGCTGTAGCCCTTTGTGTGCTGGGTCCGCCAACAGGAACCAGTCCAGTTCGCGATCATGATTCCATTCCCGGCGCTGGCCGAACTCGCCGCCCATGAACAGGGATTTCTTGCCGGGATGGCCATACTGGAAGCCGTAATAGGCGCGCAGATTGGCAAATTGCTGCCAATTGTCACCGGGGCATTTGCCGAGCATCGAACCCTTGCCGTGCACCACTTCGTCGTGCGACAGCGCCAGCACAAATTGCTCGCTAAAGGCATAACTCAAACCGAAACTGAGGTCGCCATGATGATAACGGCGATGAATGGGATCCTTGCCGAGATAGCGCAGGCTGTCATGCATCCAGCCCATGTTCCACTTGTAATCAAAACCGAGGCCTCCGCTTTCCACTGACCGGGTCACACCGGGCCACGCCGTCGATTCTTCGGCAATGGTGTACTGACCCGGACAGTGTTCGCGCAGCACACGATGCAGACGTTGGAAGAATGCCACGGCATCATCGTTCTCCCGACCGCCGCGAGCATTCGGCAACCATTGCCCGGGGCCACGGGAATAATCGAGATACAGCATTGAGGCCACCGCGTCGATGCGCAGGCCATCAAAATGAAATTCCTGCAGCCAGTACAGCGCGTTGTTGATCAAAAAATCGCAAACCTCTGGCTTGCTGTAATCGTAAATCAGGGTTTGCCAATCCGGATGCTCGCCGCGACGTGGGTCCGGATGTTCGTACAAGGCGGTGCCGTCAAAACGGACCAGACCGTGCTCATCACGCGGAAAATGCGCCGGCACCCAATCCAGAATGACGGCGATGCCGGCGCGATGGCAGCGATCAATCAGGGCTTTCAGATCCGCAGGGGAACCAAAGCGCGCGGTCGCGGCGTACAGCCCAACCGGCTGATAGCCCCAGGAACCACTGAACGGGTGTTCACTGAGCGGCAGAAATTCGAGATGGCTGTAACCGAGCTCAAGCAGATACGGGATCAGCGCATCGGCGAGCTCGGTGTAGCTGTAATGGCGGCCATCGGGATGACGGCGCCAGCTGCCGGCGTGCAATTCATACACCGCCATGGGCTGATCAGTTGCGACGCCTTGGCGCTGACGCTGGCGCCACCGTTGATCGCGCCAGCGGTAACGCTCATCGTTGCTGATGCGCGACGCATTGCCCGGTGCCAGTTCCATCGCCCGCGCCTGCGAATCGGATTTTTCCCGGCGCTGGCCATGACAGTCCGTAACAACGAACTTGTAGTAATCGCCGGCCGCAGCACCCGGCACAAAAGCCCACCAGCAGCCATTTGCCAACCGTTGCATCGGCTGCCGGCGATCGTCCCAGCCATTGAACGAGCCGACCAGATAAACGGCGCGTGCCGCCGGTGCCCACAATGAAAACCATGCACCGGTTAGTCGCGACTGGCCGAGCTGGCGCGAGACGATTCTGGCACCGAGCACGCGATGCCGGTTGCTGACATCAAACTGCAGTTGCGGTGGTGGGCGAAATTGCCATGCGTCGAATGAATGGCTTGCTGCGCCGTCATCGCAGGTCAGGCGTATTGGCCATCGTTTGGCTTGATCCTGCAGGACAAACAAACCGGGAATCGGCTCGGCACTGAGCGTCATCGCTGTGCTGCCATCGGCAGCGAGCGCCGTCACGGTTGTCGCCTGTGGCTGCCAGGTCCGGTAGCACCAGCGCCGGCCTTGTTTGTGCCAGCCGAGCACGGCGTATGGCGCATCGCATTGGCCTTGCGCAAGACTCATCATGGCTTCCGGCGCGGCGTTCTGAGCGTGGTGGGCGTCCATGCGGCAGCTCAGGACGCGGCTGGGAGCCGCGTTTCCTCAAGCAGGTATTCGACAGCGCGAATCACCGCATTGGCGACCCGATGCGGTGCCAGCAAATAAAACGCATCCCAGGCCCGACTGCGAAATTCGTTGTAGCGGTCGGCGTGATCGGGATGCTGGGCCAGCCACTCGAATTTCACCGCGTAACTCAGCAGCGCATCGAGCACAATGCGATCGTTCAGCACCAGGCTGGGGTTGGCCCGAAACATCGCCGTCAATGCCATCAGCGCTTCCACATTCAAATGCCGGTAGGCCGGGTCCGGCAGCTCATTGAGCAGGCTTTCGAATTGCAGCGCAAACGCCGGCTCGCCCGGTGTAGTGGCGTCATGCACAGCCTTGGTGTCGAGCAGATTGCTGCGCTCGTAGCGATCACCGAGCACAATGCCATCACAGTGTTTCAGCAGGTGCCAGATGTCGGTGTGAAACCAGTCGGGATGACGGTTGACCACGCCGACCCGGTTGCGCCAGGCGCGCCAGTCGTTTTCGCCGTCAGCACGCTGCGGATCATCGGCTGGCAGAAATTCGACCGGTTTGATGCCCTCGTCCTGCTGCGCTGCGCTCTTATCGAAGGAAAAATGCAGCCGCTCGTTGCGCGCAAGATTGCCCAGCGAGGTTTGATATTGCTCCAGCACCGCTTTCAACCGGGTGAACACCTCATGCGGCGCTTGCGTGCACAGCAATTCGAATGCGGCATCCTGGGCAATGCCGCGTTCCGCTGCCAACTGACTGATCATCAGCAACAGCAAATGGCTGGTGCGAATGGACAGCAAACCTTGTAGCAGCTCGGGTTTGGCACGCACCTGCATGACCAGATAGACCAGCACTTCCTGATTGAGCAGGCATTCGCGTGGATCGCGGCCAGTGTGCTGACGCATCAGCGCGTGAATCTTGTCGTTGGCAAGCGGCGCCGACACCGTGACATAACTGGCGACTGCACGACCGAACACGACCTGACGCTGGCGAGCAATCAGCTCCGCCACCGCATCTTCCAAACCGGCGTGAGTCTTGTCGAGCAAACCGGCCGCAAATCGCAGCGCCGCCCAGTGTCCGATCGAGGCGGCCTTGTGATACAGCTCCTTGACCAGCTGACGCAGCGGCAACGGCTGCTCACCGGCCATGCCACTGTCTTGATCGAGACCGTAATGATTGGCCAGGGCCTGCATGATCCGCAGCTGCTCTGGCAGCTTTTGCGACAGCATCAACTGCTGCATCAGCAAGGCAAACGGCATCTTGCTGGTGATGGCGTCGGGCAAATTGCTACGCGACTGGATCGGATCAAACGGCAGGTAGTAACAGCGGGCAATGACATTGACTTCATGGCTCGGCAACTCGGCGGGCAACTGCACGGCCAACTCCACCGGCACCAGATCGGTCAATAGATCACTGACCGTGCTGAGCTCGACACCGATGCCCGCGCACTGACCGGATTGCAGCTCGCGCAGCACGGCGATAACCGCGTCTGCCCCTTCGCCATCGAGCGCCACGGCGCGCAGTTTGAACAGCAGCACCGGCGCACCCGGCTGATCCCAGTGCCGTGCCACATAGGACAACTCAGCGCGGAACTGCTCAATCAGCAAGCTGTTGTCGACCGCCAGATAAAAGCTGTGCGGATTCTGATACTGGCCAAAAAACAGATGCAAACGACCGTCGATGCGATAGCCCTGTGCCGTCGCCAACGATCGCAATCGTCGAAACGGTCGGCCCGACAAGCCCAGTTTGGGATTTGCCCCCAGCTCCTGCAGAATGCGCGACAGATCATCGGCTTCGGCAAAGCGGATGTCCGGCAACTCGTCGGTTGTTTGCGCGGCAATGCCGGCCTGACTGAGCCGCTGCTTCACCTGCGCGTTTTCCGCGATCACGGCCAGCCGTATGGTCGGCAGATTCCGCGGCCGTCGCTGGTGCCGCCGCAACGGATCAATGTCCTCCGGTTGCAACAGGCCATCGGCCAACAAATTGCCCAGCAAATACAGGCTCTGCGCCCAAATCAGCGGCAGATTGTGATTGGCAACGCGCGGCTGGCTACCCGGCGCCGCCCGCTCGGCAGCAATGGCCGATTCCGGTACGTAGTACAGCTCCGGCAGCAAGGCCATGCCATTTTTCAGCACGGTCAGCGACTGCAATTTGTCCCGGTAGTAGCGCACCTGCGCCGGGTCTTGGCGAAACAGCGCATCCAGCAACAGATAGCAATAAAACAACGGCCACTCGGATTCGATGTTGGCAAAGCTGCGCAACTCATCGTCTTCGTAATGCAGGCGGCTGTTGTCCTCGATAACGGTTTGGTGACCGTCGAGCAGAAAGCGTTTCAACCCGTACGGGCCGGCGAGCTTGGCGATGACCTGCTCACGGGTGCGCAGCGCCAGCGCATCATCTTCGACGGCGAATGCCGGATAGCTGATGACCGACAGCAGCGCGGCATCGACTTCCTTTGACAGCGACTCCCGCGGCAACAGTGATTGCAGCGCAGCGCGCGATCGGGCGATTTCATCGGCGACGACATGGATGGTCGAGCGGGCATCACCGTCCTGACCAAACAGGTCCAGTCCGCGCATGGCTTCCAGCGCGGCTTTCGCCATACCGACCGAGCTGGCGTTGATTTCCGGTCGGCCGTTGTTGATCTTGTTGCCACGCTCCCAGATGCCGTAATCCGGTGTCCGATAGGCGCGACCGATGTAATGCACCAAATTCTGGACAAAACTGACTTCATCCAGATTGAAAATAATCCGCAAACCGGCCCGCGACATTTGTGCCAGCATCAGCAGATAAAGTGAAGTCGCATCAAGCTGCAAATGGCCCCATTTATCATCGGCAACCACGACATCGCCGCTGCGAGTGCCGTACTTGGCGTGCAGCGCATCAAGCGGGTCCTGGGTTTGCTTGAAGCGTTCCACTTTGCCAGCCTGACGCATCATGGCCAGCAGCAGACCGCGCATCAGTTTGACAACCGTTTGCTCGAGCAGATAAGCCCGGGCGTTGTCGACGCCGGCCTTGCGATAAGCCAGCGCCAGTCCCCATGCCGCCTGAATGCTGTAGACGTTATCGCGAACCCAGGCATCGGTGTAATCGCCGTGCACGGATACGGCGGTGCTGGCCGGAAACAAGCCGGTGACCGGATCCTGACGTTGCAGCAACAATTGATCGACTTGCTGAAAATAATTTTCCAGCTGCGCGCGGCAGTCGACACGAGCGGCACCAGCATCGGCAACGGTATCAAGCGTCGTCATGCCATCAGATCCGCATCAGCACGGACGCGGCTGCCGTTGCAGCAGTCGGCAAAGATTCATACCGACAAACTCCGGACTGCACCGACAAAGGCCGGATAGGGTGAATGAATCACGTAGACCGGAATCGGACCCAGATAATGATCAAACCGGCCCTTGTCTTCAAACGCCGCGCGAAAACCGGAGCGAGAGAAAAAATCACCCAGCTTCGGCACGATACCGCCACCGATGTAAACGCCGCCGCGCGCGCCAACGGTCAATGCCAAATTGCCCGCGACATTGCCCAAGGCAATGCAGAACAGTTCGAGCACTTCATGGCAGCGCGGATCCTGATTGCTGAGCGCACGTGCCGTGATCTCGGCCGGCGTCAACGACTCGATGCTGACGCCATCAATTTGTGCCAGGGCCTGATGCATCAGCGCCAAGCCCGGTCCGCTGATCAAGCGCTCGGCCGACACATGGTTGTCAAACTTCGGCGCCAGGCATTCCACCATTGCCCATTCCCGGGCGGTGCGAGCCGGAAAACTGACATGGCCCCCCTCTGCCGGTAACGCCTGCCAGTGACCGTGACTGCTGGCCAGACTGGCAACACCCAAACCCGTACCCGGACCGATGACGGCCTTGACGGCACCGACCACCGGCTCGCTACCGCCCAACTGTTTCAGATCCGCCGCCGGCAAATACGGCAGGCTCAAGGCCAGCGCCTCAAAATCGTTGACGACATTGAACACGGTCAGACCGAGTTCTCCGCGCGTTTCGGCAATGGAAAACGCCCAGTGATGATTGGTCATCTGTATCCGATCGCCAAGCACCGGATTGGCAATAGCGATCGCCGCCCGCGCCGGCTGTACCTGTTGCGTATCGCAGTAGTGCCGGAAGGCATCGGCGAAGCGGGCAAAATCCTTGCACGGCAACACCTGTTCGCGCAGAAACTCGCCGAGATGATGAATAGCAAAACGGGCATTGGTGCCGCCGATATCGGCAACCAGATCACAACCGGTCAGCAAAGGAGCCATCATTGCATTGTTCTCTTGTATTCGCGGCTGTGAAAAAAGCCGCGCTGTTTTTTCCTGCCTTGCAATGGCAGCCGTAATTGAAGTTGCCGGTCGGTGCTACTGCGTGCGATACACGTGCACCGGCACCCGGTCCTGATGCAGCACGGCACGCACCGGTAACTCGACCAGTGGCGCGGCGTCCTGACGGGCGCGCTGGAAAACCGGCTGCTTGTTGGCGCCCGGAATCAGCAGTTGAATCAACCGACTGTTGAGCACGGCGGCGCGGGTCAAGGTCAGCCGCGCATGCGGTGCTTTTTTCGGATGCGATACCGCCACCCGTTTTGTGTTGTCGAGTGCCAGCAAACTGCTCAGCTCATCGGCGTCCGGAAACCACGAAGCCGTGTGGCCGTCATCACCCATGCCCAGCACAACCGCATCAAACGGCAATGGCCACTGTTGCAAAGCCTCATCAGCCATTTGAGCCGCTGCCTCGATGCTGATGCCCGGCTGATAGAGTGGCAACCAATGAGCTTGCGCAGCACGCCCCTGCAGCAGGGTTTCACGCACCAAGCGTTCGTTACTGTCGGCGTGATCCGGCGGAACAAAGCGTTCATCCACCAGCGTTATCTGAATGCGACGCCACGGCAGCAACATGGCAGACAGCCGCAGAAATAACGCTTCCGGCGATTTGCCACCGGAGACCGCCAGCATGGCAAGCCCGCGTTGTGCGATTGCCCGTTCAAGCTGCTCGGCCACTTGTTCCGCTGCGGCATCGAACAGCGCATCAGGATGACTGAAGCTGTGCTCGCTCAGCATGGAAGGATCGCGTTGCATCAGCTGATTCCATGCCAGTCGCGACCATCGCGAGTCAGCAAGCGGGTCGCCGCTTCCGGGCCCCAGCTGCCAGCCGGATACATCGCTGGCTGATGCGCGGCACTGGCCCAGGCATCAAGAATGGGCGTGACATAACTCCACGCCGCTTCCTGTTCGTCGCGACGCATGAACAGGGTTTGCCGACCAAGAATCGCTTCACTGAGCAGGCGCTCATAGGCCTCCGGCACGCGCTCGCCGCCGGCGTCGGCCAGGGTCAGGGCAACATCGCGAACCTGCATGCCGGTGCCCGGTTGCTTGCCGAGCCATTGCAGCGTGATGTCTTCTTCCGGCTGCAGACGAATGATGAGTTTGTTCGCTTCCAGTTTCTGACCGGCAAAAATGGAATGCGGCACCTCGCGGAATTGCACGACGATTTCCGAATAGCGCGTCGCCAGACGTTTGCCGGTGCGCAGATAGAACGGCACTTTCGCCCAGCGCCAGTTGTTGATTTCCGCTTTCAGCGCGACAAAGGTTTCGGTCTGGCTGCCCGCCTTGACGCCCGGCTCATCGCGATACCCCGGCAAGGCTTTGCCATTGATCGTGCCAGCGCTGTACTGACCGGCCACGACATTGGCCGCCACCGTGTCACGACTGAGCGGTTTCAGCGAGCGCAACACTTTCAGCTTTTCATCACGCACCGCATCGGCATCGAGACTGGCCGGCGGTTCCATTGCCACCAGACAGAGCAATTGCAGTAGATGGTTTTGCACCATGTCGCGAAGGGCACCGGCGCCGTCATAAAAGCCGGCGCGCGCTTCGACGCCAATCTGCTCGGCAGCGGTGATCTGGATGTGATCAATCGCCTCGGTATTCCACAGCGACTCGAACAAGCGGTTGGCAAAGCGCAGCACCAGCAGGTTCTGCACAGTTTCCTTGCCGAGATAATGATCGATGCGAAAAATCTGGTTCTCGTTGAAACACCGGCCGACCATGTCGTTGATTTGGCAAGACGACGCCAAATCATGGCCCAGCGGCTTTTCCAGCACGACCCGGCTGTTGGCACCGTTCAGCCCGACCGCTTTGAGTTGCTCGCTGATCACGCCAAACCACTGCGGCGCCGTGGCCAGATAGAAAATGCGTTGTCGATCCGGAAACGCGGCCAGCTTCTGTTGCAGTTGCTGATAGCCGGCCGGCTCGGCTGCCGAGATGGCAACGTAATCGAGCCGTTGCAAAAACGTCTGCCACTGCGCCGGGTCGCGTTCGCTGTCCGGAATGAATGGCGCCGCCTGCGCCTCGACCCTGGCAACAAACGCTGCCCGGTCAAGTTGTTCGCGGGCACTGGCGATGATGCGGCCTTCAGCCGCCAAGGTGCCGGCCCGCTGGCGCTGGTATAGCGCCGGCAGCAGCTTGCGCATGGCCAGATCGCCGGTGCCGCCAAAAATCACCAGCTCAAACGGGGGCAGTTCGTCAGTTGCCATCTTTGTCTTCCGCCTCAAATCCGCTGCGCTGCCGTCTTCGGAACGGCAGCTCAATGCACTTATGTAGTGCAATCATGAATTTTATTAGTGCCGAGACTTTGCCGGAAAGGCCGGGGGACCGCAAGCGGCAGCGCAATAAAATTGCCGGTCGAGGGTAGCATTTGCCCGCGTTCAAGGGCAGAATCCAAGCGGATGCCAGCGTCAATATTGGCGCTTGATAGTCGAAAAACATGACGCACTAACATAGTGCAAGTCTGCATAGGTATTCAAAGCAGCAGACTTGCCCCAATTTGGAGAGGCTAGATGGCGACCTTGCACGCCCGTCTGCAGGCGGTCACCGATCGCATCCGCGAACGTTCAGCTGCGACCCGGGCCAGCTATCTGGCTCAGGTTCGCGCCAGTTACGCCCGCCAACCGGTCCGCAACCGTCACGCCTGCGCCAACCTCGCCCACGGTTTTGCCGCCAATCTGCCAGACGAGAAACTGCTGCTGCGCAGTGGCAACAACACGCCGAATATCGCCATCGTCTCGGCCTACAACGACATGCTGTCGGCCCACCAGCCGTTCCACGATTACCCCGCCGTGCTGAAACAGGCGGTCCGTGCTGCCGGAGGCATCGCCCAGTTTGCCGGCGGTGTACCGGCCATGTGCGACGGCATCACCCAGGGCACGCCCGGCATGGAGGTGTCGCTGTTTTCCCGCGATGTGATCGCCATGAGCACCGCGGTGGCAATGAGTCACGCAATGTTCGACGGCATGTTGCTGCTCGGAGTCTGCGACAAAATCGTTCCGGGCCTGGTCATGGGTGCGCTGCAATTCGGCCACCTGCCGGCCATTCTGGTGCCGGCCGGGCCGATGACCACCGGTATTTCCAACAAGGAAAAAGCCAAAGTCCGCCAACTCTATGCCGAAGGCAAAGTCGGTCGGGAAGAATTGCTCGAATCGGAAGCGCGCGCCTATCACGGCGTTGGCACCTGCACGTTTTACGGCACCGCCAACAGCAATCAAATGCTGATGGAGATCATGGGACTGCATCTGCCGGGCAGCGCCTTCATCAATCCGGGTACTGAACTGCGCGCCGCACTGACCGCCGCCGCCGGCAAACGCGTGTGCGAGATCACGGCGCTTGGTACGACCCCGATCGGAGTCGGTGTCATGCTCGACGAGCGCAGTTTCGTCAACGCCATTGTCGGCCTCGTGGCAACTGGCGGTTCCACCAATCACACGCTGCATCTGGTCGCGATGGCGCGCGCCGCCGGCATCATCATCAACTGGGATGACTTCAGCGATCTGTCGGCGGTGGTACCGCTGCTGGCGCGGGTCTATCCCAATGGTGATGCCGACGTAAACCATTTTCATGCCG
Organism: Permianibacter fluminis; assembly: GCF_013179735.1. Classification (NCBI taxonomy): domain Bacteria; kingdom Pseudomonadati; phylum Pseudomonadota; class Gammaproteobacteria; order Pseudomonadales; family Pseudomonadaceae; genus Permianibacter; species Permianibacter fluminis. The sequence continues at coordinate 2,443,592 of NZ_JABMEG010000001.1, read as the reverse complement.
CTGGCGGTTTGGCGTTTGTCATCCGCGAACTGCTCGACGCTGGTTTGCTGCACGGCGATGTGCAAACCGTCATGGGTGAAGGTCTGCACCACTACACTCGCGAACCGTTTTTGCAGGATGGCCAGCTGATCTGGAAAGACGCTGCAAAAATCAGTCTGGACAGCAATATCGTCCGCACCGTCAGCGCGCCATTTTCAGCAGATGGCGGCTTGAAGCTGTTGCAAGGCAATCTCGGCCGCGCCGTGATCAAGACCTCGGCGGTGCCGGTGGAGCGACACATCGTCGAAGCACCGGCGATGATATTTGACACCCAGGAAGCCGTTGATGCCGCCTTCAAAGCTGGCGCGCTGAATCGCGATGTCGTGGTCGTCGTACGCTTCCAGGGTCCACGCGCCAACGGCATGCCGGAATTGCACAAACTGACACCGCTACTCGGCGTGCTGCAGGACAAGGGCCACCGGGTTGCACTGGTGACCGATGGCCGCATGTCCGGCGCCTCCGGCAAGATTCCAGCCGCGATTCACGTCAGCCCGGAATGTCTGGCCGGTGGTCCGCTGGCAAAACTGCGTGATGGCGATGTCGTACGACTGGATGCCGGCAACCAACAACTTGAAGCGCTGGTCGATGCCACGGAGTGGGCACAGCGGCCGCTTGCCAGCCACACGCCGCAACCGGCGCTCGGTTACGGTCGCGAGTTGTTCCAACTGTTCCGGCAGCATACGTCGGCGGCAGAAATGGGCGCCTCGCCGCTGCTCTGACGGCAGCCGTATCGGAGCCGTTTTCAGCACAACGCGCACAACGATTGATTGGCATTAACGCATCTGCATAACGAATCGCTATTCAGCACCCGACAACACCCGTCGGCAAAGACAGGAAAACAACATGAATGTGACCGAAATTCTCGCCAAAGCCTGGCCGGTGATGCCGGTGATTGTGATCGACGAACCCAAGCACGCCTTGCCGATGGCCGAAGCCCTGCGTGAAGGCGGGGTCACCGTATTGGAAATCACCTTGCGCACCGATGCCGCCTTCACAGCCATCAGCGCGATCGCAAAAGCGCTGCCCGATGTCGTGGTCGGTGCCGGCACAGTATTGACCGGTGAGCAATTGCAGCGGGTCAAGGATGCCGGCGCCGCGTTCGCGGTCAGCCCGGGGTTGACGGAAAAATTGTTGCTGGCAGCCGATCGCATCAAGCTGCCGCTGCTGCCGGGCGCGGTTACCGCCAGTGAAATTCAGCTGGCGCTGGAATACGGACTGCAGACGCTGAAATTTTTCCCGGCTGAAGCAGCCGGTGGCGCGCCGGTCATCAAGGCCTTCCACGGTCCGTTCAGTCAGCTGCGGTTTTGCCCGACCGGCGGCATCAGCACCAGCAACGCTACGCAATATCTGAGTTTGCCTAACGTGGCCTGTGTCGGCGGTTCCTGGCTGACCCCGGCCGCGGAAATGAAAGCCGGGAATTGGTCAGCGCTGACCGCGCTGGCGCGCGCCAGTCGACTATTATCAGCTAGCTGATCGGTTTTCTGTCGTTGCCGGCTCGGCAAACACAAACGGCCGAGTTGGCATCGCAATGGCAATCCAGAACCACTGGCGTGCCGGCCCGTTTACGTTGCCCTGTTTTTTCTTGCTGTATTTTCACTTGCTATGAATGAGGACCGCATGAGCGTGTCGATAGCTGAAACCGTCGTCTGGCGTGCGCTGCAGCGGCATGCGGTCGACATTGCCGCCAGCCACCTGCGCGACCTGCTCGCCGACAGCCATCGCAGCCTGCAAATGGTTGCCGAGCACGATGGCATCGTGCTGGATTACAGCCGCCAGAACGCCAATCTTTCCACCGTGTCGCTGCTGCTTGATCTGGCCCACGCCAGCGATCTGAAAGGCAAGCTGCGCGCCATGGCCGCCGGCGAACCGATCAACCGCAGCGAAAACCGTTCGGTGCTGCACATCGCGCTGCGCGCCAATGCCAGCGATCGCTACACCATCGATGGTCACAACGTGGTGCCGGATGTGCTGGCGGCGCGTGAGCGCATTCGCAAATTCGCCGAAGAAGTCCGGACCGGCAAATGGCTGGGCACCACCGGCAAACCGCTGCGTAACGTGATCGCGGTCGGCATTGGCGGCAGCTACCTCGGCACCAGCTTTGTCGCGGAGGCGCTGCGCACCGAACCGAAATGCGCGGCCGCCGCCGAGCACCGCCGCTTGCGCTTTCTGGCCAATATCGATCCGATCGATCTGGCTCGGGCCACGCACGATCTAAATCCGGAAGAAACGCTGGTGGTGGTTATTTCGAAAACCTTCACCACCACCGAAACCATGCTCAATGCGCGCTCCCTGCGCGATTGGCTGACCAGCGCACTCGGCAGCAATGCCGTTCGTCAGCACATGGTGGCGGTGTCGACCAACCTGCCCGCCGTCGCCGCGTTTGGCATCGATACCGATCATGCGTTTGGTTTTTGGGATTGGGTAGGCGGTCGCTACAGCGTCTGTTCGTCGGTCGGGCTATTGCCGCTGGCACTGCATTTTGGCTGCGAACCGATGCAGCAGTTTCTGGATGGCGCCCGCAGCATCGATCAGCATTTGCTGAGCGCACCGTTTGACCGCAACCTGCCGGTCTTGCTCGGGCTGTTCGGGGTCTGGAATGCCAGCTTTTTGCATCGGCCGGTACGGGCACTGCTGCCCTATTGTCAGGCACTGAAAAAATTCACCCCGCATATCCAGCAGGTCGATATGGAGTCGAACGGCAAGCGGGTCGATATCGAAGGCCGGCCGCTGCAATTTGAAGCCGGTGAATTTGATTTCGGCGAACCCGGCACCAACAGCCAGCACTCGTTCTATCAGCTGATCCATCAAGGCCGGGTCATTCCGGCTGACTTCATCGGCTTCCGGCGCTCACAGCGGCCATACAAACTGGCCGACAACGAACTCGATAACCACGACGAGCTGATGGCCAATTTCTTTGCCCAGCCGGATGCGCTGGCACTGGGCAAGACCGCTGAGCATTTGCGCGCCGAAGGTGTCAACGAAGATCTGATCCCGCACCGCGAATTTCCCGGCAACCGGCCATCGAATGTGCTGCTGCTCGATCAACTTGATGCCTACAGCACCGGGCAATTGCTCGCGCTATACGAGCACCGCACCGCCGTGCAGGGCTTTGTCTGGGGCATCAACAGTTTTGATCAATGGGGTGTGGAGCTCGGCAAGGTGTTGGCAACCGAGTTGCGCGGCCATTTTGGCAAGCGTCGCAAAGGTGAGGCCGCAACGGCCGCGGTGCCGGCATCAACCCAGCGTTTGCTGCAACGCTATTTCGGCAACTAATAGAGCCGGCACGCGCTTTTGCTGCGGTAACGGCTTTCGTTGCGGTAACGTTTTTTGTTTCGGTAACGTTTTTTTGCGGCAAAACAATTCCCGCAACCGGTTCCGTGACGAGGCTCGCTCAGGCGGCCTCGTCGTCGTCACTGTCCTCTATCGACAGTTCGCGCAGTTTGCGAGTCAAGGTATTGCGGCCCCAGCCGAGCAACAGCGCGGCTTCCTGTTTCAGCCCGCCGGTATGTTTCAACGCAGCTTGCAAAAGAATGCGTTCCAGCACCGGCTGGGCGAAATCCAGCAAATCCTTGTGGCCGGCAGCCAGCGCTTGTTCGGCCCAGGATCGCAGCCCTTCTTCCCAACTGCGCGCTTCGTTGGCGATCAGCAGTTCCGGGCGCATTTCCAGCGGCAATTGCTCCGGCGCGATCACGTCTTCCGGCACCATCACGGCCAACCGACGGCAGAGATTTTCCAGTTGCCGGACGTTACCGGGCCAATCGTATTGCTGCAGTATCGGCAACACAGCGGGCGCCAGCTGTTTGCGCGCCACGCCCATTTCGTTTGCCACTTGCGTCAGAAAGTAATTGGCCAGTGCCGGAATGTCCTCGCGCCGATCCTGCAGCCGTGGCAAGTGCACCTGAACCACGGTCAACCGGTGATACAGATCCGGCTGGAACTGGCCGTTGCGCACCAGGGTTTCCAGCGAGTGACGGGTAGCGGCAATGATGCGGACATTGGCTTCGCACACACCATAACCGCCGACCCGGTGGTAGTGACCATCCGCCAGCAATTGCGCCAGACGGATCTGGGCATCCAGCGGCAGATCAGCAACTTCATCCAGAAACAAGGTGCCGCCGTTGGCCTCTTCGATGCGACCCGCGCGCACCAGCTGGCTCTGCCCTTGCACCGTGCGCTCCAGCCCGAACAATTCGACATCGATGGCGGTGCGCGCGATGGCGCTGACATTGACGCTGACCAGCGGCCCCTTGACCGCACTGCTCTCCAGCATGCGCCGTTCGTGCAGCTCCCGGGCAAACAAGCGCTTGCCGGTGCCCTGATCGCCGCGGATCAGCACTGGCACATTAACCTTGCTGAGTTGCTGCAAGGCCCGTTGCAGTTCGTACACCGCCGCGGAATCCCCGATCAGGACGCCGGACATCTCGCGTTCGGTGATCGGGTTTGCCGGCATTGGTTGCTTGCGACGCAGCGCTTGTTGCAGCACGGCCAGCAAGGATTCGGTTTCGCTGCCAAGCGGCAAATACTCAAACGCCCCTTGCTGGAACAGCAACAGCGCGCGATCCATTTGCTCGTCACTTGCCAGCAGGATCACGGTCGGCGCGACATTCTGGCGCAGCCGCTGCAACAGCAGCTTGTCGACCGACGAATCGGCCGCCAGCGCACCGATCACAACGGCGGGCACGCCATCATTCAGCGCGGCCAGGCATTCGGTCCAATTGCGATAGCTGTGAACGTCGCGGGTCAAAGCTTTGCAGCCAGCCAGCAACCGGGCTTCGAGCTCACTGCCTACCAAAATCAATCGCGGTTCCGTCATGCCCGGCTTCTCCCGTGAGCCGTTATGTTGCTGCCATCTTGTTCGGGTCGACTGGCGTTTGTCCAGCACCAATCCGTCAGTGACGCAACGCACCGATGTTGCCGCTGCGCACTATCTAGCGAGCGGCGCTGTGCTTGGCTGTAAACGGCGCAGCGTAGCGTCATACTCCGGAAAACCGACAATCGCCTGCAAGTCGGTGAACGCCAGCAACTCGCACGGATGCTGCTCGCCTTGCAAGGCGAGCAGTGCGTTCTGCATGGCACGCGCGGCGGCTGACAGCAAGGTCAATGGATACGCGGCAATCTTGAAGCCGAGCGCCGCCAGAACACTCGGTGGCAGCACTGGCGTATCGCCCTGCTCGACCAGATTCGCCATTTTATGGCCCGGCACATCGCGGGCAATGATCTGCAGTTCCTGCTCGTTGCAGGGCGCCTCGACAAACAGGACATCGGCGCCCATTTCAGCAAAGCGCTGTGCGCGGGCAATCGCTTCGCCGAGGCCGCGACTGGCGCGGGCGTCAGTGCGGGCGATGATCAGCAAATCCTGACCGTGTGCACGCAGTTGTTCGCGCGCATCCAATGCGGCAGCGAGCCGCTCGAATGCCGCGTCACGTTCAACCACTTCCTTGCCACGGGTGTGGCCACAGCGCTTCGGCGCCACTTGATCTTCGATCATCAGGCCAGCGAATCCGGCGGCGGCATAGCCGAGCACCGTGCGCTGCACATTGACGGCATTGCCGTAACCGGTATCGGCATCGCCAATCACCGGCAGCTGTACCGCCTGACAAATCTGCCGCCCCTGATCCAGCATTTCGCCGTAGGAAATCAGTCCGGTATCAGGCAATGCCAGCCGACTGGCCGAGACGGCAAAGCCGCTCATGAAGGTCAGCGGAAAACCAGCTTGTTCAACCAGGCGTGCCGAAAAGGCATCGAAACAACAGGGCATCCGCAGCAAACCCGGCGCCGCCAGGGCTTGCCGCAGTTGGCTCACGGCCGAGGTTCGGGGTTGCAACGTGCGCGGTTGCAGCATTCGGGCTTGCGACATGAGCGGTCCTGTTGGTGGCAAGGATTCAGGACCGAATGATGGCGTCCGGCCGGGCCGGTATCAAATTCTCCCGACAGCGTCGGGATGCGGTACGACCTAAAGTGGCGCCATCCCGATACGGTGGCGGCCGTCGCCGCACCGGCCGCAGCGAGCACACGCCATGAACGAACGCAGCAACTGGCACAGCCTTATAGAGAAACTGCCGCCGGAGTACATTCCGGTCGAGATCCAGACCCGTGATGGCATCCGCCGGGCCCGGTTCGACCCGCTTGAATGGCACGATGGCTGGCTGCTGCAGGACTGCCCCGCCGGGGCCGCCGCCCGCTGCCGCTGGGCAGATGGCCGGCAATGGCGGCCGCTGAACGGACTGCCTGGGTAAATTGCAGACAAGAAAAAAGCCGCTAGTTAGCGGCTTTTTTCTTCAATTGGTAGGCGCAATTGGACTCGAACCAACGACCCCCACCATGTCAAAAGGTCGCCGTTATAGCGCTATGATGTTGATGCCAAAGGCAAAACAGGCCATATTCGCACCTCAGCAAACGCGCAAATCGCGCATAATGAAATCAAACACTTAACAGATCGTTTTGCAGGCGCCAATCTTGCGCCTGCGCATTGGTGACCATGGACGCCCCAACCACTCAGCTGGAGGCTCAAATGGCCGAAAAATATACCGCCTGGTTTTGGCGGGCACGCTGCCAATACGGCAAGCGTCAGATGTACACCACCCGGCATCGAATGGATGAGCAGAACGCGATTGAGTACTTCGCGAGAGAAGGCATCACCGAGTATTCAAAGGTTGAGACATCAGCAAGGGTGATGACCAGGCTTTCGTCAGGCGACGCGGCGGAACACTTCAGAAACATCCGCCCGGGCGATGCCGATTACATCCAAGAAGACGACCAGCAACCGAGACACCTGCGATGTGTGGACGAGTCTATAGCGGCGACGACGCCGCCATGCAGCGAATGATCGAGCTGGGCGCCAGCAACAATTACAACCCCCTCGCCAATGCTGATCCGGAGCGATTCAACGTCGCGCCGTCTGGTCAGCTACCGGTGCTGCACCTCGATGGTGATGGGAACCGGCGCATGAGCAACATGCGCTGGGGCATGACACCGTTCTGGGCCTCAGCGGAAAAACCTTCCCCGCCCATGTCCAACGCCCGATCGGAAACGGTGTGGGAAAAAGCCATGTTCAAACGCTCAATGAAAGACCGACGTTGCTTGATTTTGGTGAAGGGATTTTATGAATGGATTCGGGACGGGAAGACAAAGAAGCCGTGGTTTATCAGGCTGAAGGATGATGAGGTGATGATGCAGGGAGGCATCTGGCAGGTAGGTCATGACGGGCAGTTTGAGTGCTGCACGATAACGACAGGCCCGAACAGCTTCATGGAACCAATCCATGATCGGATGCCTGTCATCATCCCGAAAGACAGCGTTGAAACTTGGCTGCGAAGCACGGATCAAGCTGAACTCAATGCCTTGATGCTGCCGTGCCCATCTGACTGGATGGAGGGTTGGCCGGTTAGCCAATTTGTGAACAACGCGCGGAACGAAGGCCAGCACTGTATCGATCGCTTGCCCGAAACGAACGAGCTGCGTTTGTGACGTTCAGTGCGCAACTAAAGCCGTTGGGTTGAGGCTCATCGGCCCAATGTATTCCTTGCCCCACACTACCCCGGTGATGAACACAGTTCGGTCGACGGTGTTGCGGGTCTTGCCTCCGTGGAACCAGTTGAACCAGAGATCGCGGATGCCGAGTTCGCGGGCCGGGCGGATGTAGCCCTCGCGGTAGGTGCGGGTGTAGATGGGTGCGGTGCGCATGACCATGTTGGTCATTTCCAGCGCGAGGCGGCCATCCACCCAGACCTTCACGGCGCCGTCAGCCAGATAGCCTGGAGCGGTTGGCAGCAGCGTGTTGAGGTCGACCATCATTTCAATTTCGTACCATTGGCCCGGCCACATCACCCCGCCCAAGCCGCCCTGCTGCCCCAGCATGTGCGGCTTTTTGCCGTCGCCGTAGCGGTGGCCAATCGGGTTGTGCAGGCCGAAGTCATAGGTGTGCACGCCGAGCGTGGTGGCGCCGCCGGTCGGTGGGCCGAGCTCAGGATTGCGATCGGACCATGACAGCCGCATCTGCCAACCGTAGCCGCCTCCGGATGTGCCGCTGACACCACCATCGGTGGTTTCGTGGCTCGGCGTGATGCCGAACTTGCCGCCCATGTCGGTCCAGACCGGAGTGCTGGTCGGGCCCTGTTTGACTTCAAACCGGTTTTTGAAACTGTTGTCGAGCGGCGTGCCCCAGCGGACGTAGTAACGCACGAAGACCCGATCGAGCCGGCCGAACTCCGGCTCCGGCATGTAGATTTTGGCGATGCTGGCCGTGGTGCCGGAGTAGCCAACAACCGACCCGGTTTTGGCGTCGGTAGCCGGCATCGACACCCGCATGGCACCGAGCCCGGGCGCCAACGGCTCGAAGCCCTCCCCCTTGTACTGCGAATCGACCAGCTGATACTGGTTGCCGGCAGCAACCCATTTGCCGAGATCCCGGTGCGGCAGCTTGGTGTAGTCATGCTCGCCGCGGCCCCAGATGTACGGGTCATAGTCACGTTCGGCATAGATGTTCAGGCCAGAACTGGAAATGAATTCCGCTCGAGCAGAACCATCAAGATACCGGTGCGCGCCGATCACGCCAGGCTGCGCGGTGATGCCCTCATCGAGCGGCCCGGCGCTGCGTGCCACACCGAATTCCACCGGGTTGGTGTTGACCGGCGGATCCAGCAAATTGCCGGCGATCGTGGCCTTGCCGGATGGATGCGAGGTGACTGTGATCAGCAGCGTAGCGCTGATGATGTCTTTGCTGGGTTTCTCGAACTCGAGCACGGCCGGCAGCGTGTGCGTCGGGCTGTTGGAAACCACGTAGCTGGTGCTGGTGGTCATGCGAGTGGAATACAGGCAGGCCAGCGCGCCGGCCGTGCCGTCGGCATACACCACGTTGATCACCGGTGCGGCGGAATTTTTTGCGCCAGCAATGCTGCGCGTGCTGCCGCTGGCTTTGAGGATCAGCGCGTTCCATTTGCCGGTGGCGCGCACCGCCTTGACCAGCTCGGTCACATCCACCGAGTAACGGTTTGCTGCGGTGAGGCCGCTGACCGCGTTTGCCGGCCACGTCAGCCAGGCAGCCGAGCCCTGTGCCACACCCGCGCGATCGATCCAGTCACCGCCGACGTGCTTCCACATCCAGCCAGAACTGCGATCCACGTGCGTGGCGGTGGCGCCGTATTCGCGCCAGTCGAACGGCGCGCCGCCGAATTGGCTGGGCGTGTAATCGGTTGGGATAGGCTGGAACAGCTGCTCGGTTTCGTACTCATGTTTTGCCGGATCTGCCGCGCTGGCGCTGGTGTAAGCGCAGGCGCACAGAGCCATCAGCAAAACGCTGATGCGTGCAAAGACTTTCATGGATTGACTCCGTTACCTCTCAACAGGTGTTGAGCAGAGCGAGGTGATTTTTTGCTGCTCGCGGATCCACTGCTGCAGCTTGATCACTTGTTCGCGGGTGGTGTTGCAGGTGGTGTAGTTTTCGACGACGGTGGTGGTAGCGGTTTGAGCGGGGACGGCAGCTGCATCAGCTCGCTCGGCGGGGTCGGGAACGGTACCCGCGGCGGCGGCGTCGTGCAGCCACCGGAAGCCAGCAGGCAAATCAGGAGTATCAAGCGGAACATAAACAGGTACCTCTTTGATGATTGCTTTGCCGGTCTCGCGGATATATCGCACCCGGTCGACGTACTGGATAACGATGCGCTCGGTCACCTGCCCTTGCTTCACGATCACCTTCGCCGCCGCAATGGTCTCGGTCGACAGCGTCCGATCCCAATGGTCCTGCACAGCGGCGGAGCCCTTGACGTAGCCGAATGCGACACAGCCGGCAGCCATCGAAGCGATCGCTGCCAGTCGCCACGGCCAGGGCACCGCCGCGAGCAGGTTCATTCGCTCGGCTCCGCCGGCGTTGCGGCTGACTTGCCGCCCTTGGTCAGCATCAGCGTCTTGTCATACACCGCATGGCCAGTCGCAAAGCCGAGATAGATAATCCACAGCGCTTCGTTGTAGCCGGTTTGCAGGTTGTGGTAGACAAAGAAAATCGCTGCCAGAAAATGTGCTGTGACCGCCGCCAGTCGGCTCAGCGAGACACTGCCGTCACGGCTGGAACAAACCAGCTCGCCGACAAAGCGTTGTAACAATCGCGTGATCATGCTGCCGCCTCCCCTGCCAAAACAAACAACCGCTTGAGCCAGCCGCGACCGTATTTGTCGAAGTGGCGCGTTCCCATGTAACGCATCGAGCGCTCCGCCAGGTACAGCGCCGGCAACTCAGCGCGGCGGTTGCTGGCGGCAGCCAGCGTGGCTTGTCCGAGCCTGCCGTCTTGCGCGATGCCGAGCGCCTTTTGCAGCAGCTTGATGGCGGCATCCACGCCCTGATTCACGGCGGCATCAAACACCAGCAGGTTCATCGGTTTGGGCAGCAGATCGCATTTGCAGGCGTCCCAGTAATCGCGCCGGTAAATCTCTTTGGCTTGCGCGACGGTCAGATTCTTGATGTCGATTTCCGGATAGCTGCTCTTGCTGATGCCAAACTTGGTTTCACCGCCCGGATCGTCCAGATCATTCACGTAGCCACCTTCGGCCGTCACCACCACAGCAAACGCATGCTCAAAATCACTCATGGGCCGGTTCCTCTTCGGTGACGACTTCGGCCGGTACCAGTGCGGGCGGCTGGTATTTCACAAACCGCGCCTTCACCTGGTTGGCGGCCAGCCACAGCAGCGCTTGTTTGGCGTGGCTCAGCATCAGCTCTTCCACCCATTCCTCGATCAGTTCGGGCGGTGACTTGGGCGCGTCGGTGCCTTGACTGGCGATGGACTTTTCCACCATGCCCTGCAGCTGGTTGGTGTGCCGGCTCGCCGGCGCGATCAGATAGCCGAGCGCGTCATCTGGCAGCGCTTTGCCATCGGCACCGCACACCGACGCCGAGATCTCCAGCACGATGCAGTTGCGCGCCGCCTGCGGATCGCTGGCCGCATCGATCGGCACCTCCAGCACGCGCACCTTCACAAAATTTTGGCCGTCGGTGTACACCGTGTCGGACGGGTTCACGTCCGGCAGATTCAGGACTTTTTCCATGTTCAGGGCTTCTGGTTGACGTTGTGCGTGAGGATGTAACGGTCAGGCTGATCGCCGGCCGCGTACGTGAGTTGGTCGGCATGAACACGCGCCACCATTTGCAAACCGGCTGGGCGTAGCGCGATCACCGGTTCCCAGCGGAACACGCCGGCATCCAGCACCGGCACCTCGCGGCCAAGGCACTCCGGAGAGCGAATGACCTCGCCGCCTTTGAGCGTGATCGGTGTGCTGGTGCTAATGGTCAGCTTGATGCCGGAAACCGTTTCCAGCTCGAGGCAATCGGCGGTAGCAAAATCCACCGAGCGGATCGGCCAGACCACGGTGCCGTCATCGGTGTCGTTCAACACCCACAAGTCTTTACCGGCCCGCGCCAGCGCAGCGCGCCACGGTTTGCCGCCGGCGACATCCGGCAACAACGCCGTCACTGCCACGCAGTAATCACCACCACCCGAGCCGCCACCGGTACCGCCGCCACCGTCTGCAGGCGTGGTGATGCTGCCGACAAAAACACGATCGGCATTCTGCGAAGGCGCCTTGTAGTCGGTGCTGGCCACATAGGTCACCGCGCCGCCCTGCAGATCTGAGTCAGTGCAGTAAACAAAGTACTTGGTGCTGAACGAGAGCCCGGTGATCGAGCCCGAGTTGTAACTGATGGACCCGACATCCGTTTCCAATGTCCACGCCGGAATGGTGATCGTGGCCGTGCTGCCCACATCTGCCGCGCTGATCCCGGTACCGCCCTTCGCTGCCTGCGTACCCGGAGCATGAAACGCGCGCAGAAAACGTTGGTTGAGTGGCTTCCCGGTGTTGCCGATGCGCTGGATCACCGTTTCCAACGCGGTGCTGTCACCGCTGTTGCGAGCCAGGTGCGTGGTGTATCGGTTGGTGACGTTGGTGGCGAGGTTGGCGCCGAGCGTGGCGTTGTCCTCCGGACGGTTTGCGCCGCCCACGTCTGCCCAATTGTTGGAGGTCATCGGGCCAAACCGGACCGCAGTGATCAGGCCAAGCGGACTGCTGAACGATGAATCCATGAACAGCGTTTGATCCGCTGCTGCGGTCACGGAGAAAATCACCGCGCCGTTCTTCAACCAGCGGACCTTGACGCCATCGTAGGTGACGGCGAGCACATCGCCGGCAACATAGGTGCCTTTCTGCCCCTGACTGGTGCCGTTTATGTAGGCGTAAATTGTCCCGTCCGTGCGGCAATACAGGGCGTAATCGATAGAGGCGTAGTTCTGGTCCGTCGACGGGTCGCTGTTGAGTCCGACCATCAGCGCTGCGTTTGCTTGCTGCGGCCGAAACGAGACAAAAGCGCCACCGGTGTAGCTGTCACGCGAATAGCAATCGGAGTCCCATGCCACCGAACCGCCGACTTTCTTAATGGTGTTTCCAGTGGCCACGCATTGCCCGCGAGCGACCAGCGAGATGTCGGTCGTCGCGTTTGCTGCAGCGTCCGCCACGGCATCGATCTGCGGGGTAACATAATCCGGATAGGGCGAAAGCGACGGCGGGATGAAAACAATACGGCATGCACTCAAGCCCACCTGCTCGCCACCCTTCCCCGGGTTGTAGCTGTGGTACTTGAACACGCGGGCATAGTCTTTCGCCTGCAGGTTCGCGCCGATCGGGCGGAAGTTCTTTTGCCGGTGCGCTGGCACAAAGCCGGCGCCGTAATTGAGGGCGCCATAATCCGCGATGAACCGGCCCGGCAAAATCGGCACGGTTGCGAGTGCGCCATCGAGCGTCCAGAGCAGACAGCCAGGTGCGCCACCACCGGAGCTGCTGGCCTGAAACTGCCAGTTCGGCACGTTCTGGAAATTCACAATGCCGCCAGCATTACCTGCCGCGCCACTGATATTGACTTTGCCTGCAGCGCCGAGACCACCACCGCGCGAGGTGATCATCAAGCCGGCACCGCCGGCCACACCGACACCACCGGCCGCACTGGCGTCGTCATACAGTGCGCCGGCATTCGCGCTGCCGGTGCCGCGCAAATCCTTCGGCATGCCCTTCAGCACGCCGCCAGCGTTGTCCAAACCAAACATCGGCAGCGCGGCGACTTTGCCGGCAACCTTCGGGCCGGGGAAACTATCCACCTCGATTGCCGGCCGCCAATCCGCGCGCAAGGCGCCGCCAGACTCGGTCGGTCCGATGAAGCCCGATTGCCCGGCGGCCATGCCGCCACCGATGCCGCGAATCTCACCCTCGATTTGCAGATGGCCGCGCACACGCAGCCAAACATTGCCGGTGATGTTCAGGATCACCGACGACGGGATTGTCAGATCCCCGAGGTAATAGAAAATCGAACCGGTGGCGGTGATATCGGCGCCGCCGTTGATGCCGGCGGTCGGCGCGCTGGTCATAACCCCGCCACTGATCACACAACCGCTCAGCGCGGTCAGCGCGGTGCCTTGGCTGTTGTACCAGGCATCGGGCAGCTCCACGGCGTTGCCGCTCAGCAAATCCGCCAACGGGGTCGCCGCGAAGGTGGAACCAAACATCTCGGCCTGCACTTTGCCGGTGTCTTGGTCGATGCTGGCCCCGATGATCATCATGGCGCGGTCGAGGCTGTCCAGCCCCAAGTGATCCGGGATGTGGCTCACTTTGACCCGGTGCACGTCGCCGACTTCAATGGTGTCGTATGCCGGCATCAACGATAGCTTGGTGTTGATCGGCGGGCCGGCATACATGTCGCGCAGCCAGTTGATGCAAGACCGGGTGACGGTACGCGTGTGACGGGAGGCGTGCAGCGTTTGGAAACTCAGTTCCTTGGTTTGCTCCTTTTTCCATTTGTCGATGCTGGGCTGGTCGATTACCTCATCGTTGCGCCAATACTTCGGCTTGTCGGTCAGATTCAAATACGACCAATTGAGCACATAGCGGTTGTAGATTTCCGCCAGGTTGTAGCTGATGTCATCGATCTTGGTCAGGCAGCGCTCATCGAACGTGCTGATGGTGGCGGCATCTGACAGCACGCGCGTCATGCGCCGCAACCCGAGCTGCCCTTTGCTGTTGACCGGCATGAACGCGCCCATCGGCAACAGCACCTGCGTTTCAAGCCACGCTTTGCCTTCGGTTTTCTCGGCGCCGTCAATGCGCAAAACGAGACCAGTATCGTCCGCAGGGTTGTACCAGTCCGTGATGTGGCCATCGGCGTTGTTGAAGTCGGTCAACACCATGAAGCTTTCGGCGATGTCGAGGCGCCAACGGCTTGGCAAGGTGTACAGCGATGCGTCCGCACCGCCCTGCCCTAACATGCGACCGGTGGCGATGGCGTAAGCAAATTTCGGCGCCGGCAGTTCCAAGTAGATGAACTCGATCACTTCCGGGCCGTTATCCGCGCCCGGTGAGCCATCGATGATGTGGTCAAGTTCACGGGTGCCAAACAGGCCGCGGCCGGTGATGGTGAACGTGGTACTGGTCTTGGCGGTGGCTCGGCAAATCTCTTTGCCGGCATCGCTGCTGATTGTCACGTAAATCACTTTCAGCGGCGCGGCCAGTGTGCCAGGCGCATCGGTGAAGCTAGGGCCATGCGGACAGAACTCAAACTCAGCGGTCTGATATACCGTCAGCGTGGTGGCGCCTTTCATGAAATTGCTGGCCAGCCGCGTTTTGGCCGGGTTGAAAATCTCCGGACGCAGATTGCGCTGCACATCCTGACACTGGATTTTGTAACGGCCGCCGTCAGTCTTGACGTCTTTGGCAATTTCCTGCGTTTGGAACAAACCAAAGTCGGTCAGAAAGTCCGGTGCAACGACACCAACCTTGCGCGCCTGATAAACCCTCACAGTGCGGCCATTGATGCCACGGCCCGCACTGGCCTGCGCCCGGAACAGGTCGGTCACATAACGGTTCTTGTCTACCAGCTCAAAGTTGATTTCACCGATCTCGGCACGCGCCGCGATCATGTTCAGCTTTTGGCTGAACGCACTCAGACCCTTGACGCTGTTATAGACAACCGTGCCGGGGATGTTCTTGATGTCCGCGTGCGAGGTGAAATAGAACCGGTTGCTGGCGTCGAATTCGATCTCGACCACCAGCCGCAGCTGATGTCGCTCGCTGGCGGCTGCGTCGAGGTAGGTTTGCGGCAGATCCGTACGCATCAGGCGGCCCAGCCTTGCAGCTCGGCATTGCTGTAAGCACGTGCATCGATCAGCACGCGCGAAATGTAACAGGTGGCAGGACTAACGCCGCCGCCCTTGTGCCCCAGATGCAACTGTGAAATGAGTGGCATGACGCCAGCAGAGTCGAGAGCCGGTGAGGCGCCGTTTTCACTGAGCGCAAAACGGCCAGCCTTCGCAGTGTAGGCGGCGCGGTGGCGCCCAGTAGTGGCGATAGTACGCGACAGCGATGCCTGCGAAGTTCCCGCGTAGGTAGTAATCGCCGCAAGGTTGGTCGTAGAGCGATACAGCAGGTGCCGATCTGAATCGGACCCGTCATTGAGCTCAACTAGTCGGCCAGAAAGTGGAAGCGGATAGCTGTCGAGCAAATCGAAGACGGCGCCAATCGTGATTTCAGTGGCATTGCCCAGCCAGTCAGGCAGATCGGTGAGCGTGATCACGTCAGCGCCGCGTGTTGCCGTAGCGGCTCCGGTAACGACCGGTGGCGACACCATTTCGCCAGCAGTCAACTGCCCATGATGCATAGTCGCGGATTGCGTGCCGGCAACCCTGTCCGGGTAGACATAAACGCGCCGGCTATTGCCAGACACCCCGGTTCCAGTCACTGCGCAAAGCCAAACAGGTGCGCTGCCATTTGGCCCTGCATTGCGAATCTTCCACATCCGGACAGTGCCAGTACCGCTGTACAGCGCGGCTACGCCAGTCGTGCAATCAAATTCCCCCATGACGACGTGCGCCAAGGTCGTGACGTTGTAAATAGCGACTCCGACTTTGTTGCTGGTCTCGACAATTGCATAGTAGGTCTCTGCAGACCCGGTGAAAGTGCCGATATTCTGCGTGATGTTCGCGGAGGTGCTTGACGGAGTGAGCGTCCGCGCAACGCCACCCTCGATTATCGATGTCGCAGCGCTTTTTGAGGTGCTGGATGTTGGCCAAGCTCCGTTTGATATGTCAGACGAATAGAGCAAATTGTTGGTTACAGACCCGCCGAACCACGGCCCCATCTCACGCGCATTGATAGCGTCATAGTGGCTGCTGGAAACGTTGGCGGAATACTTATGGTAGATACCATCATCGCGCAGCGCGTACAGATCGCCGGTGCGGGTATAGGTAAAGCCCAATGCCGCCAGAATATCGGCGTTGGCCTTGGTCAGATCAAAGTCAAAGTAGAAGTTCTCCGCGAGCAGCGGCGAGTCACACTGGCGGACCTTGAACGAGAATTCGAAATAGCCGGGCTTTTTCCAGCGCTTCGGCTTGACGTTACGGTCTACCAGCTGGACGGTGACCGGGCGCACCACTACCGGCGTGCCATCGGCGTTCAGACTGTCGGCGTAAAAGTCCCAGGTGAATTCCTGGCCGTCGCCAACACTAGCCAGAAACTCATGGAACACATCGAAGGTGCTACCAGTCATCGGCTCAGTGGTGATCTGCCACTCACCATCATCACGCAAATGGACAAACTGTGAGGCGCCGCCGCCGATCGCGCGGTGTTCTTCGCTGTCAAATTCGATGCTCGGCTCATAGTCCTTGAGCTTGAACGCAATGCTGTACTGCACGCCCGGCATGTGGCCCGGCGCGATACGAATGCGGGAGGTGTATGTGACGGTCGGCATGGCTTACTTGTCGCCTCGAATATCGCGGGCAAATCGGGAAGTGGATTGAACGGGCATTGCATCGCGGGCGACCGCATCGGCAAA
Source organism: Permianibacter fluminis (assembly GCF_013179735.1). NCBI lineage: Bacteria > Pseudomonadati > Pseudomonadota > Gammaproteobacteria > Pseudomonadales > Pseudomonadaceae > Permianibacter > Permianibacter fluminis. Next base: position 2,426,699 of record NZ_JABMEG010000001.1, on the reverse strand, counting down.
CGCCGGCACGATTTCACGGTGCACGACTTTGGTCATCTGGCTATCGAGTTCAGACGCCGTCATGCCGTCACCGTGGACATCGCCGACGGTGACATTGATGGTGGTGCCACCATTGGGAGCGCCGCCGATGACGGTACTGGTGCCAATGACTTGCGGGAGTTGTGGCGCGCTGTTGGTGGCTGCCGTGACAGCAGCTGCGCCACCACCGGTGCTGATGGAGCCGCCGCCACCACCTCCCCCACCGCCAAACTTGGCCGACTTGATCTGCTTGATTTGCATGATGCCGGTGGCCAGTACCGACGCTGCCGCAATCAGGTTCAGCGGCCACGGATTCTCCAGCGCCATCGCGACACCTGAGTAGGTGCCGACAATCGCGTTGGCGAGACCGGCGGCCTTGTTGATTTCGAATGCTTTGCGGCTGTGGTTTGCCAGTTGCGCCGTGATCTGCGTTAACGCGCCGATGCCGACCTGAATCTTTTGCCGGGCAGTCAGCTGCTCCCACCAGATGGCCATGGCCGATCGCTGCGCGTTGAGCGTATTTTCTTCGTCAGCATGAATCTGCTGCAGGGCAAGAAACTGGGTGCCGTACTCACTGGCCACCAAGAGGGCTTGCTCTTGATACTCCTGCTGGGTCAGGCGCCCCTGCTCCAGGCTTTCTGCGAGCTTTGTCTGCTTGGCCTGGTAGAACTCATCGAGCATCGCCAACTGCACGGCGTGATCCTGCGCCAGCTGCTCTGACGCCGAGAACTCCGGCAGATTGATGCCGCCGAGCGCTTCGCTATCTGGAGCGCCACCGGCCTCGCGGATGGTGTCGAGTGTGCTGCGGCGTTGTTCGTCTTCACGCTGCTGTTGGCGCAGCGCTTGGGTCAGGTCATAGATGGCACCGGCCTTTTGCCGAATCGCATCCCGTTCGGCCGCATCAGCGTCGGTACCGGCCTTGGCCAGTTGCAGAGCGATGAAGCCTTCGCGATTAGCGCCTTGGCGGGCGTTGACTTGATCGCGCAGGGTTTTCTCTTCATCTTCCAGGTTCTTGAGCAGCTGCTGATGCGGATCCAGCAGCTTCACCTTCATGTCGTAGTCCTGCTGCTCCAGTTTGAGCAGCAGATCGAGCTGAGCGGCGTTGCCGGCATAATAGATTTTCAGGGCCTGGACATTGGTGGCGTGCTGCTTGTCCAGCGCCATGCGCTGCTGAAAGGTTTGGATCAGCTGCGTGTTGAGCGACTTCGCCCGCTGCTCAATCTCTTCGGCACGCTTCTTGGCTTCGTTTTCGGCCTGTATCGCGGCCTCTTTGTCGCGATACAGCTGGACTAGGCGCTGACCGTCATTGAGCGCCGTTTTGTCGGTGGCGTTTGCCGCCAGCTGGGTGAGCTTGTAGGCATCGAGCGCGACGCCGGTGAGGCCGAGCGTATTGATGCGCTCTTGCAGCTCCTTGTTGAACTGGGCCAGATTCTTGTTGGCTTCGGCAGCGGCCGGCGTTTTCTGGCGAGCCTCTTCGTAGACCGCGATCAAACCGCGCCAGTAGGTCACCAGCTGCTGCGCCTGCTTGGCCTCTTCGCTACGGGCACCGTTGGACGCGACCGAAAGTTGCAAACCCTTTTCGGCGGTGATCAGCATGCGTTCGGCTGTACGCAGCCGCGCTTCAGCCTGCGCCGCACTCAGAGATTCCGACTTGACCGCGCCAAGCCGCTTATCGAGCAGGTTTTGCTCTTGCGCGGCGAGCCGGGCCGTAGCAGCGGCGTTGCGGTCAGTCGCCGCGGCCGCCGCATCGTTGGCGCTGGCGGTTTGAAACAGCAACGGAGCAATGAAGGCAAGAGCAGCGATCGCTATGCCGAATGGGCCACCAAGAAACGCTGTCGCTTTGCCGAGCACGTTGTTGGCTTGCGCAAGACGATGAGTGGCGGCATTGAGCACGCCTTTGGTGCCGATCTCTTTGTTCTCAGCAACGCTCACCGCCGCCTTCATGGCCAGTTCGTTTGCTTCGGCTTCGCGCAGCGCTTCAACCGCGGCGGCGTTCAGGAAGAAGCCGGGGGTGGCTGCAGCGGCAGCGCGAGCGGTGTTTGCTTCAGCAGCGGCAAGGGCATATTCCGTTTTCGCCGCTTCGACGTTGGCAGCTGCCATCGCCATAGCGGCGCGTGCAGCATCAACGTTCGCAGCGGCTTCCAGTCGAGCTGCAACCACACGGCCGATGGCCGCATCTGCTGCCTGCAGGGTACGGACCGACACCAGTGCGATGCCAGCAGCCAGCGTGCCCTGAATCAACGGGACCATGCCGGGGCTGGCCATCACGCTGGCGATGTTGGCAAAACCCTCTGCGAACACCGACAGCGGCCCGCCGGTTGCTTGCGTAAAGGCAAGCTGCAGCGATGTCACTGCATTGCCCATCAGATTCAAACTGCCTTGCGTGCTCTTGGCGGCTTTTTCTGCGGCGCCGTCATACTCGGACAGCGCCCGGATCAGCGTGTCGCGGAACATGTCTGAGGTGACTTTGCCGTCGACCACCATGCGCCGGAAGCCGCCGGCGGTTTGTCCGGATGCCTTGTCGAGTTTTTGCAACAAGCCAGGCAGCGGCTCGGTGACCTGGTTCAGCTCTTCCGCGCGCACGGTACCGGATGTTAGTGCTTGCGAGAGGCCGAACATGCTTTGCGCGGTTTGGGCTTGGCTGGCGCCCAAAAATGCCGAGGCGTTGGCCATGCCTTCCAGAATCTCGCGCCCCTGCTGGCCACTGACAATGCGGGCCTCTTCCAGTGCCAGCACGCGCACATAGCTACCAGAAAGGGTTTGCAGGTCTTGGCCGTACCGCGTCGCCAGCTGCGACAGATACGCCTGGTTGCGGGCGTAGGCATCCGCGCTGCCTGACAAGTTTTGCAGGCGAATCTGTGTTTGCTCGGCAGCAGCAGCCTGCGAGAACAAACCGGCAGCAAATTTGCCGGCCGTAATGACGGCCCACGCCCGCGCAACCAAACCAACATCAGACTGCAGCTGCTTGAAGCTGCTGCTGGTGGCGTCGACACTGCTTTGCGCGGTGGCGGTGAAGCGTTTGACGGCGTTCTCGCCCTGCTGCATGCCACTAACCAGCAAAGAGCCGTCCGCCGCCAGGCGGATGGTGACATCAGTCATGGATGGATTCTCAAAGAGAAGTGTCAGGCGCCGAGACCGGGCGACCGGGATGAAGCGTTTTCGCGAAAGGTTTCGATTGCGGTGTTTTCGAGCAGCTGAAGCCGCGCAAAATCTTCACCGGTGAGCACCAGCCCGGCGTAGCGCCACGGCAGTTCGGCAGCTTGATAGTCCAGGCCGTAGGGCAGTCCGTTGGGGTGCATGCGCCACTGCGTGCCGCACAGCTGCAGTGCGCGGACTGCTGTTGCGTTTTCCGGCAGAATTTCCAGCTCTTCACCACGCCGGGACTGCAGCGCTTCGGCGATCACCTCTTCCGGGGCGTTGCAACTGCGCAGCTCGGCTTCCAGATCGTCGAGGTCGGCGGCGCTGACGCTGGAACTCGCCCAGCGCCGCGCCGCCGCGATCAGTTTTTTGCCGGGGCCGCCGCCGACGCCTGCATATAGCCGGTGAACAGCGGCATCCGGATGAAGGCGTGCTGCAACAGGTCGTGAAGGTTTTCCTGGCTGAAGAGCAGCGGATTGCCGTTTTCGTCTTCGAAGTCCTTGAAGCCGACCACTACTGCCTTGAGCAGGGCGATATCGTTTTCATCACTGAGCTTCTTGAACTCTTCGTGCGTGATCAGCTTGTAGGTGATGGTCACCGGTTTTTCGCCGATGACACCACCATCTTCCGGAACACGAATCGTGACCGGCCACGATACCCGCGGAACTTTCTGGAATCGAAACATTAGGCGACCTTCAGGATGTAGTCATCGTTAACGGTGAACGGGATTTGCAGCATGGAAACGCCGTTCTTCTCGGTGCGTGATGGCTTGCCTAGCTGCAGCTTTTGCGCGGTGATGGAAACGATGGAGCCGGCCACGTTGCCGTGCTGCATCGAGACGGCGAGCTCGTTTTCCGCCAGCACTTCCGCCCAGTAATCTTTGGTTGCCAGCGTCGGCTCTTCGATGGTCAGCGTGCCGGCTGGCTTGCGATCGGTGACCTCGATGGACTTGGCACCGATCAGCTCGTGATAAGTGCGCTCAACCGCAACATCCAACTCGAAGGTCTCCAGCTTTGCCGCAAAGCCGCCCAGCGAGAACGTGCCGAGCGCGTTGCTGACGACTTTCGGCGCCTTGAAGGCGGTGAATGTGCCGGTCGGGTTTGCTTGCGCGATAGGCGCGTTGTAGAGACCGATGAAAGTGAATTCCATCACCGGGATGCCGCCGACAGCGAAGGTGTACTTCACGCTGCCACGGGCACCGGTAATCTTGTGCAGAATGCCGTCGTGGTAGACATAGAAGGTGGTGGAACCTTCGTTGGTGTTGACGGGCGTGTATTGAACGTCAACGCCGGCAGAGATGGTTTCTGAATGGGCGCAGCCTTTCAGGATGGCTCCATAACCAGGCGCGGTGCCGGCAGCGCCAGCCCCTTGAATTTCCACCTGAAAAGTCAGGGCGCAGTGAACGCCTGCCAGCAGCTTGGGGTTATTGCCGGGCGTGCCGCGAAGCAGCTCCCGCTCCACTTCTTCCGCTTCGATCGCCGTCAATTCAAGCGAGCGCGTCAGGACGGCGTTGGCGGCACCGGTCGGTACCGGGTCGGTACCGTAGGTGACTTCCGATTTCGCCAGCAGAATTTTGTTTCGAACTTTCAGTGCCATGATCAATCCTCTTGCACGGTTTCGGGATCAGCCGCCGGCACTGCCGTCGGGGTGGTAATTTCGGTTGCGGGTTCGGCCGCTTCGAGCGGCACGACGCGGCCGTTTGGCAGCCGGCTGTAAGTGCCGCCGCTCTTCGGCAGGGGATCGGGCAAGGCTTCGCCCTGCAGCGTCTCGGCCACATCGTTTGAGGTCGTCATGGGAAGCCTCGGATTAAGTTAGAAAGTCGGCTTGGTATTGGATGCGAATGGGCAGATGCAGATAGGCCAGGCCACCGTCTTCATCCAGTTCGTACTCGCCCTTGCCGTCCTGCCTGATATCGATGATTCGCTGATCAATCTCGGCACCGGTAAACATCGCCTTGCGAAAATCGGTCAGGAACTCATCCAGCCGCAGATCCGGCTCATCGGGTTCGCTGGTGATACCCACAATCAACACGCCGAGCTCGCAATCGTGAAGTGATTGCGTGTGCGGCTGTGAATCCGTTGTGTTGGGTTGAATGGCGATCATGTCGCCGCGATTGAACGCGCTGATGGCATACGCCGGCCAGCCAAGCTTTACCTGCAGCCCGGAATCCGTCAGATAGCCATTGGCCTTGGTGACCGTTTCCAGCCGCGCCTTCAGAGCCAATTTCAGTTCACGCTCGATCATTCTGGGCGCTCCGAGGCTAAGACGCGGGCCACTACCCCATCGTCGGCATCCATGCGGGTGACGCGATAGCGCCTGCCAAGCACGGTAAATTCATTGCCACGGTCGGGCCGGCCGACTTCCTCGATCAGGAATTCAAAGCGCCAGAGCGCATCATTGGCTGTGCCAGATGCACCACTCAGGAATTCACGATCCGGAATGACACGGCACGGCACATCGCTATCGGCACCGTGAAAAATTGCGGGCACGGCGTCGCGAAACAGCCGGCCCGCAATCTTGTGCGGGAGTTGGTCCCAGCGCACGGCGATTAAGCGAAGTTGCCGAGCAGAATGCGGCCGACAGTGTCGCCCGATGCTGCCGCTTCTTCCGCCACACCGATCAGCAAGTTGGTGCTGACAGTGGTGGTGACCGCCTTGGTGGTGTCGTTCCAGTACAGCTTGGCGCCGACAGTCCATGCTTCACCGGTGGTCTTCGGCAGATCGAAGCAGCCAGTGCGGTGAAACTGACCTTTGGCGCCGTTAGCCACATCATTGATGGCAACGGCGAAGATCGAACCGACCTTGCAGCCGCCGCCCGACGATACCGCGTAGGGCGCCGTCAGTTCGACGGTGTCGCCACGATGAACATAGTTTTTCATGCTTGCAGTTCCTCACATGTTGCAACTCAGGCAAACGGCACCTTAGCTGCAGGGGAAAATTGAAATGGGCTGCAGCGCAGCCCATTTCGTTTGCTTTGATTGAGGGTTAAGCCAGCGATTACGCGCCGGCGTTCTTGACCATGGTGCGGTGATCCAGGGCGCGGACACCGGCGTCCATGCGCACCTTGAATTCCACGCCATCCACCTTCCAGCCGTCCTGACGCTCCAGCACCGGCGCATCGTTGCCATCCAGATAGGCGACTTCGATAGTGTCGAACTGATTTTGATCAGCCAGCAGGTAGTACGCGGTGGCGCTGGCCACATCCAGACGCGCATCGGCGATAACGCCCGCGATGTTGCGGATGATGTTTGGCGACTTGCTGTTGGCTTGAGTGAGGTCGGTCTCAGACTCGATTGCAGCGATGGCCTTGCCTTTCAGCGCTTGTGGCACGAGCAGGTGCTTGGGCGTGATGTTCAGCGGCGCACCACTGGTGCCGTCTTTCTGCAGCGCCATTGCAACACGCATGATGTCGATGGATGCCTGCGACAAAGCGGCGTTGGTCGGCTGGTTTTTGTGGTTGGTGTTGTCAAACACGGCAAAGCCGTCGGCCATGTTCGGGTTACCGGTCAGGATGGCGAAGACCAGGTTGCCGACGGTGCGGTAGGCCGCCCGAGACATGGCGCGCGGGATTTTGCTGAACGCATCCAGATCATCGTTGATGATGGCTTGGCGGGTGATGGCAAACATGCGGCCATAGGTGGCCAGCTGAATCTGTTCGCCCTTATCGCCGACGCTGGCGTACTTGTATTCAGCACCCTCCGGAACCTCCAGCAAGGCTGGGAAGTCGTTCAAGCTGGCGCGCTTGGCGATCTTGAAGTCAGCCAGATTGCCTTTGTTGGTGAACAGCTGGAAGGTCTCGCCCGCTTCTTCCGCGCCGCGCAGCAGTGCTTTGTTTGCCACGTTCTCCAGAATCTTGGAGAAGTCGCTGGTGCCGTGGGTGAATGCCACACCGATCATGGTCATGGTGTCCATGCCGCGATCCGCGATGCCGGCACGCTGCAGACACGCCCGGGCAATTTCACGCAGGGTGTAGCCGCGGAACTCGTTCTGCGGGTCGTTGGCAGCGAAGCCTGCGCGAATTTCCAGCGCGGAGGTGGCGCCGAGAATGAATTTTTGCTGCGCATCCTGGCCAACATCAATCCGCGACGGGCCGGCGGTCGGGGTGGTCGGGTTACTGGCCGGAGTCAGTTTGGCCAGCAAGTCTTGGCTGGCCTTTTCGATGCTGCAGGCGTGATCGTTGAGGCACTGATCGCGCAGATCGTTGTGTGCATCGCCGAAGCGGGCAAACAGCGCCGAAATGCCGTTGCGGCGAGCTTGGTCCTGCGCCAGAGTTTGCGCGCGGATCGCGGCCTCATCAGTAGTTGCCACTGCCGGGGCGGCAACGGCCGGCGTGACAACCACCGCACCAGGCGGGTTGGCGACAGCCGGGAAAGGGTTACGTCGTTTCATGGGATCATCCTCATCAGTGGTGGTATTAGCCCCGGTGTCGGTGGCCAAGGGCGGGGTAAACAACGCCTTGAGATGCGCCTGTGGTGCGCGCTGCAAGTCGCTGTAGTTTTCAAGCTTGAATGTGTCGTGAATGCGCAGACTGGCGCGGGCTTGGTCGTCGAGGGATTCAATCACTTCATCGACAAAACCGGCTTCGATGGCTTCAGCGGCGGTGTACCAGGTTTCGTCAGCCATCAGCTGCTTGATGGCGTCGGCTTCTTTGCTCGACTTGCGGGCGTAGATGGCAACCATGTTGTCGCGATTTTTGTCGAGCAGGTCGGCTTGCTTGCGCAGCTGATCCGCATCGCCGGCGGCCCATGTCCACGGGTTGTGAATCATGTAGAGCGCGTTGTCGCGCATCTGAACGGTGTCGCAGGCCAGCGCGATGATCGAGCCCATGGATGCTGCCAGCGCATCGATGACGCACGTGGTTTTGATCTTCAGGTCACGGACCATGTTGTAAATGGCAAGGCCGTCGACGATGGAGCCGCCGGGCGACGACAAGCGCAGCATGATGTGCTGCATGCCTTTGGCGACTGAACGCAACTCTTTGTTGAAGTCACTTGCCGTGACGCCCCAAGGGCCAATTTCGCCGTACAAGAACACCTCAGCCGTGCCGGCGCTTGCGCGCATGGTGTACCAGCCTTCGCCGTGCGCCTGCGGCCCCGCCATCGGCACGCTTGCCATTGCCGTTGCGGCCACCAGCAGCGCCAGATTCGAACGACGGAAATGTGTTGTTTTCATGGAAACCCCTCAAACAAAAACCCCGCACTGGGCGGGGTTGGGTGTGGAAAGTGAAGTGGTTAAATGATGACTAACGCGAACTCGGTTTCGTCTTGATCGCCGTTGCTGCTTTGCCAGCGGCATTTGATCAAGTGCCGCTCGCCCGCAACGCCGCCGCCGAGGCGTACCGTTACGCTCGTCGTCGTGTTGCTTTCAGCGCTCTTTACAACGGTGGTGCCGTCCGGAATGACCCATGTCGGCGCCCCGGCGATGAGGCCGCCGTTGAGTCTGTTTTTGACGCCGAGCGTGTAACTAATTGCGCTATAGGCTGGCTTTTCTACAGCCAGCGTTCCGTCTTCCTCAAAGTGGAATCCGACCCGTTTGCGCTCAAACATGTTCAGCCCTCAAAGATTGATGCGGCGCAGTTCAGGTGGCATTTCAACGAAAATTGCACCGAGTAGCGCATCCACGGTGACAACGATCTGCCCTTCCGGGCTATTCGTTTCGATGGCGTCAGGCGTCCCTCCCGCACCAGCCGGAACCTCAATGCGGCCGCTTGGCGCGGCGACATTGACACCGGGCGGCACGCCGGAAGCGGTGACGTTGCTGCTTGCGTTTGCGGTGCCAGTTGGCGCGCTCACAGTTACCGATGACGGCGCGCCGCCACCGGTAACGTCGCTGCCGCCAGCAGTGGCATTGCCCGTTGGCGCGCTCACGGCAACCGGTGATGGCGTACCGCCACCCGTTACATCTGCGCCACCAGCAGAGGCGTTGCCTGTTGGCGCGCTGACCGTGATTGTCGGTGCAGCGCCGGACGCATCCACGCCAAGCAAGCCCGCTTCAAACCAACCTTTGATGGTCGCGGCCCAGCCTGCGCCGACTGCCATATATCCCGCGAGCGATGCAGCTTGATCGCTCACTTCCGCGGTCATCGCCGGACCAACACCTTTGGTGTTGATGAAATAGTCGGTCGTAGTGCTGTCGTTGGTGCTTGGCTGCGATGCGATACCAGGAATTGCGGCCTCAACCACTGCTCGCAACGCGGCAAGATTCGGGGATTCAGCCCGGTAGTAATAGAACGCTACCTGCGAGCCGGCCGACAAGTCGTGAAAATCGACCAGCGCGCGGACCCGCGAAAAGCTCGCACCATGGTCGGTGTTGAGTAGCGCCTGCCACTTTTGCGCCGTCTGGTTCAGCGTTGACGGTTTCCATTCACGGTTCAGGTTGTCGCCGTCTGAAAAGCCGACGCGCGGCTCGTACCGGCGGTAACCGCCTTTGGTTCCGTTTGGTGCGCCGATGGGGCGCACTACAAAATTGAATGAGTTCCGCAGCGTGGCGTACGTGGCATCGCTCAGCAATTTGTCGACGCAACCGCGCAGCTGGATGAACCCGTGGTCTTCGCCCGGGTGCAGCATCGAAAACAAACAGATTTCCGGCTTCAGTGCCGGCACGCCAACGGCATCGTTACCGATGCGAAACGCCATCATCGGCTCGCCGCTGATCGTGCGGCCCAGCTCGTCGGCCACAGTTGGCGCGGTGTCGCATTTGTAAGCTGTGCTGCCCAGCGCCACCCTGCTCGGCACGTCGTCGTGAATCAGCGTTGGGTACGCTGCCACCAGCTTGGCGATCCAGTCTTCCGCCTGCGGGCGGATGCCCGGCGGCATCGAGCAGATGTAGACCGTTTCACCGGGCGCCATCGGTACCGAAAACGTCAGGATTCCGCCGGTCGCGCTGCGGGCGATTGCGGTCCATGCGTCAATGTCGTTCAGTGTGTTGGCACGGTACGGGCCCGGCCATGTTGAACGAACTGTATTGGTTCCACTTTCTTCGTTGGCCAAGTCAATGTTGACTGTCGCCGTTTTGCTTTCCGAACTGTCGTTCACCAAGCAAAAGCGCACGTGCTGCCAGATAGGCGTACCGCCTTCCGGATTGCGCATCACGATGTTGACGATCGGCGTCGACGTGCTGCCGTTGGTCACGGTCGATGCCGACAGACTCACGTTGGAACCGAAGAACTCAGCGATAGCCAGCGGATTGCCAGCGGAAGCCGCGCCGGTCGGCGCGGTGATCACAACGTCATCCGGGGCGCCTGACGCGGTCACATCGCCGCCGGCGGCCGATGCTGTCCCTGTTGGCGCCGTTATCGTTACGCCAGCCGGGCTGCCCGATGCGGTGACATCCGCATTCAGGTATGTCAAATCCACACTGACAATGTGCGTGCCGGTACCGCCGCCATCGCTGGCGCCTGCCGTGGCGGCTGTCGAGGTGCTGGATGAATACAGACCGATCTTGCCGGGGTTCTGCAGCACCGCGTCACTGATGGTGACCGGACCGCAGAGGACTGTTACGCCGTCAGCCGCATAAATCGTGAAGACGTCGTTATTGGCTTCACAGATGAATGTGTAATTGGTGTTGGCCGCAATTGTAAAGCCGGCACTGGCGTTTGGCGTACCTGGGAACGAGCCGCCCACCACACCGAAGATTTCCAAAAACGCTGCGGTTGAGCTTTCCGTGCGCAGCCGGAAATGAACCTTGTTGCGACCGGTGGTTGCATTTGTTGACGTGTCACGCATCGTGACGCCGATGCGTTCAACGAGCGTGGTTGAGTCAACAAATAGAGCCAGGGCAGCGCGGCAATTCTTATCCGCAACCGCGTCACTGAACTGATAGAAGGTTGTTACGTTAGCGCTAGCCCGATAAGCGCGGCTCCAACCTGTGAGCTTGTAGATGCCGGTCGAGCCGGAAACCTTCGATGCTCCGATACCGGCTGCATCGATATCGGTGTTGAGGGTACCTACGAAGGTTTTCGGCCACGACATGACATGCCCCGATCAGTACGTGAAGACGAGCGGTGCAGTGATATCGAAGGTAAATGTGCTATTGGAACTGGTCACGGTTGACCCGTTATCGATCACCGTGATCAGCTCATCCTGCGAGTTGGTGCCGATGTCGAAATACAGTGCGAGATAGCGCGCGCCAACGCTGGAGCTGGTCCAGACCGGGGCGGTGAACGTTACGCGCACCTGGTTGGTCGCAGTGTCCAGCGTGATGGTTGCGGTAACGGTCTGGCCGCCGGCGGTGTAGCCGGTGCCGGACGCCTCAAACGCAACAATGTCATCGACAAAATCATGCGCATCGGCGTCTGGCGTGTAGCTCGACGTCAGCAGCATCGCCTTGACGGTTTTGCCGGTGTAGTAGGCGTTGACGATTTTCTGAACGGTAACGCCGTACGTCGCCGAAGCGGCAAAACTCGGACCGGCGAACGCGATCAGGAGGACGGCAAGTAAAAAGTGTTTCATGGTGCGCAACATGATGGCTCTCACATTGGTTGGTGGTGGGCTTACTTTTTCGGGGTAACTTCTTGGTCAGGCTGTTCGTGGTCAGGGGCTTTTGTGTCCTCTTCGGCTGGGGTGTTGCCGATGGAGGCAGGCGCCTTGTCGTTTGCAGCATCGCTGTCAAAGACCAATCCGCGCTTGTTGTCCTCTTCCCGCTCGCGATCAATCTCATCGATGACATCGTCGGGGTTCTGGCCGCTTGCGCGAATGTGCTTGCTGCGCGAGCACAGCCCAGCACGAATTTCGTCGGTCTTGGCTTTGATTTCGTGTACCGGGTTGATCCAGGGCATCGGCGGCACCAGAAAGTCCGCATCCAGCAAGGTGTCCAGATCCACATCGGCGGGAACTTTCAAGCCGCTGGAGATAGATGTCAGCACAAACCATTCGTGCACCGGCTGGCTGAACTGGCCAATGAAGTCGTTGGCGATGACGCCGTATTCATCCATGTTTTCGACCAGCTCTTGGCGCTGCGAGCTGTAGGTGCCGTTGTAGTTTTTGGAAGTCGATGAATACCCAGCTCTTGTGCCGGCAGAAACGGCTCGCTGCATGGCATCCCGAAACGGCTGCAGCAGCACGCTCGGCCGACTGCTTTCGATCACGCCGACCTCTTCGCCCGGAAGAAGGTCATCGAAAATCATGCCGTTGGCGATTTCCAGTTGGCGATGGCTGGAAGTGGGATTGCCCGACTCATCGCGCTCTGGGGCGACGTAAGACTGCGGGTCACCTTTCTTGATGTACGCCGCCAGACGGGCAGCCACCCGAGCAGCCACGCGCTCTGATTCTTCATAGTCCTTGATATCAGCCAGACGAATCATGACAGCAGCAAAAATGGAAATGCCGCGGTACTGATGGAAGCGCTTCACGATTCGCGGATGGAGCAGCTGGCTTGCCGAAACCCACTTGGTTTCGCGCACTGGCAGCTGACCGCCGGGATGACCTTTGTAAAGTCGGTACCGGGTCGGCTGACCCCATGCGTTGATTTCAATGCCACCGCTAAGGTCGATGTCGTCAGCAAGGAAGTCGATTTCCAGCATTTCAAGCGACATCTGCGTTTGCGTGCCGTGATTCAACCCGGCGATGTTGCCGGCATGGATCAAGCTCAGCAGCTCGCCATCACGCAGCCAGGTCCGGAACGCCAAGCGCTCCAACTGTGGCCATTTGTACTGGCCGCTGACATCAGGGCGCTTGTCCCAGTTTTTGCGGCGCTTCAGCAGTTCCTTGATGAACTCGTTGTGCAGCCCGCCACCAATCCGCTTGATCTGAGGCTGAACCGCAATGCCGTTTGCACCGATGCAGCGTGTTTCAAGCGTGTTGAGCACGCCGGCGGCGAGATCGTGATTTTCATCGAGGTCGCGAGCTTGTTCGCGCAGGCTCCGGCCGCTGACCCTGGCTACGACTTCGCCACTGCCTTTGCTCTTCTTCGCCTTGTGGGTCCTGGTTTGGCGGGCCGCTTCATAGGCCGCGACCATATCGTGGGCGCGTGCCCGCTTCGCTGCCCATACAGGCGCCACCGTAGTGATTAGCGACTCAAACTTGTTCATCAGCAGAAGCTCGCAACGGAGGGGCCAGCACGGCGACCGCCCTGCTCGGCGGCAACGCGAGCTTCCCACTCGCGGCGGCCGGCACGGATCTCGACCAGATCTTCAGACGTCCACAGCTTTTCGCCATGCCGATAAGTCTTGCCTTCCAGCACGGCCTGCTCAGCGGTGATATACAGCGCCACCATGTCGCTTGCTTGGCTCATCGTCAGTCACTCATAAACAGTCCACCGCGGCGAGGCGGTGGTGTTGAAGATTCGAGCGCTCGCACGACCGGCACCGGACTGATTACCGGTGCCGGGGTGCGTGGTGCTTCGCTCGGGGCGGGTGTTACGGCCGGCGCCACGACAAACAGGTCGCCGGTTACAGGTTCCAACAAAGATTCTTTGCGCGCCCAGTCATGCTCGCGCAATTTGTAGACGGCGATATCAGGGTGATAGGCCGCGACAGTTGCATAGACAAATGTGTCCAGCGCTTCGTTGCGCCGCTTTTGATACTTGACCCATTTGTTGCGCGTCGGGTCAAACACCTCAGCGGTGAGCTGATCAAAATAGGGCTCGTCAAGCTCTTCACTGAATCGGATGCGGCGCTCAAGTTCCGGGCGCTCACCGTCTCGGTGAAGGTGCGCAAAAATGCTGTGCTTTGCAGTGTCGGTACCGACAACGAAAACCTCGGCACCGTTCCGCATGGTCACGCCACGGTGATTGATGTCCACCTTGGTCGGCTTTCCGATAATCGGCTTACCGGCTTGGCTCGCACCGCGCAGCGCGATGACCCGGCTGAACTTGCGGGTCCGGGCGTAGTGATACACCTCATCGGTTCGGTGACCGCCAGAATCGACAGCAGTCTTTTCAATCCGCATGTCGACGCCGAATTGATTGCGGATTGGCGTGGAGCGCAGTTCGTCAAGCTTCCGCCAGGGCGAGCTGTCACTGTCACGATCACTGGTGTCGCCGAGAATGACGCCGTAATCGATTACCCATCGGGTCTCGTTGCGACCCCAACCGATGATCTGGTATTCGAGCCGGTCATCCTGAGTGTCGACCCCCATCGTCAGCAGCAGGCATCCGCGCGGAATGGTCCGCAGCTTGTATTGCTCACGCCGCTGCAGCAGCGCCTGCGGCTTGACCTGGCTGCTGAGGTCTTCCCATGTTTGTGCCAGCGCGGTGTTCACAAACCGCTTCAGCAGAATCGGGTCGTCTTTGGCTTCCAGAAACTGCTGTGCGCGCTCTCTCCACGTCCGACCAAGACCGAGTGGAGAGTACAAGCTGTTGAGGTGATAGCCGCGAACCGTACGCTCCGGAAACCGTGGCCGCCATTCGCCTTGCTCCAGCATGCCGGTCTTGAAGCGCTCTTCGATTTTTTCAGCACAGGCCTCGCACTCGTACCAGCAGTCCTCGACTTCATGCGCAAATTGGGCGCCGGCGGTCCATTTGATCTGTTCCCAGCGCAGCACCTGGTAGTGCCCGCAGTGTGGGCAGGGCACGAAATACTGACGCTGGTCTGATTTTTCGTATTCCTTTTCGATCCGGCTGGCGCCTTTGATTGTGGGCGTCGAGTTGTAAAACACTTTCCGGCGCGGAAAGTTGTTGGTGCGCTCTTCAGCGAGGCCGCAAGGGTCGCCCTCGCCGTCGACGTCATCGTCGTACGCGTCGACTTCATCAAGCGCCAGGTACTGGACCGGCATTGACCGCAGCGAGGCCGCACTGTTTGCGCCAGCAATCCGAAGGAGGCCGCCGGGGAACTCCTTCATCATCGTGGTGTTGCCAGAATCACGTGAACGTGACGGCCGGATCTTCTTCGAAACCGCCGGGCTGTTGGCGATCACGTTGGACAGACGCTGCTTGCTCCACAGCTCGCCGACCTCAATCGTTGGCTGGACCACCAGCATCGGCGCCGGAAACCGCTCAATGACCGCGCCGCACCAATTGTTGATGGCCTCGGTACCTGCGACTTGGGTCGGCTTCATGAACACTGTGCGCTGACAAGGGTCATGTGGCGACAGCGTGTCCATGATTTCGCGCAGGTATGGCACCCGGTCCGTCGACCACTGGCCCGGCTCCGGACTCTCCGTGCTGGACAGTACCCGGTTGCCCTGCGTGTCAGCCCACTCGCTGATTGTTTGTTTTGCGGGCGGCACAAGTCCCGCCACGAACGATCGCATGGCGATGGCAACGTGCTGCGTGTTCATTGCTGCTCTTTTACGATCTGCTCAATGTGCTCTTCGCACTTGGTGACGGTCAGGCGCAGAGCCTCGTCAATCGCTTCGTCCAGCAAAACGAAATTGGCGTGCACATCAGTCGTGAACTGCGGTGCGAGCCGGGCTTTGATGTTGTTGAGATTCTGCCGCAGCTCGATCATCACGGTCGCAAAGGCGGTCTCTGATGCCGACCGGTCCAGCACACTGCCAAGAGATTTGTCCAGCTCAACCTTTGCCATGTCGGCGAGGAATGTTTCGCGGCGAGCTCGGGCCAGCTGAAAGTCGTACACATCGATGAGCGGAGTGTTGTCGTCACCGGTCGATGCGCTTTGTGTCGCAGAGCCTGGAATGTCCGGAGCGTCATGGCGGACGAACTGAGTCACCGCATTGTCAACGCGGGCTTTCTGATGCCTGTCCGCTACCCCCTTCTTGCTTGGGTCCCTGGTCTCGGCCAGCTTGGCCTCGGTCTGCTCAACATCGATCAACCGCTCTTTGTCATCAGCAAAAACAACGCGGCCGAGCCCGATCAACTTCGTCACGTAGCTGGGCTTGAAGCCCTTGAGACGTGCAAATTCGGATCGCGTTGCGGTGGTCATCATGTCCTGTTCTGTGCTGGGCGGTGCCACCCGTAACCCTTTTCACCTGCGGTGCCTATTCCCTTTCACCTTTCACTATTTCACCCTTCACCATTTCACTAACTCTCAATACCTGTGGCTAGCGAAACCACGCGGCCCCCGAACCCGTATAGGTCGCGGCTGCGGGAGGACCCATTCACTTTGGGTTGAGGCCGGTAACTGGTCGGTCGTCTCGCTGGCTGCAGCGCGCGGCCCGAGCCAGCCTGCATCATCCGTATTTGCTACGGAGAGACTGCAATTGATTGATCACTGCACCACGCAGCAGCTGCTTCAATGGCCCACGTACCGGGTCAAATGTCAGGCGCTTTTGCAACGTCACACGGGGCACCATCACTGCAATTGGTATCTCGGGTGTGCGATTGCGTTTACTGAACCGCTGCGCACCGATACGTACATTCCACGGTTGCAATATGGCCCTGCTCTCAGGGATGGTTTCTGCCATCAGCAGAATCTTGCCTTTGCGCTCGAGCATGAAGGCATTGCCCTGACGGCGCAGCTGCCGAATCTTGTTTCGAAGCGACTTCTCACTGATCCGCCTACCAGGCTTCAGGTTTATGGGTATCAGTAGAGCCCCACCCTTGGCGCCTATGCTGGCGCCCTTCACATGCGTATCCAGCGCGGCAAATTTGTGCCGGTACAACGAAAGCGGAGCTCGATCCTTATCCTTGGCATAGACAAACGCACCCCACGCCATGGCAAAGCTTTCACGCTTTATCCGCAGATTGCGCTTCATCTGGCTTGCCAGCACCTGCTTGACTGGTTTGCGGATGTCATACATCCCGCGCCGGGTGGCCGCGAATACCTCACGCGTCGTCGCCTTCAGCTTTTTGAAAGCTGCATCGGCACTGACCGACCCCGATATCTTCATGGCGCGTTCCTGCTGAAATCACCCCTTCTTGAGTTGGGCGACAAATCGCAGCACCAGCTCTACCGTTCTGCCGCCGCCCAATGCAGAAAACGCCCCTAGCGTGATCAGCTGCAAGCCATTCAACCCTTGCAACAAACCCAGCGCCCAAAGGCCAACGCCGAAAATGAGCGACAGCAACAGCTCACCAAGCAGCTTGCGAACGTGCAACGGCTCATCGCCAATCAGGCGACGGGCCACCACTCCAAGCCACAACATGATGATGATCACGAACAGTCGCCAATCGTTTGCGGTCTGCTCTACGGCCGTGTTTGTGCGGTCGGGCATGTCGGGTCCTGTGAAATGGTGCCGGCCCCTATCGACGTGACGATCGCGACGTTCCGGCAGGGAATAAAAAAACCCGCAGATGCGGGTGGTGGAAAGGTATCCAGCAATGGCCAGAGGGAAACGCGGAAAGCAAAAAGGCCAGCGCGATGGCTGGCCTTTTTGCTTGCAGTGTGTGGACCCGGATGGCTTTGGTCGCAGAACACCAACAATAGAAATAAGCTAACGGAAGTGTTACCAAACCGTCAAGCCTTGATCGCGACTTTATTTTGAACCGAAGCACCCGCTACCGGTTCCCGCTCCGCCGATTCTTCCTCGCGCCACTTGGCCAACAGCAATTCCACCGGCTCAATCGCTGCCTTGTCCAGTTCATGGAGCCAGTTCAAAGCCGCCTCCCAGTGCGCCCGCCAATCCCGTGCAAAATGGGTCCGACTTACCGCCAGTCGCCGCGACACTTCAGCGTCGGTCAACAACGTACGGCGGGCCAGGACACGCACCTGCATATCCTCCATGGCTGCGGCCGAAAGGTGCAGCCACCGCCGCACCATCCGATAGTTGACCTTCTTCGCGACATCGGCCGTCACCACATCAAACAGCGCCTGATGAATACTCTCGAACTCTGTCCGATTGAACTCCGCTCCGTAGGCGTAATTGACCCAGGCGCACTGCAGTGGATTCAAACGGTTGGTTACCGCCAAGATCTTGGCCGCCTTCAGTGCCTCGATATCCCGCCAACCAGGCGCTGTGCTCTTTGCCAAGCGAATCAGGTTGCCCTGTCCGCTGCGCTGTTGGATTGTCATGGCATCGTGAAGTGCGTCGCGGGCATCGTTTAAGCGGATCATCGCAAGTCCTTATCGTTATCAATTTGGTAGAAAAAGCGTGCTAGCGATTCGAACCGCGATAGCTCAGCCAATTGCACAACACCATGCTGGCCCCACCCTCACGCAACCGGTCAAAGCTCCGCGCACCCAACGACTTCACCGTGCCGTCGATATCGAGATTGCTGCTCACCACGGTCGGCTTGCGAAGCCGGTACCGGGCATCGATTACGCGGTAAAGCGTAATCTGTTCCTGATTGCTGCCGTTCTGCACTCCAACATCGTCAAGAATCAGCAAGTCTGCAGCTGAAAACGAATTGACCACCTCCCGCTCTGTGGTCTGCGCATCACGGCGCCACGTCGCTGCAAACTCATCCATCAGCTCAGACACCGTGCAAAACAACACCGTCTTGCGACGAGCCAGCAGCGCATTGCCAATACCGCATGCCAGATGCGTTTTCCCCGCGCCGCACGTGCCCACGATAATCAAACACCGGCCGGCCTTGGCGTATTCATCGAACCGCTCAACGTAATCGCGGCAGGCACTCAGCGCCGTGACCTGACCCGGGTGAATCGCGTCGTAACCATCCAGCGACTTGGACTGGAATGCCGGCGGAATCCGGGCGCCACGCAGCACGCTGAACGCCGACTGCTCGTGCCGGCACTCCGGGCAGCTACCGCGACAACGCTCAATCCCGTTTGCATCCAGAAAATTAACCTGCCACTGCCCGTGCTGCTCGCAGTGTTCGAAGTACGGCGCAAAAGCCCGGTGTTGCATCAACTGAACAACGTTTTTCTTGTCCAACAGACTCGCGACGCTGTTCACCTTCGTGTGATCGCCCATCGTGATATCCCCCGTCATAACCGGTACGTCCCATCCGCCTGGAGCACAGCGCCATGCCGCAACGCTGAGCCCGTGTAGTCTTGCTTTTCGAAATCGTTGTGTACCGGCACAAAACCGGTCTCGGTTGCCTTTGGAATGCCGGCAGCCTGCATGCGCGCCAATGTCGCGTCGACGTAGGAAATCAAATCCGCAATCGGCCCTTTGGACTTGGCTCTCGCTTGCTCGACAGCAAGGGCGACCTGCTCCACCGTCACCCCGGCGGCGCACCAGCGCTGCAAGATCTCCGGCATGCGCCCCGTCGAGCGCTCACGGACCCCGAACCGGGTCCCGTACTCGCGATTGAACCAATCCAGCCAGAAGCCCGGCGTCTTTGGCGGGGCTGGCGGTACTGCCGTGGCGGGGCCGTCTGGCTGACCGAGACCTGGCAACGGCAAAACGTTCGCGCACGCGCTGTCTCGTAGTCGAGATGGATGATCAGTACTCTCGGTGTTTACTACTGGATCTTTTACTATCCCTATCCCTATCCCTTGGATCGCATTTCCCTCGGGACAACCCGCATTGTCCCGAGGGACGTCCCGCATTTCTTTGCCGTTGTCCCTCGGGACGTCCCCGCCATTTTCTTGTTTGTCCCTAGGGACAATTGTGTTTGTCCCTAGGGACAACTGCTTGCTGTCCCTAGGGACAGACGCCAAAGCGGCAGGAGACACACCGGCCAGAAACTCCGCAAACGTCGGGGTCGGCAATAAAACCAACGCCCGCTGGTTATGCTTTTTGATGCGCGCGCATTCGGTTTTCCACCGCTGTTCTTGCTTGGCCTGCCATGAGGTGACCGCCTTCTCGGCAATCACTGGGTGATACAAGCGGCCATCGCTGCAACGAATCCAGCCGCGCAGTGCGCCTTCACGAACCGTCAGCCACTCCTTGACCACGCGCCCATAGCCCGCCAGCTTTGCCAGCACCACGTCATCATCTGGCAAGCTCGCGGCCGGCACCTGATGCCAGGATGCACACCACAGCAACACCGCGGCCCGGAACTCATCGCCCGATGTCAAAGAGGCAATGTCGCTATCCCGGAGCCGGACAACGTCGAGCGGCATGAACGCGAAATCGCGCAGATCACAATCTGACGGCGTCAGCGGGTTTGGCAACACCAAGGATTGACTCACGCCAGCTCCTCTCGGGCACGTCGATACAGTCGTCGTGCCGTCTGTTCAAAGCCGTTCGCCTTGGCAATGCGAGCCTCGCGGATCAGTGCATGGGCATGCAGAAGCTTCAATCGAGAAACCCTCATGGCAAACACCCCGCGCTGCAGCAATGGCGAAATTGGCGGGGCTCGCAACCTCGGGTAAGCTGTTGAGTGCCAACACAAGCAGCACCCAAAAGGAGCGAGACCCCATGAGAAATCAAATTGACCCCGAGCGAGACGTGAGAACACAGGTTCCGCCAGCCAGAACCCCTCCTCCGCCACAGCCGGATAAGCCCGAACCGTCCCGAGGATGAACCATGGACAAGCACAGCAACCGCACTGACCCCCGCAGCCACTATGAAGCGGTTACCGACGTGAAATACGCCAACCGCCTTATGTTGATCACCGGTCGTTTCCTCCGGCGAATGGACAAGGTGCTCACCGGCGCGCAATTGCTGCTCGGTACTGCAGCGGTCGGCGGTTTGATTGCCACCAAACCGACACTGGCTACAGTCGCAGGTGTTCTGATTGCTGTGCTTTCGCTGGTTCAAATTCTTTGGGAGCCCGCCATTAAGGCCCATATTTGCGAGCAGCAGCGCAAGCAATGGGCGGCGTTGCTTGGTGTGGCCTCTGAGCTTGAACTGAATGAATTGGACAAACGAATTGCCGCGATCCGAGCTGAGACCACCCCTGAAATCGATTTGCTGCGGGTCCCTGCCTACAATCAGGTGATGCTGGAAATCAGCCGCAGCGAATACCAGCTCCCTGAAAGCCGCTGGCAACGCTTTATGTCGGCAATAAGCTGACATTGCTCACCCCACCGACAGAATGTTGCGGCGAGCTAGCTCGGCATCGATCAGCGCCAGAGCTTGCTCTTCCGCATCACGGGATTGGAGCAGCTGGGTGCGCGTGTTCAGCAGCGCATCAGCCGAGTCATTCGACAAACCATCGCAGGCTATGCCTAGAAAGCACTGAGCCGCTTCGCCCTGCTCTTTGAGCAACGTAGACAGCGCCTCCAGCGGTTGAACCGGACGCGCCCTGCTCTTGAACTTGCTTGGGGCAATCAGCTGGCAAATGGCAGTCGCCACGTCGCTGCGCCACGGATCATCCAGCGCGGCGATAAAGCTCGGCACCAGCACCGCCGGAATGCGCAAATCGCCGCCGAGGTTCAGCATGCGGCCCAGCTTCTTGGCGTTCGACCGCATATCCGTAAAGGCATCACCACCGCTTGCCAGCTTGCTGGTCTGCTGAAGCTCCGGCAGCGTGCTGGTGTAGTGTTCAGCAACCCGAGCCGCGTACAGCTCGAACGAAAGGCCGGTCTGGCGGAGATTCTGGTGAACCGCCTCCGTCACCAGCCCATCCACGGAAATCACGACTTGTGGCTCATGCCGCATCATTGTCCTTGCCCCTCTCCTGCTACTGTTCCGCGATCTGAACTACGGATCGGCAAACGTGAAACCCAAACTGGCGTCAGCACCGCACGCGCATTCCCTGAATCTGCATTGGCATAGCGCCAATCAGTGCAGCCGATGGTTGCGGCTGGCAAGCTCGGCATCGAGCAACGCGATGGTGCGGTCAATGCTCTCGAAAGAGCCGACCCACTCGACGCGAAAGTTGATCGTCGGTTTTGCTGTGACTGGCGGTGCTGACTGGCGGTGCTGACTGGCGGCGTCTTTTGATTGGCCTGAGCATTCGCATGTCAGGCTGCTCTTGGCTTTTGATAAGTCAGCAAGTCAAGAACCGCCAAGCGGCCGTCAGAAGCTATGCTCAGCTGTTCAGCCAAGCTCAGTCGCGGCCTCCGGTGGCCACCAGCCAGCTGGGCAAAGTAAGCTCGGGTAGTTCCGGCCAAGAGCGCGACGCGCTCTGCCTCTTCCCAGCCGAATTTGTCAACAAACTCACGGGCGTTCACGGGGCCACCTTTGCCTCATTGATTAGCGTATTGCTAATTATGGTAACGCAACGGTGATTAGCGTCAAGGCAATTTTGCATAACGCTAACGCGCGGCACTATGAAGGCATGGATTCGAAGACCATCCGGCTGGCCAACCTAAGGCTGCTGATCTCGCGGGCTGTGACCCAGGCGGCTTTGGCCCGTCAATGTGGGACCGACCCGTCACTGATCAGCCAAATCACCATGAAAAAGGCTAGGCGCGCGGTCGGTGACGAGCTTGCACGCACCCTGGAACGTGGCACGGGCATGCCCCACGGCTGGCTGGACGTTGCTCATCCAGACGAGTGGCGGGACGCTGGAATAGATCTTCCCGATAGCGCCATCGTTCGTTTACATCGCGCAGAAGGCCGAAGTTTGGGAGCCTCTGACCGTCAAGCAGCCTACCGTCTCGATGCCCCGGACATCCTCCAACGCCTACCGATTATCGGTTGGGACCAGGTTACCAAGTGGCTGGAGTCGCCCTTTCAGACCGAGTATTCGGTGCCGATCTGGCGCCGGCCGGGCGCTCCGGCAAGGCAGCCCTACTCTGATTCAGCCTTCGCCTTGATGGTCGAAAATGACCGTTGGGCACCGGAAATTCCTGAAGGCACCGCACTACTGATAGACCCACAAGCCAAGACTGGCCACAAGGGCTGGGTGTTGGTGCGGCTGCCTGGCCAAGCCGAGCCGACCCTGCTGCAGGCCGTGCCGAGCATCGATCCGGATAGGCCGCACCTCAAAAGCGTGCTGGGCAGCAATGCTCCAGCGGAACCGTGGCCAAGTGGTGCCGAAATGATCGGCCGAGTCGCCCATGCTCTATTGTGAGAGGTGAACAATGTCACAAGCCGTAAATTCGATGTTGTATTAATATATCTAGTTAGATATTGTGCTCACCCTATCGAGACACCCCAATGCTACAGCCGATCTGCGGGAGATCCGCCTGACAGATCCGATATCTGCCGCGCAGATTCTGGCGTTGCTGAAGCAGCTGGAAGCGGACGCGGGGCTACTTGATAAGTTGACATGGCAAGACTTTGAGAACGACCTTTTTGAGGTGCAGCCGTTTGTTTCGTTGCGGAAAGAAGGCTATGACATCTGGCGCCTTAAGGTTTTCGAAGATAAAGATAAGGCGATGCCGTATCGGATAATTCATGCATATCAAGACAAGTGTGGCGTTACAGGAAATCCGATCATCCACGTCCTCGCAATAGTACACAGGAAATTCAACTATGACCGCTCTCACCCTATCACGCAGCGTGTCGTCAACGACTATAGGCAGCTCGTCGGAAAATAGGACGTTCCGGAGCGACGTTACTCGAACAGACCTCAGCAATAAGGTAGTGATGGTTGAGGTTCATCCAAAGAAATCGCCGGCAATCAACGGCGAGTCATCGCTGGATGACCTGATTGCAGAATTCTCGCAAGACCCCGCCTTCGCAAAAGCATTTAAAGATGCGAATGCAGATATCGCCGAACGCTACTATTCGGACGAAGGACTTACAGTTCGCACTCTTCGGCTTAAAGCAGGACTAACACAGGGCCAACTTGCAAAGGCAATTGAATCTGCACAAGCCCATGTATCAAGAATCGAGGCCGGCTCTCAGGATGTTTATACGGATACAGTCGACAAATTGGCGGCTGCATTAAAGGCGACAGCGGCAGACGTTTTGGATGCCATCAGAAACACTCGTCAGCTTGCAGCACGGAAAAGCCCGCAATGACAGACAGACACTTAAGCGTCATTTTTTGTGATGACGTGCGCCAAGAGGTTAATGGCAAGCTGACGTTAGTTGGTTGCTATGGCGCTGAAATGCTCGTAACGGAGTTTCCATTGATACTGCCGAAACTGTGCGTCACCATGAGTGCAGAGACAACCGTCGCCGCTCCATTTAAAAGCATAGCGTTTGCTGTTGTTGATGAGCATGAATTTGAATACGCTCGAGCGGAAATCTCAGAGTCTGATTTGGCAAAATTCACCTTGAACATCCCAAACGGTGACGATGTAAACAAGGCGAAGTATGCAATCAATTCAATCATTCAGCTGCCAATGTTTTCTGTCGATAAGCCAACAAAGCTAAGAACTGTCGCATATACGGAAGGCGAGCCATTACGCGGCAGACCGCTCAAGATCCGAATGGCAACACAAGAAGAACTTCAAAGACTTATATAAACGCCCTTCGGGGCGTTTTTTCTGCCCGCATGTTTTTCTGTCATCTGCCCTGCCCTTCCCTTTCCCGCCGCTTCCCCCTCGATATCAAACGACCCCACGCGGGGTCTCGCGGTACCGCACACTTTCACACGCTCCCGCGAGGGGTCACAAGCTTGCGCACGCTTGTGCATCGCAGCGCAACTCCGTGCTGCACTGCGCAACATTGCGTTGTGTGCTGCAACACCACGGTGTGAATGTCTGACATCTCGACATCAATGTCGGGAATTCAGACATTAACGTCAAAACGTCAGATATCAACAATCAAAACCTATGGACTTGATGATCAGCAGCGTGATGTTTGCATCGAGAGGTGTTTCGTCTTTCGCGAACGTTATTGGTGCAGCGAGCGTTTCCGGCAATTAGTGACTACCACCGGTATTTCCCGGGAAAACCAGCATTAACCCTTGCCAGCTACTAGATGTAATACAACGTATTACATTCACTCACCGCTGACTTATTTATCAGGTTGGTATCGTGCGCATGCTGAAATAATAGTTAGAACCGCAGGAATTATGTGCGCAACAAAACCGCAACTATTTTGCGAGTGACGTCTTTACATGAGGGAGGAGAACGGCTTAGGCTTTGGCGTTCGCACCCTTTGAATAAAAAGTGCGCAGTGTTGTGAGGGTGCCAATGCAGGCGGTCCAGTTTGCCGACCAAGCCGCCTGCACTGGCAAGAATCACGACAGCATTCTGTGATTAGTCGAGCACCATGGAGGGCCGACGTGCGTGATTCTAAACAAAAATACTTTGCCGCGCGCTACATTTGTTGCGATTTGGAACTGGATATACAAGAGCTTGGCTTGCAAGCGGGGCAGCGGTTAATTATCGACACTCAGCAGAACATTTCGGGGAGTGAAATGGCTGCGTGGAAGCTGGTTGGGAGTGATGTAATCAGTTTTAGGCCGGCGGATGCGGGCAAAGCTGAAGGCTGGGTCCTTTTGGGGGGCCTGGTTTTCGGACCTAGCGAGGGAGTAGGTCACGATGAACGTCATTAAGTGCTCTAAATGTGGTGCGCTGTCGCCAGCCGAAGACAGGAAGTGTGCGACTTGCGGAAGCGCATGCGAACCCCTGCAGATAGAAGCCATTCCTCTGTCCCCCGATCCAGGCGCTAGCACGTCCAATCAGGAGCGGAAGCCTTTGGGGTGGGGTGGCGGGCTTATCGTTCTGATAGTAACGCTCAGCTTCATGCAGTGCACCGGGATGTTCAAGGCTCGATCTACAGATGTGGTATTCAATAGCCCGCTGGATGGCTCAGTCCTCCAGGTTGAGAAGTTCCTTGAGCGGACATTAAAGGACCCCTCCTCGTTCGAGGCAATCTCATGGGGGGCCGTCGAGAAAAACCAAAACGGCACGTTTCGCGTCCGCTGCCAGTACCGCGCCAAGAACTCATTCGGAGGCTTCGTAATCGAAACCAAGGTGTTTGTGCTCGACTCGACCGGGCAGGTCATCAACGTGCTTACTGCCCCCTAAACCTTACATGCTGCATGGCAGCAGTCAATTATTAGCATTTTGCTATTGCCTAAACGATTAGCGTTAAGCTAATCTTTCTCCCGTCGCCAGCCAGCAGGCCCTGCCGGCAGCCACGGGAGAAGTCAATGCCCCCCCTTCGCCTTACCTTTCATAGCCCCCGCGCTATCGCTGCCTGCTGCAGCACATCCCCGCTCAAGGCCTGCCCGCAATGAACGCCTACCGGGTCAAGGCCACCTTCCGGGACGGCACCCAGCGCAAATGGGTCGCCATTGCTCCGTCCAGCACCTGCGCCGCCATCGCCGCATTGAAGTCCGTGCGTGGCATGGCGTCCGTGTTTGTGGAGCCAAAGCGATGACCCGCCTGCTTTCCCGGATCAAGCACTGGCGCATCAGCCGCAGCGCCCGCGCCGCTTGCCGTCGTGCCGACTTTGTCATCCGTGCCGTGCACGACGGCATGCCCGTTTCAACCGCCGTTGAACGCAGCAAAAGCCTGCTGTTTTCCACCCTCGACTGAACCAGGAGCACACCCATGAAAGCACCGCAATTTCTCGCCGCCGGTATTGAGCACATGCAGAACCGCGCCACGCGTTACGACAAACCGGAAGGCGAGCGCAGCATGGCCAAGACCGCGCAAATGTTCACCATTCTGCACGGTGAAGAAATCGCGCGCACTGGCACCGTCACCGAAGTGCAGGGCTGGGACCTGATGGAGCTCCTGAAAATGGTTCGCTCTAGCCAGGGCGAGTTTCACGCCGACAACTACGAAGATCGCGCCGCCTATGCAGGCCTCGCCGGCGAAGCGGCTTTCAAAGCGCACACCGCCACGCAAGCCAAAGTGGTGGCGATAACCAGCGCCATGAAAAAAGCCGCGGCGCCCGCCAGCAAGCCGAGCAAAGCAAAAACGGCACCACGCCGTCGGTCGCGCTAACGCGCCATCACAGCACGCAGACAGACGGCGATGAGCGGGGTCCGCATGGCACAGCTAAACGAAGCACAACGCAGTGAACGGAGTGCGCGCATTCGGCGCGGGCGCCGCATGGCAAGCCAACCGTGGCAGGTAACCGATCTGGCGATGAGCCCGGGCGAAAGTCCGGTCATCGTCGGAGACGGGCTGCCGCCAATGCCCCAACGCTTCACCCCGGCCAAACAAAAGGCCTACGACGACCGGCTGGTCATCATCACGCGTCTGCGTGCCGCTGGCAGCAAAAACGCCGTGGCAATCGCTGCCGAATACAACGTGCCGGCGGAATTCATTCGCTGGATCGACGGACGCAGCCGCGCATGAAACCGGCCTCGGTACTGCCGCCAACAGCGGACCTGCCAGACGACCGCATCACATGCGGTACCTGTCAGCGCCGCAACGGCGACGGCAGCTGCCGCGTGCGTGGTTACGCGCCCGTCATGCGCCTGATGCGTTGCGAAACCTACCTGCCAAACATCGACCAGCGCGACCGGCGTCCCGGCAACGTGCGTTGGCCCCATCTGGTAGGCCCGAGCGTGGAAGCGAAAACCACCGTTCAGCCTCAGCAAAAGGGAAAGAAACATGGATGAAGTGATCGCGGTATGCGCCATTGCCTTTGCAGCAATCCTGTTCTTCATGCTGGTGATCACCGGCATCTGCAAATGGCTCACCAAAGAGATTGATCGCGAGTTCGACCCCAACGCGCCGCACAACTTTGGCCGGCGCCATGGTGACCACGCTCGCCGGCATCTGCACGAGCAAGCGCACGAACGCACCCGCGAACAGCAGGTTCGCGACCAATTCAACATGGAGTGCGACTGATGCCGCTCATCCGCGATCCGCGTCAACAACCCCGCCACGGCGACAGGCTCATTCGGCACGGCAAATGCCGGCTGGTTGTCCGCATCGAAACCGGCTTCAACGGCGGTATCACCGCAGTGCATTGGGTAAACGGCAGCCAGTACCGCGACGTCTACCACGTGCCAAAGCACGCCATCGACGGCGCCTACAACGTCAGCATCGCCGCCTGGCGCAGCTGGGCCAATGACGGCGCAAAAATCATCAGCGAAGTGTCGGCCGCCTGAGCGCCGCACCTCCAACCCCAAAGGACAACACCATGACCAACGAAACCATTCAGATCCCGCTCAATCGCCTCCGCCTGTCGGACCGCAACGTGCGCAAAGTCAAAGCCGAAGGCGACTATCGCAAGCAGCTGAAAGCCAGCGTGCTCGCGCAGGGCATTCTGAATAACCTGATCGTCGCACCCTGCGCGCAAGACCCGGAATACTTCGAGGTCGGTGGCGGCGGCAACCGATTTGATGTGCTGCAGGAACTGGTCGCCGAAGGCGCAATTACATCGGATTACCCGGTGCCGTGCATCGTCAAGCCAGGCGAGCAGCTGGTCGAGCTGTCATTGAGCGAGAGCATTCACGCCCAGCTGCACCCGGCCGATGAGTTCACGGCCTACAAGGCGCTCGCTGATCAAAACATGTCGCCAAGCGAAATCGCGCGTCGACTGGGCAAGTCTGAAAAGTCCGTCAAAAAGCTGCTCAAACTGGCCTCGGTCGCGCCGGAAATCATCGAGCATTTCCGCGCCGGCAAAATCGACCTCGATTGCGTCATGGCCTACACCGTCAGCGATGACCATGAGCGCCAGCTGGCCTGCTACAAGAAGATGGGCAAAGGTCATTCCTGGCCGCAAGGCATTCGCAACTTCCTGCTGCAAGGTGCCGTTGAAGCAAACGACGGCATTGCCAAATTTGTTGGCCTCAAAGCCTACAAAGCCGCCGGCGGCGCCGTCACCAGCGATCTATTTTCCACCGAGCAGTACCTGGTGGATGCGGCCCTGCTCAACAAGCTTGCAATCGAGTCACTGGAAAAAGCGGCCGCCACCCTGTCCGGCGAAGGCTGGAAGTGGACCGAGGTATCGCTGAAATACGAACCCTGCGGCCGCCACAACAAGTTTCTGGCGCTGCAAGCCGAATTCGGTGCCATCCCGGAAGAGCTGACCGCCGCCATCGCCGCGAAAGAAGCTCGGCAGGCGGAGCTGGAAGAAAGGGACTATGACGAGCTCACCGCGGCAGAACAGGATGAGATTGATCAGCTCTTCGAGCAAATCGACGACCTGAACGACCAGAAAGAAAATTACCGCGCCTTTACCGCCGAGCAAAAAGCCTGCTCTGGTTGTATCGTCACGTTCAGCGACAAAGGCTCGCTCTGGATCGTCCGTGGGCTGGTCAAAAGTGAAGACCGCAAGCTGGCTGCGGCGATCGGCAAGGCTACCCCCGGTACTGATGCCGGCAGTGCCGGCGATGCCGATGCTGACGACGGCGACCAAGACAACGACCAGGAGCACGGCCTGCCGCCACGCACGCCGGAACCGGACACCGGCATGTCCGCCGCGTTCCGGAGCGACCTCGATACCTATTACGCTCAGGCGTTTCAGGCAGAGCTGATAAACCACAGCGACATCGCTTTTGATCTGCTGGCCTTCACGCTGTGCTGCGCCGTTCTGGCAGATGAAGACGCAGAGACCGGCGACGGTGGCCTGGCATTGATGCCACGCCCGAAAGAGTTCAATGCGGTAGGCATCGACGAAACACCGGCCGCCAAACTCATCGCCGAAAAAAGAGCAGAGCTGCCGGTGCTCTGGCTTGAACGCAACAACGAGGCGGAGCGGTTCCGCGCGTTTTGCGAGATCCCGTATAGCACCAGACGCAGCATGCTCACCTTTTGCGTGGCCCGACTCGCACGCGCCTCACTGCGTGAAGATGATCACGACAACCCGCTCGCCTACCTCGCTCGCCTCACCGGGCTGAACATCGCGCGCTACTGGCAGCCCACAACCGAAAACTACTTCAGCCGCGTCAAGAAAGACGAGCTGCTGGACATCGGTGAAAAAGCCGGCATCGAAGGCTTCCGCGCGAAATACAGCACCGCGAAAAAGAACGACCTCGCAGCGCTGATGCCAACGCTGCCGGAGCTTCAGGGCTGGGTTCCGGCATACCTGCGGGCGCCGGTGGCAGAGGAGTCTCGGTCGTGAGCGCCAATGCCGAGCAAAAGGTTGTGATGATCGACGACCCGGAATCAGCAACCTATCGAACCGACATAAAGGGGTGGGTGTCGCGCGATGGCAGGTTCTTTGGTGATGGTCCGCTGAACGAGCGAACCGCGCGCTGGTCAGGCTGTACTCACACCCCCTGCAGCCAATGCGGTAACCCGACCGAAAAGCACTACACGAAGTGCGAGGGATGCCGAGCTCTCGCAGAAGAAGAGCGATACAACGCTATGCCGCGCGCCGAATGGGATGGTCAGGCCATGTTGTATTCGGTTGCAAGGGACTGCTACTTCCACGATCTGGACCAGGCCGAAGACGAACTTGAGGAAGGCGAGAAGCTGACCGACCTGATGTTGGTTATATGCATACCCAATCACGTGCGGGAGTTAGAGCCTGACTATTGCTGTGACGAATGCGACGAGGATGGTGATCTGCCAGATGAGGTTATCACCGCCATGGAAGCGTTCAACAAGGCTGTGGCAGGCATAGTCCTGTCGTGGTCGCCCGGCAAATTTGCACTCGGAGATAAGCCGTGAGCTCAGAACCGACAAGCGAAATGGTCGCCGCAGCGCGACGGATCTGCATTGCCTGCGATTTCTGTGACAACGACATCTTTCTGAGCAAGTCAGAGGTGACGGAGATCTACTCGGCAATGGTCGACGCCGCACCGAAGCGGTCGGCTTGCCACTGGCGCCATGACAGCGACGACCTTGAAGGGGATTCCTGGTACACGGACTGCGGCGACCGCTATGTATTCATCGAAGGCGGGCCAAAGGAAAACAACTGCAATTTTTGCCACAAATGCGGCAAGCCGGTGGCTCTAACCGCAGAGCGCGAAGAAAAGGCCACACAAGCGGCAGGAGAGAGTCATGAGTCCTAACCGGTTCGGTCTTGACGCTGACTACTTCCAGAAAAATCTGGAACTACTGGCGCGTGATGCTGCGAACTATAGCGCCGAAGACATGACGCGCGCCCTCGACCGACTGCATCAGGTCGCGCTGTATCAATCCGTTGGACTGCCTACACCGCCGCCAGACAGCGAGCCCATCCTTGATAGCAGCGAACCGATGTGGGATTGGTTCGGCCTCAGCTATTCCGCCTACTTGGTGCTGCCGCGAGTACTGCTGTGCGGCATGCCAATCGCGTGGCAGCGCACGTTTGTTGCGCTGCTCGAACAGGCTACCGAAACCTACGACAGCGACAAGATCAACGACAACTACACCGTGCTGCTTCGCGATGAAAACAACCGGTTCGTTAAAGATCCGTACCGCCATTACCGGCACTTCCCGCGCAGCGAGTTGCCGTTTAGGGAAAAGCCCGCAGGCGCGGACGGAGAGTAATTATGTTCAAGCGCGAAATTCGTTACTACTGCCTCAAAATCAAAGACATCGACGCCTGCCTGACAGATGCAGAGAAGCTTGTACTCCATCGCATCGGCAGCAAGATCGCCACGTATCGGCAACAAGCTGGCAAGCCGCCATTTAACGCTGCCGTGGTGGAGCAGGACTGGCCGGAGTTTGAAATGCTGTGGCAATCCATTGAGGCTCGCGTAACGGCCGATCAGGAAAAGCCCGCCCAGCCGGAGAAGTCGAATCGTGATCCAAGTCGGTGACGTGTTCCGAAAAGCGGGGCCGTGCGATTGGGCACGGATCGTGCGCGTGCAGCTGCCAGATCATGCCGGCTATGACGGAGGTTTACCGGGCTGCAGCATCAAAGTGACAGGCATAAGCGGTCGATATGAGCGCCGAACTTGGTTCTTCCCGGCAGCCGACGAGGCGGATTTTCGCGCCAAGATGGCGAGCCAGTGCCGGTATCAGGATAAGCCCGCAACAACCGGAGAGTGATATGCAAACTGCAACAACAAACCAAGTCAGACAAATCCTGATGAACGAGCTCGGCCTGACGAGGGACGAGATCAGAAAACAGATGATGGTGATCGTCGGCGAGACTGTCGATAAAGCAGTCGCCAAGATGGTCAACGACAAAACGATAGAGACAATTGTCCGCGCTGAGGTTTCTCGATTGGCCGGTTCGTCCGGATATGGGCGGTCCAGAATCGCCGAGATATGTGAGAGCGTGGCAAAAGACCAGATTGCCGAGTTAATCAGGAAGCGGCTGCGTTTTACCGCTGAATAGAAAAGCCCGCACCAACCGGAGAGAGTGAATCGTGACCGACCAACAACAACGCTTGCCGTTCAGCGAATGGATGGCCGCTGCCATAGCCGAAGCGCGCCGCGAAACCAACGACGAGCCGGATGCTGACATGACGTGGCTGCTGGGCGACGAGCGCACCATGCGCGAAGAATACGACGCCGACGAGGCGTGGTCGCAGCATCCGGAGGATTACGTGGCTGAACAGCTTGATGCGGCACGCGGCTGATTGTGCGCCGCACCAGATAGCGTTTAATCGGTGATCTGTTAAATCGATTTGGAGAGAGTGATGGAAGAAGATATTGCGCAAAAAATTGAAAAGGCGCTTGGCCTGTTCTTGCGGCTAGATAATTTTGGCAAAGCGCTAACGGCGCGTCAAATCGGGTTGACGCCGCCGGCTGATGAAGCAGGGATTCGCGGCGCGTTTCTCAGCTTTACCGTAAACAACGGTGAGGGTGCGCTCGACATCGTGATCGATGACATGGAGTTCGAGCTTTCGCCGAGCGACATGGAGGCCAGCGCCTCCTAAACATTTGCAGACAACAGCAGGAAGATGTAACCGCTGCAACAGCAGCACCAACCTCAAGGAGCATGACATGAAACGATATTTGCACGCCTCGCTGGTGATCGTCTTAGCCGGCATCATCAGCAGCATCGTCATCGGCTGCGGTAGTAGCAATGCCAGCGGTGGCAGCGGTCCCTCGCAATCCGACTTCAACGCGCTCAAAGCCACCGTGACGGCGCTGCAGCAAACCGTCACCGGCTTGCAGACTGAAGTCGCGGCGCTGGGCAGCTCGGTGAGCCGGGTCAGCACTGGCGGCGCTGGCAAAAACAAACTGGCCGAGGGCGATGCCTGCACCTACGTTGGCTGGCTGCCGGCGGATAAACCCATCTATCAGGCCAACAGTCTGCAATGCCGATCGGCAACCGGGTATCTCTTCGCCCTACCCGCTCCCGATGGCGGCTTCCCGCTGCGCTCCACGGTTTACTACACCAGCGCGGATTGCTCCGGCACCCCGTATGTCGCCACCCAAGATCTGAGTGCCTACGGGCGGCTGCAGGGCGCCGTGTTCAGCTATGGCAACAACCAGGCGCAAACCAACGTTGGTTACGTCGTGCCCAACAGCACGCTGATCAGCGGCACCACCAACAGCAACCACCGCAACGGCGCGTGCCAGACCGAGACAATCGAGTTTGTGTTCGAAGCCCTGGCTGAGGTGTTGCCAAACGACCCCGTCGTCACCGACGTCAGCAACGAGGCCTACCCCGGCCCGGTTGTGATGCAGTAAGTGCAAGGGCGGCTGGCAACGGCCGCCCTTTTCAGGAGCAAATTCGATGAAGCTGATCACTATCGACGCCTATTGCAAAAAGGCCTTTGCCGAAGGTTCGCAGCCGCACCAATCAACAGTTCGCCGCTGGATTGCATCTGGCCAGTTGCGCGGGCGTGTAATCGGCGGCACTTATTACGTTGCCGAAAGTGAGCTATATAGCACCGGCAATGATCTGGCTGACTCGATTCTCAAGGTATCGTGATGGCGCCACGTCCACGTAAGCGCGGCAACCGCGACATGCCGCCCGGGCTGTACGCAACCAGCAGCGGTTTCGAATACCGGCACCCGGTGACGAAGAAGCGCCATGGCATGGGCACTGATCGTGCGAAGGCGATTGCTGCTGCAAACATCCTCAACCATCGACTGAAGCCGAGCGGCGACCTTGTCAGTCGAGTGGTCGGCGCCGAGTCTGTTGCCACCGTGGTTGAGCGTTACCGCGCGGAATACCTGACCGACAAACGACAAGCCGAGCGCACCGCCAAAGAACGGGAATACCGGCTGAACCGGATCATTGCCGACTTGGGCGAGCTCGCTCTTGAGTCGCTGACAGTGCGCCGGCTGGCGGACTTCCTGCAGCCGTTGGCGCGTGAGGCTTACATCAAGCATCGGCAGGAGCTGGTCGAAATTTTCCGATTCGCCTGTGCCGCTGGCATTGCCGATCGCAACCTAGCCGAACTGACCCTGCCAAAGGGCTCGAAGGCCAAAACCCGCAAGCGCTGGACCCAAGAGCAATACGACGCGACACTTGCCGTGGCAGAACCATGGCTCCGGAACGCGATGGCACTGGCAGTGATCACCCTGCAGCGCCGAGAAGACCTGTGCGCCATGCGCCACAGCCACATCGAGGCCGGCCGGCTGTTGGTTCGGCAATCCAAAGCCGAGAACTACGAGACCCCGGTGAATCTGGCGATCAGCATCTGGCCAGAGCTTCAAGCCTGCATCGATGTGTCGAAGCAGCTGACCCCGTTTTGCCCCTTCCTCATTGGCCGCAAGCCGACCCGGGACCGGCGCGGCAAGAACGAAGCAAAGACTCACCCGTTCCAAGTGTTGCCGGACTACCTGAGCAAGGCGCTGGCGGCGGCTCGGGATGACTGCGGACTGTTCGATGACGTGCCGGCCGCAGAACGGCCCACCCTTCACGAGCTGCGCGCGTTCGGCGCCTGGCTATACCGGGAAGCAGGGAAACCTGAAGAGTGGGTACAGGCGCTGCTGGGGCACGCCTCCGAGAAAATGACCAAGCACTACCTGTCCGGCCATGCCGAAGAATGGGTAGAAATCGCCTGATCGTTTCCGATGTATTTCCGATGGGTTTCCGATGGCTATTTTTTAGCCAACAAAAAAGCGGCCTAAGCCGCTGATTTGTTTACTGAATTGGTAGGCGCAATTGGACTCGAACCAACGACCCCCACCATGTCAAGGTGGTGCTCTAACCAGCTGAGCTATGCGCCTGTCGTTGAGGGCGCGTATATTGCCATCGGCTTTTTGCCACGGCAAGGGGCTGTGCGATTTCTGAGGCAAGATTTCTCACATTTCGCATCAGCCCTGTTTACGCTTTGACCAAATCGGCCGTTTACGCCGCCTGCTCCGGGTACCAAATCATTGCCGTTTCGTCACAGGCATGCAGCTTGGGACAGAACTGACAATCCTTCAGCACTTTGTCCGGCAGGTTGTCGCGCTGGTCGACAACAAAACCAAGCTTGGCGAAGAACTTCGGCACCCGGGTCAATGACAGCACCTTGCGCAGACCGAGCTGGCGCGCGCGTTCGCACAGGTAGTCGACCATCGCCTTGCCCTGGCCGAGTCCCTGAAACTGCGGCCAGACACCCAGACTGCGGATCTCGGCGATCTCTTCGTTGTAAATGAACAACGCGGCGCAACCCACCACGATGCCGTCTTTCTTGGCGACAATGAAATCCTGCACGTGCGAGACAATGTCCGCCCGCGACCGCGGCAGGTTCTCGCCTTCCTTCGCCCAGTGATTGATCAGCGCGACGATAGCCGGCACATCGTGCACGGTGGCATCACTGACAATCAGCTCATCGGTATCCGGCTGGCCATTGACCTTCTTCTTGGCGGCGACAATCGCGTCCTGTACCCGATGCCGGGCAACCGCCCCGAACACATCGCGCTGCTCCAGGCAGCTGTCCAACGACAGCGCCTGATACACATCGGCGCCAATCAGCGGATGAAACACTTGCAGCTCATCCAGTGTCAGCGCTTCCAGCGGTTTGCCTTGCGCACTGGCATGCAACACGGCGCGGCCGGCGATGTGGTGTGCTTCCCGGAACGGCACATTTTTGCGCGCCAGATAATCTGCCAGCTCGGTGGCATTGGAGTAGCCGCGCTGCGCCGCCAATTTGGCGGCGTCGGCATTCACCGTGAGACCGAGCAGGACTTTCTCGGTCACTTTCAGACAAACGCTGACGGTATCGACAGCATTGAACAAGGCTTCCTTGTCTTCCTGCATGTCTTTGTTGTACGCCAGCGGCAACGCTTTCATCGTGGTCAGCATGCCGATCAGCGCGCCGTACACGCGACCGCATTTGCCACGAATGAGCTCCAGCGCATCCGGGTTCTTTTTCTGCGGCATCAAGGACGAGCCGGTGCTGACGTCATCACCGAGCGTGACAAAGCCGGCTTCGCCGCTGCTGTAGAAAATCAGATCTTCGGCAAAGCGCGACAGGTGCGTCATGACCAGCGCCAGCGATGACAGCAGCTCGATCACGTAATCGCGATCCGAAACAGCATCGAGCGAATTGCGGGTCGGACCGGCAAAGCCGAGGCTGCGCGCCAGCTGGTGCCGGTTGATCGGATAAGCGGTGCCGGCCAGCGCACCCGAGCCAAGCGGGCACTGGTCCATGTGTTCGATGACGTCTTCCAGGCGTTCGACATCACGATCGAACATTTCGACATAGGCCATGCACCAGTGAGCGAACCGCACCGGTTGCGCCCGCTGCAGATGGGTGTAGCCGGGGAAAATGGTATCGACATGCTGCTCGGCGAGCGCAATCAGACCACGCTGAGCGATACGCAGTTCGGACAGCAGCAACACGACCGCGTTCTCGACCCAGAGCCGCAGATCGGTGGCGACCTGATCGTTGCGTGAACGACCGGTGTGCAGTTTCTTGCCGAGATCGCCAATGCGCTTGACCAGCTCCGACTCAACCCAGGAGTGAATGTCCTCGGCGCCCGAGCCGAGCATCTCGGCGGGATTGTCGTGCACGACGCGCAGCAGCTGGCGCAGTGCGCCGTGCAGGCGCGACAGCTCTTCCTGGCTCAGCACACCGGCGTTTTTCAGCGCCGTTGCCCATGCCATCGAAGCCTGAATATCCTGCTCAGCAAGGCGGTAGTCGAACGGCAGGGAATCATTGAATTGCCGAAACAAGGTGTCATCCGACACTTGCTCAAACCGACCGCCCCACAGTGTGGCCATAGTGTTTGCTGCTCCGCTCATCGTCGTTCCTGAAAAGAACACTGCATGGTCAAAGGGCCAGCAATGGCTGGCCCGGTGCTTTTACTGCTCAATCATTTGCTCACGTAGGGCGGATCAAACAGCGAAGCTGTGGATCCGCCGACGTTGCATGCACATATCACTACATTTGCATCAAGCTCGGCGGGTCCGCTGAACTTGACCCGCCCTACTCGTCCACCATTCATGCTTCGACAAACTCAGCATGAACGGCAAAAACATGCTCAATCGGTTTTACCCGCCGCCTTCAAGGCCCGAATCCGCGACGGCAAACTGAACAAGCGGATAAAGCCTTCGGCGTGCGCCTGGTTGTACACCTCGTCCTTGCCAAAGGTGGCAAACGCTTCGGAGTACAGCGAGTTCAGCGACTTGCGCTGGGTTACGGTGGCATGACCCTTGAACAATTCGACGACGACGGTACCGGTCAATTGTGTCGCCAGCGAGTCAATAGCGGCGAACAGTGCCCGGGTTGCCGGGACAAACCATTTACCGTCATAAACCTTCTCGGCCAGATCGAGCGCCAACTGCTGGCGCAGCTTCAGTGAGTCACGGTCATACACCAGCTGCTCCAAACCGCGCACCGCGTTCATCATGATGGTGCCGCCCGGGGTTTCGTAGCAGCCGCGCGACTTCATGCCGACCAGGCGGTTCTCGATCAGATCAACCCGGCCAATGCCGTGCGCGGCCCCCACTTCGTTGAGAACCTTCACCACCTGATACGGCGACAACACCTCGCCATTGATCTTGCGGATCTCGCCCTGCTCGATGTCGAGCGTGACGTAAGCCGGCGCATTCGGGGTATCGGCCAGTGGCTTGGTCCACTGCCAGATATTCTCACCCGGCGCGTTCCACGAGCTTTCCAGCTCGCCGCCTTCGGTCGACAGGTGAAACGCGTTCTCGTCGCGGCTGTAGATTTTGGTGACGCTGGCGGTAGTCGGAATCTTGCGCTCGGCCAGGTAGTTCAGCAGATCTTCCCGCGAGCGCATATTCCAGATCCGCCACGGCGCAATGACCGGCAGTTCCGGCGCCAGCGCGGCAAACGTGCTTTCGAAGCGGACCTGATCGTTGCCCTTGCCGGTGCAGCCATGCGATAACGCATCGGCGCCAACCTGCTTGGCAACCTCGACCTGCGCCCGCGCCAGAATCGGCCGCGCCATCGACGTGCCAAGCAAGTAAACGCCTTCGTAAACGCAGCCGGCCTTGACCAGCGGGAAAATGGCCTCGCGAGCAAACTGCTCTTTCAGGTCGACCACATGGCAGCTCGACGCACCACTCTTGATGGCTTTTTCCTGCACGCCTTTCAGTTCGGCCGGATCCTGACCGATATCACCAACGCAGCAGACCACTTCGCAGTCATAGTTTTCTTTCAGCCACGGCACAATCGCCGAGGTGTCGAGACCGCCTGAATACGCCAGTACGACTTTCTTGAAATTTGTGTTCTTCATCACTCATCCCACCTTGCTTGCATTGATGTAGGGTGGTTCAAGCGGCAACGCCGTGGAACCGCCGTAATTCCTTTGGCGGCTCCGCTGCGCTTGAGCCGCCCTACCCGCTTTACACTTATGCCTTGTTGAACAACTTCAGCAGCAGCGCGTTTTGCGCGTGCAAGCGGTTTTCTGCCTGAGGCAGCGCCAGACAGAGCTTGCTGTCCATTACGGCGCCACTGATCTCCAGATCGCGATGCGCCGGCTGGCAGTGCATGGCGTACTGCGCGCCGGTTTGCACCAGCAGCGTCTCGTTCAACTGGAACGGCGCGAACTGCGGTTGCAACTCGGCCAGCGTGCCGGCGCAGCCCATTGACAGCCAGGTGTCGGTGTACAACACGTCTTGTTGGCCCATTTCACTGATTTTGCTAATCAGCTTGATGCTGCCGCCATGTGCTGCCGCCAGAACCTGCGCCTGCTCAACCCATTGCGCTTTCGGGCCGCGGCCCGCTGGCGTTGCCACTGTGACTTGCGCACCGAGCATCGCCCCCAACAGCAGCAGCGAATGACTGACGTTGTTGCCATCGCCGACATAACCGAGCCTGATGCCCTTGATCTGGCCAAACGCTTCCTTGATGGTGACGAAATCTGCCAGCGCCTGACACGGATGCAGCTGTTCACACAGCGCATTGACGACGGGTACCGAGGCAAATTGCGCCAGATCGGTCAGCGTGCTGTGCTGATACACCCGCGCGACGATGCCCTGCACCCAGACCGACAGATTTTTCGCGTAATCCTTGGTCGCTTCGCGGACACCAATCCGTTCATCTTTGTGATCGATATACAGCGAGTGGCCACCGAGCCGGGTGATGCCAACCTCAAAACTGACCCGCGTGCGCAGGCTCGGTTTTTCAAACAGCAAGGCAAAGCTGTGGCCTTTCAATGCGGTGGCGAAAGCTTCCGGTTGCTGTTTTGTCCGAATTGCCAGATCGATCAGACTCTCGGTTTCGGCTGGGCTGAATTCCAGACCGGTCAAATAATGCATTGCCATCTTGCGTCTCCCGTTGCTGCCTGCCCGAACCCTTGTCATGGCAGGCTTTTCACTCAGCGAGGTCGCGGCGAGAAGATTTTCAGCGCCGGACCGTCGTGCCAAACGATGCCTGTGAGCGCAATCGTCGGAGTTCGCCGGGTTGCAGGAAGCTGGCAATGGTGACGGGCCTGAGTAGCGCCGCAGCGGCATCCAGTGCGGCGCGCACTTTCGCAATCATGCCGCCGGAAATGGTGCCGTCCTGAATCAGCTGCTGGATTTCTGCGCCATTGAGCGACGGCGCATAGCTGCCATTGGCAAGCCGCACGCCGGCGACATCGGACAGCAACAACAATTGCTCGGCATCGAGTGCCGAGGCAACACAAACCGCGGCATCGTCAGCGTTGATATTGCGCAGCTGGCCTTCGCCATCGACTGCGATGCTGGACACGATCACCAGCGCGCCGGCCTTCAGCAGACTCTTGAGCACAGTGGCCTGGCCCGGTTTCACCACGCCGACCGCGCCCAGTTCCACATCGGCGTGAGGCAGACACACTGCGGTATCGCCATCGGCCAACGAAAGACCGACCGCGTTCAGGCCACCCTGTTTTGCCGCAGCGACGAGCAGCTTGTTGACCTGACCGGCCAGCACCGCCGAAATGATCGGCATCTGTTCTGCCGGCGACACCCGCAAGCCATCTTTCTTGACAATCGGCAGCTGCCACTGCTGCAGGTGCTGATCAACCTGTTTACCGCCGCCATGCACCAGCACCACCGGTTGCTGGCTGTGCAGCTCGGCGACCGCTTGCATCAGCGCAGCAATCACGCCCGCGTCTTCGACAGCGGCGCCGCTCAGCTTAATTACAACCGGTTTGTTCACGACCGGATTGGCGTTGACGATGTTCAATGCGCTCACGCGACCACTCCTGACGCTGGCAAAACGGTCGGCAACAACCCCATCGTCATCGGCAAACCAAAGCGCAGATTGAAGCACTGCACCGATTGGCTGGCGGCGCCTTTCAGCAAGTTGTCGAGCGCACTGAAAATGCTGACTTGGCTACGTGCCGCGTCAAAGCTCCAACCGATATCGCAGAACGGCGTTTGCTCGACCTGTTGCACGGCCGGATACACGCCCGCACCAAGCAAGCGCACCAGCGGTTGGCCACCGTAAGCCTTGTTGAAGGCACCTTCGATATCGGCAGCAGTTACACCCTG
Organism: Permianibacter fluminis; assembly: GCF_013179735.1. Lineage (NCBI taxonomy): Bacteria > Pseudomonadati > Pseudomonadota > Gammaproteobacteria > Pseudomonadales > Pseudomonadaceae > Permianibacter > Permianibacter fluminis. The sequence continues at coordinate 2,386,402 of NZ_JABMEG010000001.1, read as the reverse complement.
TTTGGTAAAGGTGTAGATGCTGGCGAGGATGCCGCGCTTGAAGTTACCGAGGTGAGGCGTGAACACCACCGGCACGCCGAGATTCTTTTCGATCTCGGGCTGATGCCGGTGGTTGTGCACGCCGTACGGTGCTAGCGACACCTCACAGAAACTTGAGTTGAGCGCGGCTTTGCGGCCCGCGCCGCTGACGCCGGAAACGGCGCTGATGACCGGCGCAACATCACTGCGCAGCAAACCGGCTTGCACCAATGGCGCCAGCGCCAGCGTCGACGCCGTGACATAACATCCGGCGCAGCCAATCACCTGCGCGTTGTCGAGGCCGGCGGCGTCAAGCTCGGGCAGACCATAAACGGCCTGCGCCAGCAGCTGTGGATTCGGGTGGGCGAATTTGTAGGTCCGCGGGTAAACGGCAGCGTCGGCAAAGCGGAAGCCGGCCGACAGATCGATGACCACTTTGGCTTTTTGCAGCAGGGCCGGCGCCAACTCGGCACTCAGTTCATGAGGCGTGCACAGGAACACGGCATCCAAATCGGCGGCCAGTGCGTCGACAGAAAACGGTGCAACGGTTTGCGCTACCAGTGCGCGCGCTTTCGGCGCAAAGGTATGAAAAGGGACAACGCCCTGCTTTTCACCGGAACCAGTCTCGCTGCCGGAATGAAATAATTGCAGCGAGGCAATCTGCGGATGGGCCGCGAGAAGTTGCGTGAGTTCGGCGCCAACATAACCGCTGGCGCCCAGTACTGCGACCTTGAACATTACCGCTCCCATATTGCGCGGGAGCTGTAACGAACCTGTTTAAAAGGTCTCGATCAGCGCCGCACACCTGCCAGTTCTTGCAATTCTTCAATCAAATCGGCGGCGTCCGCATCAGAGCGGGTAGCGATGAACAAGGTGTCATCGCCAGCGAGAGTGCCCACCACCCGGGAGAGACTGCTGCGATCCAGTTCGTAACCGATCATCTGGGCTCGACCGGGGCGCGTTTTCAGCACCACCAAATTCGAGGCCTGCTCGATCGACACGAGCAGCGTCTCCAGTGCACGCTTCAGCTCGTTCGTCGTCGGAGCCGGCGTGAGATCGGTGTTGGGCAGGGCGTAACCATTGGGGCCTTTGTAAACCTTCAATTCAGCCAGATCGCGCGACAGCGTGGTCTGGGTGGTTTCCACTCCGCGCTCGGCGAGCAGCTCAACCAGTTGCTCCTGACTGTGCACTTCTTGTGTTGCAATCAGGTCACAGATCAGCTGCTGGCGGCCTTGCTTGCCAACCGGCACGGGTTCCCTGTTTCGAACGTTCATGACGTCTCCACGGCGCATAGAATAACGGCTATCGCATTAGTATGCAACAGCTTGCATATGTTTGCATTGTATATGCAAAATGACCGGGGCATTATGCATGGGCCGCCCTGCCCTCTCAACGCGTCTCTGTCACGTAAAGCTCTGAAATGACCACTATTTTTCCTGAAGTACCGAGCAAACCACTGCCCACCATCGAACAAATGCTGACCGAACTGGTCGCGGTAAATAGCATCAGTTCGACGGAATCCAGCCTGGATCGCAGCAACGCCGGCGTCATTGACCTGCTGGCTGGCTGGCTGCGCGCCGCCGGCGCCGAGGTGACCGTGCATGAGGTCATCAGCACGCCGCGCAAACTCAATCTGATTGCCAGGATTGGTCAGGGCGACGGCGGTTTGGTCTTTTCCGGCCACACCGATACCGTCCCTTATGACGGCCAGCGCTGGGCGACGGATCCCTTTGTGCTGACCGAGCAGAGCGGTCGCCTGCATGGGCTCGGCGCAACAGACATGAAGGGCTTTATCGCGGTCGCCGTGACCGTGCTGGCGCGGCACCGCCATCATCCGTTGAAGAAACCGCTCTGGCTGGTCGCCACCTGTGACGAAGAAAGCACCATGTCCGGCGCCCGCTGGCTGCAAGAAACCGGATTACTGAAGGCCGACTACGTCGTCATCGGCGAACCGACCGACTTGGTGCCGGTGCGCGCCCACAAAGGGCATCTTGCCCACCGACTCTGTGCCCACGGCCATTCCGGCCACTCCTCCGATCCGGCCGCTGGCCGCAATGCCATCGACGGCGTCCATGCCGCGATGAGTGAGCTGATGGCCTGGCGGAAGCAGCTGCAGCAAGACCATCGCGATGACAGTTTTGCCGTGCCCTACCCGACCCTGAATTTCGGCCGCATTGCCGGCGGTGACGCGGTCAACCGCATCTGCCCGGATGCCGAACTGGATTTTGATCTGCGGCCCCTGCCGGATATGGCACTGCCTGCGCTCTACACCGCGCTGCACCAGCAGATCCGCAGTGCCCAGGAGCACAGTGCCGCCACGCTGGAATTGCAAGAACTCTGGCCCGGCACGCCGGCGTTTTCGACACCGGCCTCGGCAACGCTGGTCAGCACGGCGCAAGAATTGACCGGCAGCGCCGCGGTCTGCGTCAACTACGGCACCGAAGCCCCGTATTTCCGCGCCTTAGGAGCGGAAGTTATCGTGTTAGGACCAGGCCGAATTGACCGCGCCCATCAACCGAACGAGTATGTCACCCGGGACGAGTTGGCCCGGTGTGAAGTGCTGCTGAACGAAATGGTCCAGCGGCTGTGTCTTTAATCCAGCACGCATAAGCGTCGCGCACACCGTCAGCGCCAACATCGACCTGCTCCCGCACCACTAGCGACGCCAGGTCACCAAGCGATCATCTGGCGCTGACGGACATATCAATGACAAGCAAAGGTTTGTCGGTGCTCGAAGCCGAGAGCATCGAAATTATTCGTGAAGCCGTTGCCGGTGCCCGCAAACCGGCCATGTTGTATTCCATCGGCAAAGATTCTTCGGTGATGCTGCATCTGGCGCGCAAGGCGTTTTATCCCGCTGTGCCGCCGTTTCCGCTGGTGCATGTCGACACCACCTTCAAGTTCAAGGCGATGTACACACATCGCGCCCGGATGGCAGCCGAATCGGGCATGGAGCTGATTGTTCACACCAATGCCGACGGCGTCCGCGCCAATATCACCCCGTTCGAACACGGCTCCAGCTACTACACCGACGTCATGAAAACGCAAGGTCTGCGGCAAGTGCTCGACGCCCACGGTTACGACGTGGTGTTTGGCGGCGCCCGCCGTGATGAAGAGAAATCGCGCGCCAAGGAGCGGGTGTTTTCCTTCCGTGCCGCCGGTCACCGCTGGGACCCGAAAGCGCAACGGCCGGAATTGTGGAATCTGTACAACACCCATACCCGCGCCGACGAAACCATCCGGGTGTTTCCGCTTTCGAACTGGACCGAGCTCGATATCTGGCAATACATCTATCAGGAAAATCTGCCGATTGTGCCGCTGTATTTTGCCGCGCCACGACCGGTCGTTCGTCGTGGCAATACCTGGATCATGGTCGATGATGAGCGGCTGCCGTTGCTGCCGGGCGAACAACCGGAGCTGCGCAAGGTCCGTTTCCGCACTCTCGGCTGCTATCCGCTGACCGGCGCCATTGAAAGTGATGCCACCACGCTGGAAGAAGTGCTGGCCGAAACGCTGAACGCGCGCTCGTCAGAGCGTCAGGGCCGGTTGATCGATTCCGATCAACCCGGCTCGATGGAAAAGAAAAAACAGGAAGGCTATTTCTGATGAGCAAGCCCGTGAACAATCCGCCAGCGGCTCTGCAGGCAAAAGACATCGCCAGTTTTCTGGCCAGTCAACAAGACAAAGACACCTTGCGTTTCATTACCTGCGGCAGCGTCGATGACGGCAAGTCGACCCTGATCGGCCGGCTGCTGCATGAATCCAAATCGATTTTCGACGATCAGCTGAAAACACTGGAAACCGAATCCAAACAATACGGCACCCAGGGCGAGAAAATCGATTTCGCCTTGCTGGTTGACGGCCTGCAGGCCGAGCGCGAGCAAGGCATCACGATCGACGTTGCGTATCGTTTTTTTGCCACTGACAAGCGCAAGTTCATTGTTGCCGATACCCCCGGCCACGAGCAGTACACCCGCAACATGGCCACCGGCGCTTCGACCGCACAACTGGCCGTGATCCTCATTGATGCCCGCAAAGGTGTGTTGACCCAGACCCGTCGGCACAGCCGCATTGTCGCGATGATGGGCATCCGGCACATTGTCGTTGCCATCAACAAAATGGATCTGATCGGTTTTGACGAAAGCGAATTTCGCCGCATCGAAACCGAGTATCGCGAGTTTGCTGCCGGATTCGGATTCCAGTCCATTCAGGCGATTCCGCTGTCGGCATTGGAGGGTGACAACATCACCGCACCCAGCACGCGCGCGCCCTGGTATCAAGGCCCGAGCCTGCTGGCTTACCTCAACATCGTCGATACCCGCAGTCACGACACCCGCGCCGCGTTCCGGTTTCCGGTGCAATGGGTCAACCGACCGAATCTGGATTTTCGTGGTTACTGCGGCCGCGTGGCGGAAGGCAGTATCCGGGCTGGCGACCGGGTTCGCGTGCTGCCGTCCGGCGTCACTACGACCGTCAAGGAAATTGTCGTCTGGCAGGGTCATCAGGACGTCGCGCAGGATGGCGAATCCGTCACCCTGACGCTGGCGGATGAAGTCGACATCAGTCGCGGCGATGTGATTACAGCTGCAGAGCAACCGCCGGAAGTCGCAGACCAATTTGAAGCCAAACTGCTGTGGCTGACCGAGCATGCGCTGGTCGCCGGCCGGCCTTATCTGTTGAAACTGCACAACAAGGAAGTGACGGCCACCATTACCCGGATCAAGCACCGGGAAGACGTCAACACCGGCGCCCATTTGGCTGCGGAATCACTGGCGTTGAATGAAATCGCTGTGGTCAATCTGTCGACCAGCCAGCCGGTGGTATTCGAGCCGTATGCAAAAAACCGCACGCTCGGCGGTTTCATCCTGATTGACAAGCTGAGCCACGAAACGGTTGGCGCCGGCTTGATCGAGTTTTCCTTGCGCCGCGCGGCCAACATTCACTGGCAAGCATTGGAAATCAACAAACAGGCGCGCGCCAACGCCAAGCACCAAACGCCACGCTGTGTCTGGTTCACCGGTCTGTCGGGTTCGGGCAAATCGACCATTGCCAACTTGCTGGAAAAGCGACTGCATGCGGAAGGCAAGCACACCTACATTCTTGATGGCGACAACGTACGCCACGGATTGAACCGCGATCTGGGTTTTACCGAAGCTGATCGGGTCGAAAACATCCGCCGCGTCGCCGAAGTGGCCAAACTGATGGTCGATGCCGGGCTGATTGTATTGGTCTCGTTCATTTCGCCATACCGCTCCGAGCGACGCTTTGCCCGCAACCTGTTTGCGGATGGCGAGTTCGTCGAGGTGTTTGTCGATACGCCGCTGGCGGAGTGCGAAAAGCGCGACCCGAAGGGCCTGTATGCCAAAGCTCGTCGCGGCGAATTGAAAAACTTTACCGGCATCGATAGCGATTACGAAGCCCCGGAAGCACCGGAGCTGCACATTCGCACGGTTGAAAACGGCATCGAACACCACGTTGAATCGCTACTGAAAGCGCTGCTGAAATGATCGATTTGATGTTGGTGGCGGCCGGCGCACTGACCGGCCTCGTGGTCGGCTTGACCGGCGTCGGCGGTGGCGCCCTGATGACGCCATTGTTGCTGCTGATTTTTGGTGTTGCGCCACTCACGGCGGTGGGAACAGATCTGTGGTTTGCTGCGCTGACCAAGTTAGCTGCCAGTCGGATTCATCACGGCAACGGCTTAATCGATTGGCAGGTGGTCCGGCGCTTGTGGCTGGGCAGCCTGCCCGCGTCGGCGCTGACCCTGATTGGCATTCGCCTGCACCCGGTCGACCAAAGCGCCGTCGAGTTCCTGACGCTGGCGCTGGCCTGCACCGTATTGCTGACTGCCGTTGGAATGTTGGTGCAAAAGCATTTGCATGCGCTCGGCAAACGCTTTCGCCTCGACCATGAACGCGATTTCAAAACCTGGCAGCCGTTGTTGACCGTGCTGGCCGGCGTGCTGCTTGGCATCATGGTGACGCTGACCTCGGTTGGTGCCGGTGCAATTGGGGCCGTGCTATTGGCGTATCTGTATCCGCTCCGGCTGACGCCGCCCCGGCTGATCGCCACCGATGTGGTCCATGCCATTCCGCTCGCGGTGTTTGCCGGACTTGGCCACTTGCTGATTGGCAACGTCAATTTTGGTCTGCTGGCAAACCTGCTGCTGGGTTCCATCCCGGCCGTCATTGTTGGCGCGCTGCTGTCGACACGACTGCCACACGGACTGCTTCGCATGTTGTTGAGCGTGGTGCTGCTGGCGGTCGCCGCGAAGATGCTGGCACGAGTGCTTTTCTGATTCAGCCAGCCATTACGACAAGCTATTTACCGTTGACACGTACCCTGCGCTGAGTGAAAAAAGTTTTATTCGGCTACCGCTGAACAGAGCAGTCACTTGCCAGCAACGCAGATCTCAGACGTCGCCGTCGAGAATGCTCTGCAGATACTGGCCGTACCCGGTTTTGGCCAGCGCTGAGGCTTGTCTTGCCAGCATCACTTCATCAATCCAGCCGTTGCGAAACGCGATTTCTTCCAGACACGCGATCTTCATGCCCTGGCGGACTTCGACGGTGCGAATGAACTGGCTGGCCTCCAGCAGGGATTCATGGGTGCCGGTATCCAGCCAGGCAAACCCGCGGCCGAGCAGACTGACGTTCAACTCACCGCGCGCCAGATAAAGCCGGTTGAGGTCAGTGATTTCCAGTTCACCGCGCACCGATGGCTTCAGGCTGCGGGCTTTTTCCACCACGGTATCATCATAAAAATACAGCCCGGTGACTGCGAAATTGGATTTCGGCTGTGCCGGCTTTTCTTCCAGACTGAGCACCTTGCCCTGCTGATCGAACTCGACCACGCCAAACCGTTCCGGATCCGATACCCGATAACCGAAGACGGTTGCGCCGCGTTGTCGCGATACCGCCTCGCGCAGTGCCGGCGTGAAGTACTGGCCAAAAAAGATGTTGTCGCCGAGCACCAGACAGACGTTGTCGTCACCGATAAACGATTCGCCGATCAGAAACGCTTGCGCCAACCCGTCCGGCGATGGCTGTTCGGCATAGTGCAGATTGAGACCAAAGTGGGCGCCATCACCGAGCACTTCCCGGTAACGCGGCAGATCCTGCGGTGTGGAAATAATCAGAATGTCCCGAATGCCGGCCAGCATCAGCACGGACAAGGGGTAATACACCATGGGTTTGTCGTAGATGGGCAACAGCTGCTTGGACACCGCCATGGTCACCGGATGCAAGCGAGTGCCGGAGCCGCCGGCCAGAACAATTCCCTTGTATTTTCTTTCCACTGAAGACTCCCGCTGATCTTTTTGTTTGATTGAGTTCATGCCACCGCGCGGTATCAAGCCCCCTCACCCTGCCCTCTCCCGGAGGGAGAGGGGATCGAGTCGGATTCGTCTGCGGCAGCCACATGCACACATTCACACGCACGCACGCACGCACGCAATTGACTTGCCATGGCCAACCGGGTTTGCGGTTTCGTCGGTTTGCACGCACCGAAGGAAAAGATAGCAGAGCCAGCGAGAAAGGCATGACATTGGCGCCGGCCGATTCAGATGCCACCGGCTCAGATGTCGCCTGTTCAGCTACGGCACGCTCACGAGCCATCTGTTCAAATACCGGCTAACCGAGCCGCTGCAATCGGTACTCACCGGACAGCACGCGCTGCCACCAAGTCGTGTTGGCCAGATACCATTGCACGGTTTTCCGCATACCGCTGGCGAATGATTCGCGCGGCTGCCAACCGAGCTCAGCCCGGATTTTGCTGGCGTCGATTGCATAGCGGCGATCGTGTCCGGGCCTGTCACGCACATGGCTGATCAGATCCTGATAGCGGGCCACGCCAACCTGAGCGGGCGGTTGCCACTCGGCAAGCAGCTCGCAAATGCAGGTCACCACCTCGATATTGCGTCGCTCGGCATCGCCACCGATGTTGTAAGTCTCGCCGACCCGCCCTGACTGCAGAATCCGCAGCAGCGCTTCGACATGATCATCGACATACAGCCAGTCGCGGATTTGCCGGCCGTCGCCATAGAGGGGCAATGGTTTGCCCTGCAGCGCGGACAAAATCATGTGCGGAATCAATTTTTCCGGAAATTGACAGGGTCCGTAATTGTTCGAGCAATTGCTCAGCAGAACGGGCAAGCCGTAACTGCGATGCCAGGCACGGACCAGATGATCGGCAGCCGCCTTGCTGGCGGAATACGGTGAGCTGGGCTGATAACGATGTTGCTCGGTAAATGCCGGCTCTTGCTCGGTCAGATCGCCGTACACCTCATCCGTCGAGACCTGATGAAAGCGAAAAGCCGACTGCGATTCGGCCGGCAACGTCCGCCAATATGCCAGCGCCGCGTTGAGCAAGACCGAGGTGCCGACCACATTGGTCTGGATGAATTCACCCGGGCCGTCAAGTGAGCGATCGACATGCGATTCGGCGGCCAGATGCATGACCGCATCCGGCTGAAACTCGGCAAATAGCCGCGCCAGCGCGCCGGCATCAGCGATATCGAGTTGATGAAAATGAAAGCGCGGCGACTGGGCCACAGCAGCCAGCGAATCCAGATTGCCGGCATAGGTCAGCTTGTCAACCACGGCCAGCTGACAGTCCGACTCGGCAATCAAACGGCGCACCACGGCGGAACCAATAAAGCCGGCACCACCGGTTACCATGATCCGCTGCCCCATGCGAACGCCCCTGTTCCGCCGAACTTTTACGGCGCTACCTTCACACGGAGTCGCGAGGCAATGCAAGAGGCGGTTTTGGCGGTGTGCGTGGGCGGCGGGATGTCGTGTTTGGATAGGTGTGGATTCCGGCTTTCGCCGGAATGACAGCGTGATGATTGAGTCAAGGCGTTGTTAGTTGCCGACGCCCCTCATCCGGCGCTTTGCGCCACCTTCTCCCGACGGGAGAAGGGATCGGAACGCCGACGTAGACGAAAACGAAGACGCGGCGGCGATCAGGCCTCGGCGACCAGTGCGCGCTCGCGCAGTTGCAGGATGTCGTCGCGTAGCTTGGCCGCTTCTTCGAACTCCAGATTGCGGGCGTGCTCGTGCATTTTCTTTTCCAGCTGGGCGATGGCCTTGATCAGCGCCGGGCCGTGCAGGTTGTCGTAGCTGCCGCGCTTGTCGGCAACTTTGCGCAGCCGCTCACCACGACCGCCCTCGCCGCCGGTGTCCATGACATCCATGACCCGTTTCCGAATGCCTTGCGGGGTGATGCCGTTGGCAGTATTGAAGTCGGCTTGAATCTGCCGACGGCGATTGGTTTCATCCATCGCTTTTTTCATGGAGTCGGTGATGCGGTCCGCATACAGGATGCATTTGCCATTCAGGTTACGGGCAGCACGGCCGATGGTCTGGATCAGCGAGCGCTCGGACCGCAGAAAGCCTTCCTTGTCAGCATCCAGAATCGCCACCAACGAAACTTCCGGGATATCCAGACCTTCGCGCAGCAGGTTGATACCGACCAAGACATCAAAGGCACCAAGCCGCAGATCGCGAATGATTTCCATCCGCTCGACGGTATCGACATCGGAATGCAGATAGCGAACCCGAACGCCGTGCTCGTTCAGGTAATCGGTTAAATCTTCGGCCATGCGTTTGGTCAGCGTGGTGACCAGCACCCGCTCGCCAATGGCCGCGCGTTTCTTGGCCTCCGACAACAAGTCATCGACCTGACTTGCCACCGGCCGAACAAACAGTTCCGGGTCCAGCAGACCGGTGGGCCGCACCAACTGCTGCACCACGGCGCCGGCATGCGACATCTCGTAAGGGCCCGGCGTTGCCGAGACATACACGGTTTGCGGACAGAGCCGCTCGAATTCTTCAAATTTCAGCGGCCGGTTATCGAGCGCGGACGGTAAACGAAAACCGTATTCGACCAGCGTCTCCTTGCGTGACCGGTCACCTTTGTACATGGCGCCGATCTGCGGCACGGTGACATGCGACTCGTCGATGATGATCAGTGCATCGTCCGGCAGGTAATCGATCAAGGTCGGCGGCGGTTCGCCCGGTTTGCGACCGGACAGATAGCGGCTGTAGTTCTCGATGCCGGAGCAGTAACCCAGCTCGACCATCATTTCCAGATCGTATTTGGTCCGCTGCTCCAGCCGCTGCAGCTCCAGCAGCTTGTTTTCCTTGCGATAGTATTCCAGCCGATCTTTCAGTTCGCCCTTGATGAAGTCGACGGCTTCCAGGACCGTGCTGCGCGACGTCACATAGTGGGTTTTCGGGTAAAAGGTGAACCGAGCCAGCTTGCGGATGACTTCACCGGTCAGCGGATCGAATTCGGTAATGCTGTCGATCTCTTCATCGAAAAATTCGACCCGGATGGCCGCCATGTCGCTTTCGGCCGGGAACACATCGAGCACATCACCGCGAACCCGGAAGGTACCGCGCTGCAGATCCAGATCGTTGCGCGAATACTGCATGTCAGTCAGTCGGGTGAGCACATCGCGCATGTTTATGATGTCGCCCTTTTTTACATGCAACACCATCGCATGGTAATTCTCCGGATCACCGAGACCATAAATGGCCGAGACCGAGGCGACAATAATCGCATCACGTCGTTCCAGAATGGCGCGGGTAGCTGAAAGGCGCATCTGTTCGATGTGGTCGTTGATGCTGGCGTCTTTCTCGATGAAGGTATCCGTTGACGGGACGTAGGCTTCCGGTTGGTAGTAGTCGTAGTAAGAAACAAAGTACTCGACCGCGTTATTCGGAAAAAACTCCTTGAATTCGCCGTACAGCTGCGCGGCCAGTGTCTTGTTTGGCGCCATAATCAGCGCTGGCCGCTGCAGCTGCTGAATGACGTTGGCCATGGTGTAGGTTTTGCCGGAGCCGGTGACACCGAGCAACACCTGATGCGCCAGTCCCGCTTGGATGCCGCCGACCAGTTCGCGTATGGCGTTGGGCTGATCACCGGCCGGCTGGAACGGCGTGGCGATATGAAAATCTCGGGTCATGGTGTGCTGGCTCTGTTCTGGTGCTGCAGTGGATGACGTACAATCGCAGCCTTTCTCGGCAACGTGGTGTCAGTAATCGTGTCGGCTTTCGAAATCCGCCTCTCCAATCGTGTTCAAAATGTCAAACCTTCGCCGACGCTGGCGGTCGCCGCCCGCGCCGCCGAGCTGAAAGCGCAAGGCCGCAATATCGTTGGCCTCGGTACTGGCGAACCGGACTTTGATACCCCGGAACACATCAAGGAAGCCGCGATCGCCGCCATCAAGCGTGGCGACACCAAATACACGCCAGTCGGCGGCACCCCGCAGCTGAAGGACGCGATTATAGAGAAGTTCAAGCGCGACAATGGCTTGAGCTACAACCGCAAGCAAGTGCTGGTCTCGTCAGGCGGCAAGCAAAGCTTCTTCAACCTGTGCCAGGCCCTGCTGAATCCGGGTGATGAAGTCATCATCCCGGCCCCCTACTGGGTCAGCTACCCGGATATCGTCATCATCGCCGAAGGCGTGCCGGTCATTCTGAACACCACGGTCGAGCAGCACCTGAAAATCACCGCGGCCCAGCTGGAACGCGCCATTACCCCCAAAACCCGGTTGGTCGTGCTGAACAGCCCGTCGAACCCGTCCGGTATTGCCTACTCCTCGACCGAGCTGAGGGCACTGGCCGAGGTGCTGCTGCGCCACCCGCACGTCATGGTCGCCACCGACGACATGTACGAGCACATCCTCTGGACCGAGGAAAAATTCCACAACATCCTGAACGTCTGCCCGGAACTGTACGATCGCACCATTGTGCTCAACGGCGTCTCCAAGGCCTACGCGATGACTGGCTGGCGCATTGGCTACGCCGCCGGACCGGTCAACCTGATGACCGCGATGGATACCGTCCAGAGCCAGAGCACCTCGAACCCCTGCTCCATTTCCCAAGCCGCTTCGGTCGCCGCCCTGAATGGCGACCAGAGCTGCATGGTGCCGATGGTCAAGGCCTTCAAGCAGCGCCACGATTACCTGGTCGCGGCGCTGAACGCCATCCCCGGCGTCAGCTGCTTGCCGTCGGACGGGACGTTTTACGCGTTCCCGAACGTTTCCGGTCTCATCAAGGCATTGAAACTGAAGACCGATCTGGAGCTGGCGGAACACCTGATCAACGCCCACGACCTGGCCTTGGTGCCCGGCTCTGCCTTTGGCTCCGAAGGCCATATGCGCTTGTCGTACGCAACGTCGATGGGCGTGCTGGAAGAAGCGGTAAAGCGGCTGAAAGCGGCGGCCGAATCGGCACGCTGAGAGCCGACTACCGGTTTCCAAACGGGCAGCCAATGGCTGCCCGTTTGCTTTTTGGCCAGTCCTTGAACAGGCATTGAGCAGCGGTAGGACAGCCGCCGAACAGCCAGACTGGTTGAAACTTCGCCAACCGCAAGTCACGGATAACACTGACAAATTTAGCCGTTGCGTCGGCTACCCAAAGCCATTATTATGCGCGTCCGCTTTATGCGGTACGCCCTGATAGCTCAGTCGGTAGAGCAACGGACTGTTAATCCGTGTGTCCCTGGTTCAAATCCAGGTCAGGGCGCCAAATTCACACTGCAGCATTGCAGCAGCAAAAAAACGGAGGCCTTGGCCTCCGTTTTTGCTTTCTGCAACGTCTTGCCGGCATCAGTCCGGCTCAATGCAGCGACACGACCTTGCTGTCGGGTATCGACGGATGGTGCTCCTCTTCCAGCCAAACCTCGTCGCGAATTCCCTGCTGCGGTTGATAGTCGGTGGGCATTTCCAGCAGTATACGGCGCAGCGAATCGCAATCGCCCGTTGCGCAGGCCAACTCCAACTGCTTGAGCACCCCAACCAATTCTGCGTACGGCAGCATTTTCTCTTCTGCCCGCATGATGCGCGCATGTTCGGTGCCGGAGACATTGTCACCAATCAGCAGTTCTTCAAACAGTTTCTCACCGGGCCGTAAGCCGGTGTACTGAATCGCGATATCACCGTCCGGATTGACATCATCCTGCACGGTCAAACCCATCAGCCGAATCATCCGTTTGGCCAACTCGGCGATTTGCACCGGTTCGCCCATATCCAGCAAAAAGACGTCGCCGCCTTTGCTCATTGCCCCGGCCTGAATTACCAGCTGGGCCGCTTCCGGTATGGTCATGAAATAACGAATGACATCGGGATGGGTCACCGTCACCGGGCCACCCTTGCGAATTTGCTCATTGAACAGCGGCACCACCGAGCCGGATGAGCCGAGCACATTGCCAAACCGGACCATGCAGATCCGGGTTTTCTTTTGCGAATCGGCCAGCGCTTGCAGACAGAGCTCGGCCATGCGTTTGCTGGCACCCATCACATTGGTGGAGCGCACGGCCTTGTCGGTAGAAATGAGCACAAAGGTCTCGACACCGCATTCAATGGCGGCCTGAGCGGTATGCCAGGTTCCCAGTACATTGTTGCGGACACCTTGCACCATGTTGAGCTCGACAATCGGCACGTGCTTGTAGGCCGCCGCGTGATACACCGTCTGGACGTGAAACCGCTTCATCACCCGGCCAACCAACGACCGCTCCTGCACATCGCCCAACATGGCGTGAACAATGGTTGGGCAACTGCACTTCTCACACCATTTCCGCAACTCTTGCTCAATGTTGTACAGGGCGAACTCATTACGCTCGAACAGCACCAGCTCCTTCGGCGCGCATGCCATGATTTGCCGGCACAATTCGGAGCCAATTGAACCACCGGCCCCGGTTACCATCACCACGCGGCCGGTGATGCAGCGTGCCATCAGACCTTCAATGGGCTTGACCGGATCGCGGCCGAGCAAGTCATCGATTTCGATGTCATGCAATTCCTGAATTCTGGCTTTGCCGCTCACCAGATCCGCCATGCCGGCAATGGTTTGCACCTGCACCGGGAATTGCTCCAGCGTCAGCAGAATGCGATGACGCTGCGCTTTGGAAAGGGACGGCACCGCCAGCAATACCCGATCAACCTGATAACGCTTGATGAGTTCAGCCATTGCCGACGGCGGATAGACCGTCAAGCCTTGTACCTCGGCATGGAGCAGTGACGGGTCGTCATCGACAAACGCAACCGGCATATATTCCCGGCCCACCGACAGCGCGGTAGCCAGCTGACTACCGGCAGCACCGGCGCCATAGATCACCACCGACTCACGAATCGGCCGGGAATGGGCATGAACGATGGCGCGAATCAAGAAGCGCGAACTGCCAATCAGTAACAGCGCCACAAGGGCGTAAATAATTGGCACCGAGCGTGGCATTGGCGTGCGGGTGATAAAGGAAAAGAACCCCAGCATCAACGCGGAACAAAGCACGCCGACCGCCACCGTCAGCCACACCTTTGAGCTGAGGTAACGCAACACCGCCCGATAAAGCCCGATACGGGCAAAAACAATGACGGTGCCGATGACAGTGCCGGCAAGCGTGGCCCAGACCGCAGGGTCGTTGAGATCAAGATGCATTTGGCTGCTGGAGCGCAGCAGCCAGGCGCCGAGAATGGCCAGCGGAATCAGCACGACATCCAAAGCGATTTCGATCAATCGCTTGACGGCACGCGGCGCTGAAAAAAAGAACGACAATAACGAACCCACGACTGTTCGATACGGCATTTCAAATCCCATTTGGTTGCCAATGAACGCGGCCAGAACGGCGCACATCACCCGTCATAACGCTTTACATAGTCAAACGTTGACTCCCGAGACGGTGCGGCCCCACCCAACACGCGCGGGAGCCTGGCGCCATCAACTCCGTGACGGTCCCGGGACCCAAAAAGTGTAGCAGGCAAACCAAAAAGCAATCTGTGCAGAAGTGTACGAACGGAAGTACCGCACAAAATCAGGTGGCTGACCGGCAGACGTGAAAACCGGAAAGGCTGTGATAACATCGACCAACATGCCTGATGTAATAATTTCTGACGCGCGATGACACGGACAACAGGGACCTACGCCAAGGGTGGCAGCAAAGGACTGACCAGCATGCGCGGCGGTATGGTCGCCATCCTGACGGGGGTTGCGACGCTGACCGGCTTCTCGGCAAACGCCGGCGACGTCAGCCTCTATGTTTCCCTGCAAGACGATTACCTCAACGGCCGCATTGCCCAGATGGCAGTGGTCAGCAACCTGCCGACCATGCGTCGTCCGTACGTCGTCAGTGAAGTGCAGCATTACCTGCCGCGCCTGTCTGCTCGCTACCCTGGCCTCGCCAAGCAAATCGCCGATGGCTTGCGCCGTTACAGTGAAACCGGGCTGGCCCGCGCCGAAGTGACTGCCGCACTAGAGCGCGGTGATGCCACGGGACAACGGCTCGCCAATGCCCGCGGCGAATTCCTGGACTCGCAGTTTCGGGCATCCGCAAACGCACAATATGTTGGCCCCGGTTGGCTCGCCCTCTCAGTCGGCGGCCTGACTCGGGACAACCCTGACGACACCTTACCGGTAGAAAGCTACCTCGCACTGGGCAATGACAGCATCCAGCTGGATGTCGGGTATCGGGAACACTGGCTGTCGCCGTTTCAGCAATCCGCCATGCTGCTGTCGACCAACGCGCGGCCATCGGTTTCGATTGGCCTCAGCAACCCACTCCCCTTTGACAATTGGTGGAACTTGCACTACGAGGTGTTCGTTTCCCGACTGGAGGAAACCGAAAACATTCGCTACGGTGATCAGCTCGAATCCGGTCGCCCGGCTTTGTTGGGCACTCACCTCAGCTTCGAACCCGTGGATGGCTGGACCATCGGACTCACGCGAACCATGCAATTTGGTGGTGGCTCGCGAAAAGTGGATGCCGGCAGTATTTGGGATGCCTTCATCGATCCTGTCAGCAATGACAACCCAACAGATTGCCCCGAAGATGACCCCAATAACTGTGAACTTGGCAATCAACAAGCCGCCATTTCCAACCGGATGAACTTCTCAGGTAACACACCTTTCGCCATCTACTTTGAGTATGCAGCGGAAGACACCGCCGCCCTGTCGAACACAAAGCTTGGCAACCTGGCCGTTTCAGGTGGGTTCTATTTTCCGTTTCTGTTCGATGGCAACTGGTCATTCAACTACGAGTTCAGCCAGTGGCAGAATTATTGGTATTTCCACCATATATATCAAAACGGCTACACGAATGATGGCGTAGTTATGGGGCACTGGGGAGCCAATGAACGGGAGTTTGGCAGCAGTGCGGGCGCTACCGCGCAAAGCGTGTCAATCGGTTGGCAAACGGACGCAGAAAGCCGGCTGGAAATTGCCTACCGCCAGATCGAAAATGCGAGCTACGCCGGTTTCGATTATCACGTCGGGAAAGAGCTTGGTCTGCGTTATTCGGTGATGATTGCCGGCTTTCGACTAAACCTGAACCTGCTTGCCGGAAGATCTGTATACGACGAAACCTTCCGCCGGGCCGAAATTGCGGTGCAATGGTAATGAGGAAACGCGCATTGAGAATCGCATTGGTCTTGAGCGCAATGCTGCTGCCCTGTTACAGCTATGCAGACGACTGGAATACCGAACTGGGGCTTGGCGCAAGCGTTCTGCGTACGCGGAACGGTGGGAAGGACGCCGAGCAAGACCTCAGACCTAATGTCTACCTCCGCATTTATCGACCGGTCAACAGCAGCTGGCAACTTGGAACCAGTGTCGAATGGCTAATTGAAGAAGCTACCAACTGGGGCGGCTCTGAAAACGTCCTGATGTGGCGCCTTGCCGATCTGGATTATCGTCTCTCAAACAACTTGGCCTTCAGTTTTCATGGCGGCATTGCACGCTACTTTCGCGAGCAACCCTCGTACGGATATGGCTACGGCTTCGGACTGAAGTATCGACTAAGCAGCGAGTGGATTGTGGCGGCTGAGCTGACAGCCTCAGATGTTGATGTCAGTACCGATGTGCCAACAGATGAAGGTCGCTCAACAAAAGATGACCTTAAATGGGCCTCAGTGCGACTGTCCTACACTTTCTGAAAACACAGCATTCCGACAAACATTTAAAATTCTTTGGTCAGTTACGAAATTCATCCACTCAATATTCCGACCAAGCCAGGCAAATTGGAAGGTGCCCGTCCATAACTGGAATTTGACACTGTCGCAGTTGACGACCTACTTTGAGAGCCGATTAGATTCACCACTGAGTATCTAACCGGTCAGGCTGGCACAGAATTTTGAACGCTTTCGAGAGATTTTGACTATGCCAAAATCTTTCTAACTGCTTCAATGACCCTACATTGTTGCCGTTCCGTCATGTTTGACCCTGAAGGCAAACAAAAACCCGTTTCGAATAGCCGAGCGGAAACCGACTCATTTTCGTGGCAGAAATATCTACAACCGGAGAAGACCGGCTGAAGCTGCATTGGTTTCCAAACAGGCCTCGCCTCTATAAGCTCAGCTGCGAGGCGCTTGATGAACTCCAATGCACTGACATCTGTATACCGAGACTGGACGGTTCCAGTAGTCAGCCATCGATTCGAAAGACTCCAAGCCGGCTCCGGCATCCACTCAATAGCAGGCAAATCAGCCAGCGCTTCGCGATAACGTTCAAAAACCTGACGTCTGGCGGAAACCCTGTCGGAAAGTACTTTCAGTTGGCCACGGCCGACGCCAGCGAGCAAGTTGCTCATTCTGTAATTGTAACCAACCGTTTGATGCTCGTAATGCGGTACCGGCTCCCTAGCTTGAGTAGCTAGAAAACGCGCCTTCTTCACCAAAGACTCGTCATCCGACACCAGCATTCCACCACCTGATGTAGTAATGATTTTGTTGCCATTGAATGAAAAAATACCGATTCGGCCAAACGTTCCACTCGCCCGCTGTTTGTAAGTTGCACCAAGCGACTCTGCTGCGTCCTCGATAACCGGAACGCCATATTGGTCACATAGCGAAAGCAGCGGATCCATGTCGGCACTCTGGCCATACAGGTTTACAATGATGACCGCCTTCGGTAGACGACCTGACGCACGAGCCTGTTTCAGCGCCGACTCAAGTGCGACAGGAGACATATTCCAGCTATCCGGATCGGAGTCGATAAAAACCGGCTCAGCCCCTTGGTAAACAATGGGATTGGCTGTCGCAACAAAGGTGAGCGCAGAACAAAAAACGATATCCCCCTGCCCTACGTCCAGCAATCGCAGTGCCAAATGAATGGCTGCGGTTCCCGAACTCACCGCAGCAGCATGCCGAATACCGACCCAATCTGCCAACTCACGCTCAAATGCATCCACATTCGGACCCAGTGGCGCGATCCAGTTGGTTCGAAACGCTTCCTCGACAAACTCACGCTCAGCATCGCCCATATGTGGAGTTGAGAGCAAAACATACTCATCAACATCCTTTCTGCTTAGCAAGCCAACAGCATTCCCTGCTGAATCGATAATAGGAACGTGATTAACGGTTTTTGCATTCATCAAAGCCAAAGCATCTGCCTTTGTGTATTCATTTTCCTTTAAGGTAAATGATGCGGTCTTAGGTAACTCACTCAAAAACGCGCCGAGCTCATGCCCTTGCAAAAGCAGGCGCCGTAGATCTCCGTCAGTAACCGTTCGCTCGAACAGACCATCATCCTGTACAAGCAAGAGAATGCCAGCAGCGGAAGCATCCAGTCTCCGCATTGCGTCCCGGATAGTGTCAGAGCGTTTAACCGTAATGTGCTGAATCACTTACCATCCCTCATGAACTCCCGTGCAGGCACACCTGCTACGGTAATGTTGGCAGGCACACTTTTCGTTACCACAGCACCTGCGCCAATCACTGCGTTCTCGCCTATGACCAGATTCGGCAAAACGACGGCTCCGGCTCCGACAAACACTCCGTCGCCAACCGAAACACCACCACCAAGCGTGACCGAAGGAGCGATGTGACAAAAGCGGCCAATACGACAGTCATGATCCACTACAGCGCAATGATTGATAATCGTAAACTGTCCAACGCAAGCGCCAGCAGCGATGACGCTGCCAGCAGCCAAAAATGTACCACCGCCAATGACAGCGTGCATTGAGACAACTGACCTTGGATGGATGATGGTCACCTGTACACCAGACGGCATGCCATCAAGGACACGCCGCCGCACGGAATTATCACCAATCGCAACATGATACCTTTTGCCGTGTGGTGAAATGCCACGAACCGGACCGACCACGGGAATGCCGAGCAGCATCTGCCCAAGCAGAGCTGGATTGTCATCGGCAAAAAACAATGAAAAGCTAGGCGACGTACACAGCAGAGCGTCTGCGACTACCCGTCCGTGACCGCCGGCGCCAACTATAACCAAGGAGTCGTCAGTAAGCATTGCACTTATCAACCACATTTTGGGAAAAGTCTGCAGTCAATAAAAAATCGACCACTCTTGAGCCCGCCATTCCATCGCCATAGCAGTTAGTACGCGAAAATCGCTTTCCGCTGATCTGAGCAACCACAGCGCTTAATCGGGAACGATCACCATCGCAATCAGTAACGTTGGAATTACGCTGACGCAGATTCTGCCGACAGCCAACATTAAGGACAGGAGTTCCAAAAGAAGCGGCCTCAATGATTCCGCTACTGGAATTGCCTACCATAATATCAGCCACTGACATAGCTGAAACGAAACGATGGCGTTCGAGATGCTTCATCACCTTGACGCTACCACGTCCATGCAGCCCCTGAAGATATGCAGCAACCTCTTCGCTTCCCGCATCTGAATTTGGCATAAGCGCAATTACTTGATGCTTGGACTCAAGCAAGGCCTCCATCAAGTTACGAGCCATAACCTGCGGCGCAAATGCATCATGCATTGTGGGGTGAAAGAGGTAGAGCGCGATAGGCATTTTTTCATCGAACCCGAAATCCCGACATATATCGGAACGCCCAACTGAGGCGGCCTCGATAAGTCCGTCAAGGCCAGGAGCACCAATCACCTTTATCCGGTCGGCACGCTCACCCATTTTTACCAACCGATGCATAGACTCGTCTGTTGCTACCAGATGCCAATTCGCAAACTTCGATATCGCATGACGAACTGGCTCATCCACCGTACCTGAGCGCTCTCCGCCATGCAGATGTACTACAGGGATCCGCAGATGCACTGCCGCAATGGTTGCGGCCAGCATTTCGCCACGGTCTCCAAGCACAATAACCGTGTCTGGACGACTCGTCTGCATTGCATCCACAAAGCCAATCAGCATCCGACCAATGTTCTTCGCCATTTCTGCGCCAGTGAAATCCTGAAACTGGCACCCAACTCGGGCAGACACGGGAAACCCAGAAGCTTCGATTTCACTAACAGTCTCGCCAAAGCGATCGGCGAGATGCATGCCCGTTACCAATAACTGCAGCTCTAGACTTGGAGCGATATGGATTTTGTTGAGTGCTGAGCGCATCAACCCGAAGTCTGCACGCGTTCCAGTCACATAACAGATCTTTCGACGGTTCATCTCAGCCACCAATATCGCCCCACTGCAACGTGGTGCCTTCAGCAATGTCCCTTGCAGCCCTCCTACCCAGCACCGCCTCATAATCCTTTGGAGCAATGCCGGTGCCCGGCCTTAGCAAGGCGAGGTCTTCCGGGGCGATGATCTGCCCTGAAACAAGCGGACGAATGGTTGTCACACTACGCCTGACCAACGCCCTGATCGGCAACTCCGCGTCTGCCGGCCCTTTCACAGCAGACCCTAGTGCCCGCTCGACACTCCTGATTTGATTGACCATGATTGCCAGCTCATTGGGGTCAAGTGAGGCTTTATGGTCAGGGCCAGACAACGACTTGTCCAGAGTGAAATGCTTCTCGATAACTGTCGCCCCGAGCGCGACCGCGGCGGTAGGAACAGCGACCCCCAAGGTGTGATCCGAGTATCCAACAGGAACGCCAAGCACATCCCTCATGGTAATCATCGCACGAAGATTTACATCACTGTCTGATGCAGGATAGTTGGACGTGCAATGCAGGACATTGAGGAATGACTGAAGAGGAGCAGCATTGCCGATTCGCTCACGCTCGTTCGCAATAACGGTTACGGCCTCCTGCACTTCGGCCAACGTCGCCATGCCGGTCGACATTATAAGCGGGCAATTTTTTGCTGCCAGGAACCGCAAGAAGGGATGATTGGTAATCTCTCCAGAGGGGATCTTGATACGCCGCATCCCAAGTGATAGCAGCATTTCCGCCGCCTCAGGATCAAACGGGGTCGACATGAATTCAATGCCAACTTGCTTGCAGTGTGAAGCCATCAAATGATGCTGCTCTACCGAAAGCTCCAACTTTTTCAACATCTGCAGTTGGTCACCATCACCCGTTGCAGCCTTCTGATAATCCGCCTTTTCTGCGCCGGCTCTCACTAATTTTTCTGCACTAAAGGACTGAAACTTGACAGCATCTGCACCAGCCTCAGCTGCTGCCTCAATCAACTCCAAAGCCAACTGAATCGAGCCATTGTGATTCACCCCAGCCTCAGCAATGATAAACGCGCTCATGACCCGACCTCAAAATAACGTTAACGAAAAAAGATTTTGAATAAAGTTCTCAATAAAATGTAAAAATCGCCGGCAAACGTTCTTCCACTTACGTAGTCTTTGTACATTGCAATTTTTTTAGGGAGGATGAGCTCGATATACGCTCGCTCTGGATTTTCGTGAACGGACAAAATCTCATTCTCATCGACAAGCAAGATGGATGCTTCGTCCGTTATGCCTGGCCTGACTGAAAAAATATGAGATTTTTCAGCTTCCGAATAAAGCGCCACATACTTTGGCACCTCAGGTCTCGGACCAACCAAGCTCATGTGACCGACCAACACATCTATCAGCTGTGGAAGTTCATCAAGCTTGTACTTGCGCAGGAAACTGCCAGCCTTTGTCACTCGAGAATCCTTGCCGACCGTAAGCTGCCCCGCTATTTCGGCATTCTGGGTCATGGTTCGGAATTTGTGGATCCTGAATGGCACCCCATGCAGCCCTACCCGTTCTTGGCGAAAAAATACCGGGCCTTTTGAGTCAAGCTTGATCCAAGCCGCCATAATCAAGAAAAGTGGGGCCAACCCCAGCAATCCGAATAAGGCAACAATGAAGTCGAACGATCGTTTAACGGCCATCTGGCACATCACTCAGTAGATCAAGTCCCGGACATTGTCGATCACCCTTTGCTGATCAACATCGCTCATCCTCGTATATAGCGGGAGACTGACCTCTGCCAAATACGCCTTCTCAGAAGCAGGAAACTGATCGGGCGTCAGCTTGTAACCATCACGCCAAACGGGCTGCCGATGTAACGGGATAAAATGAACGGAGCACCCAATGCCACGTTTTGCCATTTCCTTTATGAAGTCATCCCTGCCGAGCCTTGCTTCAGACATCAGTCGAACTGGATACAGATGCCACGCATGTATATCCGTCGGCATTGCCGGCCTTGCTGGCGATATCACCGGCAAATCAGAGAATGCTTCGTCGTATCGTTTCGCCATGTTCTCTCGTTTCACGGCAAAGCTATCGAGCCTTTTCAGCTGATGTATTCCAACAGCGGCCGCCAGATCAGGCATGTTGTATTTGAAACCAGGCGCGACCACCTCGTAAAACCACGATGGTTTATCGGACGTATATCGGTCGAAGGCATCTCGACTAATGCCATGAAGGCGCATGACTTTACAACGCGCAATCACCTCCTTGTCACGCGATACAACCATCCCCCCCTCTCCGGTTGTCATGGTCTTGTTGGCGTAAAAGCTAAAAACGGTAACATCACTCTCAAGTGAGCCAATTTTCTGTCCATGGTAAGTCGTCGGTAAGGAATGTGCCGCGTCCTCTACCACGCGCAGGCCATTCCTTCTTGCAGTTGCAAGAATTTCTGTCATTTCGCAAGCGAGCCCAGCAAAATGGACCGGGATGATGGCTTTTGTCCGAGCACTAATCGCACGCTGGATGGCATCCGGCGAAATGTTAAGCGTTTTGGCGTCAACATCGACAAAAACAGGGTCCGCACCCAAATAGCGGATTACCTCAGCGGTAGCGGTAAACGTGTAACTGGGAATAATGACCTCATCACCAGGACCAATCCCAATTGCTTCCAATGCGAGATGAAGTCCAGCCGTTGCGGAGTTCACAGCGATGGCTTCGACATCACCACCGATATAGGAAGCAAAATCTGCCTCAAACTGCTTCGCCCTTGGACCCGTGGTGATCCAGCCGGACTTCAGCACGGCAATGACCTCATCAATTTCTTCCTGGCCAATTTCAGGCAAGGCGAAAGGCAAAAATGTACTCACGAAATTACCCTACCGGTTGACGGAGACATGGCCCGTTGGCGAACGTCCTGCCAGAAGAAGGAACGTTCCTTTCAGATAGCCTATTCCATATGAAATATGCATGCAAAACAGAGATCTCAGGACGCAGCCCCAACTAGCGGCACTACACGGCAAACGCCGATCTTTGACCGCTTCGCGCCACGTGAGCGAGGCTCCCGAAACATAAAGCAGTATCAACAACAGTAACCCGAGAGTAGCGACGTTACTGAAAATGGCGCCGATACCGCCCAATAGCAATGCAATGAGAAAAACGCTCGGCACCAATTGCCGCATAGTTGGCCGATGCCCGCTTTTTACCAGTGCCAACGGCTTGAACAGGCCATACTGATAGTACATCTTAGACAATTTTCGGTAGGAATCCCGGGCAACGTAGGTGATGACCGGTTTGGGCAACAGAAGTATTCGGCCACCGTTGGCAAGCAATCGAGAGTTCAATTCGTCGTCCTGATTTCTGTCCAGGTCTACGTCAAACCCGCCAATTCGGTCAAACACGTGCCGCTTGTAGAAGCCGAAAGGGACAGTATCAACGAAAACAGGTTCATTCACCCCTACCCGAAAGGCTGAGTTTCCGACCCCGAACCGGGACGCAAGACAGACAGCAACCGACCTCGCATCCATGCTATTTCCACCCGGCACGGTACCAATAACACAACCGACGTTATCGCAATCGGAGCGGTCCATTTCCTGCAACAAGGTTGCAAGATAGTTGGAGGGATAGCTTGCATGAGCATCTACCCGCGCTATGTACTCGCCTTCTGCAGCGGCGATACCGGCATTCAATGCGTACGGCACTGTGCGGTGAGGGTTATGCAGCAGCTTCACGCGAGGGTCAATTTCGGCGATCTTGCTGACAATATCGCTGGTGCTGTCCATGCTATTGCCATCGATCACAAGCAACTCAATTTGTGCGCCAACCTGCTGGCTTAGGATGTCATCAATTGCTTGCCTGATGTATTCCTCTTCATTGTAGACAGGCATTAAAACCGATATTTTTTTGGGACGATAAATCATTACAACGAAACCTCCCCACCACCCTCATCCCCCTCACATCGGCAAAAAACATTAACCGTGCTGGAGAAAATGGCCAAAGAGAAAAAGAATGAATCCGCAAAAAGTGTTTCATTCACGTTAGAGAAAACGAACAGTGAAATCCAGCAAAGCGAAAGCCAAACTCGTTCCCTGTAAGGCAGGACCTTTGAAACAAACGTCCAAGCCAACTGAATTAGCAGGACCAAGTACAAGAACAGAGCCATGGCTCCGCCGGAAAAATACGCACCAATAATATTATTGTGCACACTCTGCAGATTACGTAGTGGCGCAAGCAAAACCCTCTCTTGATTAAGCCCAAACCCCCACAGGGGGCCTTCGGAGATGATATTCATGCAATACTGCCAAAGCTCGAATCTACCACTACCCGTTGCAGCGTGCTCCAGACGGGTGCCAATCATATTATTAATGAATTCTTTTGCCTCCCCATCAAATGCCGCGAGTAAGACTACAGACGCAAGGAGAGTAACGGCACCAGCCACGATAAGCGCGGCGAAACGCTGACTGATATGGCCTGAAGAAATCCGGAACCTCCAAAAGACGAAGGTCGCAATCATTAGGGCAATAGCAATATACGCAGATACTGACAGCGTCAAAGCGACAGACGCAACCGCAAGAATCTTGAAATGCAAACGAGGTGGCTCGCTACCGAAGAACCATATCGGAATCAGAACCAATGCATACATTGCAAAATTGTTTGGGCTATCGGTAACGCCTCTTAACCGGGGGATAACCCCCCCCTCAAAATATACGCCCCACGACAATGCGTAAGCCTCGGATTCACCAAGCAATACGGTTGGACGCTCAAGGTATAGCGAGCTAAAAATTCCCATCAAATAAAGCAGAAAGGAGGAAACAAAGTAAAATTTTGCGATCAGAGCAAAGCATCGGTAAAACGCATCGGAGTCAAAACGCATCAAAAAATAACGAATGCCGCCGTATGCCGCAAGCAGGAGAATTACTCCAAAAAACATCTGAACGGCGAGTTTCGTATTAGCAGCATACAAAGAGGTAAAGAGCAAAAAAAAGTAAAAGACAAAGACACAATAGTCCAACGGAACTAGCCTGAAAACCAGTTTACTGCCAGAGATGACATGAAAGCAGGCCACAATCAATGCCAATAGCGTAACCAGCATATAAGGCCTGATCGGTGTTACAGGGGTGTCGATTGCGTACTGCTGAAGGAAAAACGCAGTCAGAAACACAATTGCGCCTGCTCCGCCTTTCATTCGGTTTAAATCAGGCCGCGCAAGCAACTCCATCAGTGAAACCTGCCTTGGCCCTTCAACCGATTGTAGTGATCTACATCTCTGGATGAAAAAACGGCTGCCGGATGACCACCGGCTATGGCGCATGGCGGTATGTCCTTTACGACAACACTACCCGCCTGGATAATAGCCCCCTCGCCAATTCTGACACCGGGCAGAACCATTACTCTATTACCCAGCCAGACATTGGACTCAATAACTACGTCTCGAACGATATAGGTATCGTCGTAAGGAATTTTTTCACCATTGTAGTTGTGATTCTGCGTGATGATTTCACAGCCGGAACCGGAGTGAAAATTATCACCAATCAAGACACGTCCGCCACCACGTATCTTCATTCCATTGAAATTAACGTTTCGCCCCAAATGAGTGTTTTTTGTGAGCACCGTAAAGCCAAAGCAGCGTAGATCTGCTTTATAGCTTCCAAGCCTCAGCTTTGCGAAGGCAGTAAATATCATTCCCAGAATCAGCCTTCTAACTTTTAGAATTAATCTCAGCATATAAACGCTCTTTTTCGACAAGGCATATTTCTGGCTGATAGGTAAACGACCCCGGCAAAAACAACACCGGAGATAAGAGTGCCGACACCCGCGCCGGTAACGCCAAATAGCTTAATACAAGAGAACGAAACCACCCCATTTATTGCACAAAGGGATACCGTAATGGTTGCAAGCAGCTTTGTCCTTTTTTCAAAGTAAATATAAGGGACAAAAACCTTGTAGATGCCAAGTGCGGTGTAGCCCCCTATGATCAAATAAGACAACCCGGCAGCGGACTGATAGTCTTTCGGAACAAACAGCCAGAAATACGGTTTCACCGCAAGAGCAACGATAAATCCAGCCAGCAAGATGCCTCCGACAGCATAAAATTCCATTCGCATCAGCGATGCAGACAGTGACCGTTCGGAGAGCGTTCTGAATACATACGGACTCCATATCTGACTAAAGCTTGACTGCAATACCGACATTATCAGTCCAAGCTGCAAGGCAACCGTATACATTGCAAGGTCTGATCGGCTCGCAAAGGTGCCAAGCAAGAGCCGATCAATAGAGAAAAAAACAATACCAGCCCAAGAATGAACAACAACACCTGCACCAAATGTAACGGCACTCTTCAATGCAGGCTTCAGATCTTGCAGTTTAATCCGCTCAAAAGAGAAAACCCGAATGACTAATAGCACAGCAAGGACCCCGGCCGCGAGCAAACCTAGTAGCCGTGCAATGAGCATAGGAGTCCAGAGCACAATAATGGTGCAACTCAGAATTGCACCAAGCAACGCGGGAGCGACTCGGAACAGCAGGTACTGATGACTTTCACCAGAGATGATAAGTCGCGCTCCGGCAACTGCAGAGACTGACTGCAGAAAGCAAATTCCGATAAATATATAAAAATTTTGGGACGACAACGTCGCTTCTGAAAGAAACAGAAATTTGAGTATCGTCAATGCAACAATAACAAGCATTGAAGACAAAATGGTCAAGAACAAGCAGGCCGTAACAAGGCGCTTTCGGCCTTCCTCTTCCAAGTTCAGAAATGAAGTACTGAGATACCCATCAGAGCCAAACACCATTAGCGGAATTAATACCTGAATGGATGACTCAATCAAGGAAAGAGTGCCGAAATCCTCCTTGCTCATATGGTGTGACAGGAATGGCACAAGCAAAAATGGAATTGCGGCGAAAAGCATGTTCGCCAACCAAATCAGGACGTATTTATTCCTGACGAAATTTCTCATGGTATAGGAAAGACCTGACTTAGTTAGAAAGAGCATCAAGAAATGCATAGCAAGTCTTTACAGACTCACTGAATTTTCTTTCGACACTTTCCACTGGCAGTGGATACGATCTCACGCTTAACCTGCTATCGATCTCCTTACAGAAAAACAACGATGCCGAATAGAGTGAAACGATGTGCCCCGGCAACCAATTAAGGCCACCAAGCTCAACCTCGAACGGCAAGTCCAATATAAGAAGCTTAAATCCATGAGCGCGACAGATTCGAGCAATCTTCTCATCAGATTCCTCCCGATGTGGGAGATAAAAAACTTCGAATCCAACGTAATCCTTGGCTACTAGGCAACAAAAGTCCTCGTAAGTGCCGTCATTAATAATACCGGCCTCCACCACCTTAGAACCAAGCAGGAATACCGCGTTTACCTTGACTGGAACACTGCCCGACCCTGATCGAGCCCGGCTTAAGACTGTGCTAATTTCCCCTTTCTCGACGGCCCAAAACGGAGAGGGCGGAAGGTTCAGAAAGGAGTGCATCAATAGGTTGCCGGATGGGGACCTTCTCGAAAAATACTTATTCAGCGAGAATAGCTTCTGAACGGAGTGCGTCTCTGAATGCTGGTCGAAATCCTGCGCAACAATCTTCCTCCCCACCACCTTATAAACACCAAGGGATGCAACACCATCGTCAAGCAATATAAGGTTGCGACAAGAAAACAATCCAGCTATTACTCGGGCGAGGCCCGACCGATAGTCTCCGACCCCAATACTAAAAAAGTTGACACGCTGAACAACCTTCTTGAGAAAAACACGGAGAAGCAATCCAGCCATTTCAATATGGTTTGTTGCTCGCTGCGAAATTACGCATTCGAAATCACTCGGACGAACAAGGCGCTGAACGACGGCAAGCAACTGATCATTATTCTTGTTATTTTTACCTAGTCTCAGCACAAGCCAACCTCTGCCTAAGTGCCTGCTTCTACAGGATATGGCCGAAATAAGTTGAAAAGGCGCCTCAACGAAATATACATGTACTGAGGAGGCATCAAAATGAGCATCTCTATCGTGTCTCATATCCCGCCATCCTTGCATAAATCGTCGCAAGCTTTACGTGCTCTGACAGAGCGGGGAACGAGGACAAGTCTCCGTGGATGTACTTCGAGACTTGAAGATATAAGCCTGGCTTAAATTTCTTATCCATCGAATCATCAAAGACATCATCAATCAGGTCCATCGAACCGATATTTTGAATCTTGAGCGTTTCCAATGGGCGAAATACAAGTCGCCGCTGAGAAGTGAGGACCTCTAAGCACCATCTACCCGGCGCAACCCAATTACCTGAGTAGGAAAAAAGAGCTCCAGAATAAGAGACACCACTACCAGAAAAAATTGACGAAGCAGGATGCCATGCGAGGCTACCACTTGTCCGACAATCAATGTCCTTAGGCTGCCCCCCCAAGTAAAAAGCCAAATCAACAACATGAGAAGTATTTGCAAGAAACCAATTCTCTTTAACGGCCGGGTGGTTACTGACCTTAGAAACCCTCCCCCCCCATTCTGACACCTCAAAAGAGAAGCTGCTTACACCGCCATCTTCTAGTATGTATCTCTTTGCGGCCTGTACTGATGCATAGAACCTCCTGTTGTAGGCAACATATACCTGAGCTCCTGCCTTTTCAGCCAATTTGTTGAGCTGAATAAGCTCACTTAAACAGTATGCACCTGGCTTTTCAACAAGTATCTTGTTTACATTGCAGGAAATCAAATTTGCGCAAACGGAAGCAAGTGAAAAGACATCAACCGCCACAATGGCCATATCAATTCGCTGACGACAGTTCTGAAGAAAAAGCTCAACGCCACCAGAAATCGGGGCTTTACCAACTGCATCTTTAAAAACCTGAGCAGACCTAGCACTGCGTCCGACAACCACAAATTCAACACCTATTTCAACCAGAACTTGGGCATAACTGATGGCCATAGGCCCACAACCAACCAAAAGAATCACGTTTTTTCTCACATCAAGTTATGGGACAAATGTCGTTATCCCTTGAGACATCTCCGTATCTCTGAAAATGGGTCAAAAGCGCCTCCAAAAATACTTTGTGCAGCAATGCGGAATCCTCGAATCGGGTTAAGTCAGAAACTCCATCGTGTCGAACCCCCTCAATAAAGCGGGCCGTAAGCTCGCTTTGATAAGGGGTACGAAATGATATTTTTTCTAGCTCTCTGCCATTTTTATCCATTATCGCCATAACGCCATCTCTTTCGGAAATCTTGATATCCAAGGCATCCGTAGAGATTCGAATTAATGCAAACGGCTGATGTTCTGCATCTGAGCAACTAAGCTTAAGAGAGTGGCTGCCAGACCTGGCTTGCATAACACCAAATATCTCTTTGTATCCCGGACGCTTACTTTCAAAGACCTTAGGAATAAGATCAGAAACGTCTAGAGAGTACTCAGTCGACCCTATCAAATATGACCAAAGGTCAATAAAATGAATCGAATTACATGCCAAACCCCAGCCGACACCATCAACCACCATATCAATCACATCAGAGTGACCAATTCGCTGCTTCAACATGCGATAGACTTCATACATGCGACGAGGACAGTTCACCCACGCCCTACCAGATACTTTCAATAGCAACTCGTTTGCAATGTTGATCTGGGCCACTGACTGAAACAGAACCTTTTCAAAAAGAATGGCCTTGGCCAAGCTACGTTCAGAAAAATCTCGAAAGGTCGCCAACCTTACCGCAGCGCCAGTAGCGAATATCGCAAAATCGTACTGCTCGTCAATCTCCTGGATGGACTGAAAAAATCGCACCATTCTTTCAGAGCTAAGACTATCGAAATCCACCTTTGCCATCTCAAGCGAATGGCTGGCTGGATCTATGACATCAATAGAAATTTCGCTTTCTAAATTGAAAAGCGACTGCAAATGCCGTCGCCCTATCTGACCAGCCCCAACCAAAGCCACATTTTTTTTTGTCGACATGCTCAACTCACCGAAAGGAGATCAGGGTTTCAGCCAGTTTAAAATCAAAGATTACGTCAATATCAACAGAACTATCCCGACTCATAACGTAAGCAAAAACCTTGTCGTTAAAGAAGATCTCGCGACTGCCTGCAATCTTCATGACACTGAAAGCATAGATGGCACCATTAATGCGATAATAAACAGGCAAATCCTGACTTCTCTTACCTATCACATCATCCCGAATGAACCCTTCCATGCATAGATTTTCTGGCAAGGTGTTAGCCCACAGAGGGTTGTGTTCAACCTCACAAACCGACACGACTCCATCGCATTTTTCTCTGATTTTTTTCTCCAGAGATTCATCGATGTGCGTATGACTTCGTAGTGGTGATGTGGGCTGCAGGATAACAACATCGTCAAATAGGTGGCCGTTTTCTGCAAGCGATGAAATCACATCGAGGACGACATCAACTGTTTTTGCAGTATCACTTGCAAGTAACTCGGAACGTTTGTGCAGACGGACGCCGTCGTATCTAGCGGCCACATCAAGAATCTCATCACTGTCTGAACTAATCACGATCATGTCAATGTAACTCGACCTGAGTGCGGCATCGATTGTCCAGCTGATCAAAGGCTTCCCAGCCAGAAGTTTGATATTTTTTCCTGGCAAGCGTTTGCTCCCACCTCTCGCTGGGACAACTGCCAATACACGCCTACCTTCGATCACTTGTTTTCACCTCAACTATCTGCTCTTCCGTCACTAGGTGAAATTGCATTACGTCTTCTCCCCATCAACAGGACAATGAACGTTGAAAGAAAAAAGCCAATAAATGTTCCGGCGAGACAAATGAATACTCGATTGGGGCTGTATTTCTCCTCAGGCAAAAATGCGGGGTCGACCACCTTAAATGCATAGTCCTCTCTTACGCTTGCAAGCATTGAGGTTTTCATCTGCTGCTCAATCAGCTTTGAAAAAGCAGATTGAAACTCGGCAACCGTTGTTTCACCTACTTTTTTTGTCAAAAACTCAATGCTCTTATTTGCTTCAGCAATAGCACGTTCACGAATGTATTGATTCGCATCGCTTACGAGAGCGTCGACCCATGCTTTAGAAATGGAGGGAGATTCAGTTATTACCGAAACAGTGATCAGGGACGTCTTTCTGTCCTGCGTAACAGAAAATAGCTTTCTAAACTCCTTCACAGCCTCAACGTCACTTGGAATTTTTTGCTTGGGAAAAGTAACATCACGAACCCAATTGCCACTTTTTTCATCATATATAGAAGGATCTATAACCCATACCCCCTTGCTTTGATCCCATCCGTCAGATGCAATAAGCGCGACCTTAAGGGAATGCTTGTCAATAAACTGTGCTAGAAACTCACCTGATTCCAATGTCTTTAGTGCAATAACAGTTGGGTCCGTAGAAGGACCGCCAAGATCGATTCCTGCAATCCCGGCTAAACCACCAAACTGCGCCAGCAACCCGCTCGCCATGGCGTCAGATGACTGATTTGATGCAAGGATCGCCTCTGACTTGTACTTGTTGGGAAGCATTAAACTCACAAGCATCAGGGCGATGGCTAAAATTCCGGTCAGAGTGAGTATCGGGACTTTCCTTTCCCAAACTCGACTGATTAGGTCCGAAATATCGATTTCTTTTTCGACATTGGTACTCATTTAATATTTTCACCGACGAGTTATGAGTTACAGACTACTAATTGCAGCAATCGCAATTGCAGACTGGTAAATGATCTGTGTAACAGAGGTCCACAGTGGAAGCGGTGACATGTATTCGGTATCCAACGGCACCACAATGGTATCTCCGGGCTGCATGGCAACACCTTTCTTGCCAAACCAACCCCCGCCACTGTTAGGTAGGGAAACCTGACCGTTTGCACGAACAATATAAATGCGGTTCTCATCGGCACGAGCCGCAAGCCCCCCACTACGCTCGATGTAGTCTTCGTAATTCAGGTCGTCAGCAAATACATGGGACGTGGAGTACTGCACTTCTCCAACCACGGATACCGTCTGACGGCGTGGCGGCACCACCAGCAGATCACCAGACTCGAGCTGAATGTCATGTTCCGCACTGGTCACGATGAGCGGCAGGTCAATGACCAGACGGCCGACGGCCTGGGTTTTTTCCAGTTGTGCCAGCAATCCTGCGGCGCGTGTCGCCTGTTCCGCATCAACACCAGGTCTTGTTGGTGCCGTCCCTGCTGATGCAGAGAGCGATGCCGCAGCAACCTGACTTTGCAGTTGCGCCTGAAGCTCCGCTATGCGCTGCGACTCTTGCTTGCGCAGATCATCGCGCGTAAACACCGCACCTTCTGGAGCCGCATATTGAGTGAAGCCACCCGCACGCTTTATCAGTTGCGCAAGGGTTTCGCCGCGCCGAATGGTATACCGGCCTGGAAATACAAACTCACCGCGCAATTCAACCGTCAACTGTTCCTGCCACTCGGGAATCTGCTTTATGAATACTTGATCACGACTGACCAATGCAGGGCTGGCGGCATGAGCATCAAGAATCTGGCGTAAATCCAGTGGAATATGGTCTACGGTTGCTTCGTTCGGGTTGGTTAGGTTGACTCGCGTGACTTCTGCCGCAAGCGTGTAGGCCGCTTCGGTCAATCCGCCGGCAGCCGTGAGCAGATGCGCCAAGGTGAAGCCTTCAGTCATCGGGTAGATGCCGGGAAAGCGCACACTGCCGCTAATCTCCACGGTGTCCAGCGCCTGTCCCGAGCGGCTTTGGTCACGCAACTTCATCAGCACTGGGGCGAGCAACGTTTGCCGGCGGTTATCTCTGGTAGCCGTGTCGGCAGAATTCGTCTGGTTAAGACCGCCACGCGACGCGGGCCAGTACAAGCCCGCGTTTTGATTTTGGCTGCCATAGCGCTGGCTGACGTATTGTTGCTGCGTGTTGCCTGAATACGGCGTGGCGGAGTTGGGCTGCGGCTGCAGTGCTGGTTGGGCGGACTGCTGATTTTGTGCTGTTGTCTGATTTGGTACCGCACCTTGTTGCGATGCTTGCGCACCAAAGGGCTGATTGTTGAGCTGATTGCTCGGCTGATTGGATATATTGGAATTGTTGGTATAACCGCCAAGCGACGCGCCCATTGCAGAAGCCGACTGGCCCGGTCCGAGCACATCATTCATTTGTTTGGAGAACACCAGCACGCGGTCGCGACGCTGCAGGACCAGATCATCTTTGCTGCCAATCTGGTTCAGCACGCCGTCGAGGCTGAACTGCAGTACGGTGATGTCACGGCGTGAATTTTTTTCCCGGGCAACAACGGCGTAGTCCAGATCAACATCGACTTGCAGGTCCGACGCGCGTGACCGCAGCAAATCACTCACCCGGATGCCGTCATACCATTGATATTTACCGGGTCGGGTAACCGCGCCGACCAGCTCCACCGACTCCTCCACCTGTTCGGCAACCGACGCAACCGTCAGCTTGTCGCCATCTTGCAGACGGGTGGCGGCGGAATTGTGCTGGGTCAGATCAATGGTTTTGATGCTGCGCAGCTTTTTGGCATCAATGCGTTCGAGCACGGTGGATTGCGCATAGGCATCGGCGGTCATGCCGCCCGCCATCGCCACCAGCTCGGACACCGTTTCGCCGGGCTTGATTTCATACAGCGCCGGGCGGCGAATCTGGCCATCGATGCCCACACGGTTGGCCACCGGTGGAATAAAGATCACATCGCCCTGCTGCAATCGCAGATCGCCGGAGGTGTCGCCTTTCAAGAGCAGGTCGTACAGATCAAAACGGCCGATCAGTTTGCCGCTGCGCTTGATTTCGATATTGCGTAGAGAACCAATGGTTTGCACGCCACCGCTGACAAACAAGGCATTGGTCACAGTGGAGAGCGCACTGACGGTATAGGAGCCGGGGCGATAGGCATCCCCCAGAACAAACACTCGAATGCTGTGCAGCTCGCCGAGTGTGATGTTGGCGTCAACGCCAATCATTTGCTGGCTCACCCGCTTCTGCAAGGTTTGCTGCAAGCTGGCGAAACTGAGCCCGGCTACGGCAATCGGGCCAAGCTCCGGAAACGCGATGGTGCCATCACGACCAACGGTCAGTGCATAACTGGCGCTTTGTTTGCCAAACAACTGCACGTTGATGATGTCGCCGGGGCCAACGGTAAAATCGGGCGGCACCGGAATATCGGTAGCGGGCGCAAACGTGGTGGGGGTACCGGCAAACAAGTCGTAGCCAAAGGGCTGCAAGCCCTCAGGTGCCTGCGGCGCTTGATAGGTCGCACCGTTGCCCCAGGCATCGACAGGCATTTGCGCCTGCCAGGGATAAGGGCGCGGCAATACATTCTCAGGTTGGCTCAGCGGCTGCCCGGTGTTGCTGACACCGGCAGATTGCCGGAGTGCAGTGATATCCACGCCATATTGCTTGGCCAGACGCTCCTGCTCCGCCGGCGGCAATTGCCGGAACATGTCGATCTGCTGTTGCGTAATGCCACTCGGCAATTGCGCAGCTTGTGTCACCGAAGCAGCCAATGCCAGAGCACCAGCAAGAAGATAACGAACCATTGTCATTGTTCTATCCACTGATCAAATTCAAATGGGTCGGCGTTCTGCCCCCCTTTCATCAAGGGTTCAGCGCACGCCATCCACAAGCAAGACCTTACTGGTCCTATTCGTTTTTTCCGTCGGGGCTGACGCGCAGGTCTACGCCCCTGTCTTGTGCACTCCCGGTGGTAGCGGCAGTAGCGGTCGCCGTCACGGGTTGGATTTCAGCAAAGAATAGGTCATTTTTTGTCTTGAGGTGATTCAGGAAGGCCTCGTAGCCACCGGTGCGCCACAACACATCGTATTGCCAACGCTTCATGCCGGTGTAGGTAACGCCTTCGACGCTGAAATCGGCTACACGCCATTCCGCTTTTTGTTGAATGAGTTCGATAACGACAGGGATGGCGTCAAAACCACTGACTCCACGCAGGGTCAAATGCAACAACCGCCGGTTTGCGGAAGGCGCGTCGATGGTTTCAAGATTCAGTTGCTGGCCACTGTATTGGGCGGAGGCTTCGAGCAGATAGCGCACCAGCGTTCGAGTCACTTCGCTCGCCAGCTGTTGCTGCTGCTCCGGCGTCAGGGTGCGCCAGTTGTCGGCACCGGCCAGACGACGAGCCAGTGCCGTGTTCGCCAGCCATTGCCGGACGATTGCATCAGCGGGCGGCAGCAGCACTGCGCCTCTGCTGCCGGCGGCCAGCCGCGCCATGAACTCGTCAAAGGCGTGTTGCACCGATTGCTGCAAAGCCGCGGTGCTGGCCTGCTCGACTGGCATTACGCTGTCGGCCGCCACCGGCGACAGCGACAGCCACGCGAGACCGACTCCGCTCAACAGGGCGCTGCGCATTCGCGTTGCCAGTCGAAGGAGTCGCGCGCGGTTCATGGCTAGCCGAGCACCTTGTCCAACACCGAAACAATGCGCTCGGCGGCTTTGCCGTCCCAGAGTGCGGGGCGACGACCGTGTTTACCGTCGCCACGCAGCACAGCGCTGATGGCGGAGTAAATGGCCACCGGGTCGGTGCCCACAAGGGTGTTGGTGCCCTCATCCACCGTCACCGGTCGCTCGGTATTTTCACGGACCGTGATGCAGGGAATGCCCAGCGCCGTGGTTTCTTCCTGCAGGCCACCGCTGTCGGTGACGACAACCACGGCATCTTTCCACAGGTTCAGAAAATCCATGTACGAAAGCGGCTTGGTCAGCAGCACATTGCTGCCGAGATCAATACCAAACTTCTCCAGATTGGCCCGGGTGCGCGGGTGCACCGGGAAAATCAGCGGCAAATCCTGCGAGGCCTTGACCAGCGCCTGCGCCAACTTGGCAAAGGTCGCCGGATCATCGACGTTCGACGGCCGATGCAGCGTGATCACGCCGTAGCGGGAAAATTGCTGCTTGATGCTGTTGCTGGACAGCTCGCCGCATTGCCCTTGTTGCAGCTGCGCGTACTGGAACAGCAGGTTGTCCACCATCACGTGGCCGACGTCATAGACCACATCCGGTGCTTTACCTTCTTGCAACAAGTGCTCACGGCCTGAGGGTTCGGTGACAAAGAACCAGTCGGTAATGGCATCGGTGACCAGGCGATTGATTTCTTCCGGCATCCGCAGATCACCGCTGCGCAGACCGGCTTCCACATGCGCAACCGGAATGTGCAATTTTTTCGCTACGATGGAGCAAGCCAGCGTCGAGTTGACATCCCCTACCACGAGCACGCAATCCGGTTGGTCGCGCTGGCAGATTTCCTCAAACCCAACCATGATCTTGGCAGTTTGCGTGGCATGGCTGCCGCCGCCAGCTTCGAGGTGAAAATCCGGCTTTGGAATGCCGAGCTCCTCGAAAAACACATCACTCATTTCATGATCGTAATGCTGGCCGGTATGGACAATGCGATAGGTAAAGCGGTCTTGCCTGGCATCGAGCGCGCGAACAATCGGAGCAATTTTCATAAAATTGGGCCGAGCACCCGCCACCATGTAAATGAGTTTTTTAGTACGTTCTGCACTCATCAGCAATCAAATCCTTGTATCAAATTGAACGCGGGCGGCCCATCAAAGCCGCCACAGCGCCACACCCACCTTCCCCATCGCCTCACGATCCAACGCACACTTGACGTCGGAGATGCGAGCGCCCGGGGCCAGCATGGCTTTGAGTTGTTCGGCGCTGAGCGCTTTGTATTGTTTGTGCGCGACCGCGATGATGATGTGGTCGAGGTTGTTCAGTTGGTTCAGGTCAACGAGGTCGACGCCGTATTCGTGTTTGGCTTCGTCTTTGTCGGCGATGGCGTCGTGCACCAAGGGCTCGATGCCGTAGCTGCGCAGTTCGTTGATGATGTGGATGACTTTGCTGTTGCGCAGGTCCGGGCAGTCTTCTTTGAAGGTGAGGCCGAGGACGGCGACGCGGGCACCGTGCAGCGGCCGGCCGGCTTTGAGCATTTCTTTGATGGCTTCCTGGGCAACGAAGCGGCCCATGTCGTCGTTGACTTGCCGACCGGCGAGGATGACTTGCGGGTGGTAGCCGAGTTTTTGCGCTTTGTGGGTGAGGTAGAACGGGTCGACGCCGATGCAGTGACCGCCGACGAGGCCGGGCCGGAATGGCAAGAAGTTCCATTTGGTGCCGGCGGCTTGCAGGACGTCGACGGTGTCGATGCCCATACGGTGGAATATCAGCGAGAGTTCGTTCATCAGGGCGATGTTCAAATCGCGCTGGGTGTTTTCGATGACTTTGGCGGCTTCGGCGACTTTGATGCTGGCGGCGCGGTAGACGCCGGCGGTGACGACGGAGCTGTAGACGTCGGCAACGATGTCGAGGGTTTTGGCATCTTGGCCGGAGACGACTTTTTTGATTTTGGTGAAGGTGTGTTCTTTGTCGCCCGGGTTGATGCGTTCGGGTGAGTAGCCGACGGTGAAATCAACACCACATTTCAAACCGGATTCGCGTTCGAGCACCGGTACGCAGTCTTCTTCGGTGGCGCCGGGGTAGACGGTGGATTCGTAGACGACGATGTCGCCTTTTTTGAGCGCTTTGCCGACGCTGACCGAGGCTTTGAGCATCGGGGTCAGGTCGGGGATGTTGGCGTCATCGACCGGGGTCGGCACGGCAACGATGAAGAAGTCGGCTTTTTTGAGCTCGTCGATTTGGTTGGTGTAGTGAATGCGGGTTTCGGCAAGCTCCGCCGCGGTCACTTCGCCGGTGTGGTCCTGGCCGGTTTTGAGTTCGGCGATGCGCTTGGTGTTGATGTCGAAACCGATGGTCTGATTGCCATCAATGGCGGCTTGACGACCAAAGGCGACCGCAACGGGCAGGCCTACGTAGCCCAGGCCTATGACGGCGATTTTTCTGTTGTGTGGCACGATGAACATCCTGAACAAGTCAAAATAAATGTAGTGCGTTTTTCTAGCGCCATTTTGACCTGAGAGAGCCCCCTCTCCCCTGCCCCTCTCCCGCAAGGGGTGAGGGGTTCTCTGACGACTAGCGTGTTGTCAGAGCGACGCTAACTAACGACCGTAATTGTCCGAAAACCGGACGATATCGTCCTCGCCCAAATAGGCGCCGGACTGCACTTCAATCATTTCCAGTGGCACCTTGCCCGGATTGCTGAGCCGATGCGTCTTGCCGAGCGGAATGAACGTGGATTGGTTTTCGGTCAACAGAAACGTTTCATCGCCACAGGTCACTTCGGCGGTGCCGGTCACCACGATCCAGTGCTCGGCACGGTGGTAATGCATCTGTAACGACAATGAGGCGCCGGGGTTGACCGAGATGCGCTTCACTTGGAAACGCGCGCCTTCGTCCACGCCTTCATAACTGCCCCAGGGGCGATAGACGCGGCGATGGGTAACCGCCTCATTTCGACCTTGTTTCTGCAATTGCTGGACAACGTCCTTCACCGCTTGCGCTTGTGAGCTGTCGGCAACCAGCACGGCATCGGCGGTTTCGACCACGATCAGATTTTCGACACCGACCAGCGCAATCAAACGCCGTTCGGCCAAAGCCAGGTTATTGGTGGATTTCACCGCGATCACATCACCACGGGTGCGGTTGCCGTGCGCATCCGCCGGCATCTGTTCGGCGACTGACGGCCATGAACCCAAATCCGACCATCCGGCTTGCATCGGCACCACAGCCGCGCGCGGACCGTTGGCAACTTCGGCAAGCCGCTCCATGACGGCATAGTCGATCGAATCGGACGGTGACTGCGCAAACGCGGCTTTGTCCAAGCGGATGAAATCGAGATCGTGACTGGCTTGACTGAGTGCGGCTTTGCACGCGGACAGCATGGTCGGTTGCAGGGCATTGACACAATGCAACCAGATATCCGCGCGCACCAGAAAAATGCCGCTGTTCCAGTAATAACCGCCACGCTGCAAGAATTGCTCGGCGGTTTCCCGATTGGGTTTTTCGACAAACGCCGACAGTTTGTAGACACCGGAGCCAAGTTCAGCATCGGTTTTCAAATAGCCGTAACCGGTGTGCGGTTCGGTCGGGACAATGCCGAACGTCACCACACTGCCCGCTTCCGCGGTCGGAATGGCTTTGCTTACCGCCGCCCGAAATGCCGCTTCATCGTTGATGATGTGATCCGCTGGCATCACCAGCAGCAGCGTCGTGTCAGGCGTTTCTGGCAGCAGGGCAGCAACTGTCATCGCGGGTGCGGTGTTGCGGCCCACCGGCTCCAGAATGATGCGCGCCTGCTGGGCAACCGCACGGCATTGCTCGGCGATCAAAAACCGGTGTTCCTGATTGGCGACAATGGCCGGCTCGGCAACAGGAATTGGCCAAGAGGCGTGCTGAATGCGTTTGAGGGTTTGCTGCAACAGGCTGATGTCGCCAATCAACGGCAACAATTGCTTGGGGTAAAGCTCGCGGGAAAGCGGCCACAGGCGGGTGCCGGCGCCGCCGGACAAAATGACGGGAAGCAGGGTACTGCGTGTTGGTGTGGACATCCGTGCCCTCGAAGCGATTTGTAAACTGCCGCCGAACTATAGCAAAGCCGCTGATAATTTGGAAAATTTTCTGACACGTCAGTAAGCCGGCACGAACAAAAAGGGCGTCATCCGACGCCCTTTTTTACGCTTTTGTGAACCGCTTACTTAATTGCAATCCGGGCCGCATTCTTTTGCAAAGTGGCCGGACCAACGCCTTTGACTTTTAGCAGATCTTCAACCGCCTTGAACGGGCCGTTGGCCTCACGGTGAGCAACGATGGCCTCTGCCTTCTTGATGCCAATGCCCTTCATGCCCTTGGCCAGTTCCTTGGCTGACGCGGTGTTGATGTTGAGCCGGGATTCGACTTTGGCATCGGCGGTTTTGGCATCGGCCGACACGACTTCGGTTGGCTTGCCAGTCGAAGGGTTGGCATGAGCCGGGGCAATCAGGGTCAGCAGGGCCAGCGAGGCAGCAGCAATCAGGTAACGCATGTGAGGGTCTCCATTTCCATTGGGTTGCGCCGCATTGCTGCGCGTCCAGCGCTCGCGGCGTTTGCACATTCCAGTGCAACACGTGCCATCCGGGCACGGAACGCATGGTAGGAGAACCGGTTTTGCGGCTCCAGAGCGTCTTACAAGGAATCAGCAATCTCGCACAAAGCCATGCGCGGATCCGGCGCCCCGGTGATGGGCCGGCCGATAACCAGATAGCTGCTGCCGGCGGCCAGCGCCTCTTGTGGCGTCAGCGTCCGGATCTGGTCACCGGCGGCACTGCCAGCCGGACGAATACCGGGCGTAATCAGGGCAAACCCCGGCCGGGACTGCTGACGCAGCGCCGGCGCTTCCCGGGCCGAACAGACCACGCCATCCAGCCCGGCCTGCTCGGTCAGCTTGGCCAGCAACAGCACCTGATCGTCGATGCTGCGGTTGATACCGATAGCCGCCAGTTGCTCGGCATCAAACGAGGTGAGCACCGTGACGGCGATGAGCAACGGCTTTTGCGCGCCATAGCTTTGCAGCGCTTCGCGAGCCGCGACCATCATTTTCGGGCCGCCGCTGGCGTGGACGTTGACCATCCAGACGCCGAGATCGGCCGCCGATTTGACCGCGCCCGCCACGGTGTTCGGAATGTCGTGGAATTTCAGATCGAGAAAGACCTGAAAGCCGCGCTGCTGAATGGCGCGGACAAACGACGGGCCAAATTTGGTGAACATTTCTTTGCCGACTTTCAGCCGGCATTGCGCCGGGTCGAGTTGATCGGCCAGCGCGAGCGCTTTGGCTTCGAGGTCGTAATCCAATGCGACGATGATTTTCGGGTCGGTCATGATCTTGTCTCGTTTGCGTCACGCACTGGGCAGCCAGTCGCGATAAATTGATTTCGCTGCCCTCGCCCGTGACGGGAGAGGGAATCACTCGATTATTCCCCTTCGATGCCGGTCACCGGCCGCACG
Organism: Permianibacter fluminis; assembly: GCF_013179735.1. Lineage (NCBI taxonomy): Bacteria > Pseudomonadati > Pseudomonadota > Gammaproteobacteria > Pseudomonadales > Pseudomonadaceae > Permianibacter > Permianibacter fluminis. The sequence continues at coordinate 2,345,214 of NZ_JABMEG010000001.1, read as the reverse complement.
CTGTTCCAGGTCTTGCAACTGGGGCAACGCCAATGCAGCTGTTTGCCCTGAAAACCGCAGCGCCGGCAGCGGTAGCGCGGCAATTTGGCAACCAGTCGCTGCAATACATCTTGCAGCAGGGCCAGACTCTCCCGCGTGCTGCCCTGCGCGTGCTGAACATGCAGCTCAACCAGCTTCAACAACTCGCGCAAACTGGGGCGCAGCTTCAGTTGTGTGATCAGGTATTCACCGGTGGCGCGATCCCCATCGCTGGCGCGGATCCGCTCGGCCAAGGCCAGCACCACGCTGGCGCCGGCACCGGCAGCAATGGCCTCGTTCAGCAGCTGGCGCTCGCGCTCGGCGTGCTGTTTACCCCAGATTTCCAACAGGGCCAGCACTTCCACAAACAAGGTCGCGTCCTGCTGCAGCATGCGCTGCAAACTGGCCTCGAAAGCAGCGTCATCCTGCTCGGCAATGGCGACCCGGGCCGCCACCAGGCTGGCACGCACGGATTTGTCGTCGAGCTCCAGCGCGGTCTGCAAGCGTTGCCGGGTCAGTTCAAACCGGTTCGCTGCCAATGCCTGCTCGGCCAGCTCGCAGTAGAAATGCGCCAGCATCGGTGCGGCATCTTCGGCGCCTTCATTGCGCATGGCGTCCGCGATATTGGCGGCTTTGTCCCATTCCCGGGTTTGCTGATACAGCGCCAGCAACTCTTTCTGGCAGGAGCGTCGGTAGACGCCGTCCTGCTGCAGATCGAGAAAAATTTCCTCGGCCCGGTCAAGAATGCCGGCGGCGAAATAATCGAGTCCGAGCTCGTATTGGGCGTGACTGCGATGGGCCGGCGGCAGCAGCAGCCTAGACAGGATATTTTGGTGGATACGGATGGCACGTTCGGTTTCGCCACGGCGGCGATACAGATTGCCGAGCGCGAAATGGGTATCGACCGTTTCCGGATCGACATTGACCAGCTCGACAAACATATCAATGGCTTTGTCCGGCTGATCATTCAGCACATACGACAAGCCCTTGAAGTAACGCTTGGCGCGCTCCGCCGAGCGCCGGGCCTGCTTGTGTCGATCATAGCGACGGCCGAACACCCAACCGAGTGCGGCCGCCAGCAGTACCCAAAGCCAGAAGGAAAGTGTCATGCGATCCGGTCCGTCACCGGAGTCAGAATCAACGCGCTGCCTTGCTGGCAGCCGAGGTCAGTTTCTGCAATTCCTGCTCGGTTTGCACCAACCGGTCGCGCAGACGCCGATTGACCAGCCGCGCCCGGACCAGCGCCGCGCCGCAATACAGCACGCCCAGCAGAAAGCCCGCAAGGAAGACGCCGAGCAGCCAGTACGACAGCCGGCCCGTCAAGTTGCCAATCAGGTAGTTGACCGTGACTTCGCCACCGTTGGCTGCCGAGAACAACCAGCCGCCAATCAGCAACAAGACCACAATGATGAAAATCAGTAGGCGACGCATTCAATCAATCCTCGTCGCCATCGTCTTCGTCGTCATCATCAAAGGCGATGATATCGACGCCGCCGTTGACGCGGCTGCGCAGTTCTTTGCCCGGCTTGAAATGCGGGACGTATTTGCCGTCCAGCATGACCGACTCACCGGTCTTCGGATTACGACCAACCCTCGGGGCACGGTAGTGCAACGAAAAGCTGCCAAAACCACGAATCTCAATGCGCTCGCCCTTGGCCAGGGCTTGGGCCATGTGTTCGAGCAAGGTCTTCACGACCAGCTCGACGTCTTTCGCATTGAGTTGGCCTTGCATACCGGCAAGCCGCTCAATGAGCTCCGACTTGGTCATCCGGCTTTCCTTTTGCCGTCAAGGGGTTACGATTTTGCCATTATGGCCCGATAAAAGCAGAAATGCACGCCCACTCAACAACTTAGGCGCATTTTTTCGGGTAATGGGCAAAATGACCGATAAGTGGGGTCAGCGCGCCGGCTTTATGCCTATATCTGGTCTGCCGGTACGCATTTCCTTACCGGCCTCCATGGTCAATTGATAGCCGGCCACGACAAACTGGAGCGCTGCTGGTGTTAGCGGCTGGTGTGAACCGCCACCGCTGACTCGGTAAAGGCATTCGGCAGACAACAAAAAAGCCGGCATCAGCCGGCTTTTTTGTTGGGCTTGCGCCCGAGCCATTCACCCTGACGGGCAAGCAGCCTTACTCGCGGTTCGCCATCTGGGCCTTGATCAGGTCACCCAGGGTGGTCGCCGGCACGGCATCATCTTCCTTGCTGTGTTCGGCAATGGCACGAGCTTCTTCATGCTCGTCCTTGGCGCGAACGCTCAGGGAGATGGTGCGGGCTTTGCGATCAACGCCGACGAACTTGGCTTCTATGGTCTCGCCTTCTTTGACGGCGCTACGGGCATCTTCGATGCGCTCGCGGGTCAGTTCGGAAACGCGAATGTAACCTTCGACGCCTTCGCCCAGATCCAGGGTCGCGCCCTTGGCATCCACAGCGGTCACCTTGCCAGAGACAATGGTGCCCTTGCCGTGAGCGGCCAGGTAGTTCGCGAACGGATCGTTCTCGACTTGCTTGATGCCCAGGCTGATGCGCTCGCGCTCGGCATCAACGGCCAAGACAACGGCGTCAACATCGTCGCCCTTCTTGAACTTCTTGACGGCTTCTTCGCCAGTCTCGTTCCAGGAAATGTCCGACAGGTGCACGAGGCCGTCGATGCCACCGTCCAGACCAATGAAGATACCGAAATCGGTGATCGACTTGATCTTGCCGGAGACGCGGTCACCCTTGTTGTGGGTAGCCGAGAAGGTTTGCCACGGGTTGGCAGCGCACTGCTTGATACCCAGCGAAATACGGCGACGCTCTTCGTCGATTTCGAGGACCATGACTTCCACTTCGTCGCCAACCGAAACGACTTTCGACGGGTGAATGTTCTTGTTGGTCCAATCCATTTCGGAAACGTGCACCAGACCTTCGACGCCTTCTTCGATTTCCACGAAGCAGCCGTAATCGGTCAGGTTGGTGACCTTGCCACGCAGCTTGGCACCAGCCGGGTAACGACGGCTGATTTGAACCCACGGATCTTCGCCCAGTTGCTTCAGGCCCAGCGAAACGCGGTTGCGCTCGCGATCGAACTTGAGCACCTTGACCTGGATTTCCTGGCCGACTTCGACCACTTCCGACGGATGCTTGACGCGTTTCCAGGCCATGTCGGTGATGTGCAACAGACCGTCGATGCCGCCGAGGTCAACGAACGCACCGTAATCGGTGAGGTTCTTGACCACGCCCTTGGTTTCCATGCCTTCTTGCAGCTGGCCAAGGAGTTGTTCGCGTTCGGCGCTCGATTCGCTTTCGATAACGGCGCGGCGCGAAACGACAACGTTGTTGCGCTTCTGGTCGAGCTTGATGACCTTGAACTCGAGTTCGCGGCCTTCGAGGTGGGTGGTGTCGCGCACCGGACGTACGTCAACAAGCGAGCCTGGCAGGAACGCGCGGATGGTCTTGATGTCGACCGTGAAGCCGCCTTTGACCTTGCCAGTGATGATGCCCATAACCGCTTCGCCGGCGGTGAAAGAACGCTCGAGAGCAATCCACGATTCCTGACGCTTGGCTTTTTCGCGCGACAGGCGGGTTTCACCGTAACCGTCTTCGACGGCTTCGAGCACAACGTCAACCACGTCACCGACTTTGACGTCGATTTCGCCGGCTTCGTTCTTGAACTGCTCGACCGGGATCACGCCTTCCGACTTCAGGCCAGCGTGCACGGTAACGACGTCAGGGCCGATGTCGACAACGACACCGCGGACAACAGCGCCCGAACGCATTTCTACGGAAACCAGGGATTCTTCAAAAAGTTTGGCGAATGATTCGCTCATTGCGACAGTCCTGAAAACGATTAAGAGAACGCTTTGTTGGAAAAAAGACGCACTTAATCGGTATACAAAACACCTCGAACATCCCGACGAGATGGCTTGCTGCACATGGTCCCGTTTCAATCCATGAAGGGAACCGCCCACCGCGAGCTGCCAACTGGCAAATCACGGAATTCTTCAATTCAATTTGTTCAGCTACCCGGTAGCTGAAGGTCCCCGCTTGAGCGAGGACGAGGTGCACCATTCAGGCGACAGACCACCGGAAAAGCACAAGGCCGCGCGGATCACTGACGGATCGGCGCAGCCTTTTTATTGTTCGGTCAGGGTCGGCTCGAACCGCCCTTGAGGCTCACCTGGCGCAGTACGCTCAACGTTGACCCGAAACCGGTTCTGCGGACAGACGGTTACGGACCACTTCGAGCACCCGCTGCAGCACCTGATCAATGTTCAGGTGGGAGCTGTCGATCTCAATGGCATCATCCGCTGGCCGCAAAGGCGCGACCGGTCGGTTGCGGTCCCGCTCGTCGCGGTCCCGGATGCTGGTCAAAAGGTCGCCAATACTAGCGCCGGACCCCATCGACTGCAACTGCTTAAAGCGCCGTTCGGCGCGGGTTTCGGCCGAAGCGGTCAGGAAAATCTTCACGTCGGCATCCGGAAACACCACAGTGCCCATATCGCGGCCATCGGCCACCAGGCCCGGGCTTTTGGCAAAGGCCCGCTGCCGGTCGAACAAGGCCGCCCGCACCCGCGGGAACGCCGCGACCTGCGAGGCCAGCTGGCTGACTTCGTCGGTCCGGATGTCGTTGGTGACATCCTCACCTTCCAGATACACCCGCGGCTCACCGGTCTTGCCGGCGGCAAACGCGACATCCATGTGGCCAGCCAGTACGGTCAGGGCTTCTTCGTTGTCAGCGGCAATGCCGTGATGACGGGCGGCCAGGCCAACCAGCCGGTACAGCGCACCACTGTCGAGAAAATGGAACTTGAGCTCTTTGGCCACCAGCAGGCCAATCGTGCCCTTGCCCGAACCGCCGGGACCGTCGATTGCAATGACGGGAACCGCTTTGGTCATGGCCTACATCCTTTATATAAGAGCCCCACGTCAGCCGGGAACAGGCCAGCGGGAGCTAATGAATTCGGTCCGGCCGGGGTGCCGGAAAGCGGGCGCGATTCTACGCGAGTTCCGTGACAATGGGGCGGGGTTTTGGACCGAAAACTGTGTACGGGGGTTTCAGAGGCGAGTACGTTAAAACGCGCCTGAGCGCCAGACCAAACCATGGCAGTAGCTGTCTTTGGTAGCAGGCAACCATTGCGAACGGAGGGTTTCACCCTCTCCCCAGCCCTCCCCCGTCAAGGGGGAGGGAGAAAGAGCTCGCCGGGAGGTAGCTCCGACTCTGCAATTCGCCGCATGCCCGCCTGAGCCCCTCCCCCCTCGCGGCGGAGGGGTTGGGGAGAGGGGGAGAATTATGAGACGGCCTTCAACCCGCCAACACTTTCTTCAGCGCCCGAATGCAGCGCTCATTCTGCTCCGGCAGGCCAATCGAAATCCGGATATGGTTCAGCAAGCCGTAATTGCCAATCGGCCGCACGATCACGCCTTCGCGCAGCATCGCCTGATACACCGGCGCGGCCGGCCGACCCAGATCGACGGTGATGAAATTGCCAAGCGACGGAATGTAATGGAGCTTCAGCGCTTCGAACGCCTGCTGATACTGCTGCATACCTTGTCTGTTCAGCTCGACCACGCGCTTGATGTAGTCGGCATCATTCATCGTCGCCACCGCTGCCGCGAGCGCCAGCGAGTTGACGTTGAACGGCTGGCGCACCCGGTTCATCAAGCCGGCACATTCCGGCTGTGCCACCGAAAAGCCGACCCGCAGCGCCGCCAGACCATAAGCCTTCGAGAAGGTGCGCAGCACGATCAGGTTCGGGTACTGGTTCAGCCAACCGAACGCATCCGGATATTCCGGCGTGCCATCGGCGTATTCAAAATAGGCTTCGTCATACACGACGATAACGTTTTGCGGCACGCTGTCGAGAAACGCCTTCAACTCGCCGGCGCGCAACCAGTTGCCAGTCGGGTTGTTCGGGTTGACCACGTAGACCAGTTTGGTTTTCGGCGTAATCGCCGCGCGCATTGCAGTCAAATCATGGCCGAAATCGGCCTTCGCCGGCACCGTGATGATTTTCGCGCCCTGCGCCTGCGCGCTGATTGGGAAGGCGATGAAGCAGTATTGCGAGCACACCACCTCGTCACCAGTGCCAACAAAGGTACGCACCGCGATGTCCATGACATCGTTCGAGCCGTTGCCGAGCGTCAATTGCTCATGCTTCAAACCAAAGCGCTTGCAGATGGCGTCTTTCAGGTAAAAGCCATTGGCATCCGGATACAGCGCGATGTCCTTGATCTCGGCTTCAATCGCCGCTTTGGCCTTGGGTGACAGACCAAGTGGATTCTCATTCGACGCCAGCTTGATGATGTCGGTGATGCCCAGCTCGCGCTCCAGCTCGGAGATCGGCTTGCCCGGCTGATACGGATGCAGCGTGCGGACACCTTCAACGGCCAGTTTCGAGAAATCGATGCTCATCGTGTTCACCTGTTGCGAGGCTGGCCGCGATCCGGCGGCAGCGGGTTTATCTGGAAAGAAGGCGGCTTGCGCCGCCTTGTCATTCTTGTTCTGTGGGAACGAGAAAGCCCGCTCCCACAGCGAATTCATCAACCGTTGCGCTTGGCAAAATCGGTCATGAATTCTATCAAGGTCTGCACGCCGGCCATCGGCATTGCGTTGTAAATGCTGGCGCGCATACCACCGACAGAACGGTGACCCGCCAAGGCCAACATGCCGGCCGCTTCCGACTCCTGCAAGAATTTGTCGTTCAGGGCTTCGTCGTGCAAACGGAACGGCACGTTCATCCGTGACCGGAACGGTTTGGCGATCGGGTTGCGATAAAACGGATTGCTGTCGATGCAGGCATAAAGCACATCCGCTTTGGCAGCATTGTGCTTTTCCATCGCCTGCACACCGCCCTGCTCGGCAATCCAGTCGAACACCAGATCCGCCAGATACCAGGCCCAGGTCGGCGGCGTGTTGTACATGCTGCCGTTGTCCGCGAGCACTTTGTAATCAAACAGCGTCGGGGTGCGGGCAGAGGCTTTGCCCATCAGATCCTTGCGGATGATCACGATGGTCATGCCGGCCGGGCCGATGTTCTTCTGGGCGCCGGCGTAAATCAGACCGTAGTCGCGGACATTGATCGGGCGCGACAAAATGCAGCTCGACATGTCCGCCACCAACACCCGGCCGTCGACCGGAACGCTGTGCAGCTCAACACCGCCAATGGTTTCATTCGGGCAGTAATGCAGGTAAGCGCTATCGGCGCTTAATTTCCACTCGCTGCGATCGGTAACGGTGAATACGCCATCGCGCTCGACCAGCGCCTTGATCTCGTTGACCTGACCAAACTTCTTCGATTCCTTGACCGCTTTGTCGGACCAGATACCGGTGTTGAGGTAATCCGCGGTCTTGCCGTCGGCCAGCAGATTCATCGGAATCATCGCAAACTGGTGCGTTGCGCTGCCATGGCAGAACAGCACCGCGTAATCGTCCGGGATATTCATCAGCGCGCGCAGCTTGCGCTCAGCGCTTTCGGCCAGCTCAACAAAGGCATCGGAACGGTGCGAGATCTCCATCACCGAACAGCCGTGGCCATTCCAGTCGAGCAATTCCGCCTGAGCCCGCTTCAGTACAGCTTCCGGCATGGCTGCCGGGCCGGAACAAAAATTGAATTTACGCATTGATGATTCGCCACAAAAGCGTTGCAAATATTCAATGCAGAGAGCCGTTCCGACTCCCCTCCTTGTCAAGGAGGGGCTGGGGGTGGTTCACGCCGTTCGCGACAACGCTTAACGACACGAGCAAACCGACTCCCACCTCCGCAACCACCCCTGGCCCCGCCCGGCCAACCGCAGAGCGATTGGCGCTTCGCAGGGGAACAGTACATTTGTACTGTTCCGTTCTCCTGCTCCGCCCTTAAAAGGAGGGGGACAAAGGGCGCATTTCAAATTACGTCGTTTTACCTACAAGCAGAAATCACTCTTCGGCATCATCACTGAGCAGCGGAGACACGACATCTTCGTTGTCACCTTCATCAACGACAGTGATCGATTCCAGACCGATCAGGTGTTCACCTTCCAGCACCCGCATCAAGCGGACACCGGCGGTGTTGCGGCCCATTACGCGCACTTCCGAAACGCGGGTACGGACCAGCGTGCCTTTGTCGGAGATCAGCATGATGTGTTCGCCAGACTTGACCGCGACCGCGCCAATGACCTTGCCATTGCGCTCGCTGACCTTGATCGACAGCACGCCGCGCACACCACGGCCCTTGACCGGATAGGCCTCGAGCGCGGTGCGCTTGCCATAACCATTCATGGTTGCGGTGAGAATGTCGGTGCCTTCGTGCGCGACGATAAGGCTGATGACTGCCTCGCCCTCACCCAAACGGATACCGCGCACGCCACGGGCCAGGCGGCCCATTTCGCGCACCTTGGTTTCGTTGAAGCGAACCACACGGCCGACATCGGAGAACAGCATCACATCGTCTTTGCCCGAGGTGATGTCGACGCCAACCAGCTCGTCGTCATCACGCAGATCGACGGCGATGATGCCGGCGCTGCGCGGACGGGCGAAGTTGTCGAGCGCGGTACGCTTGACCACGCCGGACTTGGTCGCCATGAAAATTTGATGTTCTGCATCGAAGGTGCGGACCGGCAGCAACGACGTGATCTTCTCGTCCGGCTGTAGCGGCAGCAGGTTGACGATCGGTTTGCCGCGAGCACCGCGACCGGCTTCCGGCAGGTTGTAGACCTTGAGCCAGTACAAGCGGCCACGGGTCGAGAAGCACAGCAGGTAATCGTGCGTTTTGCAGACGATCAGCTTGCGGACGAAGTCTTCGTCTTTCAGATCGGTCGCCGATTTGCCACGACCGCCGCGCTTCTGCGCTTCGTAGGTCGAGAGCGGCTGGTACTTCACATAGCCTTCGCTCGACAGCGTCACCACGACTTCTTCATCGGCGATCAAATCTTCGATGTCGATGTCTTCGGCGGTGTTCGAAATCTCGGTGCGGCGCTCATCACCGTATTCGTCACGGACCTTGACCAGCTCTTCGCGGATCACTTCCATCAAGCGGGCGTTGCTGGCCAGAATGTGCAGGTATTCGCCGATTTCGGTAAGCAGCTCTTTGTATTCGTCGAGCAGTTTTTCATGCTCAAGGCCGGTCAGTTTGTGCAGACGCAGTTCCAGAATCGCTTGCGCTTGTACCGGTGACAGATGGTAGCCGCCGTCAACAAATCCGTACTGCGCTTCCAGATCTTCTGGTCGCGAAGCCAGCGCCCCGGCGCGATCGAGCATGGCCATGACGCCACCCGGCTGCCAAGCTTTGGCGATCAAACGCTCTTTCGCTTCGGCCGGCGTCGGCGATGAACGGATCAGTTCGATGACTTCATCGATGTTGGCAATCGCAACGGCCAAACCTTCCAGTGTGTGGGCCTTTTCGCGTGCTTTGCGCAATTCGTAAACGGTACGACGGGTCACCACTTCGCGGCGGTGACGGACAAACTCTTCCAGACACTCTTTCAGCGCCAGCGTGCGCGGCTGACCGTCGACCAGCGCGACGGTGTTGATGCCGAAGGTGGTCTGCATCTGGGTCTGCGCGTAGAGGTTGTTCAGCACCACTTCCGGCAGTTCGTTGCGGCGCAGTTCAATCACCATGCGCATGCCATCCTTGTCGGACTCGTCGCGCAGACCAGTGATGCCCTCGATTTTCTTCTCACGCACCAACTCGGCGATTTTCTCGATCAAGCGCGCCTTGTTCACCTGATACGGCAGCTCGGTGACGATAATGCTGGTTTTCTGGCCTTCTTCTTCCAGCTCGTGACGGGCGCGAATAACGCAGCGACCCCGGCCGGTTTTGTACGCCTGCACAATGCCGGCGCGACCGCAGATGATGCCGGCGGTCGGGAAATCCGGTGCCGGAATGTGTTCCATCAAACCTTCGATATCGATCTCGGGATTGTCCATCAGCGCGAGCACGCCGTTGACCACTTCACGCAGGTTGTGCGGCGGAATATTGGTCGCCATGCCGACGGCAATACCACTGGAGCCGTTGATCAGAAGGTTCGGCACGCGAGTCGGCAGCACCGACGGCTCTTGCTCACTGCCGTCGTAGTTGTCGACAAAATCGACCGTTTCTTTGTCCAGATCCGCGAGCAGCTCATGGGCAATCTTGTCCATACGCACTTCGGTGTAACGCATCGCCGCCGCGTTGTCGCCGTCGATGGAGCCGAAGTTGCCTTGGCCGTCGACCAGCATGTAGCGCAGCGAAAACGGCTGCGCCATCCGGACGATGGTGTCGTACACGGCGGTGTCGCCATGCGGGTGGTATTTACCGATCACGTCACCGACCACACGGGCCGATTTTTTGTAGGCTTTGTTGTAGTCGTTACCCAGTACGCTCATCGCGTACAGCACGCGGCGGTGGACAGGTTTCAGGCCATCGCGGACATCGGGCAGGGCCCGGCCGACAATGACGCTCATCGCGTAATCGAGATAAGAGGTGCGCAGCTCGTCTTCGATGCTGACGGCAAGGATCTCTTTGGCGAGTTCGGTCATCTGTGTTTTGCCTTGTTAATCGGTTTTTGTTGATTCAGGCAATGCCTTGTAAGACATTGATTTTATTGGGCTTGTGCGAGCAGAACGGCGGCACCCGCAAAGCCGGCAATGGTAGCATGCCGGGGTGGTCCGGCTCTAGCTGCCGGAGCGAAGGGAACAGCATGAAAAACTGGTTAAAAACTGTGCTGGCAAGCCCCCTGATCGGCCTCGTCGCAATGGCGCAGGCAGCGGACGTCGGCCCGGCCCACGCCCATGGCGTGCACGGCATGCTGTTGTTCGGCGAACCGGGACAAGTCTTTGCCTCCCATCTGCCGCTGTACCGGCCGCCGCACGACTGGCAGGTGGTGCTGGAACTGGAGCCGGTAACCGAAGCCGCCAGAAAGCAGACCGAGCAACTGCTCAGCACGGACACGCTGTTGTCCCTGGAACCGGAGCGGTTTGATTTGCTGCGCCTGCGTCCGGGCGCGACCGACCCGCTGACGCAATTCCGGGCGGCGCTGTATCTCGGTCACTTCGAAAGCGGCGGCAGCAAGCTCGCAGACATCGACTGGCGGGTCAAACGCACCTGGCTGTTCGAGCCGGTTCGGGTGAATGTCGCGGCCGACGCGCAACACTATGCGGTTCTGAGTGCTGGACCGGGCAGGCAATGGCTGCTGCATCGGGTCGAGCGCCGGCCTGATTTCGACCAAATACTGCGTATCGAAAGCCAGGCGCCGTTGCCGGCGGAGCTGAGCCTGCCTCAGCTGCTGGGCCAAGACAGTGTCGACAGCCGGTTCCGGGTCAGCCGCATCATCTGGCAGGACACCGACGACCTGCAGTAAGGCTGCCGTCGCCAAGTCCCGCCGCCACTACCGTGCATGACGCCGGATCTCGTCGCCCGGTATACTCGCCGCCCTGACCGTTTCCCGACCGATAACAACATGATCGAAGCCGATTTGCTGCTCAGTGCCCGCTGGCTGTTACCGGTGGCGCCGATCAATACGGTGCTCGAAGACGGCGCCATCGCGATCGCGGCCGGTCGCATCGTTGCCGTCGGGCCGCGCAGCGAACTGCAGCAGCGGGTCAATGCCCGGCAGCAGCAACACCTTGGCGATCACGTCCTGCTGCCCGGCCTCATCAACGCCCACAACCACGCCGCCATGACCTTGCTGCGCGGCTGCGGCGAAGACATGGCGCTGATGGACTGGCTCAACAACCGGATCTGGCCGCTGGAAAAAGCGCTGGTGACACCGGAGTTTGTCGCCGATGGTGTTGAGCTCGCTTGTGCCGAACAGATCCGCGGCGGCGTCACCGCCTTTGCCGACAATTATTTCTACGCCGAGCGCGCCGCGACCACGATACAAAAAGTCGGCATGCGTGGCCTGATGGCGAGCCCCATCCTGTCATTCCCAATGCCCGGCGCAGCCGATGGCAAAGCAGGGATTCATCGGGTTCTGGAATTGCACGATACCTGCCACAGCCTGCCGCTGGTCAAGGCCGCGTTTGGCCCGCATGCGCCGTACACCGTCGATGATGCGCTGCTGACTCAAGTAGCCACCTACGCCGAAGAACTCGGTCTTGTCGTGCACATGCATGTGCACGAGAGCGCGCAGGAAATTGCCGACTCACTGAAGCAATACGGCATGCGGCCGCTGCAGCGACTCAACAAGCTCGGCCTGCTCGGGCCGCAATTCGTCGCCGTGCACGCCGTGCACCTCAACGACGATGACATAGCGCTGCTGAAAGAAAACGGCGTGCAAACCGTGCACTGCCCGGAATCCAACCTGAAACTTGCCAGCGGCTTTTGCCCGGTGGCAAAACTGCAGGCGGCCGGCATCAACGTCGGGCTCGGTACCGATGGTGCCGCCAGCAACAACGATCTGGATCTGCTTGGCGAATTGCGCACCGCCACCTTGCTCGGCAAGGCGGTCGCCGGCGATCCGACCGCGATGAAAGCCGAACAGATGCTGTACATGGTCACGCTCGGCGGTGCTCGCACCATGGCGCTGGAAAATGAAATCGGCTCGCTGGAAGTTGGCAAATCCGCCGATGTGATCGCCATCGATTTGTCCGGCCTGCTACAGCAACCGGTGTACAACCCGCTCTACTCGCTGATTTACTCCGTACAACGGGAGCAAGTCAGCGATGTCTGGGTCGCCGGTCAGGCGCTGATGCGCAACCGCGAGCTGCTGACCATTGATGAAGGCGCACTGCGGGCAAAAGTGCAGCGCTGGCAGGGTGATGTGCAAAGTACCTTAAAGACGCACGCCAATTGAACGTTGTAGGAGCGGCCTTGGCCGCGATTGTGTTCACAAGAAATCATCGCGGCCAAGGCCGCTCCTACAAAACACATCGTTAAGGATAATCACCATGACCCACACCAATGTCGACCGCGCCGAAATCGCCAAGTTCGAAGCGCTTGCCGCTCGCTGGTGGGACCGCAGCAGTGAATTCAAACCACTGCATGACATCAATCCGCTCCGGCTCGGCTGGATCATTCAGCGCACCGGCGCGCTGGCCGGCAAGCGCGTGGTCGATGTCGGCTGCGGCGGCGGCATCCTGAGCGAAGCCATGGCCGGCGAAGGCGCGCAAGTCACCGGCATCGACATGGGTGAAGCGCCGCTGTCAGTGGCCAAATTGCATCTGCTGGAGAGCGGCCGCAGCGTCGATTACCGGCAGATGACGGCCGAGCAACTGGCTGACGAACAACCGGGCAGCTTCGATGTGGTCACCTGCATGGAAATGATTGAGCACGTGCCGGATCCGGCCTCGGTGATCGCCGCCTGCGCCAAACTTGTGAAACCAAACGGCCATGTCTTTTTCTCGACCATCAATCGCAATCCGAAAGCGTTTCTGTTTGCCATTGTCGGCGCCGAATATGTGTTGAACCTGTTGCCGAAAGGCACCCACGAATACGCCAAGTTCATTCGGCCTTCGGAGCTCGGCAGCTGGGCCCGCCATGCCGGCCTGCGCGTCGGCGACATGACCGGCATGCATTACAACCCGCTGAGCAAGGTGTATTCGCTCGGCCCCGGCGTCGATGTCAATTACCTCGTCCACACCCGGCCGGTGGACTGATTCCGCTCCTACAAAAAGACAAAAAGACATGAGCTCATACCTTCCCTTGCAATGCGTGCTGTTCGATCTGGACGGCACCTTGCTCGATACCTCGCAGGACATGGCGAAAGCACTCAATCAATTGCTGATTGAACGTGGTCGCAAACCATTGCCTTATGAGCAAATCCGGCCACAGGTTTCGCATGGCGCCCGCGGCCTGTTGAAACTGGGGTTTGATCTGGAACCGAACGATCCGGCCTTCACGCCGTTTCGCGATCGCTATCTCAGCCTGTATGAGCAGTGCATGACCGAGCAAACCAATCTGTTTGCCGGCCTCGATCGTGTGCTGGCACATTGCGAGCAAAACGACCTGCGCTGGGGCGTGGTCACCAACAAGCCCGGTTATCTGACCCGCGCAGTGATGGAGCATCTGCAGTTGTGGCAACGCGCGGCTTGCGTTGTCGCCGGTGATTGCCTGCCGCAACGCAAACCGGATCCGGCGCCCATGCACCACGCGGCCCAGATGGCCAGCGTTGATGCCGCGGCCTGTTGTTATGTCGGCGATGCCGAGCGCGATATCGAAGCCGGTCGCCGCGCCGGCATGCGCACCATTTGCGCGCTCTGGGGCTTTATTGATGCCAACGATCAAGTGGAAAGCTGGCATGCCGATCACTATCTGCAACAGGGCGAGCAACTGCTCGAACTGATTGAACAGTGGCGCAGCACAAGCGATCAACCAGCCGCATCGGCACAGGTCGGGCAATGACGCGCGTGGTAAAACCCGGTGCCAATATTTCCGGTATCGACATTCCCGGACTAGGTGTTCCCGGACTTGACATTCCCGGTCAGGAAATCCCCGGTGTAACTCTCACCGAACTGGCGCCGGGCTATCCGGTGTTGACACTGCAACACAATGCCTTGTCCGCCAGCGTGTCCTTGTATGGCGGCCAGTTGCTCAGCTGTCGTCATGGCGATCAAGATTGGCTTTGGCCCAATCCCGCACTGCAGGTGCGGCCGGGCAAAGCCCTGCGTGCGGGCGTGCCCGTTTGCTGGCCCTGGTTTGGTACGCTGGACAGCGCATTGCCTGCGCACGGTTTTGTCCGCACCCGTCATTGGTCGGTGGCCTCATTGCAACGCAGCGAATCGGCACTGACCTTGACGCTCGCGCTTCAGGATGACGAAGCCAGCCGGCAACTGTGGCCGCATCGCTTTCACTTGCAGCTGCAAATCCGGATCAGCACCGTTTTGTCGGTACAATTGCTGATGCAAAACACTGACGACCACGCCTATCCGGTGGCAGGTGCGCTGCACAGCTATTTTTCCGTGACCGATATCGCTGACACGACCATTGCCGGCCTCGAAGGCTGTGACTATTACGATCAATTGACGAGCCAAACCCTGTCGCAGCGCGGCATTGTCGGTTTCAGTCAGGAGACCGATCGCATCTATCACGCCGGCGACAATCGCCTGCAGATTGAGTCGAAAGAAAAACGACTGTTGCTGCAGCAACACTGCAATACCGACACCGTTGTCTGGACTCCCTGGACCGAGAAAGCCGCTCGACTTGGAGATGTGGTTGGCGATGACTGGCGGCATTTTGTCTGCGCCGAAACCGCCATCGCCAATGATCACGCCGTGATCCTGGCGCCAAAAGCCCACTACGCCATCGGTTTTACCTTGACGGGTCCCGGTGCGGAAGCAAGCGAGCAACATGGACGCACGTGAATTTTGCCGGCAGGACGTTGCGCCAACGCCAAGCGATCTGGCCATTGCGTTGCAGGGACTTGATGCGGAAACCGAGCTGGCCTTGCTCGGCGTATTCGCTTTTCATCAGAGGGTCTGTGACATTCCGCATCGTGCCAGCGAGCGACAATTGGCCGACACCCAGCTGCAATGGTGGCGCGCGCAATTGACTGCCGACGCTCATAGCACGCACCCAAGCTTGCAAGCACTGGCTCGCTTGCGAAGCCAAGTGCCGGCGATTACACCGCTGCTCGGAGCCTTGCTGGATACCGTTGAAACCGATATCGATTTTGCCGGCTTTGCCGAACAGCACGAACTGGACAGTTTTCTGCAACAGCGCGGCGACGTGCTGCTGCAACTGGTTTGCCATGCCTTGAATTTGACCTTGGACAGCGACCGCCGAAAAGCCATTGGCGGTTTTCTGGAATACGTGCAACTGGTGCACGATTTCCCGCGCCATGCCAGCGCCCAGGTGATCTATCTGCCATACAGCCAGCTGGGACAACACGGCATCAGCGCCGAGCAGCTTTGTCAGCGCAGCGACAACGATCTGCGGGCGCTGTTCAGTGCGCAAACCGGGCATCAACGCAAACGCCTGACCGACGGTCTGCGCGGACTCGACCCACACCGCGCCCGACAACTGGCGCCAATATTGATTCTGCTGGCACTGCGCAGCCGCTGGCTGGCAGCAACCGAAGCCGACGGCTACGCGCTGCAACGTTATCGCTTGCAGCTTGGCGCGCTGCAGCGCTGGCAGACCCGGTTGAAAACCCGGCTGCAGCTGGCGACCGGAACATTTGCCGTCTAACGTGAAATCAGTCAGCCAATACCGGTCCGCACAAACCCGAAACCGATAATCCAGAATCCAGAACCAGTAACCGCCATACCAGTCACGACATAACATCAGTCACAACACAACATCAGTAACGACACAACCCGCATCGCAGCCAGACCCGGTGTGCCGCAAGCAACGAGGAAACGCAATGGACCACAAGACCTATCAACCGGCGGCCGACGCGCTGAAAGATCGCATCATCCTGATCACCGGCGCCGGCGATGGCATCGGCAAAACCGTCGCGCTTGGCTGCGCCCGTTATGGCGCCACTGTTGTCCTGCTCGGTCGTCAGCAAAAGAAACTGGAAGCGGTGTATGACGAGATTGTCGCCGCAGGCGGCGCGCAACCGGCGATTGTGCCGATGAACCTGCTCACCATCACGCCCGACGATACGGTCGGCCTCGCCAACACCTTGCTGAGTGAGTTCGGTCGTCTGGATGGTTTGCTGCACAACGCCGCCGTGCTGGGCGAGCGGGCACCGATCGAACATTACTCACCGAATGTTTGGCTGGAAGTCATGCAGATCAATGTCAACGCCGCCTTTCTGCTGACCCAGAGCCTGATGCCGCTGCTGAAAGCGGCCTATGACCCGTCGGTGGTGTTCACCACCAGCGGTGTCGGTCGCAAGGGCAAGGCGTTCTGGGGCGCCTACGCCGTCTCCAAATTCGCCACCGAAGGCATGATGCAGGTGCTGGCGGATGAGCTGGATGAAAGCAGCCGCATCCGGGTCAATTGCATCAACCCGGGTGGCACCCGGACCAAGATGCGGGCGGCCGCGTTTCCGGCCGAAGACACCACCAAACTGAAAACCCCACAGGACATCCTGCCGACCTATCTGTGGCTGCTCGGCCCGGACAGTCACGCCATCCACGGTCAATCGGTTGACGCGCAATGACCGCAAAACCCGGCCAAAACGGCGTCAATTTCCCGCCTTCTTCAGCAACACCGGCAGCACTACGCTGCCGGTTTTCCGTCAAAAGCCTGACCGACATCAAAGTTTGATCAGGTCAACCTCATTAAATCATTGATTTACAAGGCGCCAATTCCTATTCTGCCGGCTGGCACAGTTCTCGCAGAGATGCATTTGAGAGCAGATTCGCTAACTGAAATCTGCGTTCCAGATGTCGCCGTGCTTTCGGAGTTGTCATGATGTCGAGCCTTACCCCGCGCAAAGTGATTGGCTTGCCACCGGCCGTTCATTACCACCAGATGCCCGCCGTTACCGAACGGCTGGAAGATGTCTGCACGCGCCTGGCGAGGGAACTGCCGCGTAGCCTGGAACTGAATGACGTTCTGGCGTTGTACGCCGACAGCGTCGCCAGTCTGGTCGAGTTCGACGAGTTTCAGTTCGCCATCACTGACGACGAGCCGCTGTACCGCACCGGCATTACCGGTCGCCATCAGGCCACCTATCAGTTGGAGGTCGGCCAACAGCGGCTGGGCGAGCTGCGCATTGGCCGCAACCGGCCGTTTGGCGAAGGCGATTTGACCGTGCTGGAAAGCACCATGTCGCTGCTGGGGTATCCGCTGCGCAATGCCCTGCTCTATCGCGACGCCATTCAGGCCGCCCGTCAGGATGCCTTGACCGGCGTCGGCAACCGCGCTGCGCTGGAGCAGACTTTGGCGACCGAGCTGGGCTTGGCTACTCGCCATGGCAGCCGGTTCAGCTTGCTGTTGCTGGATCTGGACCACTTCAAAACCATCAACGACAGCTACGGCCACGCCGCTGGCGATGAAACGCTGCGCATTGTCGCCCGTCGTATGCAGGAGCTGACTCGCACCACGGACTCGGTGTTCCGGTACGGTGGTGAAGAGTTCGTGATTTTGCTGCGCAATACCGATGTGAATTCGGCCGCAATTTTGGCAGAACGGCTGCGCGCCGCAGTTGAGTGTGCGCCAGTTCGCTGCAACGACACGGACATCAATGTGACCATCAGCTCGGGCCTTACCGGGTATGTTCAGGGCGCCAATGCCAGCCAACTGCTGGAACAGGCGGATCGGGCGTTGTACCGGGCCAAACAGGATGGTCGTAACCGGGTGTACGTGGCCGCGTGAATGAAAGGGTTTGCCTGCCGGGCAGATCCGGGAGGCAAGCATGTCCAATCTCCGCAATATGCTGGAAATGGCGCTCAGCGCCGGCCACAACGCCCTTGATTTGCGCTGTGACCAGCCCGATTTACTGCGTGAGGAGCTGGTCCGTTACAACGACTTCACCTCGCGCGCCTGCTACGTCTGGGTGCCGAACAGCGGCCTTAGCCGCATCGATATGCCGCATATCGTGGTGCCCAATACCAAGTCGTTTGAACAGGCTTTGCAACACATCGTCAACCGGCCGCATTTCGCGATTTATCTGTTCGAGAATGTGCGCGACGAATTCAAGATTGTTTCGACCTGGGCGCTGCTGCGCCGGCTGGTCGCCGACCGTAGCCCGCAACGCAAATTGCTGGTGTTCGGTGGCAGCGGTCTGAATGTGCCGGAACATATGAAGGGGTTGTTTGTCGAAACCCAGCTGCGCATGAATGCCAGCAGTGCTGCCAGCACCGCCGTCCGTGTCGCCTGAGCACCCGTTATTGATGCCGCGCAAACCGCGCGGTGCCGGTTCAGGCAAAACTGTCACGCCGGCGTCATGCCGGCGTTTTAGTCTCTCACTATCGGCCACGAGGCCAGGAACAAGTCGTTATCATCATGATTCATCATCGTCTGCTACACACGCTTCAAACTCGGCTACAACGCCAATCGGATGCTTTATCCCTGCAACGTAAACGCCAGCAGGCCGACCGGCCTACCATCGTCTCCGCCCCTTCGGTGAAGGCCAGCGGAAAATAAAAACGGGCGCCAGGCGCCCGTTTTTATTTGTCTCGCTTTTATTGGTCTCGTTTTTATTGAATCCGCGACGAGGCCATCACCCGATTCTCGATCAATTGAACCGGGAAAAATCCGGCGCCCGTTTTTCCAGAAAAGCCTGAAACGCTTCTTTCGCTTCCGGGCTTTGCAAGCGCTGCCGGAACTCGGCCGCCTCCACCAGCAAGGTATCCGAAACCGCGCCGCGCAGATGCCGCTTCAGCAGCGCCTTGCTGGCGCGCAGCGCGGCCGGTGGTTTCTGCGCCAGTTTGCGTGCCGCCTGTTCCGCACTGGCGAGAGCCTCACCGACACCGGTAATGCCGGTGATGATGCCGCAGTCTTTTGCGGTATCGGCAGTAAAGGGCTCACCCAATAACAGCAGTTCGGCAGCGCGGGCATGGCCGCACAAATGCGGCAGCAGCAAACTCGACGCCGCCTCCGGCACCAAGCCGAGATTGACGAACGGCAGACTGAACTTGGCATCGCGTGCGGCGTAGCTCAGATCGCAGTGCAGCAGCAGTGTGGTACCGATACCAACCGCAACACCCTCGACTGCCGCGACCAGCGGCTTGTGCGCACCGGCCACCGCGAACAGAAACTTCATCACCGGACTGTCGGCATCAATCGGTGGCTGGTTGAGAAAGTCCGCCAGATCGTTGCCTGCCGAAAAATGGCCACCTTCGCCACGGAACAGGATTACCCTGACCGTGGCATCGCGTTCTGCTTCGCTGAGAAATGCGGTCAGCTGCAGATACATCGGCGTAGTCAGCGCATTGCGCTTGTCCGGCCGATTGATGCTGATGTGGGCGACGTGATCGCGCACTTCATAATGAATGCTACCGCTGGTCATTTTCGCTGGCCTTCTGTCCTGTGTCTGGCAGCGCACAACGCTGCCCGTTCACTGCGCTTGATTGCTGGCAAACGCGCTGCATGCTGCCGCCGGTCTTGCTAGATGCGCTCAGTGTTGCGCCGCTTTTGCCTTGCCAACCAGATAGTCGCCCATTGAGCCGAAATCGGTCGGTGAATTGGCCGCCAGCCAGGCCCAGGTCGCGAACGCGGCCACACTTTGATTCAGCCGCGCCTGCTCGATTTTGTCGAAGGTATCATTCGGCGTGTGGTGCAGATCAAAGTAATCAATTCCGTCGAGCGCCAAACCAAACGAGGCGATACCGGCCATGTTCATGGCACGCAAATCCGGGCCATCCGAATTGTCGTTGCCACCGGCTTCGATTCCGAGCGGCGCCAGCACTTGTTGCATTTGCTTCACCAGCGGCAACGCCTGCGGCTTCACGTGCGAGTCCAATCGGTAAACCGGGCCCTGGCCGAAATCGGCTTCTGCGGCCGCATGCACATTCTTGAGCTCCTTGACGTGCGCATCGTGATACTGATTGCCGCCGAACAGCCCCTGCTCTTCGTTGGCAAACAACACCACCCGGATGCTGCGCTTCGGCTTCAGGCCGTTGCGGTTCAAAAATTCAGCTGCCGCCATGGTCATCGCGCAGCCAGCGCCGTCGTCGATGGCGCCGGTGCCCAGATCCCAGGAATCGAGATGGCCGCCGATCAACACATAATCACTGGATTTCTCGGTGCCGCTGATCTCACCAATGACATTGTAGGAGGTATAAGTCGGGCCGGCTTTGGCGCCAATTTCCAGCTTCAGCTTCACTGGCTGCCCGCGCTTGAGCATGTTGGCCAGCAGATCGGCATCCGGCACCGACAACGCGGCCGCCGGAATCTTGTTGACCTTGTCGTCGTAACGCATCAAGCCGGTATGCGGCAGCCGGTCACTGTCGGTGCCAACCGACCGTATCAGCAAACCAACGGCGCCTTTTTTGCCCGCTTCCACGGCGCCGGCGCCACGCGCAGCAACGGTCGGACCGTAGTCATGGCCATCACGGAAGGCGCGCATCGGCTTGTTGACGAAGGCAATCTTGCCGGCCAACGTCTCTGGTGCAGCCGCTTTCAGAGCATCCAGATTGTCGAACGCGACGACTTCTGCCTGCAGCCCGCCGTCAGCAGTCGCAATGCTGCCGCCAAGCGCCGTTACGACCAAGTGCTGCGGAAACGGCGCCAGCACTTCGGCGCGCTCGACCCCGCGCTGCCAGGACGGAAAACTGACCGGCTCTTTCCAGACCTTGTCGAAACCGAGCTCCTTGAACTTGGCCTCGGCCCAAGCCACGGCCCGGGCATCGCCCTCGCTGCCGGCCATGCGCGGGCCGACTTCCGTGGTCAGTGATTCCAGAATGGCATAGGCTTTGTTGCCGTCAGCGGCGGCATCACGAATCCAGGCGGCGGTTTGCAGCTCGCGCTCGCTGTACAAGGCATCAGCCGCGAAGGTCGGTACAGCGGTCAGCAGGGCCGCAAGACCGGCGGCAACTACGGAGATGGGGGTACGCATTTTCGAGTTCATGAGATCGGCGGAAGGCAGCAAACGGGAACCGGGAGCCTAACAAATCGGCGGCCCTTTGCTAAGCCAACTGGTCGTGCCATTCTGGTAACGTACTGTTTCCCTTTTGCGTATAAGCCCTGCTCACTGCCGCGCTGGCCTGTACGGATTTCATTCACCGGATGTCGAGGCTGACCATGACCACCCTTCACGATCACACCGCCCTGCTCAACAACGGCACGGACGTGTCCATGCGCGAATTCGCCGGCAAAGTGGTGCTGGTCGTCAATGTCGCCAGCAAATGCGGCTACACCCCGCAATACGAAGGCCTGGAGGCGCTCTACCGCAAATACAAGGACAAGGGCTTTGCCGTGCTCGGCTTTCCCTGCAACCAGTTCCTGTCGCAGGAACCGGGCAGCGACAGCGATATCGCCAGCTTCTGCAGCACCACCTTTGATGTGACCTTTCCGCTATTCAAGAAAATCGACGTCAACGGCGATAACGCCCATCCGATTTACCGCTATTTGAAAGCCTCGGCCCCCGGCATTCTCGGCACCGAAGCCATCAAATGGAATTTCACCAAATTTCTGGTCGGCCGCGATGGCAAGGTCATCGCCCGTTACGCCACCGCTACCAAACCAGAAGAAATCGACGCCGACATCGCCAAAGCGCTGGAGCTGGCGGCATGAGTGATCACGAGCGCATTGTCGAGCTGCAAACCAAGCTGGCGTTTCAGGAGCAAACCATTCTGGAACTGGACGAGGCCCTGCGCGCCCAGCAACTGCAGATCATCGCGCTGGAAAAAATGATCCAGCGCCTGCGCGATGATCTGATCAGCCTGCAGCACTCGCCCGATTCGCTGGCACCGGAACAGGAACCGCCGCCGCCGCATTACTGAAGTGCTCGATAGCAAGCTGCATCTCGTAAATTACCCCACCCCAACCCTCCCCTTCACAGGGGAGGGAGCTGGATTGTTCCTCCCCCTGCCAAGGGGGAGGCTAGGAGG
Organism: Permianibacter fluminis; assembly: GCF_013179735.1. Classification (NCBI taxonomy): domain Bacteria; kingdom Pseudomonadati; phylum Pseudomonadota; class Gammaproteobacteria; order Pseudomonadales; family Pseudomonadaceae; genus Permianibacter; species Permianibacter fluminis. Next base: position 2,322,872 of record NZ_JABMEG010000001.1, on the reverse strand, counting down.
GGGTGATGTACGAGACAAAACCAGATAGCCGCGCAAAACAGGGACCACCCAATGTCCAACCTGAAAAACCGCACCATCCTGATCACCGGCGCCAGTCGCGGCATCGGCCGCGCCATTGCGCTAGCCGCCGCCAAGCGCGGCGCCAATGTCGTCATCGCCGCCAAAACCGCCGAGCCACATCCGAAACTGGAAGGCACCATCCACACGGTTGCCGACGAAGTTCGCGCGCTGGGCGCCAAAGCCTTGGCCGTGCAAGTCGATGTTCGCGATCACTCGCAGGTCTTCACGCTGATGCAGCAAGCGGCCGACACCTTTGGCGGCCTCGACATGCTCGTCAACAATGCCGGTGCGATTAGCCTGACCACGGTCGAAGACACCCGGCCGAATGTGTTTGACCGGATGCTGAGCATCAATGCCCGCGCGGTCTATTTGACCGCGCACGCTGCGCTGCCGTTTCTGAAGAAGAGCTCGCACGCGCACATCCTGAGTCTGTCGCCGCCGCTGAACATGAACACCCGCTGGCTGGCCGCGCACGGCCCCTACACGCTGAGCAAATACGGCATGACCATGCTGAGTCTTGGTATGGCAGAAGAATTCAAACCACACGGCATCGCCGTCAACTGCCTGTGGCCACGGACGATTATCGCCACCGCCGCGATTGAACATGCGCTGATGGGCAAAGACGCGTTTGCGCTGTGCCGCAAGCCGGAGATCATGGCCGATGCCGCCATAGCGATTCTGGAACAACCGGTCAGCTATACCGGTCAGGCTTTGCTCGATGAACAAGCACTGGCCCATGTCGGCATCACCGAGCTGCGTGACTACGCTTACAACACTGCCAATGCCGACCGGCTTGGCGCGGATTTGTTTTTGGATGATTGTGAGTGGAGTAAGTAGCCCATGCCAATGATGAAGTTCGTACTGAGGATGTGGGCGGTATCACTGCTTGCTTTAGTCATGCCAAGCATTTCTCGATCAGCAACTGATGCTGAAATTAATGAGTCTTGTATTCGTCATCTGCAAGAAGGCGAAGTAGCTGAAGACCCTAGATCCACATTCTAGATCGGCTTGTGTTACCTGGAAGGCTGGGGCGTTCAGAAAAATGAAAAAGAAGCTCATAGGCTCTTTTTGCTAGCAGCAGAAGGTGGAGTCCCTGGCGCTTATGTAAATCTCGCAAATATGTACCTCCTTGGCACCGGAGTCTCTGTTGACTTAATTGAAGCCTACAAATGGATAGCCATCTTTCATGGAGGCAATATTCCAGCTGAAAATGGATGGAAGTCAGACCTTGAGTCAAAAATGAGTACAGCAGAAATAACCGAAGCCAGAAAAAGAATTCAGGCTTGGATTGAAATGCATCCACTTAAAAGTAACTGAGCTAGCGAGTGCAGTGCGCATCATGATGCGCCTTTTTGTTACCCGGAATAAAACCCGGTTGCTCATGCCCCCCCTACTCAGTCGGCTTCCCACGCATCGCCTTGACGTTGCCGCGTTTGGTTTTGCTGTCCATGCGTTTGGTTTGCGAGCTGCGGGTCGGTTTGGTGGCTTTGCGGGTTTTGCGGACCACGCCGACGGATTTGATCAAGGCTTGCAGGCGCGCCAAGGCATCGAGCCGGTTCTGTTCCTGACTGCGGGTTTCCTGTGCCTTGATCACCACGACGCCGTCTTTGGTGATGCGCTGATCGGACAGCGCCAACAGCCGTTCCTTGTAAACGTCCGGCAGCGATGAAGCACGGATATCGAAACGCAGATGGATGGCGCTGGAGACTTTGTTGACGTTCTGGCCACCGGCGCCTTGTGAACGCATGGCGGTCAGTTCGATCTCGCGCAGCGGCAACTGCACCGCCCGGGAGATGTCCAGCGCGCCTTCGACGGGCGGGAGGCTGTCCTCGCTCATGCGAAATACAACACCAGCAAAGTGATGGCAGCCGGCAAGCCTTGCACAAACAAAATGCTGCGCTTGGCCGTCAGGCCACCGTAGATGCCGGCGACCAGCACACAGCCCAGAAAGAACACCAGTGTCGGCTGGCCGGCGAAAAACAGACCGAACACCAAACCGGCGGCGAGAAATCCGTTGTACAAGCCTTGATTGGCGGCCAGTACTTTGGAGCTGGCTGATTGCTCCGGTGTTTGCCGGAAAATCTTGCGGCCGACCGGGTGGTCCCAGAAGAACATTTCCAGCACCAGAAAGCCAAGGTGTTGGATGGCAATGAAGAGCACGAGAACAATAACCAGCGTCATCATGATGGAATCCTTTTTTTGTGGCGCTTGTACATCATGACGAATTCGAGGGAGGAAGTCAGGGCCGGCTCGGTAAATCCCCCCTCCCAGCCTCCCCCCTGACAGGGGGAGGAGCAGAAGAAGTGCTCTTCCCACTGTGAGGGAGAGGAGCGGATGAAGTGCTCCCTCCCCTGCGAGGGGGAGGGCTGGGGTGGGGGCTTTGCCGCTCTGCGCAAAAACGCCAAAACCACGCCGGGCCACCGCGAATGGGTTCAATAATTGATCGCGACGTTTTGCCGAATCACGCCTGACAGCGACTAAAGCTTCAACACCTCGCCCCGCGACGCAATATTGACCGGCACACCCGGATGCAAATCGCACAACTTGGCTTGCAACGCCTGCTGCGCCTGCGGTTCACCGTGCACCAGCCAGACCGGCGGCAATTGCTTGAAGCCTTCATACCATTTGAGCAAATCGCGCTGGCCGGCGTGCGCCGACAAGCCACCGATGGTGTGCACCTTGGCCCGCACCCGGATGCCCTCGCCCCAGAGTCGGATAAAGTCGCGGCCTTCGACCAACGCCAGTCCCGGCGTGCCATAGGCCTGATAACCAATCATGATCACCTGAGTGGTATCGCGCCAGACCAGGTGCTTCAGGTGATGCTTGATGCGACCACCGGTGCACATGCCACTGCCGGCAATGATGATGGCGCCCGATTGCACCCGATTGAGTGACTGCGATTGCTCCGGCGTCGGCAGGAATTGCAGATTGGGCAGCAGCCGGCGCAGCGCGTGTTCGGGATGGTCATTGCCGAGCAGTTTTACCGCATCGCCGTTGTACAGCGCGTGATGGCGCAGATAGATATTGGTGGCATCGATGGCGAGCGGGCTGTCGAGGAAGATCTGCCAGCGCGACAGCCCCCACTCGCGATAGTACTTGGCCATCAGGTACAGCAACTCCTGACTGCGGCCCACCGCAAACGCCGGGATCAGGATATTGCCCTTCTGCGATTGCTCGCTGCGGAAGATCTCGCCGAGCTCGGTCAGCGTCGAGTCGAAATCACGGTGATCGCGATCACCATAAGTGCTTTCCATCAGCAGCGCATCGGCAAAGGGAATCAGCTCGGGATTGCGCAGAATGGGCGCACCGAACGGGCCGAGGTCGCCGGAGAAAATCAGGATGCGGTCACGGTCGGGCGCAGCGATTTTCAGCTCGACAATCGACGAACCGAGAATATGGCCGGCGTCATGCAAGCGCACCGACATGTGCTCGGTCAGCGGCTGCCATTCGCCATAGTCGAGCACCTCAAACTGTTTCATGACCCGCTCAACATCGCGGTGGGTATAGAGCGGCTCGCGCGGCTTCAAACCTTTTCGCGCCCGCTTGCGGTTTTCAACTTCCTGGTCGGCTTCCTGCAGATGGGCGGCGTCACGCAGCATGATGCTGCACAGATCGCGGCTGGCCCGGTGGGTATAAATCGGCCCGCGATAGCCCTCTTTCTGCAGCTTGGGCAAGCGGCCGGCATGATCGAGATGGGAGTGGCTCAGCACCACCGCATCGATGGCGCGCGGGTCATAGGGCGTCGGCTCATAATTGCGGGCATCTTCCCTGGCACCACCTTGCAACAAACCACAGTCCAGCAGGATAGATTCCTTGCCGAGCGTGACTTGATAGCAGGACCCGGTGACCTCACCTACGCCACCCCAACACCGCACTTCTGGCTGCATCATGATCTGGCAATCCTTGTTCTTGGCAACATGGCACCTGAACGACCGGTACTTGAAATCCGCGAAGCCGACCCTATCTATTTAGCAGACAGCGCCGACACGCTGTTGATCCGGGTCAATACGTCATTTCGCGCTGCCTGCTACGGTAAGCATGGCAGCAAAGTCGTCGCCATGCCTCATTCCTGAGGGGTCTTTTTTTGGGCTTTTATAGGAGACATGCCATGACACTGATGCGCTACCAACCTTGGTCCGTGTTTGACCAATTGCACCGTGAAATCAACCAGTTGTTTGACACCCGCGCGCCGAAAACCGGCGAGACGGCAAATGAACTGTACAGCAGCAGCTGGCTGCCGTCGGTCGATGTCAAAGACAACGGCAAGGAAATCGTGCTGCTGGCCGATCTGCCCGGTGTGGAACCGGACAAGATTGAAGTGACCGCGACCAACGGCGTGCTGACACTGAAAGGCGAGCGGCAATTCAGCAAGGAAAGCAACGAAGGGGATTACCACCGGATTGAGCGCAACTACGGTAGCTTCTACCGCCAGTTTGCCTTGCCAGACACCGCCAATACCGACGAGATTTCGGCCAAGGCCAACAACGGAGTGCTGGAAATCCGCATTCCGAAGCGCAGCAGCAGCATTCAGAAACGGATCAGCATCTCGCGCTGAACGTCAGACTCTGAAAAGCAAAAAGCCGGCATTGCCGGCTTTTTGCTTTTTACTACAGGTTCAGCGCTGGAACTTCTGCATCACCAGTGTGGCATTGGTGCCGCCAAAACCGAAGCTGTTCGACAGCACGGTATTGAGCTTCACGCCGGTGCGAGTCTGCTGGACGATGGGCAGATCGGCAGCGGCCGGATCCAGTTCGTCGATGTTGGCCGAGGCGCAGATGAAATCATTCTGCTGCATCAGCAGGCAGTAAATGGCTTCCTGTACGCCGGCAGCGCCCAGCGAGTGGCCCGACAGCGATTTGGTCGAGCTGATCGGCGGAACCTCTTTGCCAAACACTTCGCGGATGGCACCGAGTTCCGCGACATCGCCGACCGGTGTCGAAGTGCCGTGGGTGTTGATGTAATCCACCGGCGCTTTGGTGGTTGCCAGCGCCATTTTCATGCAGCGCATGGCGCCTTCGCCGCTCGGGGCAACCATGTCGGCACCATCGGAGGTGGCACCGTAGCCGACGATTTCGGCCAGGATGTTGGCGCCGCGCTTCAGCGCATGCTCCAGCGACTCCAGCACCAGAATGCCGCCACCGCCCGCGATGACAAAACCGTCGCGGTGCTTGTCATACGCCCGCGAGGCTTTTTCCGGAGTCTCGTTGTACTTGCTCGACAGCGCGCCCATGGCGTCAAACATCATGCTGAACGACCAGTACACCTCTTCGCCGCCACCGGCAAACATCACATCGGCTTTGCCAAGCTGGATTTGCTCCATGGCGTTGCCGATGCAATGCGCGCTGGTCGCGCAGGCTGACGAAATCGAATAGTTGATGCCCTTGATTTCGAATGCCGTCGACAGGTTGGCCGAGATGCTGGAGCCCATCACGCGCGGCACCATGTAAGGACCAACGCGGCGGACGCCACGCTCTTCCAGGGTCTTGATTGCTTCGTATTCGTTCTGCGGCGAGTGACCGCCGGCGCCGGCGATAAGGCCGGTGCGGACATTGCTGATCTGGTCTTGCGTCAGACCGGCTTGTTCGATGGCTTCTTTCATCGACAAATAAGCGTAGGCCGCACCATTGCCCATGAAGCGCTTGAGTTTGCGATCGATCAGCGCTTCCAGATCAATCTGCGGAATACCCGAGACCTGACTGCGCAGGCCACGCTCGACATGGCTCTCGTCGCGGCGAATGCCGGACCGTCCTGCTTTCAGCGAGGCCAGCACTTCCTGCTGGTTGTTACCAAGACAGGAGACGATGCCCATCCCGGTGATCACGACCCGTTGCATTTACGCAAACTCCGCAAAATTGGTGAAGAGGCCAACCCGCAGATCAGCCGCGGTGTAGATGACTTTGCCGTCTACGCTGACGGTGCCGTCACCGATCACCAGATTCAGTTTACGGGCAATCACCCGCTTGATCTGGATGCGGTATTGCACCAGCTTGTTGGTTGGCAAAATCTGGCCGGTGAATTTCACTTCACCGACGCCGAGGGCGCGACCGCGACCCGGCAGACCTTTCCACGGCAAAAAGAAACCCGCGAGCTGCCACATGGCATCCAGACCGAGGCAGCCCGGCATCACCGGATCACCTTTGAAATGACAACCGAAAAACCACAAATCCGGTTTGATATCGAGCTCGGCGACGATCTCGCCTTTTCCATGCTCGCCTCCCTCTTCGCTGATGTGGGTGATGCGATCAAACATCAGCATGTTGGGGGCCGGCAGCTGAGCGTTGCCCGGACCGAACATACGGCCCTCAGCACACTCCAACAATTGCTCCCGGTTGAACGACGACGGTCTGGACATCGAAAACTCCGGCGGCTGCAAAATCATCCGTTGGGATGACGCGCCGTCTGATATGTGGACGGGTAGGTAAACGCAGTCGCCAAGGGCCGAATCTGTGGCCCCGGCGACGGACGCGGTATTATGCCAGTCACACCTTTTACGCTGGTCTGACCAAATGATGACAACTGGCCAGACCCCGGACCGGACCGCGTGCGCTTTTGATTCGCACGAAATGAGGAAACCGACACCATGACAACCGCGCAAAACCAGCCAATTCCGGCCTTTCTTGAGCAGTTTTGGGAACGCGAGATTCTGCCAACACTGGCCGAGTACATCCGCATCCCGAACAAATCCGTACATTTCGATCCGGATTGGGCAAAAAACGGCCATATGGATCGCGCCATCGAGCTGGTTGCCGACTGGTGTCGCAAGCATCCGCTGCCCGGCATGAAAATGGATGTGCACCGACTGCCGGGCCGCACGCCCGTACTGCTGGTGGAAGTACCGGGAAATGGTCAAGGCAACACGCTGATTTACGGCCACCTCGACAAGCAGCCGGAGTTCACCGGTTGGGCCGAGGGTTTGGCACCGTGGCAACCGGTGCGTCGTGACGACAAGTTATATGGTCGCGGTGGTGCCGATGACGGCTACGCCATCTTCGCCTCGTTCGCTGCCTTGCTTTGGCTGCAGGAAAGCGGCCGCAGTTTTGGTCGCACGCTGATGCTGATTGAATGCTCGGAAGAAAGTGGTTCGCCGGACTTGCCGGCGTATATGGAAGCGCTGGCGGATCGCATCGGCCAGCCGGAATTGGTGGTTGCACTGGACTCGATGTGTGGCAATTACGAACAGTTCTGGTCGACCACGTCCTTGCGCGGCAACATGCTTGGCACCTTGAAAGTGGACGTGTTGACGGAAGGCGTGCATTCCGGCGCTGCCAGCGGCATTGTGCCGTCGTCGTTCCGGGTATTACGGCAACTGCTCGACCGCATTGAGAACAGCAACACCGGCGTAATCCTGCCGGAATTTTTGAAGACCCGGATTCCGACCTATCGCGTCGCCGAATCCGCCCACGCCGCCGAAGTGCTGAATGAAGAAATCGCCAGCGCCTATCCGTTCGTCAGCGGCATGCGGCCAGTGACTCGCGATTACAGCGAGCAAATGCTCAACAACACCTGGCGCACCACGCTGTGCGTGACGGGAGTCGACGGCATGCCGGCGCTGGCCAATGCCGGCAACACCCTGCGGCCCTATACCGCAGTCAAACTGAGCCTGCGCTTGCCGCCGGATCTGGACGCCAAGCACTGCGCTGCCGAGTTGAAAAAACTACTCGAACGCGATCCGCCTTACGGCGCCAAAGTCAGCTTTGATATCACCGGTGCCGACACCGGCTGGAATGCGCCAGCGTTCACGCCGAAATTGAATAGCCAGCTGCACGAGGTCTCGCAACGCTACTTCGGCAAACCAGCCGTGCACTACGGCTGCGGCGGCACCATTCCGTTCATGCGTTTCCTGTCCGACCGTTTGCCGAACGCACAATTCGTTGTCACCGGCGTGCTGGGCCCGCACTCGAATGCCCATGGCCCGAATGAGTTCCTGCATATTCCGATGGTGAAGAAAGTCACGGCGTGCGTCGCCGATTTGCTGGCACGATAACCGGCAAGCAGGGTTCAGCTTGATACTGGATGGCCTTTTTCTCAATGGGCCTTTCTTGATGGCGGGTACCGAATGGTCATTAAACGGGGAGCTTGCATGAGCAAAGCGGTTGCAGCAAAACAAGGCAGCATTGCACGGCGCGCGGCCGGCGCGCTCACGATTGCCCTTGCACTGACGAGCGCGATCGCAGCAAGCGAGCTAAGTGCTGAGCCCATTCAAACCTTGCATCGTGATCCGGTTACCGGCGAGCCGCGCTTCATCCGCCTGCACGCTGAACCGCTGCCGGGCATCGGTGTTTTGCGGGCCGGCGAACGCGAGCATGCCATTCGGCAGCGCATTGCCGAGCTCTATGCTCTGCCAAGCGGCAGTCAGGACAGCCTGACACTGAAAGGCGCGATCAACCAACGTGATGGCCATCAACTGTATGTGTTTGACCAGCGCTTTAATGGCCTGCCAATACTCGACAGCCGAATCAGCGTGCTGCTCGACGGCGCGGCGCGCCTGCAGGCGATCAGCGGCGAGATCAGCAAGCAAACGACTGCCGTTGCCCACAGCAAATCCGAGACCCGTGCAGCGGCCCAGCTCAAGCAGGCATTGGCGGCGCTGGGCATCACCCGCGAGGTAGAAAAGACCGGCCAAGACAGTGATGGCGCGTGGCATTACCGCGCCGCCGCACCTGACCGCGCGGAAAAATCGGTCGACGAAGTTCGCGCCAATGCCGTCTACGTGCGCCAGCAACAGCAATTGCTGCCGGCCTGGCGCTATGAAATCACGGTCAGCACCGGTAACCGCAGCACATTATGGGAACTGGTGGTAAGCGAAACCGGCACGGTTTTACGTCAACGCTCGCTCACGCACGACGCCAGCTTCCAGTACCGAGTGTATGCGGATGCCAGCGGAAATTTCCAACCCTTTGACAGCCCGCATGGCGACCAAACGCCGCACCCGACCGGATCCGCAGAGCCGCCGTTGAATCCGAGTGTTGTCAGCGCCAATCTGGTGAGTCTGCAAAACGCGCCCTTCTCGCGCAATGATCCATGGCTACCCGCCAATGCCACGGTATTGCGCGGCAATAATGCCGATGTGTATTTGGACAAAGACGGAATCAACGGCTTCAGCGGTAGCGACCGCCGCGTTAGCCTATCAGGTGCTGGAACGTTCGATTACAGCTTCGACCCCAATCAAAACGTCAACAGCAATGCCAGCAACCAGAATGCCGCCATGTTGCAGGCGTTCTACACCGTCAACTGGCTGCATGATCTGTTCTACGATGCCGGCTTCAACGAAGCGGCAGGCAACGGCCAAACCAGCAATTATTCCCGGGGCGGCATGGCGAATGATGCCTTGCTGCTGGAAATTCAGGACACCGAAGACCGCAATAACGCCAACATGAGCGTGCCTGGTGATGGCAACCCGCCACGCATGCAAGTATTTATCTTCGACGGCGCAACCACTCATAAGCTGACGCTCTCCGGCGGCCTGACTGCCGACTACGACACCGGCAGCGCCGCATTCGGTGACCAGAATTTTGATGTCACCGGCGATATCGTCGTCTGGAATGATGGCGTGGTCGGCAGCGATACCGATCCCAACACCAATGATGCCGATGCATCGGTATTCGATGGTTGTGAAGCGCACCCGACACCAGCCCAAATTACCGGCAAGATTGCACTGATCAATCGCGGTTGGTGCAAGTTCCAGGAAAAGGCCGCCAATGCGCAGCAGGCTGGTGCGATCGGTGTGATCATCGCCAACCATTTGGACAACAGCACAGTCGCGATGGCCAGTATTGCCGGCGGCCCCGCGGTGACGATAGGCGCGTTATCCATCGGCAAGGCGGATGGCGATGCGCTACGCAGTGCACTTGGCGGCGCAGCAGTCAGCGGTCACATGCAACGTACAACTGGGCCGGATATTGATGGCGCCCTGGACAGCACCCTGGTTGCGCACGAATGGGGCCATTATCTCAACAACCGGCTGATGAACATCAGCAGCCAACAATCGCAAGGCATGGACGAAGGCTGGTCCGATTTTGTTGCGTTGGTAGCGCTGTCTCGCGACGGTGACGATCCGGATGGCGTCTATGCTTTCTCCGGTTATGTCAGCAGCGATCATTTCCATGGTCTGCGCCGCTTCCCCTACAGCACGGACATGAGCAAAAATGGCCTGACTTTCAAACACATTGCCGACGGAGTCTTGCTGCCGGATGGCCGTTCCGGTGCCACGAACTCCGAAGTGCATGCCACCGGAGAAGTCTGGGCGAGTATGCTATGGGAAGGCTACAGCAGTCTGCTCGCCAACTATCCGGCTGCTGAAGCCAAAACCCGTATGCTCGACATCATTGTCCGGGCACAACTGCTGATGCCAAGCGATCCGGATTTCGTCGAAGCGCGCGACGCTGTCATCGCGGCGATCACCGATCCGGCTGATCAACTGCGGTTCTGGCAAGGTTTCAGCAAACGCGGTCTGGGCGTCGGTGCGCAGGCACCAAGCAAGAGCGTTGACGCGCAAACCGGTGGCAGCGAAAGTTTTGTCACGCCACTGCCACCGACGGCAAATGCGGGCGCTGACCAAACTGTCACCGAAGGCAATAGCGTTAGCTTGAGTGGTTCGGGCAGCGATGGCGATAGCGCTATCCTGAGTTATCGCTGGACCCAGTTGAGCGGACCGGCAGCGAGCCTGAGCAACGGCGGCATGGGAGCGACAACACGCTTTACGGCACCGAGCATCAGCAGCAACGCCACGTTAACGTTTCAGCTGACGGTTACCGACAATACTGGACTCACGGCAACTGACGTCGTGGTCATTACCGAACAAGACAACCCCAATGCCAGCAGTGGCGGAGGTGGTGGCGGCGGCGGTGGCACAAGCTCGCTGCTTCTTGCCGGCTTGCTGAGCTTATTGGCCGGTTGGCGAAAGCAGAAATAAAATGAACACTGGAGAGAAAAAGGCCCGATTGAATCGGGCCTTTTTTTAAACCGGTGTCAGCAATGCGCATTATTCGGTTTCGACTACCGCAAACGCCAAAGCGTGATCACGCTCATCGCTGATGCTCAGATGGCAATGCCGGGCTGCCATCGCCTGCATTCGCAACATTGCCCCGCCATGCAGGATCACGTGCGGCTTGCCGCGCTCATCGTTGGCAATTTCGATATCGTTGAGATTGACGCCTTCGGCGATTCCGGTCCCCAAAGCCTTGGAGACTGCCTCTTTGGCAGCGAAGCGCTTGGCCAAATAGCGTGCCTGGTGTTGGCTGTCCTGAAACCGCAACAGCTCGTTGGGGTGCAGCACCCGCTCGACAAAGCGCTCGGCATGACGACCAAGCACTTCCTCGATGCGCTTGATTACAACGAGATCGGTGCCGATGCCGACGACGGCCATGGTCTTGCCTCCACCATCAAGCGTTTGATTTCACGCACGGCCTGATCAAGACCGACGAACAATGCCCGCGCCACAATGGCGTGACCGATATTGAGCTCATACAACTCCGGCAAGCGCGCGATGGCTTGCACATTGTGGTAATGCAGACCGTGCCCAGCGTTGACAATCAAGCCACGGCGCGCAGCAAACTTGGCGGCATGGGCAATGCGTTGCAGCTCCAGTTTTTGCTGCTCGCCCTCGCTTTCCGCGTAGGCGCCGGTATGCAGCTCGATATACGGCGCGCCGCAGCGAATGGCGGCTTCGATTTGGGCTTCGTCGGCATCGATAAACAGTGACACCAGAATGCCTTGTTCTGCCAGACGTTGACAGGCAGCCTTGATGGTCGTTTCGTGCCCGGCAACATCAAGCCCGCCTTCGGTGGTGAGCTCTACCCGCTTCTCCGGCACCAGGCAGCAGAACGCGGGCTTGATGGCACAAGCAATACCGAGCATTTCCTCGGTTACGGCCATCTCCAGGTTCATGCGCGTGCCCAAGCTTTCTTTCAGAATATGAACATCGCGATCACGAATATGGCGGCGGTCTTCCCGCAGGTGCACGGTAATGCCGTCCGCACCGGCCTGTTCGGCCAGCAATGCTGCCTGCACCGGCTCCGGATAGCGCGAACCGCGGGCATTCCGGACCGTGGCAATGTGATCAATATTGACACCCAACAGACAAGGGCCACGATTCACGTGATTGGCATTCATGGTAATGAGCTCGATATAAAATCCGGTTACTGCATCGCCGCAGTCGTTGACCGCCGGCATTCCCCGTCAATCCCAGCGAATAGGTCGCACTATTTGCCAGTCGATTCATGTGCCGGTCGGCTCATGCGCCTGTAGTTTCATACGCCTACAGTCTCATACGCCAGTCAATTCAGGCGCCGGCAGGTTCGTCTGCCAACTGTTTCAATACCTGACGCGCGCGCCAAAGCTCTCGAGTATGCAGTGGCTCGCTACCCAGATGTGCGGCCAACAGCAAACGCAACAGACGCTTGGCCTCAGTCGGATTGGCCGGCCAATTATGATCGGCAAAAGCAAGCAAGTCATCTCCGCTGAAGCCACCGGCAACAGGCGCACTGCCAATGATGCCGATATCAGCATCAACCCGATAACACTGCCCTGCTCGCACCGGCTCGCCTTGTTCGTCGCAATCCAGTGCAATGCCATAGCCAAGCTCGCTGAGCAATGCCCACTCAAATTGGCGCAGGCAGTTGGCGATCACACTGTCATCGCCCTGACTCAGCGCCAGCAATTGCAAACTGCGTTCATAATCGTCAAACAGTTGTGGATGGCTGTCCTGTTCCGGCAGCAGGCGCAGCAATAGCTCATTGCAGTAGAGTGCGCACAGTGCAATGTCCGGCGAAAGCGGCCAGCCGGGCGCCAAGGCTTCGGCATCCTGCAAGTAGAGATAATCGCGAGACGCGTTCAATTGCAGGTGCAGGGGAATAAACGCTTGCAACAGCCCGGCGATTGGTGAGCGCCGCTTGCCCTTGACGCCGCGTGCAGCCACCCGCAACCGGCCGCGCTCCCGACAAAAAACCTCCAGCAGGACGCTGGTGTCGCGCCACGGCTTGACGTGCAGAATATAGGCGCGCGCATCCATTCAGCGCTTCACTTGCCGGCTCACTCTTCGGTATAGCCGAGGCTGCGCAGTGCGCGTTCGTCATCAGCCCAGCCGTCTTTGACCTTGACCCAGAGCTCCAGAAAAACTTTGCAGCTGAACAGTTTTTCCATATCGAGTCGAGCGTCCTGACCGATTTGCTTGATCCGCTCACCCTTGTCGCCAATGACAATCGCCTTTTGCCCGGCCCGCTCAACGAAAATGACCGCGTGGATTTCCGCCCGGCCGGTTTCATCATGCTTGAACTGCTCAATTTCCACCGTAGTGGCGTAAGGCAACTCGGCGCCAAGACTGCGCATCAGCTTTTCCCGGATGAACTCTGCAGCCAAAAAGCGCTGACTGCGATCGGTCACTTCGTCGGGACCGAAAATGTGTTCATTCTCGGGAATGTATTTGCTCAACACCTTCAGCAAGGTGTCGATATTGCGGTCAGACTGGGCCGAGCCCGGCACAATTTCGGCGAAATTGCGCTTCGCACCAAGCACTGCCAAATGCGGCAGCAAACGCTCCTTGGGGTGTATTGTGTCGACCTTGTTGACGAACAAGAGTATCGGCGCCTTGGCCTCTTTCAACCGTTCCAGCACCAGCTCGTCATCTTCGGTAAACGCCAGTCCTTCGACCACCCAGATGATGGCATCAACATCGGCAACGGATGACGCTGCGGCCCGGTTCATGTAGCGATTGATCGCGCGCGCTTCCTGCTTGTGCAAGCCGGGTGTATCCACAAACAGAATCTGGGTATCGCCTTCGGTATGAATACCCAGAATGCGGTGGCGAGTAGTCTGCGGCCGCCGCGAGGTAATGCTGATCTTTTGGCCGATCAGCCGGTTCATCAGCGTTGACTTGCCGACATTGGGCCGGCCGACGATGGCGACATAGCCGCATTTCTGAGTCATGGTTTTACCTGAAACTTGTTTATATGAAACTGGCTTTACTGGGTTTGGTGACGCAAACCGCGGCGCTTACGCGCGTTGCATTTGCTTGAGCAAAACACTGGCGGCCTGTTGTTCTGCCCTACGCCGACTGCTGCCACGCCCTTCGGATTGGCTGCCATCGTGCAAAGTACAGCGCACATGAAAAGTCTGGGCATGCGCATCACCATAGGTCCCGAGCAATTCATACAGCGGCAGCGGTAAGCGCGCGCCCTGCAGCGCTTCCTGCAATTGGGTCTTGGCATCCTTGTCGGTGCCGGCATCGGGAAGTTGTTCCAGCCGATCGGCAAAGAGCCGCAGCACCACCTGTTCACAGACTGGGAATCCGCCATCCAGATAGATGGCGCCAATCAGCGCTTCCAGTGCATCGGCCAAGATCGACTCGCGACGAAACCCGCCGCTTTTCAGCTCGCCCGAACCCAGATGCAGCACATCGCCAAGCTGCAACTCCGTCGCCAGCTCGGCCAGGGTTTTTTCCTTGACCAGACTGGCCCGCATCCGGCTCAGCTCGCCTTCACTCGCATCGGGAAAGCGCTGGTAAATCTGCGAGGTGATGACGTGCCCCAGCAGTGCATCACCCAAAAATTCGAGTCGTTCATTGTGCCGGGATGAGGCACTACGATGGGTCAACGCCGTATCCCGCAGTGTTTCATCGGTAAAGGTATAACCGAGCCGTCGCAAAAACGCTGATAGCAATAATGGATTCATTCCTTCAGCGGGACCCGTTCCTCGAACCAGACGACAGCATCAACGTTGAACATAATGGGTTTGCGAATTTCGTAGGCAACAACCAACTCCTTGGTGCCGTCATCCGCGACCTCAACGCTAACGTCGTCTTCGACTATGCTATGCACTTCGTCGATATAGAACTGCTTTACTAAATTCTTCCACACAGTGCCCTTGTTCATGCTGCTGGCACCGCTGCTCGCCGCAACTTGATTCACGGCTTTCTTGACCGACATATTTTCCAAGTATATCGGCGCAAGCTTCATCACAATCAGCGCCGTAACCCCCAGCGTCCCCAGCACAAACATCCAACTCCAAATCGTCATGCCGCGTTGCGACTTCATCATTTGCCGCTGCATCAATTGCTGTTGAACCATGTTGTCGTTCTCCTTGTTTGTTCTACAACACCATGCCCGCCCAAACACTCAACCGATTAGTTTATGCCACCAACCCTGCTGAAGCTGATACCGGTCGGTACCCAACCCAGAAAGGGGATGTCCAGGCCAAAATCCAGATGCAGCCAGACTGCCACAGCACGACCTTTGAGATTCTCATCCGGGATGAAACCCCAGTAACGGCCGTCATGACTGCGGTCACGGTTATCGCCCAGAGCAAAGTAATGCCCTTCCGGCACCACCCACTCATTACGATGCTGGTAGAAATATGGCTCCATGTCCACCCGGTCAGGGTGAATCAGCAGCTGATGCTTGTGTTCACCCAGCTGTTCCTGCCAGACATCGGCCGGCACGCCGTTGTCATCAAAGCCGGCAGCGGCGACCAACTCCCGGTCCACCTTGAACGGTTGCGGGCAAGCCGTGCCAGCCGGGACCTTGCAGGCAGGTTCGACAAACAGCGTCTTGTCGGCATAGCGAATGCGGTCACCCGGCAGGCCAACGACCCGCTTGATGAAATCCTGGCTGGGATTTTCCGGGAAACGGAACACCACCACATCGCCGCGGGCCGGATCCGACAAGGCGACGACTTTCTTGTTCACCACCGGCAGCCGAATGCCATAGCTGAACTTGTTGACCAGAATAAAGTCGCCTTCGACCAGGGTAGGCTTCATCGACCCGGACGGAATCCGAAACGGCTCGAACAGAAATGACCGCAGCAAGAAGATAGCCAGCAAAATAGGGAAGAAGGATTTGGCCTGCTCGACCAGCGCCGGTTCTTTTGCCAACACGGCCGAGGTAGCCGCTGCACCTGACTCACTGGCTGCTGCTCCCGACGCCGCTACCGCCAGCCGCCGGCGCGGTGCCAGCATCAGCGCATCAAACAGCCAGATCGCCCCGCAAATGCTGGTGGCAACAAACAGAATCAGCGAAAAGTCCATCCTTACACCTTTGTTTGCGGGACCCGCATCAAGCGGCATCCGGTTTATTGTGAATTCAGGTTTATTGTGGATTCAGCATAAGTTGAGCCGGCCGTTAACTCACTCGTAGCCAACTTACCGCGTCACTTACCTGCCTTTACTTATTTGTCTTTGCCCACTTGCAGCACCGCCAGGAAAGCCTCTTGCGGGATCTCAACCCGGCCTACCTGCTTCATCCGCTTCTTGCCCTCTTTCTGCTTTTCCAGCAGCTTTTTCTTGCGCGAAATGTCACCGCCATAACACTTGGCCAACACGTCTTTGCGCATGGCCTTGACGGTTGAACGGGCGACAATCTGGTTGCCAATCGCGGCCTGAATGGCGACTTCGAACATTTGCCGAGGGATCAGCTCTCTCATCTTCTCGACCAACTCGCGACCACGGTAGAACGCATTGTCACGATGCGTAATGACCGCCAGTGCGTCAACTTTGTCGCCGTTAATCATGATGTCCAAACGGCACAGGTTGGCCGCCTGGAAGCGAACGAAGTTGTAATCCAGTGAGGCATAGCCGCGCGAACATGACTTCAACCGGTCGAAGAAATCGAGCACCACTTCCGCCATTGGTAGTTCATACGTCAACGAGACCTGGCGGCCGACATAGAGCAGCTTGGTCTGCACACCACGCTTTTCTTGACACAGTGTAATGACGCTACCCAAATGCTCCGGCGGCACCAGAATATGCGCCTCGCAGATCGGTTCGCGCATTTCGTCGATGACACCGAGATCAGGCAAACGGGACGGATTCTCACAGTAAACGACTTCACCGTTGGTTTTCAGCACTTCATAGATAACAGTCGGCGCAGTGGTGATGAGGTCGAGGTTATATTCCCGCTCCAAACGCTCCTGGATGATCTCCATGTGCAGCAGGCCGAGAAAGCCGCAGCGAAAGCCAAAGCCCAGCGCCGTCGAGTTTTCCGGTTCGTAGAACAGCGAGGCGTCGTTCAATGACAACTTATCGAGGGCGTCACGGAAGGCTTCATAATCATCTGACGAGACCGGAAACAGACCGGCATAGACTTGCGGTTTGATTTTCTTGAAGCCAGGCAAGGCATTCGCCGCCGCATTCTTGGTGGTAGTCAAGGTGTCGCCGACCGGCGCGCCCATAATTTCCTTGATGCCGGCGATGATGTAACCCACTTCCCCCGCTTTCAAATGATCAAGCGGTTTTTTCTTTGGCGTGAAAATACCGAGCTCGGTCACTTCATAAGCGCGGCCGGTCGACATCACCTGCAGCTTTTCGCCTTTCCGGACCGTGCCGTTGACTACCCGCACCAATGACACCACACCACAGTAATTATCAAACCAGGAGTCGATAATCAGCGCTTGCACCGGTGCATTCTCGTCACCTTTTGGCGCCGGAATTCTACTGACGATCCGCTCGAGCAAATCATCGATGCCAATGCCTTCTTTGGCCGAACAACGTACGGCATCGTGCGCATCGAGGCCAATCACTTCCTCGATTTCCTTGGCCGCACGGTCTGGATCAGCCGTTGGCAGATCAATCTTGTTCAATACCGGCAGCACTTCCAGATTTTGATCAAGCGCGGTATAGCAATTCGCCAGCGTCTGCGCTTCCACGCCTTGTGCGGCATCCACCACCAACAGCGCGCCTTCGCAGGCCGCCAGCGAACGGCTGACTTCGTACGAGAAGTCGACGTGGCCGGGGGTATCGATGAAATTCAGCTGATACAGCTGGCCGTCTTTGGCTTTGTATTTCAGCGTCACGCTCTGCGCTTTGATGGTGATGCCGCGTTCGCGCTCGATCGGATTGTTGTCGAGCACCTGCTCCTGCATCTCGCGGTCTTCAAGACCGCCGCAGCGCTGAATCAGCCGATCCGACAGCGTGGACTTGCCGTGGTCGATATGGGCGATAACGGAAAAATTGCGAATCTGTTGAATGTACGACATGGGGGTCCGGGTACGGGGTCTGCCAGCGACGGGTTCTATCTGCAACTGGCGTTCCTGCTAAATGTTGGCGTCAGGAACGGGTTCAAGCCGAAAAGTCAGAGCGGCGGGCCGTCTTGGCCCGCCGCAAGTCGCTGATTTTACCTTAAAACCCGACCGGGAATGGCACCCGATTCAGGCCCGACGACTTATTCCGGCACCCGCAGCACCAAAAAGCGGGCATTTCCACGGGTCACCACATGCACCGGCACCGACTTGCCTGCCGGCAGCTTGCTGACCAGCTCCCGGAACTGGCTGACCGAGCTGACCGGCTGCCGGTTGATCGACAGGATGATGTCGCCGGGACGTATGCCGGCATCGGCGGCCGGGCCATCCTCGACATCGCGGACCAGGATGCCACCGTCGGCAGCCGCATCAACCCGCTGCTCATCGGTCAATTCCCCGACGACCACGCCGAGCCGGCGTTGTTTGTTACCGGTCGAATCGCTGCTGGCGACCTCATCGTCTGCCTTCTTGGCACCAACGGTGACGCTCAAAGTCTTGACCTTGCCATCGCGCAACAGCTCGATTTTGGCCGACTTGCCCGGTTTGACGGCACCAATCAGGAACGGCAATTCGCCCGAGTCCTCGATTTTCTGGCCATCGACACCCGTGATCACATCGCCCGCCTTCAGACCCGCCTTGTCAGCCGGGCCGCCTTTTTCGACGCTGCCAATCAAGGCGCCACGCGGCCGATCGAGACCGAAGCTGGCGGCAATTTCATCGGACACATCCTGAATGCCAACGCCAATGTAACCGCGAGCGACCTTGCCGCCGGCTTTCAGCTGCTGAGCGACGTCCATGGCCAAATCAATCGGGATGGAAAACGACAGGCCAATCGAGCCACCATTCGACGACAGAATTTGCGAGTTGATGCCAACCACTTCGCCGTTGATATTGACCAGCGGACCACCGGAGTTGCCGCTGTTGATGGCGACATCGGATTGAATGAACGGGACATATTGATTCCAGCGCAGGCTGCGGCCCTTGCCGCTGACGATACCTGCTGACACCGAATGCTCCAGACCAAACGGCGCGCCAAACGCCAGCACCCAGGCGCCCGGTTTCAGCGCGTCAAGGCTGCCGATCTTGGCGGCTTTCAGATTACTGGCCTCAATCTTGAGCAGGGCAACGTCGGCGTCTTCGTCTTCACCGACTTTCTTGGCGGTAAACACCCGACCGTCTTTCAAATGCACCTTAATCGTTTCGGCTTCGGCAACAACATGATGATTGGTCAGGACATAACCATCAGTCGAAATAATGAAACCGGAGCCACTCGGTCCGCCGCGCGTACGCCCGGAGGCCTTGATGTCGGTACTGATTGAGGTGACCACCGGGCTCACCTCTTCGACCAAGGGAGTAAAGTCCGGCAAATTGATTCCGGCCCGGGCAGCAAAGCCGAACAAGAGCAAGGCAGCGACGGCTGCCGATTTCAGCAATGTACGCATTCTTTGTTCACACCTGTGGTTTGTGAAAACAGAAAAACAAAACTCGTGTTGGCGCGGCGACCTGCGGCAATCGAATTGCCGTCAGATTGAAAGCGGCAGCAATTCGCGTTCGACGACGGCCAGGTTGCCAGCGCAAATCGGCTATTGTGACCACGCCGATCGGCTACTGTTCCACGCAGTGGTCGCGCAAGAGTCGTGTGCTGGTAAACAAGTGTTTCAGCGGTCGCCGGGCGGTGATGCCGCAGCAGAGCGAGCATTGTCTGAACACGGCGAGTCGAGCACTTCCCGTCGCAGCAAGGTCAGTACCGGCTGCCGCGTCAACCTGCTCAAGCGCTGGCGAACCAACCAGAACGAGGCCACCAACACCAGTGCCGTCAGCAGCACCTGCACACTTTCCGGAAGGGACGCCGCCGCCGCCAACGCAACGGTAAGGAGCATCACGAGCAGTGGAACGCCGTACAACCATAACGCGGCACGTTGCAGCAGTTGCGGCTGCATCCCGACCACGACGACATCACCGCAGGCAACCACACAATCTTCCGACGTGGCCACCGACAGCGTAGCGGTTGAGTTGGTCTTGGCGCTGAACAATTGGGCACCGCAGCCATTCCCCGCTGCGCAGCGGGGACAATCGGCGCGCTGCAGTGGGCGTAGCTGCATTTGATTGCCTGCGATAGCAATAACTTCAGCCCGTTGTTCCAGCATGATCAGCGGGTTGTCACCGGTTCAGAGCGAGTCGCTCGATTTGGCCGCGGCTTTTGTTTCAGCCTTGGCCTCGGGCTTTACCGGCAGCGCTTTCACCGAACCGGCAATCCGGCGGGCGGTCTGGCTCGGAATATCGCCAACGACGGTGACCCGGCGCTCACGGTCTGCAGTTTCAACAATGGTCATCGCTCCTTTGCGCCAGGTCCGCTCCAGGCTGTTGACGCCTTGTGGCGGCAAGCTGACATAAACCGAAATCGACGCCACGCCATCGGAAAACAGCAGATGCTGCACCGGCACCGTGCTGTCATTGCGGTGCTGCATTTGCTGGCTGCGCAGTGTGAAACCATCGGGCAGCCAACCCACTTGCCAGGCGGCGGCAACTTGCTCTGTGGCCGGCGCCTTGGCGGTCAATACCCGCACCCCGGCTGGCGCACTGACCGCAAAGCCAACGCGCAAATCGGCTTCCGGAATGGCGTCCTTGACTTGCAAGGACACCACTTGCCACTGCTCGATAATTTGCTCGGCCTGATTGAGCAGATCGGAGCGAAGCAGCAAGCCACTGCTGGCATCAACCCAGAGCCGATAGCCGTAACGTTCACCGTCACTGGAGCGGATGATGATTTCGCGAGCATCACGACCGGCAATGCGGGCCGGGCCACCATCGCTGAGTTGATAGTGCGCACGCATTTGCTGCAGATTGCTAAGCAAGGCCCGGGTCCAGACGACATTGCCATCAGCTTTGTCGAGCATCACCGGTTGGGCACCGGCCAGATAGGCAGTGATGGTGTCATCTTCGCGGATGACTTCACGTGGCTGACCATTCAGATGCACCAGCCGCTCGCGCTCGCGGCCTTCGCTCAGCGCATGCACCAAGCGCATCGGTTCGATCTTGCCATCACGGACATAGACGAACGACAAATCGTAATTGAGTTCGCGAAACGCACGGACCATGCCATCAAGCAAGGCATTCGGATCCGGCTCCACCGCGCCAGCGGACAGCGGCAGGCACAGTGCGGTACCGAGCCAGGACAAGCGCAGCTTCGTCAGCCGTGTGTGTATCAATGCTTGCAGAAATTGACGCAAGGACAACAGACGCTTCATCAGGGCTGTACCTGCTCCGCATGACTGACTGGTGCAACGGGCGCCGCTTCAGTGGGCAACTCTTCAACCGGCTGTTCATCAATCGACACATCAATCCGGTCCGACACGACCCGGGCATAAGGCAGCATCACATTCAGACCATTGGCAGACACGGCCTCGGTGTGATTGATCAACATATCTTCCAGCCGGGCGCGTTCGTCATCAACCACTACCGGCGCATCGGCAACCTGACTGACAGGCGCCGCGACCATCATGGTTGGTGCCGATTCGGCACTGCTGGCAACCGCAGCATCATTCGGCTGGAACGACTGGAAGCTGACAATGGCAACGGCAAACACCGATGCCGCCACCGCAAAGCCGACCGCTTTTTGCCAAGCGGTGACCGGACGTGGACGCGGCGCCAGCACGGTAGGTTCATCTGCCAGCGCCAAACTGATGCTGCTGCTGAGATCACAATACTGTTCCGGCAATTCATTCTGCACGGCATCGCGGATCAGGTGATAACGGCCCCAGACCGCCCGCGCCGGCTGATTGGCAAGCAAGCGCTCCAGCTCCGGCGCCGACGGCACATCACCATCCATCAAGGCCGACAGCTGCAGGCGCTGATGCTCTGACACAGAGGATTCCGATAGAGCAGATTCCGATACAGAAGACTCAGATACAGACACTGCCGAGACTGCGGCTTCAGAAACAGTTTGCTCAGGCACAGAACGCTTGTTCATACGATCACCGGTCAGCTCTTGCTTGTTGTCTGGATTTGTCATGTCGGATGGGTTCGCCATGTCGTTTTGCATCGTCATCTGTCATTTGCTTGCTGCGTTTGCTAGCCAGCTCGTTTGCTAGCCACTTCGTTTGCTAACCACTCTGCCGAACTCAGGTTTCCATCAGCGGGGCCACCCGCCGATCCACGGCATCGCGCGCCCGGAATATCCGCGACCGCACCGTGCCAATCGGGCATTCCATGACTTCCGCAATTTCTTCGTAACTGAGGCCGTCAAACTCGCGCAGCAGCAGCGCAGTCCGCAGCTCTTCCGGCAAGTCGGCAATGGCCTCGTCAATCACCCGCTTCAGCTCGGCCGTCAACAACAGCCGCTCGGGGCTGGCGTTGTCGGTTTGACCGGCCAAATCCGCCAGTTGTTCCGGCTCCAGACCATCGACATTGGCGGTCTGCGGCCGGCGCGACTGGGCAGCGAGGTAGTTCTTGGCTGAATTGATCGCAATGCGATAGAGCCAGGTATAAAACTGGCTGTCGCCGCGGAAATTGGGCAAGGCGCGGTAGGCTTTGATGAATGCCTCTTGCGCCACATCGGCAATTTCCGAGCGGTTGCGTATATAGCGGCTGATGAGCGCCATGATGCGCTGCTGGTATTTACGCACCAGCAGATCAAACGCGCGCTTGTCGCCGCGTTGCACCCGCGCAACCAGCTCCGCATCGGTTTCGGGCTGGGTTTTATGTTCGCCCATATTGGCTGATTGATTCCCATAGGCCAAAGCGGGCCATTTAATGGTGGAGTCTGACCGGGGCCGCTGGCGCGAGTTCCGTTAGCGAGCAAACTCCGGCAAGAACAACTGCCCGGTTGCCGCCTGTCGGGTCTGCATTGCGGTTAAAATGCCCGCCGCGCGTTACCCCGGTCCGTGGTACAGGCTCTGCTGTACCGCTTTCCGACTATTCTGAGCCAGCAACCGGCGGTTCGCCAGTCCGGTCGCCACTGATTAAAAAAGCAGCAAGCGTTGCCTGGCCGACTCGTCAACCAAGACGACCACTGGCTGATGCGCGTTCTTGCTGCCGTTGACCCGAGCCTTCGGGCCGACCTGAACCCATAGGACAGAAAATGACGTCCCGGCAGCATGCATGTGATGTTCTCGTAATCGGCTCCGGCGCCGCCGGGCTGTCGGCCGCGCTGCGTTTGGCGCCACGTGGCAAGGTCGCGGTGTTGGCCAAATCCACCGTTACCGAAGGCTCGACCTACTATGCCCAGGGCGGCATTGCCGCCGTGCTGGACGACAAGGACAGCGTCGAGTCACACGTTCAGGACACGCTGGTGGCCGGCGCCGGCTTGTGCGTTGAAGCCACCGTCCGCTACACCGTCGAACACAGCCGCGCGGCGATTGAATGGCTGGTGGCGCAAGGCGTCAGCTTTTCCACCGAGCCGGGCCTTGATGGCCAACCGCAATTCCATCTGACCCGTGAAGGTGGCCATTCCCATCGGCGCATCATTCATTCGGCCGATGCAACCGGCCGCGCCGTCGAAACCTCGCTGGTCGATGCCGTCAAAGCGCAGCCGAATATCCAGCTGTTCGAACGCTATATCGCCATTGATTTGCTGACCACCCACAAACTGAATTTGCCGGGCAAACGCTGCGTCGGTGCTTATGTCCTGAATCTGGCCAGTGGTGAAGTGGAAACCATTTCGGCGCGCTTTGTCGTGCTCGCGACCGGCGGCGCCAGCAAGGTGTATCTGTATACCTCGAACCCGGACGTGGCGTCGGGCGACGGCATCGCAATGGCGTGGCGGGCCGGCTGCCGAGTCGCCAACCTTGAGTTCAACCAGTTTCATCCGACCTGCCTGTATCACCCGCAGGCAAAAACGTTTTTGCTGACCGAAGCGCTGCGCGGTGAAGGCGCCTATCTGCGCCGGCCCGATGGCAGCCGGTTCATGCCGGATTACGACGAGCGGGCCGAGCTGGCGCCGCGCGATATCGTCGCCCGCGCCATCGACAATGAAATGAAACGGCTCGGCGCCGACAGCATGTTTATCGACATCAGTCACCAGAGCGCCGAATTCATCACCAGCCATTTCCCGACCGTTTACGAGCAGTGCCTGAAGTACGGTTTCGATCTGACCACGCAGCCGATTCCGATCGTGCCGGCTGCGCACTACACCTGCGGAGGCGTACTGGTGGACTTGCGTTCGCGCACCGATCTGGAACAGCTTTACGCGGTCGGCGAAGTGGCCTGGACCGGCCTGCACGGCGCCAACCGGATGGCCTCGAATTCACTGCTGGAATGTCTGGTTTTTGCCGAAGCGGCCGCCGAAGACATTCTGGCCGAATGGCACCGGGTGCCGGCACCACCGACGCTGCCGGCCTGGGATGAAAGCCGGGTCACCGACTCCGATGAACAGGTCGTGATCTCACACAACTGGCATGAACTGCGCCAGCTGATGTGGGATTACGTCGGCATTGTCCGCACCGACAAACGACTGGAGCGCGCCCAGCGCCGCATCCAGCTGCTGCAGGAAGAAATCCGCGAGTATTACAGCCATTTCCGGGTCACCAACGACTTGCTGGAACTGCGTAACCTGGTGCAAGTAGCCGAGCTGATTGTCCGTTCGGCCATGAGCCGGAAAGAAAGCCGCGGCCTGCATTACAATCGCGATCATCCGGAACAGAAAACCGGTAGCAGCAGCCGGCAAACCATCCTGACGCCGTAACGCCACAGAAAAGCTCTCAGCACAAAAAAGCCTGCTGTCGCAGGCTTTTTTTTCGCTGGCAATTACAAGCTGCTGCGCAAGTCGCGCACCGCTTTCAATTCCTCTTTGTACTGCTGCCGATAAAACGACGGTGCGTGTTCGGCGCCCAGCAGCAGATCGTCAAGCAAGACCTTGGCTTCCGCCGTCTCTCCCAGTTTGCGTAGCAGCCGGGCATACGCCAGTTTGGCTACCGGACCCGGGTAATACTGACTGAGCGCAGCAAACTCGGTTTTGGCCGCAGCCAATTCACCCAGCGCTTCCAGACTGCGGGCATAAAGCAAATGACTGTCAGCCGATTTGAAATCCGGATTGGCGGCAATCAGTTCATCGAGCGTCTGGCGGGCGTCCTGATACCGGCCTGCGGCAAACTGCGCCTTGGCCAACACCTGCAGCAAATTGGGGTCGTGCAAAAACAGCCCCTTGCGGGCATTCTGGGCGGCGTCAATCGCTTCGTTGTGATGACCGGTCTGCAGGCATTCTTCGGCAAATGCGATGACATTGCCGACACTGTTGTTGATGGTCATGGCGCGGGCATGCTGACGCAGATCCTTGGTCGGATCGAAAGTCTTGGCTACCGATTTGCGGGCCCGCTGGGCACCGCGGCTACTGGCCATGGCCGGCACCAGTTCAACAATCAGATATGCCAAGCAACCGATCATCGAGCCGATGATGATCACGTAAATCCAGATTCGATCACGGCCGGTACGTACCGCGTGAACCAGACAAGCGACCTGCAGCAAAATCGACAAAAGAAAAAACGGCACAACACTCTCCAAAATTGCATCGGTCAGACAAGACAATCCGGCTACGGCGCATCCGCCTGATGCTGCCACAACTGGCGGCACAGGCGCCGGTATTGCTCCGGCCCCAACATGTCGGGCGTCAGCAACAAATTGCCACGACGACGCCAGAACCTGACTGACGAAGCCTCAGCCAACCGCCAGTTCAACACGACAAAACTGCTGGCCACAAAAGTGCCGGCGCGCAATTGCACCGCCTGCATCCGATCCACATCGACACCAACCGCCCAGCCTTCGGCATCATGCTGCAGCACCCGGATGGCTGTCCGCTGGCGCAACCCCAACTGACCATCAATGCGCCAGCCATTGTTGAACAGAATCAGGCCAAGCAAGAACAGCGACAGCAGCAGCAGACTCCACCACCAGCCAGTGGCCGAGTGATAAAGCGGCGGCAAGGCAATCAAAACCAGCGCCGCAATCAGCAGATGAAACAGCACATTGAGCAGCCGCCAGCGCGGCGCCGCCTGCAGCAGAAAGCGCTGCGTCTCGGTATTTTTTTTTTGGTCGGTCACGGCAACGCCGCCGTTCAGGTCGTCGGCAGGCTGGCGCGTATGCGCGCAATGGCCCTGCCATTGGCGGGGTTTTCTGGCTGGGCATACCCCATCAGCCAGCTGTAGATGTCCGGATCCGGTTCCGCCAACAGCGCGATGAATTCATGCCAACCGGTTTCATCCAGCTGTTCCAGCGCGCGGTCAAAATACGGCTGCAGGATCACGTCCAGTTCCAACATGCCGCGCCGGCACTGAAACCGCAGTCTGCGCTGCTGCACGTCGGGAAGCGTCTTACCGTACAATGGCCACCTCATCTTTCGGTCGGGTTGCAGCTTGGAAGGCGCCGCAAAAACGGTCGGCCCCGCTGCGTTTTTTGTCCGGGTTGTTACCGAATCTACCGGCGGATTTCCGGGTCCGGGATTGTAACAATGGCGGAGCGACAATGGGTAAGTCGCCGTGGCCAAACAACCGAAAGCAAACGACCGGGAATACACAGCAATGGGCGGGCAGCAATGAGCGGATTGATCACGATGGAACAGTTTCTGGCGAATCAGCCAGTGCCAGCACACTGCCGGCTGGACGACAGCGCTGCTGGCCGGGATCAGCTCGGCGCGCTCGCGGTGAGCGGTCCGGATGCTGGCAAGTTTCTGCAGGGCCAGTTGACCTGTGATGTGCTGGCCCTGACGCCGGGCCAGCAGACGCTGGGCGCCAGTTGCACGCCGCAAGGGCGGATGCGGGCAGTGTTCCGGCTGCTCCGGCGCGATGACGATTTTCTGCTGCTGATGCCGCGCACCGTGGTGCCACTGCTGCTCGACGCGCTAAAAAAATACGCGGTGTTTTTCAAAGCCCAGCTGCGCGATGCCAGTGCCGAGTTCCAGATTTGGGGGCTATGGGGCAGCGCACTTGCGACCGAATCAACGTTCGACTCAACGACAGTCCGGTTCGCGTTGAACGGTCCGTTTGCGCGGCAACTCCTGCTTGCCCCCGCGGCGGCTACCGAGCCGGTCCTGCCCGGCCCCACGCTGGCCGCCTGCCACTGGGCCGTTGCCGAGATGCTGGCCGGCGAGCCCGCCGTCTACCCGGAAACCATGGAAAAACTGTTGCCACACCACGTCAATTTGCCAGCTGCGGGTGGCGTCAGCTTCAATAAAGGCTGCTATACCGGTCAGGAAATTGTTGCCCGGATGGAGTACCGCGGCAAAATCAAAACCCATTTGCAGCTGGCGGGCACCGACTTCACCGGTCTGGTGCCGCCGGGCTGCCCGGTAAATACGGGCGATCGGAGCGTTGGCGAAGTGGTCCGTAGCGCACCTACAACCGGAGGCCAGTTATTGCTGTTGTCTTTGAGTGACCAGGCCGTGGCAGAACCGGCCCAGACCGAGCAATTGCAGCTGGGTCTGCCAGAGGCGCCTATACTAGAACTGCATCGCTAGTTGCGGACCCGTCCCGACCCACACCACGGTCCCAATGAACTCACTGAGAACTGCCAATGAGCCTTGAACAACAATTCCTGTCCGAACTGCTGGACGCCATCAAGAACGACCGTCTGAACCTGCCGACCTTGCCGGAAGTCGCCTTGCGCATCCGCGAGGCGGTCGAAGACCCGGATGTCTCGGCCGGCAAACTGGCGACCGTGGTCGGTCAGGATGCCGCCCTCGCCGCCCGCATCATCAAGGTCGCCAACAGTCCGCTGCTGCGCGGTCGCATTCAGGTCGACAACCTGCAACTGGCCATCACCCGGCTTGGCATCACGTTTGTCCGTAACCTGGTGACCGGTTTGGCCATGCAGCAGATGTTTCAGGCCACCTCGGATCTGGTCGACTCCCGTTTGCGTGCCGTCTGGGAGCACTCGACCGAAGTCGCGTCCATTTGCCATGTTCTGGCCAGCCATTACACCAAGCTGAAACCGGATCAAGCCATGCTCGCCGGCCTCGTCCACGAGATCGGCATGCTGCCGATTCTGACGCTGGCCGAAGAGTCACCAGAAATGATGTCGCACCCGGACATTCTCGATCGGGTCATCGACAAGCTGCATCCGCAAGTCGGCACCGCCATTCTGAAAGCCTGGGGTTTTCCGCCGGAGCTGGTTGCGGTACCGGAAGGCTGTGTCGATTTCGGCCGGCAAGCGCCGAAAGCCGATTATGTCGATCTGGTCACCGTCGCCAAACTGCAAAGCTATGCTGGCGGTGATCACGCCCTTGCGACGATCAGCTGGAACGATGTGCCGGCCTTCGCCCGGGTCGGCCTGGCAACCGATGTGCAGGTTCACGACATTGAAGACATCAGCAACGATATCGCCGAGGCCAAGCGTTTGTTTGGCTAATCGCCAGTTCGGTACTGACCCAATAAAAAAGCCCGCTTCTGCGGGCTTTTTTATTTTTACGTTTTGATCTGACGGATGCCGGCTTGAATGGCGGCATTGGCAAAATCGCCACTCGTCACTCAATCCGCTTTCGGTCGCATCAGCGGGAACAGCAGCACATCACGGATGCTGGCCGCGTTGGTCAGCAACATCACAAAGCGATCAATACCAATGCCTTCGCCAGCGGTTGGCGGCAAGCCGTATTCCAGGGCATTGATATAATCGGCATCGAAGAACATCGCTTCTTCGTCGCCGGCATCTTTCGCTTCGACCTGGGCACGGAAACGATCGGCCTGATCGTCCGGGTCATTGAGTTCAGAAAAGCCGTTGGCTAGTTCCCGGCCGCCGACGAACAGTTCGAACCGGTCCGTCACGTCCGGATTCGAGTCGTTGCGACGCGACAAAGGCGACACTTCGACCGGGTAGTCGCAGATAAAAGTCGGCTGCATCAGCTTGGCTTCGACCGTTTCTTCAAACACGGTGATTTGTGCCTTGCCCAAGCCGGCATTTTTGTCGATGTGCAGCTTCAGTCGCTGCGCGACCGCACGCACACCGTCCAGCGTCGACAATTCCTCTTTGCTCACGCCTGGGTTGTACTTGACGATGGCGTCCAGCACCGACAGCCGATCAAACGGTTTGTTGAAGTCGTAATCGATGCCTTGCGAGTGGAACTGACTGGTTCCGAGCGTTTGTTCAGCAACAAACTTGAACAGCTTTTCGGTGTAATCCATCAGGTCCTGATAGTCGGCATAAGCCCAATAGAATTCCATCATCGTGAATTCCGGGTTATGACGGGTACTGGTGCCTTCATTGCGGAAGTTGCGGTTGATTTCGAATACTTTCTCAAAGCCGCCGACCGTCAGCCGCTTCAGGTACAGCTCCGGCGCAATGCGCAGATACATCGGCATATCCAGCGCATTGTGATGGGTCAGGAATGGCCGCGCAGCCGCCCCACCGGGGATCGGATGCATCATCGGGGTTTCGACTTCAAGGAAGCCTTCGCCCGTCATGAAACGGCGAATGGCATCGATGATTTTCGAGCGCAGCACAAAGGTCCGGCGCGATTCTTCGTTGACGATCAGATCGACATAACGCTGACGATAGCGGGCTTCGGTATCGGTCATGCCATGCCATTTGTCCGGCAGCGGCTTCAGCGCCTTGGTCAGCAGCCGAATCGATTTGGCATGCACCGACAGCTCGCCGGTTTTGGTCTTCATCAGCGTGCCTTCGACGCCGATGATGTCGCCGATATCCCAGTGCTTGAATGATTCGTAAACGCCGTCCGGCAGATCGTCACCGCGAACATAAACCTGGATGCGGCCACTCATGTCCTGAACATGGCAGAAGCTGGCCTTGCCCATCAGGCGGCGGGTCATGATGCGACCGGCAATCTTGACGGTAATCGCCTGCGCTTCCAGCGGCTCTTTGTCGATGCTGCCATAGTTGTCCAGCAGCGTTTGCGCCAACGAATCGCGGCGGTAGTCATTCGGGTAGGCATTGCCCTCTGCCCGCAGGGCCGCCAGCTTTTCCCGACGCACCTGCAGCTGGGTACCCTCATCCAATTGTTCAACAGGCAGTTGTTGTTGTTCGCTCATCTTCTTCTCTCATGTCGTGGCTTTATCAACCGACAAAACCACCGGCCGCATCTGGTCGAAATTTTTCCGGGTGTTGTTACATGCCCGACTTCAAACTGGCTTCCATGAACGGATCCAGATCGCCATCCAGCACTTTCTGGGTGTCACTCTCTTCGTACTCGGTGCGCAAATCCTTGATTCGCGATTGGTCGAGCACATACGAACGAATCTGCTGACCCCAACCGATATCCGACTTGGTTGCCTCCAGGGCATCCTTGGCGGCATTGCGGATCTGGATTTCACGCTCATACAAACGCGCTTTCAGCATTTTCATCGCCCGATCACGGTTGGCGTGCTGCGAACGTTCATTCTGGCAAGCCACCACAACGCCGGTCGGAATGTGAGTAATCCGCACCGCCGAATCGGTCTTGTTGACGTGCTGACCACCGGCGCCGCTGGAGCGATAGGTATCCGTTTTCAGATCGGCCGGATTGATGTCGATCTCGATCTTGTCGTCGACTTCCGGCGACACAAACACCGCCGTGAACGACGTGTGCCGACGGTTGCCGGAATCGAACGGTGACTTGCGCACCAGCCGGTGCACGCCGGTTTCGGTCCGCAGCCAGCCGTAGGCGTATTCGCCTTCGAACCGGATGGTGCAGGACTTGATGCCGGCCACTTCGCCGCCCGACTCTTCGACCACCTCAGTCTTGAAGCCCTTGCTGTCGCCCCATTTCAGATACATGCGCTGCAGCATCTGGGCCCAATCCTGCGCCTCGGTACCGCCCGAACCCGCTTGAATATCCAGATAGCAATTGGCGTGGTCCATCTCGCCGGAGAACATCCGCTTGAACTCGAGTTGGGCCAGCTCTTTCTCGGTGGCCAGCAGATCGTTGCCGACACCGTCGATGGTGACATCGTCACCTTCCTCGACCGCAATCTCAAATAACCCTTCGGAATCGCTCAGACTGCTGTCGAGCCGGTCAATCATCGAGACATTGGCCTCAAGCTGGGCCCGCTCCCGACCGAGTTCCTGCGCCCGCTCCGGGTTGTCCCAGACATTGGGCTGTTCCAGCTCGGCGTTGACATCCTGCAGACGTTCGACCTTGCGGTCGTAGTCAAAGATACCTCCGCATGGCTTCCAGCCGATCACGCTGGTCTTTGAGCTTTTCTTTTACGCCGGTTGCTTCAAACATGAGAATGCCTGTATCGAGTACTGCCAAGGAAAGCGCGGGATTTTACCGGCTTGGGCCAGTCCGCGCACCCCAATTGCCGGTCTTTTCATCAGTCAGCTCGGTCAGCAGCTGCGCAAAGGCTCAAAGGAAGCGCTCGGCCGTCAATTGCAGCTTGCGCTGACCACCGTAATGATTGACGTCCAGGCGGTAGACCAGCTGTACCGTACTCGCATTGTCGTCGTAACCCAGACGCTCGACATTGAACGCCACGGCCTCAACCACCGTGCCATCACGATGGCGCAAGGTCAGCCGGCGATGACGTTCCGCCATGGTCCGACGGCCTATGACCTCAAATTCGCCATGGAACAGCGGTTCCGGAAACAGCTGGCCCCAAGGGCCGGCCTGACGCAGCTGCAGCGCCTGTTCGTAGACCAGATCGTCAGAGGACAACTCGCCGTCACTCCACAGCTCCCGCTCAGGCGGTTCCGGTCCCAGCTGTCTGGCGACCTCAGTGGCAAAACGCTCGGCAAACGTGGCCAGTTGATGCTGATGCAGGGTCAAGCCCGCTGCCATCGCGTGGCCGCCAAATTTGCTAAGCATGTCAGGGTGCTGGTTGGCGATGGTTGCCAGCACGTCTCGCAAATGGACGCCGGGAATGGAACGCCCCGAGCCTTTCAGCCAGCCGTCGCCGGCGTCAGCCAGACAGATCGCCGGTCGGTGGCAACGGTCTTTCAAACGGCCGGCGAGGATGCCGATGACGCCCTGATGCCAACTGTCATCGAACAGGCACAGAGCCGGTGGCAGGCGCGGTTGTTCGCGCAGCTTGCGCAGCAGTTGTTGCTCGGCGGTAGCGAGCATGTCGTCTTCGATTTCGCGGCGCTCGTGATTGAGCGCATCAAGCTCGGCAGCCAGTGTCATCGCTTCGCGATCGGACTCGGCCAGCAGGCAATTGATGCCAAGGCTCATGTCATCAAGCCGGCCTGCGGCATTCAGCCGTGGGCCAATGGAGAAACCCAGATCGCTGGCAACCAGATGCTCGCGTTCACGTTTGGCAATCATCAACAACGCGCGGATTCCCGGTCGGCACTGACCGGCGCGAATCCGCTGCAAGCCTTGCTGCACCAGAATCCGGTTGTTCTGATCCAGCGGCACCACATCGGCAACGGTACCGAGCGCGACCAGATCCAGAAACTGCGCCAGATTGACCTCGGCACCGGGCAAGCCACGCTCACGCAAACGGGCGCGCGTTGCCAGCAGCACGTAAAACATCACACCGACGCCAGCCAGAGCCTTGCTCGGAAACGCGCAGCCCGGCGCATTGGGATTGACGATTGCCGCGGCGTCCGGCAACTGTTCCCCCGGCAAATGGTGATCGGTCACCAGCACCGGCACGCCGCGCGCCTTGGCGAGCGCAATGCCGTCAATCGAGGCGATGCCATTGTCGACCGTGACAATAAGTTCGGCGCCGTCGGCGATCACCTCTTCAACAATCGGCGGGGTCAGTCCGTATCCGTAACGAAACCGATCCGGCACCCGGAAGCTGACTGCAGTAGCACCCAGCGCGCGCAAACCGAGCACGGCAAGGGCGCTGCTGGTGGCGCCGTCGGCATCGAAATCGCCGACGACCACGATGCGCTTTTTTTGTTGCATGGCATCGATCAGCAAATCGGCGGCCCGCTCGCTCTGAGCCAGCAGCGACGGCGGCAACAGCGCCTGCAAATGGGTGTCGATTTCTGTCAGACGGGTCACGCCGCGGTTGGCGTAAACGCGCGCCAGCAGCGGTGGCAGACTCTGCAACTCGGCCGATGGCGACAGCGAAGGCCGAAGACGCAATACCGGAGCGCTTTGCATCACGCGCTCCGCAGCAGTGCCGGCAGCGGCGTGCGCTGCCAGAATTGCCAGCGCGATGGCGGTTTCAGCAAATAGCACCGGCCATCTTCCGGATACAGTGCCAGCTCGCGGATACGGCCATCGGCCAGTGCGCGCTGAATCGGTTGCAGCGTTTCGCCGAGAAACTGCTGATAGGCTTGCTGATAACCAACCACATCGCCGTGAATGAAGGCATCGTGCAAACGCTGATCGACCACAGCGGCTTGCACCGGACTGGCGGCCAGCAAGGCGGTCAGTGATGGCTCCGCGCGCGCGCTGCCCGCTGGTGATGACGCATCATTCGCCGCCAGAAACCAGCTCTCGGTCAGCGCCGAAATGCTCGGCAAAAATGCGGTATGGTCGGCCGTCGACTCCCGCCCCCACAGCCAAATACCGTGCGCCGGACTACGCCCCTGTTGCAGTTGGGCGCGATTCTGCGCGCTCTGATTCAGCAGCATCTGCCACTCGGTCAGTCGCGACTGCCAGCGCAATGCGCCCGCGCCCTGCGGCCAAACTTGCCGCAGATCCACACCGATAGCATCCTCCAGCGCAACCCATTGCAGCTGGGTCGGCTCCGGCAGCGCCAGCAGCCAGCGTGACGGCGTAACCGGATACAGCTGCATGCCGTCTTGTTGCAGCCACGTATTCAGTTCCGTGCAATAGGCGGCGGCAGCGGCCGCGTTCAGTTGCAAGGCACGGGAGCCGAGCAGATAAATGCCGGCATGATCGGGCCGCAGCACCACCGGCGCGGCAAACAACCAGGACGAAGCGACCGGCAGTTGCAGGGCACGGGCAAGCGCAGCGGCATCGTGTTGCAGATCAGCTCCCAGCCAGTGGGCCAACGTGCGCGCAAAATCGGCTGGCGTCTGCTGCCGGCATTGCCGGAACAGTTCTCGCAGAGGCTGGCTGTCGACCGCCTGAATCGGATGCTGACTTTCACCAGCACGAACTGGCGCCAGCAAGGCTGGAACAAATAATGACAAGCGTTCAATCATGGTCGAGACGGTTCTCGGCAACTTGCTGGGATTGTGTCGGCAATGCGAAACTAGCCGGCAGATAGACCGTCGCCGCCGCGACGGTTACAGATCGCTCATTCATGAACAGATCCTTCATCAATCGGACTGTCATGAACCGATCGGTATAAACCGGCCTGGACAAATCGGACCGTCACCGACGGATCCTTAACCAACGATGATGCCATCGGCGGCTTTGGCATGGACAGTTTCAGTGCGGCGCTCGCTGGCAGCCACGCCAGTCACACCAACACCGGTCACATCAACACCAGTTACACCAACACCTGTTTCACCAACATCCGTTTCATCAACACCAGTCACATCAACGCGAGTCACAGCATGCAACTCTCTCTTGATACCGGCGGTGCGGAATTTGTGGTGCGGGCTTATGAGCCCGGCCGTATTCGCATCAATGACACATGGTACAGCGAGCCGGTTTTGTTGTCGCCGGATGGTCTGCAAACCACCGGTCTGCCGGCATCCTTTGCGACGCTAGGTGCAGACGAAATCAGCCGCTGGTGCCAAAGCCAGGCAGAAATCCTGCTGATTGGTTGTGGTCAGCATCATCAGCTGCCGAACATGCGCCTGCTGGCCGCCGCGGCCCAGCACGGCCGCACGCTCGACATCATGGACACGCGCGCTGCCTGCCACACGTATGTGGTGCTGGCATCGGAAGGCCGGAAAGTATTGGCCGTGTTGTTTCCCTGAGCCGCAAGCCCCCAGATCTGCAATCTCCCTGATCTGCCCCGTTCCGATCCGCAAGCGCGGCCGGCCTCGGGAAATCGGCAGCAATAAAAAAAGGCGGCAACAGCCGCCTTTTTTCTCGCACGTTATGCCGCCTGAGGCGCGCAAGGGCATCAGTTGGTGGCGCTCACCTTTGTGCTCGGTACCCGCACATCGCCTTGTTGCAAGGCCTGCAGCATTTGCGCCGGCGGCAGATAACCGCCAACCAGGGAACCGTCATTCAGGACGATCGCCGGGGTACCGCTCAAACCAAACTTGCGGGTCAAGGCATAGTGCTCGGCCAGCGAGTTCTTGCAATCGCGGTCCGGCAAAATTTGCCGGTTCTTTGCCGCCGTCATCGCCTTTTTCGGATCCTCGGCGCACCAGACATTGATCAGCTTCTGATACGAGTCGGTCTTGTGCCCGGCATCGTCCAGCAAGCCTGCACGCGGGAAGCCGAGGTAGTGCACGGTGATGCCCAAACGGTTCAGCTCCGGCATGTCTTTGTGCAACTTCTGGCAATAGCCGCAATCGATGTCGGTGAAGACATTGATTTCATATTTCTGATTCGGCGCGGTGAAGGTCAGCATCGATTTCTTGTCGACCTTGGCCAGCTCGGCAGCGCGCATCGGCGCCCGCTGGGCATCAAACTCGGCCTTGGTCATCTGGGTCAGGTTGATGGGCTGCGCCTCGATGCCGAGCATCGTGCCACCGAAAATCAGGAATTTGCCATCTGGCGACAGATAGACCACGTCGTCGCCCATGGCCGCTTCGTACAAACCGGCGTAGGCCGACTTGCGCACCATGTCGACGCTGATATCCGGAAACTTGGCTTCCAGCGTGGCTTTCAGGCGAGCTTCAATCGACGGCTTGGCAACGGCTGCCTTGGTCACCGCCGGCTTTTCCGCTGCCTGCAGCAAGGGAGCAAAAACCAGCAACAGGGCCGCGAGGCGAACAGTCATGACAAACTCCGTAAACAAGCGCCTGAGCGCGAAAATCAATAAGCGCCTGAGCGCCCGTCCAATCGGCATGCCAGCTTGGACTGGCCGGCACAGTGAAAGTTACACCCAAATCAGCCGCGGGGGTGATGCCGCTCGTGCAAGGCTTTCAGCCGTTCGCGCGCCACGAAAGTATAAAT
This sequence comes from Permianibacter fluminis, assembly GCF_013179735.1. Classification (NCBI taxonomy): domain Bacteria; kingdom Pseudomonadati; phylum Pseudomonadota; class Gammaproteobacteria; order Pseudomonadales; family Pseudomonadaceae; genus Permianibacter; species Permianibacter fluminis. The sequence goes on along the minus strand of NZ_JABMEG010000001.1, from coordinate 2,286,940 downwards.
CTGCGTGGTACCGAGGTCACTATGACCCAGTAGCAGCTGCAGCGAACGCAGATCCGCACCATGGTTCAACAAATGGGTGGCAAACGCGTGGCGCAGACTGTGCGGCGACAGGCTGCTGCGCAGGCCGGCAAGCTTGGCGTAGTGCTTTATACGGTACCAGAAGGCCTGTCGGGTCAACGCGGCGCCACGTCGCGAAACAAACACCGCCTCGGCCGGCTGGCCTTCCAGCAGCTCGGGCCGGGCCTGGTCGAGATAGCGGGTCAGCCAGGCAACAGCCTCCTCGCCCATTGGTACCAGGCGTTCCTTGTTGCCTTTGCCGATCACCCGCAGCACGCCCTGGCGCAAGCTGAGCTGGCCGAGCGGCAAGCCCACCAGCTCACTGACCCGTAAACCGCTGGCATACATCAACTCCAGCATGGCCCGATCACGCAAGCTGAGCGCCTCGTCGCCCGTTGCCGCCGCCAGCAACTGCTCGACGTCGCTCTCGCTGAGACTGTTCGGCAACGGTCGCGCCGCGCGCGGGCTCTCCAGCAAGGCGGTCGGATCCTCTGCACGCCAACCGAGTTCACGCGCCTGACGAAAGAACCGCCGCAGTGACGACAGCAAGCGCGCATTCGAACGATGGTGATAACCCTGCTGCACGCGCGCCTCCAGCATGGCGTGCAAACTGGCGCGGTCACAGCTCAGCAAGCTGGCCTCTGTTTGCTGAATTGCTTGTTGTCCATGCTGCTGTTGCAGCCATTGCGACAAGAACGCCAGATCGCGGCGATAGGCTTGCTGGGTTGCGTTGGCGAGACCTTCCTGCAACCACAGTTGCTGCAAGAACCGCTCGACCCATGGCGCGTCGACGTCGGCAATCGCATGCACCAGTTCGCGGCCGCGCGATGGCGGCAACTGCCGGCTGCGGGGCGCGCCCATCAGCAACGGTCCAAACTGAACAGATCGCCTGTTTGGCCGACGCCATCGGATTCGCGCTCGGCGCCTTCATGCTGCAGCAGCCAGCGCTTGATGATGAGCAGTGGGCCATCGGTAGCACCGGCAAAACCGCCATCGCCATTTGCGGAAACTACCCGATGACACGGCACGATCAGCGGGATCGGATTGTGCCGACAAGCGCCGCCGATGGCGCGCGCGCTACTGTTCAGCGCGTGTGACAGCTCGCCATAACGACGAACCTGGCCAACCGGAATGGCGCGCAGCGCCTGCCACAACCGCTGTTGAAATTCAGTGCCCGCCAGCCGCAGTGGCAAGGTGAACACAAAGGCAGGATTGTCGAAATAGGCCTGCAACTCACCGGCAACTTGCCGGGCAAAAATCGACTGCGGCGGCCCTGCTTCCTGAGTCGGCAAAAAATGCACCGACGTCACCGCCGCGGCGTCGCAGCTGACGTTGAGCGGACCAAACGGGGCATCAATACGGAATGTTTCCATGGCAGCGTTTTAACACAACGCCATCTGCCGGGGCAAAGCGGCAAATTCACCTTAATTTGACGTCGTCAACTCCCGCTATCGCCCCCGCCAGATCCAACCCTGACTCGGCCGATATCCAGCCGGATGGGTGCAGTCATTGCTCTTCGTACAGTTCTATCGGCAAGCCATCGGGGTCGGCGAAAAACACAAAGCGTTTGCCGGTGTACTCATCAAGCCTCAGCGGTTCAACCGGAATACCTTTGGCCTCCAGTTCTGCCTTACTTGCCTGCACATCCGCAACCGCAAAGGCAAGGTGGCGCAAACCACAGGCTTCTGGGCGAGACAGGCGCGCCGGCGATTCCGGAAAAGAAAACAACTCCAGTCGGCCGCCATCCGGCAAGGCCAGATCCAGCTTCCATGATTGCCGCTCGACTCGATACTGTTCAGCCAACACCAAGAGCCCCAGCAATTCGGTATAAAAATGTTTGGCACGCCCATAGTCCGTGCAGATAAGGGCGACGTGATGAATTCGGCGCAGTTGCATGATCGTTGACGCCTGCAGTGTGTTGGTTGGATTGAGTCAGGAGAGATCCAGAACGCAAATAACAGGATTGCCATTTTGCGCAGCGTAGCTGCCCGCAGGGTTCCGGGCCAGAGATGGCCCAGAACGACAACGGGCACCCGAAGGTGCCCGCCGCGTTTCCACAAGTTGCTGGTCCGCCATGCAGACCGAGAGAGCCGATTAATCCAGCTTCTCTTTGATACGAGCAGCCTTGCCGGACAGGTTGCGCAGGTGGTACAGCTTGGCCTTGCGCACGTCGCCACGACGTTTGACTTCGATGCTGCCGATCAGCGGCGAGTAGGTTTGGAACACACGCTCCACACCTTCACCGTAAGAGATTTTGCGAACGGTGAACGAGCTGTTCAGGCCGCGATTACGCTTGGCCAGCACAACACCTTCGAAGGCTTGCAGACGCTCACGGTCGCCTTCCTTCACTTTCACGTTCACAATCACGGTATCACCGGTTTTGAATTCCGGGATTTCCTTGGTCATTTGCTCGGCTTCGAGCTGTTTGATGATGTTGCTCATCGGGCATTCTCCTTAATCAACGTTGTCGCATGTTCGACAGCCGTTGAAGAAACCACACGGTTTGGCCTTTTCCAGAGGTCCACCGCGCCGGTCAAAACAGAAACCGTGGCGATGTACTTGGGCGATCCTTCGCTCAATCTCCCGCACCGTTGCCGCTGGTGCAGCAGTTACGCGTTCTCGTCCGGCGTTGCCGCCTTCTGTTCCCGCAACACTTCTTCCAAAAGCTTTTTTTCCTCTTTCGTCAGCGCCCGCTTTTGCCACGCTTGCAGCAACTCGGGGCGCCGAGAGAGAGTCCGGGTCAGCGATTGCTTCAACCGCCAACGCCGAATCTGTTCATGGTGACCGGACATCAAGGCTTCCGGCACCGCCCTGCCGTCAAACACTTCCGGCCGGGTGTAATGCGGACAGTCCAGCAGACCATCCGTAAACGAATCCTGTTCGGCGCTTTGTTCGTCGTTCAGCACGCCGGGCAACAACCGGGCAACTGAATCGATCAGCACCATCGCCGGCAACTCACCGCCCGAAAGCACGTAGTCACCAATCGAAATCTCTTCATCCACCGCCATCTCGATGGCGCGCTCGTCGATACCTTCGTAGCGACCGCAGAGCAGGATGAGTCGTTCCGCTTTCGCCAACGCCTGCACCTTGGCTTGCGTCAGCGGCTGTCCTTGTGGGGACAGGTAAATCACTTTGGCCGGGCCACCGGCTTTGGCCTTCGCATCGGCGATGGCATCGAGCAGCGGCTGCGCCAACATCACCATGCCAGGACCGCCGCCAAACGGCCGGTCATCGACCGTGCGATGCTTGTCGGTGGTGAAGTCGCGTGGGTTGATGCCCACCACATGCAACTTGCCCTGCTTCACCGCCCGGCTGCTGACACCAAATTGCGTCACGGCTTCCAGCATCGGCGGAAACAGGGTGATCACCCCGAACCACATCAGGTCGTTTGCTTGCACGGAAAAGTCCGTCAGCTCACTCACCGGCGTTACCAATCCAGCTGCCAGTCGACCACAATTTTTTTGGCTTCGAGATCGATTTCGTCGATATAGCTTTCAACAAACGGAATCATCCGTTCGCTATCACCATCGACGGCCACCAGAATTGGGTGCGCATCGGTCTCGAACAAATGGCTGACCGTACCGAGTGCAACGCCTTCGCGGTTCACCACTGCGAGGCCTTCCAGCTCATCCCAGTAGAACTCGCCATCGTCGGCATCCGGCAACGCATCGCGCGCCACTTCGATCGGCACTTGCTGCAGCAACTCGGCCGCATTGCGATCGGTAATGCCTTCAATCTGGGCGACCACGCCTTTGCCTTGCACGCGGCCATCCAGCACTTTCACTTCCCGCCACTGGCCCTGGGTAAAAATTTGCCAAGGCGAGTAATCGAGAATGTTTTCGACTGGGTCGGTGTAGCTATACACCTTCACCCAACCGCGGATGCCATGCGCACCCGTGATCTTGCCGACCGCAAGTCGTTTGGATTGAACTTCACTCATGCGATCGGCACTGTTCTCGCTAACGGAAAATCGGTAACGGGAACTTAGGCCTTGTTGGCAGCGACTAGAGCGGCAACGCGCTCCGACGGCTGCGCGCCTTGACCAACCCAGTGCGCATAACGCTCACCGTTGATCTCAAATTTCACAGCTTTGCCCGACGCAACCGGGTTGAAAAAGCCAAGGCTTTCGATGAAACGACCATCGCGTGCGCGGCGGCTATCAGCAACAACAACGTGGTAGAAAGGGCGCTTCTTGGCGCCGCCACGAGCAAGACGAATAACGACCATGAGCCTGGAACCTCTTTAAGGAGCCAATAGAAAAAGACGCTGGGGGGCTAGTCCCTGCGCCCGTAAGGGCCGCGTATTCTACGCATCCGCCCCGGGAAAGCCAACCGAAATCACCGGCCAAACCAGCAACGGCGCGGTCTGGCCGGCGGCAGAAGCAAGTTGATGGGTCAGATGACGGGCCACAGCCCGCCCAAAAACGCCCGGTATTAGTACAGCCGCTCTAATAGTGGCCTCGCTTGGCCGCTTTGGGTAGGCTGCAGGGCTGCCCTCCCTCCCGAGCTGCCGACACCATGAAAACCCTGCTCCTTTCCAGCCTCGTCACTGCCGCCCTGCTGAGCCCAACCAGCCACGCCGACAGCATCAGTGATCAGGCCAACGCCATCGCCCATCGCTATCCCTTGATCGACGGTCATATCGACGTGCCCTATCGGCTGCAGGAAAAATGGGACGACGTGACCAAGGCCACCGCCAGCGGCGACTTTGATTATCCCCGCGCCAAGGCCGGCGGCCTCAGTGCCCCGTTCATGTCCATCTATACCCCGGCGACCAGCGAAGCCGGCGGCGCCACCAATCTGGCCAACGTGCTGATTGACCAGGTCGAGGGCATTGTCGGCCGGGCGCCGGACAAGTTTGCCCTCGCCCGCAGTGCCGATGACGTTCGCAAGCAATTCAAGGCCGGCAAAATCGCCCTGCTGCTCGGCATGGAAAACGGTGCGCCGATCGCCGGCGACCTGAAGAACCTCCAGCATTTTTACGACCGCGGCATCCGCTACATCACCCTGACCCATGCGCTAGCCAACCACATCAGCGACTCATCCTATGACAAGGTCAAGGTCTGGAAAGGCCTGAGCCCGTTCGGAGTCAAGGTGGTCGCGGAGATGAACCGGCTTGGCATCATGGTCGACATCGCCCACGTTTCCGATGACGCGTTCTACCAGGTGCTCAAACTGTCGAAGGTGCCGGTCATCGCCTCGCACTCGTCGCTGCGCCACTTCACCCCGGACATGGAACGCAATGTCGACGATGACATGCTGAAAGCGCTGGCCAAAAATGGCGGCGTCATCCAGATCAACTTCGGTTCCTACTTCATCTCCGAAGCAGCCCATCAATACGATGAAGCGAAAAAGCTGGCCGAAGACGACTTCAAGAAGCTGCACAACGACAAACCGAGTGAGGAAGCGACCAAGCAGTTCGAAGCGGCCTACAAAGAGCGTTTCCCATATCCGTATGCCACCGTGGCCGATGTTGCCGACCATATCGATTACGCGGTCAAGCTGATCGGTGTCGACCACGTCGGTCTGGGCTCGGATTTTGATGGCGTCGGCGACTCACTGCCGGTTGGCCTGAAAGATGTGTCGCAATACCCGAACCTGATCGCCGAATTGCTGCGCCGCGGTTACAAGGAAGCGGACATCGCCAAGATCATGGGCGGTAATGTGCTGCGGGTGATGGAGACGGTGGAGAAGTTCGCTGCCGCGCAAAAGTAAGCGCTTTGCACCGCGCCCTGCCTGGGCGCTGCAGCGGTCAAATCAGTCCCGATGGACTGGCTTGACCGCTGAACCTGACTTGACCGTCACACACCAACCGCGCGGCCTTTGACAGGACCATCCGAGAATTTGCCACCCCGCGCTTGCTGATGGCCGCAACCGTGTTGCGGTCCTCCGTGCAGCCGACAACGGCTGCCGGCCTCCTGCCTACGCCCGTTCAACTTCGCTCAGGGCGGCTTACCGATACGGTATTTCGCTTAGCCGGCACGGCCTTCTGCCACTGACCTTTCGACGCATTGGCAGCGGCGGCAAACACACGCTACGCATCGCCAACCGTGACAGCGGCCACGCTGTCATGTCGTCCACGCCCTCACACCGTTCAAATTCATCGTTTTCGCAAGGTTGAACGCAGGCGGGAACAAAGTTGAACGACCCACCCCGGCCCGCCCGCTATAACGCATGACCAATCGGTACGACCGCGTCTGGTCAAATTGCCCGAGGGCGACATGCGAAAAAACTCCCTAAAAATTGCTCCGTCACGCAAGCCGAAAAGCCGTGTCAGCCTTGCACTCGCCTGGGTTCTGGCAGGCTATGCCGCCATGGTGACGCTGGGCCACGCCGCCGGCAGCGGCTCCGCACCGAGTGATGGACAGGTTCAAGGACAAATACAGCTCAACAACTGGCCACAACAACACTCGCCTTTGCCCCGCGATGCCGCTACCGAAGCTCGCATCACGCGTTTGCTTCAACAGATGACGCTGGAAGAGAAAGTCGGCCAGATCATTCAGGCCGATATCGATTCGGTAACGCCGGACGAGGTTCGCCGTTACCACCTGGGCAGCGTCTTGAATGGCGGCAATTCGGCACCAAACCAGGACAACCGCGCTCACCCGCGCGAGTGGCTGAAACTGGCGGACGCCTTCTGGGCGGCGTCGACCGACAGGCAGGGTGGTCGCACTGGCATTCCGGTGATGTGGGGCACCGATGCCGTGCATGGCCAGAGCAAGATTGTCGGCGCCACGCTGTTTCCGCACAACATTGGATTGGGCGCCGCCAATGACCCGGCGCTGATCCGCCGCATTGGTGAAATCACCGCGAAAGAAATCCTGGTGACCGGCCAGGACTGGACCTTTGCCCCAACGCTCGCTGTCGCGCGCAATGATCGCTGGGGTCGCAGCTACGAATCGTACTCGGAGAATCCGGAGCTGGTGGGCCGCTACGCTGGCGCCATCATCGAAGGCTTGCAGGGCAAGCTTGGCACGCCCGACTATCTCGGCCCCGATCACCTGCTGGCAACCGCCAAACATTTTGTCGGCGATGGCGGTACCGCCGACGGCATCGACACCGGCAACAATCTCAGCAGTGAGGCCGCGCTGCGCGATATTCACGCGGCAGGCTATCCGCCGGCAATTGCCGCGGGTGCGCAAGTCGTCATGGCGTCCTTCAACAGCTGGCATGGTCAGAAAATGCACGGCAACAAAACCTTGTTGACCGACGTGCTGGTCGGCCGACTCGGTTTCGACGGTTTTGTGGTCGGCGACTGGAATGGCCACGCGCTCGTGCCGGGTTGCAGCGAAAACCAATGTGCAGCCGCCGTGACGGCCGGTCTCGACATGTTCATGGCGCCGAACACCTGGAAAGGACTGTACGAAACCACCTTGGCTCAAGCCCGCAGCGGCGAATTACCCCTGGCGCGACTCGACGAAGCGGTCAGCCGCATTCTGCGAGTGAAAATTCGCATGGGTCTGCTCGATCAGGTGCCGCCATCGCAGCGCAAGTACGCCGGCAAATACGAACTGCTCGGCGCGCCGGCACACCGGGCGGTGGCGCGCGAAGCTGCGCGCAAATCCATGGTACTGCTGAAAAACAACCGCGCACTGCTGCCGCTGAAACCCGGTAGCAAAATCCTCATCACCGGCGACGGCGCCGACAATATCGGCAAGCAGTGTGGCGGTTGGACACTGACCTGGCAGGGACTCGGCAACCGCAACGAACATTTTCCGCATGGCGAATCCATTTATCAGGGGCTGCAGCACGCGCTCATCGGCAGCGGTGGTACCGTGCAGTGGAGCGACGATGGCAGTTACGACAGCAAACCCGATGTCGCCATTGTCGTGTTCGGCGAAGATCCGTATGCCGAGTTTCAGGGCGATCGACCGCATCTTGATTTCAGTGATGACAGCGCACTGCAGATGCTCAAGCGCTTCAGACAGGCCGGTATTCCGACTGTCGCGGTATTCCTGTCGGGTCGCCCGCTTTGGGTCAACCCCGAGCTGAACCAGTCCGACGCTTTCATCGCGGCCTTCCTGCCCGGCACCGAAGGTGGCGCACTGGCTGATCTGCTACTGCAAAAACCCGATGGCAGCGTCGGCTACGACTTCAGCGGCAAGCTGTCATTTTCCTGGCCGAATGACGCCACCGGTCGCGAGCTGAATGTCGGTGACGCCGATTATCAACCGTTGTTTGCTTACGGTTACGGCCTCAGCTATCAGGACAAACGCACGGTCGCTACCGTGTCCGAAAACGCCGGACTGAATCTCACCAGCAACGACAACGGCAGCCGTTATCTGATTGCCGGCAAAGCCGTGGCGCCATGGCAACTGCAATTGATCGATGGCGACAAAATCACGGTGGTCGAAAACGCCACGCAAGTGTCAAGCCTGGGCGCGGTAACGGCACGGGCGGCCGACCGCAAGCAACAGGAAGATACCGTCATCATCGATGTTCGCAGCAAGTCGCTCATCGCCTTGAGCCATGGTCAGGATCGGTCGATTGATCTGGTTGAAAACAGCAATGCCGGCATGGCACTGGAGCTGGAATACCGGGTGCTGGCTTCCGCCGGCCAGCCGGCACGCATTGGCCTTGCCTGTGGCACATCATGCAGCCGCTTCATCGAGGTGGGGCCCGCACTGAAGCAGCAAGTCGGAACCGACTGGCACACGGCGTCGATACCGCTGGCCTGTTTCGCAAAAGCCCAACAAGAAACAGGCAACATGAAAATGAACCACATCACCTCGCCGTTTGTGTTCGCCTCCGATGGCGCGGTGCAATTGCAGTTGGCCCGGGTACAACTGAAGCCGGTCAGTGCTGATGCGGTATGTGGGCTTAAGTGAAACGGCTGGGGCCATTTTCTCGACAAAAATGGATTCCGGCTTTCGCCGGAATGACAAAGTGAGTTTTATTCGGAATTTTCCAAGGAAAGTTCCATGACGAAGGAGGCCTTCATGACTGTTGGCAACCGTAAGCCCGCGCAGCAAGCCAGGACCTTTGTGAATGGAAGCGTCACGCCGACGGCACAACCACCACTCGGCAAGAAACGATACACCTCGACCGACATCGCGTTGATGGCTGGCGTGTCGCAGCCGACCGTTTCGCGCGCCATTGCCGGTTCACCGGTAGTCAAGGAAGCCACCCGGAAGCGTATTCTGCAAATCGCCGAACAACTGGATTACCACGTCGATCTGCGCGCCAGCCGGTTGCGAACAATGCAGACCGGCGCGCTGACCTTGCTGATGTTCGCCGACTCATTGACTGATCGGGCAACGCTGAATCCGTTTTTTCTGTCGATGATAGGCGCCATCACCCGGGCCGCCGCGCGCCAGCACTATGATCTGCTGGTGTCCTGCCAGCAGTTCTCCTCCGACTGGTTTGCCGACTACGAAAAGAGCTGCAAATCGGACGGTCTCATTCTGCTGGGCTACGGCGATTTTCACGAGCTGGAACAACGGATGCGCCTGCTTGGTCAGCACGACACCCATTTCATACGCTGGGGCGCGCAATACCCGGAGCAGACCGGCGCGTCGATTGGCTGTGACAATGTCGGCGGCTGCCGCCGCGTCACTGAACATCTGCTGGAGCAGGGACGTCGCCGCATTGCATTTCTCGGCGACATCAGTCGCTGCAGTCCGGAATTCAGCGATCGTCATGCCGGTTATGTCAGCGCCCTGACCGCTGCGGGTCTGCATGCCGACCCGGCCTTGCGACAGGATGCCGGTGTTGGTGAAGCGCAGTCAGGCTTCCACGCCGCGCAACGCTTGCTGGCCAGTGGCCAAGCCTTTGATGCCATTGTTGCCGCCAGCGATCAAATCGCCATCGCGGCACAACGGGCCCTGCATAGGGCCGGACGACGTGTTCCGGATGATGTTGCATTGGTCGGCTTCGATGACATTCCGGTCGCGGAACTGCTGACGCCATCGCTGACCACCATGCGTCAGGATACTGATCGCGCCGGTGAGCTGCTGGTGACCCAGCTGATTCAGCGAATCCATGGTCAAGCTATCGACAACATCACTCTGGACGCCGAACTGATCGTGCGCGAGTCCTGTGGCGCTTCAAGACTGGCATAAAGCGGGCAAGCCGACACCGCTACTAACGACAGTGATCAGGTAACGCCCAACCCCCTCCCGCACACAATTGCCAGACAAAAAGAAGCCGCTGACATCAGCGGCTTTTTTTTCTGGCCTGTTGCTCAATAGGTGTAGCGCACGCCGAGGATATAGCGCGGGCCATACTGCCGGGCAAACAGGAACTGCTCTTCAAACCGGCCATAACCGCGCTCGGTTTCGTTGTTGATGTTGATCCCTTCGAAGAATGCTGTGAAGTGGTCGTAAAAATCGTAGCTGATGCTGACATCCCACTGACCATACGACGCCACCTGAGTGGCCGGATTGTCAGATGAACCCTGCGACTGGCCCATGCCGGCAACGTAGTCGGTGCGGTAGGCGTAGGTCAGCTTCACCGACAGATCTTCCCGCTCATAAAAACCCTGCAGGTTGGCCGAATCGCTGATGCCGACCAGCGGGTTCTGCGGCTCCAGATCGTAGGGATCGTATTCAACATCACCATCAACCATCGTGGCGTTGAAGCCCAGCCCGAAGCCGGTTTCACCGAACACGTGCTGAACCGCGACTTCCACCCCTTCAACCGTCTTTTCATCGTTGAGGTTGAGCGGCTTGGTGACCCGCCAGACGATCAGTGGATCGGTATCCAGCGGTTCGATTTCACCGTTCGCATTGCCAAAGCCATTATCGATCAGCCAGTTGAAAATGGCCGTGTCGGTGGCCTGGACACCATCGGCTTCCAACGCCGCCACAGCGGTATTCCAGCGATCGCTCTGGTAAACGTCATGCAGGCCACCGTAGGTCTGGTTGACCGGCTGGTAGTCAACGTAGTTCTTGACCTTCTTCTGGAACAGGCCAATCGCGGCATAGCTGCGATCACCGTAGTAATACTCCAGCGACAGATCGAGGTTGGTCGACTCGTACGGCAACAGCGAAGTATTGCCTTCCGACACCGTACGCGACCCCAGTTTCGGGCTGCCGCTGAACGAGCGACCGCCCTGCAGCAAACCGATCGGAGCCCGGGTAATGGTTTTGCCCCATGAGAAGCGCGCCACCAGATCGTCGCTCAGTTCGGTTTTCAGATCGAGCATGGGCAGCAGCACGTCATACTTGCCGGTGAAATCCTGTTGCTGCAGCTCCGGCTCGTACTCGGTGATCCATTCCGACGCTGCCACCCAGATGACTTGTGTCGGCACACGCACCATTGCCGTGCTCGGCACGGTGGTTTCTTCGTAACGGACGCCGACATTCATGTTGATCACATGGTCAGACCAATCGAATGACCACGCCGATTGCAGATAAATCGAATCCGTGTTCTCTTCGACCCGACTGACCGATGGCGCACCGCTAAAGAAAGGATCGATGGAATACTGATTGTCGCCCATCACCTCTTCGGTGAGATAGGCCAGTTGGCGGGCGATCGCTTCATCGAAATCAAAGGTGTAGTAATAGCCCGGTTGCAGCGCAGAACCGCCACCGCTGAAGGCATCGAGCATGCCGCCAGTGCTGTGACGGATGAACATGCTATCCGGGAAAATCTGGGTGAATGATGGACTGAAGCCAGGGCCGCCACGCAGGCCGCTCCAGGCGGTGTAGCCACTCAGCTCCTGTTCCGTTCTGGCAGCGCCAAATTTGAGATTGAGCAGCGGACTGTCGGCATCACCGTTCTGCCAGGTGGCGTCGATCTGCAGCTGCTGAATATCCGACTCGCCCGGTGACCGGATGAACTGGCTGAAGTTCGAGTCCATTTCGCTGGGCAGCAGCTCATAGCCGCCGTTATCCCAGTTGACGTAGTAATGCGGAATGTCGCCACGGCGGAAATCGTAGATTTTGCTGCCCAGCAGATTGGAGCCGAGAATGACCTGACCGGCGCTGCCGAGCCCGTCGTCCTCGCCATTGTCGACGGCGTTGCTGGAGTCGTGATAATCGAGGCGCAGCTGCCAATCTTCATTGATCTGCCAATCGACATTGAAGCCAAGCGAACGCGCCTCGACACCGGTGGTCGAGCGGCTGGCAGTGAACGAGCCATCATCACCGCTGATGTCGGCATATACCGCCGTGCCGTTCGCATCCAGCTCATATGCATTGATGTTGTTGCCGAAGTTGTTCCAGATACCCCAACCGAAGGTATTGACGCCGGTGGTCGCGTCGGTGGTGGTGTAATCCAACGTCGTGATTACATCTTCATGCGGGACAAACTGCAGTGTCAGCTGGCCGTTGGTGCGCTCGCGTTCGATGTCCGAAATGCTGAAGTTCATGTCCTTGGGAAAGAACGCTGCATTGGTGATGCGAGTGCGGTTATCAATGACCTGAGACGGGTCGAGATCCGGCAACTGATCATTGGTTTGCAGCACCCAGCCCTGAATATTGGCCTCTTCACGACGGAAATCCCGTTCCTGATGCGAGAACGAGACGCCAATGCCAAACCGATCTTCGGCAAAGGTATTGCTGTAGATACCAGCGAATTCCGGCGTGATGTCGTCGCCCTGGACATTCGACGTGTCATTGATGCCCTTGGCCGAGAACGACATGTGCTGACCCGGTTTTTCCAGCGGCCGTGCGGTGACGATATTGACGGTGGCGCCAAGACCACCGCTCGGTTTGTCGGCGCGCGCGGTTTTGTACAACTCCAACCGCGCCACGCCTTCCGCTGACAAATCTTCAAGATTGTACGAACGGGTGAACCCGGTCCCCGGCATTTGCCGGCCGTTCAGCGTCACCAGATTGAATTCCGGACCGAAACCGCGCACGGTGATTTGACTGCCTTCACCGTTCGAACGGCTGATGGTGACACCGCTGATGCGCTGCAAGGCTTCCGCGAGGTTGGTGTCGGGAAACTTGCCGAGATCTTCAGCCGAAATGGCATCGACGACGCCATTTTCATCGCGCTTCAGCTGCATCGACCGCATCATGCTGCCGACAATGCCGCGCACCTCGACGATTTGCGGGGCGTCTTCGCTTGTCTGATTTTTGTTTGTCGAAACCTCGTTTGACGAAACCCCGTTCGCCGCCACCGGTTCAGCAGTGGCCGCTGCAGCCTCGCCCTGCTCCGGTGTGTTAGTGGTCGTTGCCGACTCTACGGCAGCGGGTTCAGCCGCAACCGGCGTTTGCGCCGCGGAAGCTGCCGCCTCTGCGGGTTCAGCGTCGGCGGCAAAAACCGGCGCGACAACGCCGCTACCGAGCGCAATCGCCAGCGCGATCGCCAGCGGTGTCTGAGTGAAAATCATTGGTTTCATGATGGCCTGCTTTTGTTGTATCCGTTGCCAGTGCCGGGGACCGTGGTCCCCGGCGTTTCGCTTGCCGTGTCACGCCTCGCTGGCGTGCTCAGAACGGTGCCAATTCCATGTTGTCGATGCGATAGGTCGCGCCTTCGCCCTGTCCCCACGCCGGGAACACCATCACCACATCAATCGCCGTGACATCCAGGCCGGCGGCGGCCAGATCGGCAAGCTTGAAGGTGTAGGTTTGCCAGACGCCGGCGACCGGATCGACTGCTTCAAGGCTGGTGTTCAGATTCACTTCGACGGCCGTTGCCCCGCCATCGGATTCGATCTTCAGCAACCACGGCGCTGAGGCATTGTTAGGCGCACTGACCATCTTCATGTCGAAGCGCATCACACCACTGTCGACCAAGGCAGTGGCGTCGATCGGTTGATCATCGCCACCATTGGCCGAGCGCGTGATGAGCCCCAGCACGGTCGGTGTTGCACCGACACTGAACTCGGCGACTTGACCGTGATCGACATCATCGGCGACCGACACCGGCGCCGAACCGGCGCAGCAATCCCACAACACCCAGCCGGTGCGCGCTGCGTCGTCATACAGCGTGTAGGTTGGCGGCGCTTCGTAGATCGCGGCGTTGTCGATGCGATAAGTCGCGCCTTCGCCCTGACCCCAAGCCGGGAACACCATCACGACATCAATGGCCGAAATATCCAGACCCGCCGCTGCCAGATCGGCGAGTTTGAAGGTGTAGGTCTGCCAGACACCGGCGGCCGGATTCTGGCCTTCGAGGCTGGTGTTGAGATTGACTTCGACAGCACTGGCGCCACCATTGGCTTCCACTTTCAGCAACCATGGTGCGCTTGGTGTGTTCGGCAGGCTGACGGCCCGCATGTCGAATTGCAGCACGCCATTTTCGACAATGGTGCTGGCATCAAACGGTGTGTCGCCGCCACCATTGGCTGAGCGGGTGATAAAGCCCATGACGGTCGGGCTGGCGCCAATCGAGAACTCGGCGGTGGCGCCGTGATCGACATCATCGGTGACCACTTGCGGGGTCGAGCCGCCACAACAATCCCACATCGGCCACGCCGGATTTTCGGCGTCTTTGAACAGATCGAGACGCGGTGATGCCTGCGAGATCTCGACATTGTTCATCCGGTACACAGCACCATTGCCGCTGCCCCATGCCGGGAAGATCATCACGACATCAATCTTCGATACATCGAGACCGGCATCGGCAAGCATTTGCAGCGGAAACTCGTAATACTCCCACTGCCCTACTGCCGGGCTGGGATCCGACGAGCCGACATAACCATCTACCAGATTCAGTTCAACGGCGGTTTCGCCGCCGTTGCTTTCCACCTTGAATTTCCACACCGAACCCGGATCGGTCGGTGCACTCACCACCTTCAGATCAAAACGAATGGCGCCTTTTTCCAGCATACCGCTGCCATCAAACGGCGTCGGTACGCCAGTCGGATCGGTGATGAAAGCGGAGCGGGTGATGAAGCCATTGACGGTCGGTGCCGCGCCCACACTGAACTCGACTGATGGGCCCAAAGCCGGATCGTCCACCACGGCCGGGGTCGAACCGCCGCAGCAATCCCAGGCCGGCCAGTTCGGATTCAATGTGCCGTCAAAAATGGTCAGGTTTTCTGCACCATTGGACGGTGGCGACGGAATCGGAGCCGCACCCTCCACCAGAGCGTCGTCCAAATCGGCATAACCGGGACGAATGGTTTCGCAACCTTTACCGGTCAGCGGATCCGCCGAGCACTCGTACACGCGCACGTAATCCACCTGCAGCGCTTGGCCATTGGCAAAGGCTTCGGCATCGATGCCGGTTTCGTTGACATTGGCGGGCCAGTTGCCACCAACCGCGAGATTCAGAATCAGGTAGAAATACTGATCAAACGGCGCATTGTCCCAGTGTGTAATGAGCTCGCCCGTACCTTGGTCGTAATACTGCGTGTACCAACCGCGATGCGCGAGGCCGACCGCTTCGCCACGGCTGTTGTAGCGCACTTCTGATTTGCGTTGGGTGGCGTAGAGATAACCATCCATGTACCAGCGGAATTCGCCTTCCTGCCATTCGATGGCATAGGTGTGAAAATCATCGGCGGGATTGCTGCCATCCGGCTTCTTGTAGGATTTGCCGGTGTATTTGTGACCGGCCTCATCAGCGCCGGAGCCATAGTGCAGCGTGCCGACGATGCGATTTTCCGGCTCGTCCTGATCTGGCGCGTCGGCCTTAAGGTTGACCGCCTCCATGATGTCGACTTCACCGGAGCGCGGCCAGCCGCCGTATTCGCTGTCGGTCGGCATCATCCAGAACGCCGGCCAGCTGCCTTGACCAAACGGCAGCTTGGCCCGCATCTCGATGCGGCCGTATTTGAAATCGGCCTTGTACTGGGTGTTCAGCCGCGCCGAGGTGTAGGGCTTGGGCGCGCCGTCCGCAGCCGGCCGGGCAACGATGTTCAGCACGCCAGCGGCGACAAAGGCGTTCTCGGCGGCATCGGTATAGCACTGCTGCTCGTTGTTGCCACCGCCGTCGCAGTTGACCTCGCGGGTCCACTTGCGGGGGTCGATGCTGCTGCCATCGAACTCGTCGCTCCACTTCAGCTTCCAGTCGGCGACCGGTTGCGACGGGTCGACACTGTCGAGGTCAGTTTTGGTAGTGGCGCTGTCGCCACACCCCCACAGCATGGTCGCCAGCATCAGCGCCAGCAGTCGGGGCAGGTATCCGTTTGCTTTTTTCATGTTGTCTCCACTCGCCTCCGGGCGTTGCGAACCGCGGTCTCCCAGGCACCGTCGCGATCCTGACGGCTGATGCCAGGCCAGCCACGTCGGGCCGAAATTCGCGAGCTACTCGTATACCAAAGGCAAACGCAAGGACGCGTTCAAGCTTGTAGCTGCCTTCAAACTTGAACCGTTTGAGTTCGCATGACGCCACAGCAAGACGTTCAACCTTGGCCAAAACCGCATTTCCATACCAAAACGGACACCCGTCGCCCGGTTTGGTGGGCATGCCTGACCAGCACGTCGCGCCGCAGCCATCGCAAGCGGGTAGGCAAAGGCTTTATGCACTGCAGCATTTTTTCAGCTGCCATCACCACCAGCGCGTCGGTGCAAAGCCATTGATGCCCACTTGTGTCAGTTGCTACCGACTTGTGCTCGCTGCCAACTTCGCCAGCCTTTAATACGAACCGCGCCGGTCGATTCGATTGCCGGCACGCTCGCATAATGAGTCGATATTTTTGTGCGGCGCAGCAAATTTATCTGTGAACGACCATCCGTCTCATCCGATTCCAGCATTGGCTGCGGTGTGCCCTTGGCGCCGGCAGTCGCGGTATCACTGCCGTCG
Source organism: Permianibacter fluminis (assembly GCF_013179735.1). NCBI lineage: Bacteria > Pseudomonadati > Pseudomonadota > Gammaproteobacteria > Pseudomonadales > Pseudomonadaceae > Permianibacter > Permianibacter fluminis. Next base: position 2,270,240 of record NZ_JABMEG010000001.1, on the reverse strand, counting down.
TATGGCTGCGCGCCGCTGGACAAAAAAACAGCAATCACAACGATCATCGGCAAAGCCGTGCAAGCGCACGACGCGCGGCCTTGCGAGTTGCTTGCATTCTGTTGCTCAACCGATAAGCTCAGCAGCATCGAGCGCACGCGGTCACAGTGAATGAAAGCGATTCTGTTCAACCTGCATGATGTCATGCAGTTCATCACCATTTATCAGTGCGTGCTGTTTGCACTGTTTTTGTGGCTGTTCCGCAGCAAACGCCGTGGCAATGTCCTGCTTGCGCTGTTTTTGTTTGCTCAAGCTGCGATACCGCTCGACAACCTGATCATGTACGGCACTGCCTTTCGCCAGTGGGCCATCGATTTTTCCCCGAACATTTTCTACTTGTTTGGTCACGCCTATTGGCTCGAAGCGCCACTGCTCTTGCTGTATGTCCGCGCCATGATCTACCGCGATTACCGGATCAAACGCAGCGACTGGCTCTTGTTCCTGCCATTTGTCGCCTACGTGCTGTTTGAAGTCGTCAACTATTACCGGCTGGATTACGCGGCCAAAGTCGTCATCCTGCAGGGCTACGACACCTTCGCGCCGCCAAAACTGACACTGTCAGTCGGCTTTCTGCGTGAACTGTTCCGGATTGTCTGCGGCATCCTGGCGCTGATCGAGCTGCTCCGTTACCAGAAGCGCATCAAGGACGAGTTTGCCGATATCGAAAAAATCGATCTGACCTGGCTAAAAATTCTGGTCCTCGGCTTTCTGGCCGTGCGCATGGATTCCATGTTCGTCAGCACGACCTTGATTTCCTCGTTCGCCCCGTCACTTGGCATCGACCTCGACTTTTGGGGCCTCGCCGCCGACTACGCCGCCATGCTGTTGGTCAGCGCACTGATCTTTTTCAGCATGGGACACAGCCAGGTATTCGCTGGTTTTAGCCAACCAGAAACCAAGGAAGCCGAAAAGCCGGAAGAGAAACCGATCATTTCCCCGGAGCAGATCAGCCAGCTCGAAACCTACATGAAAGAAAAGAAGCCCTACCTGAATTGCTTGCTGAACCTGGAAAACCTGTCCAAGCAGCTGCAAATGTCACGCGGCAACTTGTCGCAATTGATCAACCGTCACTATCAGCAGAACTTTTTCGACTTCATCAACACCTACCGCATCGATGAGTGCAAGCGGCTGCTGTCCGACCCGGCAAACAAGAACCAAACCATGCTTGAAATCATGGAAAACGCCGGCTTCAACTCCAAAGCGTCCTTCAACACGTTCTTCAAGAAGAAGGTTGGCATGACCCCAACCGAGTTTCGCGAGAAGCTGAATCAAACCGCTAGCTGAATGAGTTTTGATTTCGATGAGGGCTTAGGTGGCTATTCGTCGTTGGTGGCAGCATGGCCGCGAGAGGGGCGTTGCTGCTGCGGTGTTTCAACTATTTCAGTTCTAGAGCAAACGGAGTGATTGCCGAGTCTCGAGCCAGCGCTTTGCTCCTCCCCCTGTAAAGGGGGAGGCCGGGAGGGGGTAGTTGTCGCTCCGCTCTTCTCGTTTATTTCCGCAGCTGGTCAGTCGGGAGGATTGCCGGGTCTCGGCAATTGCTCCTGCATTGCTCTACCGCCGACATCCATGTCGGCGTCGCCCCGGCGGGCGGGTAACTTTGTAAAGCGCATCCATGCGCTTTACCCCTTCGGGGCTTGCGCGCAAATCTGCTCCCGGCAGATTTGTCTTGGCGCAAGAAAAGTACCCAAAAGAACATTGCCTGTATTCCTCGCCCACAAAACGATAAGTCTGTTTTGTGGGTGCCCTGTGCTGCTCATTCCGTCTGGGGCTTTTGTGACAGTACATCCTTGTACAGTCACAAAAGGCTTCGGCATCCATGCCTCGACCCTTCACTGCGTTACGGGCTGTTAACCCAGACTGCATTCCGCTGCTCGGCTCGTCAGACGGCGAGAAAATCAAAGGCACGCTTCGCGCAATGATAAAAGCAAAAACGAAAAGGAACCTGTCATTCCGGCGAAAGTCGGAATGACAGACTGAGATGCATTGCCGAAGCGACTGACTCATCTATGACCCGGGCCCCCATTCGCGCCAGCCGGCGATTCGGCGTTAGCGGCCGGGTGCGCAAGCCAGGACGGCTTGCGCAGTGCTGATAAGGCACGGATGCCGCATCAGCACGTGCCCGCAGCCGATAACGCCGAAGCGGCGGGCGGAGTCTCCGAAGCAGCCAACCCGATTCTGGCGCGTGGGGCGTGTTTCTTTGCCTTCTTTCTTTGCACGAGCAAAGAAAGAAGGTCGCCCGCCGGGGCGAGACCCGGCAATGGTGGGGACTCCCCCGCTCCATCTGTACACACCGGTCAGAAAAAGAAAACCCGGATCATTGCTTCGCAACGATCCGGGCTACGTGAACTTCAATAGGTAAAACCCGGAGACCCAAGTGCATTCTGTAAAGCAGAATCGTCAATATCGCTCGAAATATCCCATATTGCATCGATATGCGCCGACGATTCGGCAACATCGGATAATACTGTGAATATTTCATCGCCAGTACTCAACAAAAGTATCAAGCAGGAGCCACTGGATACAACAAGCTGCTGCGGCAGTCGCGGACCCCAGCCATACTGAATGGACACAAGATAACTATCAGGCTGGCCATTCCCGTCAAGAGATTCAGCTGAGACCTTAATTTTGGCAAGCGAGTATCCTTTCTCGACCCAGAATGCCATCTGTTCCAGCGCAGTGGTGCTCACCTCCCTTTCAGGTTTAGCCGGACTCTCCTCAATCGAACAAGCAAAAGCTGGGGAGGCCAACAGGTAGCTCATCAAAATAATCATCCCTAGCAGGCTCAATACATATCGATTCATTGCCAGCTCCATCTACCGCTTCGGCATCATCCCCGGCGGCATCTTCCCACCCATGCCTCGCATCAACTTCATCAAACCACCTTTCGATGAAATCTTCTTCATCATGGTGTTCATCTGATCATATTGCTTCATCAGCTTGTTGACGTCCTGAACCTGAGTGCCGGAGCCAAGTGCGATACGGCGTTTGCGGGAACCTTTGATCAGATCCGGGCGGGCGCGTTCAGCGGCAGTCATCGAGTTGATGATGGCCTCCAGGCGCAGCAGTTCGCGGTCGTTGACTTGTGCCTTGGCGGCTTCCGGGATCTGGCCAAAGCCGGGCATTTTTTCCATCATCGAAGTCAGGCCGCCCATTTTTTTCATTTGGCGGAGTTGGTCGCGGAAGTCTTCCAGATCAAAACCTTTGCCTTTCTTGAGTTTCTTGGCAAAGGCTTCGGCTTTGTCCTTGTCGACTTCACGTTCGACTTGTTCAATCAAACTCAGCACATCGCCCATGCCGAGAATGCGGCTGGCGATACGGTCCGGATGGAACGGTTCGAGGCCGTCGAGTTTTTCGGCGACGCCGATGAACTTGATCGGTTTGCCGGTGATGGTGCGGATGGACAGCGCGGCGCCGCCGCGGGCATCGCCGTCGGCTTTGGTCAGGATGACGCCGGTCAGCGGCAGCGCTTCGTTGAAGGCTTTGGCAGTATTGGCAGCGTCCTGGCCGGTCATGCTGTCGACCACGAACAGTGTTTCGATGGGCGTGACGGCGGCATGTATGCGCTTGGCCTCGTCCATCATCTCGCTGTCGATGTGCAGGCGGCCGGCGGTGTCGACGATCACCACGTCGTAAATGCGGCGCTTGGCTTCTTCGACGGCGTCTTTGGCGATCTTGACCGGGTCTTGGCCGACCGCACTCGGGAAGAAATGCACGCCCACTTGTTGCGCCAAGGTTTCGAGTTGTTTGATCGCCGCCGGGCGGTACACGTCGGCCGAGACCAGCAACACCGATTTCTTGTGCCGCTCTTTCAGCAGTTTGGCGAGTTTGCCGGCGCTGGTGGTTTTACCGGCGCCTTGCAGGCCGGCCATCAGGATCACCGCCGGCGGTTGCACGGCGAGGTTGAGTTCGTCGTTGTGCTCGCCCATTGCCGCGACGAGTTCATCGCGAACGATTTTGATGAAGGCCTGACCGGGCGTCAGGCTGGTCGTGACTTCGGTGCCGACCGCGCGGTCTTTGACCTTGGCGATAAAGTCTTTCACTACTGGCAGCGCAACGTCGGCTTCGAGCAGTGCCATGCGCACTTCGCGCAGCGTGTCTTTGACGTTGTCTTCGGTAATGCGGCCCTGGCCGGAGAGCTTTTTCAGGGCGGCGTTCAAACGGTCGGAAAGGTTGCCGAACATGGGGGGTCCTGAGTGTTGAGGCGGCGGAGCGTAGTCAACCGCTGGAAATGGGGGCCATTGGGCAGGTTTCGAGCCTCATCGGGCGAAACCGCAGGCGAAGGTTGGGATTATAAGGGGCTGGGCGGGGGGAAGTCGTGGCCTTGCTCGACATGGAGCCTCGGTTCGCGCTGAAGGCTCACCCTCTCCCTAGCCCTCTCCCCTCAAGGGAGAGGGAACGGAATCGAACAGTTCCGGAGCGCAGAGTGGTTTCCGGACCGCAGCGATCTGCATGAAACAGCCGCCCCGTTGTAGCCCCTCTCCCTCGAGGGGAGAGGGAGCAGCTTCGTCCCCTCCCCCTTGACGGGGGAGGGTTAGGGAGAGGGTGAAGCTGCCGAACACACAAGGCTCGCTACAGTTCGGCGCCCCTCAGCCACCGATATGCACCACCACCTCACGCCGCCCCGGCTGATGCCGGTGCTCCCACAGGTAGATCCCCTGCCAGGTCCCAAGCGCCAAACGGCCCTCGATGATGGGAATGCTCAGGCTGACAGCGGTCAACGCGGCCTTGATGTGCGCCGGCATGTCATCGCCGCCCTCCAGCGTATGCTGATAAAGCGGATCGTTTTCCGGCACCAAGCGGTTCAACCAGCGTTCCAGATCGGAGCGCGCGGTCGGGTCGGCATTTTCCTGAATCAACAAGCTACACGAGGTATGCCGAACAAAAAGTGTGCAAAGGCCCTCGGCGATGCCCGCCTCGCGCACCAGATTCTCAACCTCGTGGCTGAACGGGTATAGGCCTTGCCGCTTGGGTTGCAGGGTCAGGGTTCGTATCATGGCGGCCTCTTCGTTTCGCACCGATATTTCTGTGTAGAGAGTCTATCCAATGACCGCCCCGAATCTGCTGCTACTCTCCTCATCCCGCGCCAACAACAGCGGTTATCTGGAAAGCTCCCGCGACTGGATTGCCGAGCATGTCGGCGACCGCGAGTTGCTGTTCGTCCCGTTTGCCGGCGTCACCGTCGACTGGGATGAGTACCTGCAACGGGTGCAGGAGGCGCTCGACCCGGTTGGCGTGCGGGTGACTGGCATTCACCGCGCCAGCAACGCCCAGCAGGCGGTGCGCGAGGCGCAAGCAATTGCGGTTGGCGGCGGCAACACCTTTCAGCTGCTGAAAACGATATACGACTGGCAACTGCTCGATCTGATCCGCGAGCGCGTGCTCGCTGGCGTGCCTTATGTCGGCTGGAGCGCCGGCTCGAATATCGCAGCGCCGACCATTTGCACCACCAACGACATGCCGATTGTCGAACCGGCCAGCTTCGCCGCGCTGAATCTGCTGCCATTCCAGATCAATCCACATTACAGCGATTTTGTCCCGCCGAATTTCCACGGCGAAACCCGTGAACAACGACTGCAGGAATTTCTCGCCGCCAATCCATCAAAACAGGTTATCGCGCTGCGCGAAGGTAGTGCCCTGAAACGACGCAGCAATACCTTGACGCTGCTTGGCAGCGAGCCGGCACTACGTTTTCAGCACAAGAAATCGCTGGAGCTGTTGCACGGTCCCGATCTGAGTCACCTGCTGGGTTAAACCGAGCAGTTCGTCAGTTCAAACAAAAAGGGTGCGCGATGCGCACCCTTTTTGTTTATTTAAACCACCATCGACTCAATGGGCATTGAAATCCAGACTGCGATCCTTTGTTTCCGGCAGGAAAAACACTCCCACCACCAGCGTCATCGCCGCCACGGCAATCGGATACCAGAGCCCATAGTAAATATCACCGGTTGCAGCGACCATGGCCGACGCTACCAGCGGCAGAAAGCCGCCAAACCAGCCGTTGCCGATGTGATACGGCAGCGACATCGAGGTGTAGCGGATATTTGTCGGGAACAACTCGACCAGAAACGCCGCAATCGGACCATAGACCATCGTCACATAGAGCACCAGAATGAACAGTAGCAGCACCACCATCGGCTTGTTCATCTTGTCCGGTTCGGCCTTGTCCGGATAACCGGCCGCGGCGATCGCGGCTTTGTACGCCGCTTCATCAAACCCGGTCAGCTCGACTTCATTGATCCGGACGATCACGTCGGTCGTGCTGTCGGCAGGCAACTCCAGCGATTGATAGACGATGCCGTTCTTGGCCAGAAAGTTTTTGGCTTTGTCGCAATCACTCGGTTTATACGATGGCGACGGAATGATGACGAAATTGCAGTTCGTTGCCGCCACGGTGACCTGATGCGTTTCGTGCGCGGCTGCCAGAGCCGGGTTGGCGTAATGGGTCAGCGCCTTGAAAATCGGGAAATAAGTCAGAATGGCCAACGCGCAGCCGGCCATCATGATCCACTTGCGGCCAATCCGGTCCGAGAGTTTGCCGAATACGATAAAGAACGGTGTCGCCAGCGCCAGCGCAATGGCAATCAGGATGTAAGCCTCCTGAAACGGCACTTTTAGCGTCGTCGACAGAAAGTACAGCGCGTAGAACTGGCCGGTGTACCAGACCACGCCCTGCCCGGCGACGGCACCGAACAAGGCAAAGAATACGTACTTGGCATTCGGCATTTTGAAGAAGCTGTCACGTATCGGCGATTTTGAACCGTGACCACCCGCCTTCATCGCCTTGAACAACGGCGACTCATTGAGCTTCATCCGGATATACACCGACACGGCAAGCAGCAGCAGTGAAACGATAAACGGTATCCGCCAGCCCCATTGCTTGAAGTCGGCCTCCGCCATGGCCATTCGACAGCTCAGGATGACCAGCAGCGAAAGAAAGAAACCGAGCGTCGCCGTGGTCTGAATCCAGCTGGTGGCGTGGCCACGACGCTCGGCCGGTGCATGTTCGGCCACATAGGTCGCTGCGCCGCCGTATTCACCCCCCAACGCCAGCCCCTGAATCAAGCGCAACAGCACCAGAATGGTCGGTGCCGCCCAGCCGATCGACTCATAGGTCGGCAGAAAGCCCACACCAGCCGTTGAAATCCCCATCAGGATAATCGTGACCAGGAACGTGTATTTGCGACCAACCAAATCCCCGATGCGACCAAACACGATGGCACCGAACGGCCGCACGGCAAAACCAGCACCGAAGGTGGCCAGCGAGGCCAGCAATGCCGCCGTTTCGTTACCGGGCGGAAAGAACAGCGCGCCAAAGAACACGGCCAACGTGCCATACAAATAAAAGTCATACCATTCGAATACCGTACCCAGTGACGACGCAAAAATGACTGTGCGTTCTTCGGCCTTCGTGATGGTCGGAGCAGCACTGCCAGCCCCAAGCACCGTCGATTCACTGACTGCCATTCTGTCCCCTCCACTCCGTGGCAAATATTGGCGATCACGCTGGTGTATCCGGCTGTAGCCCGGCTTGCCGCGTTGAGTGGTCCCGATGTTGCCTAGCTCACCTTCGTGCAGCAAGTGAAACTTGTCTGCGCCCGCGAGGAATCGGGGGCAGCCCATGCGCCCGAATCCGGGCGTACAATACCGCCATGAACGAAATCCCTCCCAAAACGCAGAAAGGCCGCGGCGCCATTTCCAATCCGGAAGGCCGGTTTGAAGCGACGATCAAAACCGTTGAGGATGACGGCTGGTTTCGCGCCGAAGACGATGATTTTCCGGGCAGCACGACTCCGACCCAATATTTTGTTGAACCCGCACGATCCGTATTGACCCGCAACGATTCGCCGGATGTGCCGTTCAGCCAGAGCATCAATCCGTATCGCGGCTGCGAGCATGGCTGCATCTACTGTTTTGCCCGTCCAACGCACAGTTATCTCGGTTTGTCAGCCGGGCTCGATTTTGAGACCAAGATTTTTTGCAAGGACGATGCGCCGGCGCTACTCGCCAAAGAATTGGCCAAGCCGAGTTATCAATGCGACGTAATCGCCATGGGCACGGCCACCGATCCGTACCAACCCATCGAAAAGGAAAAACGCATCACCCGTCGTCTGCTGGAAGTGATGGCCGCACACCGACAACCGGTTTCGATAGTCACGAAAAGTGCGTTGGTGACACGTGACAAGGATCTGCTGGCGGATCTGGCCAAAGACCAGCTGGCCGAAGTCACCCTCAGCGTGACCACACTCAGCAATGATCTGAAGCGTTTGCTGGAACCCCGGACACCGACCGGACAGGCTCGGCTTGCTGCGTTGCGCGAGCTGCATGACGCGGGCATTCCGGTCGGCGTGCTGTTTGCCCCGGTGATTCCCTTCATCAACGACAGCGAAATGGAAGCCATTCTGCAGTTGGCGCGCGAAGCCGGCGCCGACTATGCCGGTTACGTATTTCTGCGGCTGCCCTATGAAGTCAAAGATATTTTTCGCGAGTGGCTGACCGAGCACTATCCGCAAAAGGCCGAGCATGTGATGAGCCTGGTGCAGCAGTCACGCGGTGGCAAAGACAATGTGGCGGAGTTTGGCGAACGGATGCGCGGCACCGGTCAGTATGCCGAGTTGTTGCGGCAGCGCTTCAAGCTGACCTGCCGCAAACTTGGCTTCAACAAAGCGCTGCGTTGCCAGCTGCGTACCGACTTGTTCAAGGTACCCGGCCGGGCCGAGCAAATGAGTTTGTTCTGATGATTCGCTTGGCCGGCTTGAAGCGGCCTTTTTTAAATAGCAATTTTTTGAAATAGCCAACTCGTAACCCTGCCAATAAAGCAAAACCCTCGCGAGTTCAGCGCGAGGGTCTGTTGCAGACTTTTGTCAGAGGCTTTTGTCACAGCCGGCTGAGTAAATCCCGAACGGATCAGGCCGCCATCTTGACCAGCAAATGCTTGGCGACTTTACCGTGAACCCGACCGAGCAGACGCGCGGCATGCAAGACCAGCGTCAGGCACAGGAAGCCAACCGGTAACCACAGTAGGGACGCCGGCCAGACCAATTGCTCCAGACCGAAAATCACCACCGAGCCATCATCAATCGTATACGGGAAGCGATCGATAAACGGTGCCAGCATCAGACCAATTGACACGGCCAGACCGCAGATTGCCGCGGTGAAATAGACAATGCCGACCGGCATCATCGCCACCATGTACAGCAAGGTCGACCAGGTCCGAACGTCTTTCAGCATGCCCAGGATGCGTTGACCGATGGTTGCCGAGGTCGGATACAACGGCCGCCGTGGCATCCGTTCGCCGAGCAAGACTTCGACAATACGGCCCTCAACCAGCGAAATCAGTCGTACCGAGCCAATGAACAGCAAGAAGAACGGCACGCCGATAATCAGAATGGCAAAGCCGGCCGACATCGCCGCGCCCGTGATCGCCCAAGTGAAATAGAAAATACCGGTCGCCATGGTCAGCATCATGTAAAACAAGCTGGCATAGGTATGCGGATCGGCATAGACGCCGAAAATCTTTCCGAGCAGCGAGCTGGGCGCTTTCGGCGCCGGCGTCCGCAGCGCCCGCGCAACGGTCGTTTCCGTTTCCCGGTAGCTGGCGGCAATCTCATCCGGCGTACCGAAACTGTTCAGCGCATCGGCGACAATCTCGGCTTCGGTTTTGCCGGGTTGATCGGCGCTGGCGGCACGCAGATATTCTTCGGCGTCGTACAGCGCGTCCTGCAACAAGGCCGGGTCCGCATCCGACAGCGCGGTTCGCAGCGTCGACAGGTAATCGGCGATGGAGCTAATTGGCATGTGGCTCATTTCAGGCCTCCGTCAACGCGGTATCAACAAATGCTTTCATTCGCTGCCAGGTGCCTTTCCAGGCCTGCAGCACTTCTTGTCCTTCGGCGGTAATCCGGTAGTACTTGCGCGGTGGGCCGCTGACCGACGGCTCGACATAGCTGTCGAGCAGACCGGCCGAGCTCAGCGAGCGCAGCACCGGATAAAAGGCACCTTGCTTGCCACCGGCCAGTTCCGGGTCGGCCGCTTCCAGCCGTTTGGCAATCTGATAGCCGTACAGCGGCTCGGCGGCTCGGCCGATAACGGCAAGCAGCACCAAGGCGACCGAACCGGCGCTGAGTTCTTTCTGGAATTTCCGGATATGAGGGTTTTCCGTGTCCATGGCATCCTCCAACGGTGGGCACGGAACTACAGTGACCGTCGCACTAGTGCGAAGTCAATAGTATAGTTATGTCGAGATATGTCGGGCCTGACCAGCACCTCGACCAACACCCCAGCCAAAACCAGGCCAAGACTCGGCCGTATGCTGACCCTGACTTCGGCAATGGCCCCCTGCAAAGGATTTGATGTGGCCCATGGCCGCCGACCGATCTTGCCCGTACGATAGCGCCCACTGTCAGCCTGCCGCTTGGCCCACTGCCTCATGTCCTTGTCTTCCGCCCAGATCCAGCAGTTTCGTCAGCACGGTTTTCTGATTCGCCCCCAAATGGTCAGCCCGGCCACCGTGGCAGCCATGCGCGCCGAAACCGAACGTCAACTCGCTACCGGTACCGGCCCAGTCGAATACGAAGCCGACATGGACTACCCCGGCTCACCCACCGACCGCGAGGCAGAAGGCGGCCGCACGGTCCGTCGACTGCTGCAGGCCGAACAACGCGGCCCGTTGTTCGCTGACTGGTTCGGCAATGCCGAAGTGGTAGCCGACATGACCAGCCTGCTCGGCGGAACGATCAAACAGGCGCGCGCCCATCACAACTGCGTGATGACCAAGCAGCCGCGCTACTCCAGCGACACCGGCTGGCATCAGGACATTCGCTATTGGAATTTTCACCGCCCGGACCTGATTTCGGTCTGGTTGGCGCTCGGTCCGGAATACCCGGAAAACGGCGGCCTGAAAGTGATTCCGGGTTCGCACACGCTGGAGTTTTCTGCCCAGCAGTTGGATGAGCGGAAATTTTTCCGCAGTGATCTCGCCGAGAATCAAGAGATAATTGCGACGGCCATCGACGTCAAACTGGAACCGGGTGATGTCCTGTACTTTCACGCCCGCTTGCTGCACGCCGCCAGCCGCAACCATACGCAGCAAACCAAGTACGCCGTGGTGGCAAGCTATCGGCCGCTGGACAATTTGCCGATCGCCGGAACGCGCTCGGCGCAGCAGGATTGAATCTGACACTGACAAGCAATAGACCACCAGAGTGAGACAAGTGAGATTATCCAAGCGACTCCGGCAGCGATGGCCGAATGGAATCGCCGCTGGCGCTCTGATTTTTTTGGCAGCAAATACAATAACCGCTGCAGATGAGCGGCCGACTTGCGATGACCGCTCGTTCCGGGAAATCATTGGCCCGGCGACAATTGCCGGGCCGCTCTACCAAAAAGCACAAGCCATAGCGGGTTTGACCTGGAAAGATGGCGAGTTTGAGCGTGAGTCGTTTACCTATATCGGTCCTGTCCGTAGCGAAAATGGAAATTTGCATGTAACCCATGTCGCAACGGTCTGGGGCCCAAGCTGCAGGCAAACGGATCGGCTGGTGCTATGGAATGCAAATCTGCAGTACATCGGACACTATTACGGCGTTCAAATGCCACTGAGAATTGAAGGTTCTCGCCTCTGCGCCGGAAATCCTGGTTCGCAATCATGCGCATCGTTTGACAACGGCATTCCACAGCAATTGTTGCTGGAAGGCGAGAGCTTCGATCTGTCAGCAACAAAGTGAGAGCGAAAGGCACTGAAACTACCAACGGCCGGTCGCACCACCTCCGCCCGAACTGCCTCCGCCAAAGCCCGCGCTTGCGCCAGAAGTCGATTCCCGCACCGTTGAGAAGGTTTGTTGAATATGCTGACAGTGCCGACAGCGGAATGTCGTTGTGACCTGATTGCCAATCACTGAGCGTGATTGCTGCTGACTGGTGCGCCGCCCGCAGCCGTCGCAGCGATGAAACCGGGTCAACAAACTCGGGTAGTCGATCACGTGATAGGCAGCGCAGCGCGTGCACTTCCAAACGTCATAATCCACCGAGCCCACTCGCTCCTCGGTTTTTTGGCCGGCCTCGAGATAACGATCGTCGGCGACTTCCGACAATCGCACCATGGCAGCCTGACATTGCCGGCATTGGCGGGCTTGATGACGACGCCAACGTCGAAACCATTGCCAGCCGATGCCGCCGGCGCCAGCCGGCAAAGCGAGCTTGGCCCACAACGAGCGCATTCCCGCTTTGAATTTGAGCCAAGCCCGCAGCCACCAAGAGTCATTGGCACGCAGCGCTGCCCAGTCTTCAGCGAATTGCACCAACGCGCCGGAACCGGCTTGCAGGCCATCGAAATAGCGGCTCTGGCGAAATGCCGGCACCAGCAACTCATCAACGATGCGCTGCATCTCGCTATCATGGTCATGGCCATAGCCGGCACCGAGTTCGATGCGAACCGCCCGATCATCACGCGCCACCAACAGCAAAATGCCGTCATTGAGTTCCGTATTACCGACGCCCCAGCTATCGAACAGCCGAGTGGCGAAGCGTTCAATATTGGTGTCTTCGCTGTAATCGCCGATTCGGTCGATCAGCACCACGCTTAATTCGACACCTGTGCTCGCCTCCAACTGCCTGCCTTGTTCACGCAGCTCGGCCTGTTCAGCTTCCGTCAGCAGGACGGCATAGTCATTGAGATAATTATCCAGCGGAACCGGCAGCTCGTCAGCCGCGAGCGCCGCCATCGATACTGCCGCAAACAACCAAAGCCATGACTTCAACATAAGCACACTCAGCGCTGCAGCATAAACGTTTCGTACTCCAGTCGCCGCAGCTTGCGTGCCAGCACGAAGAAGCCGAGGAAGGCGGTCAGTGTTACCGACAGGGCGAAACCATAGCCAAAGGTTTCTGCACCCAAGCTCAGTGTCGCCAGCGTGAACACGATGTTGCTGATCAGAAATACTGCCGACAGCATCAAGACTTCGCGACGGGCATCAAGGTAGAACATCACGTTCAGAATGGCCATCAGCAGCACCTGCACGCTGACCGCGACGATGTCGATATAGAACAGGTGTATGTAAAGCGGCGAAATCCCAATCGCATGCAGCAGATCGCGACCCCAGAGCAGGCAGAGTACGACTGTCAGGCCCTGAACCTTGAAGATTTCGTAGATGCCCTGACGTGCGGTGTAGACCATCTGATCCTTGCGGTACTCGATATGCATCAGCGTATCGCCTTCGCGCACGGCGCGATAAAAGCGATCATATTGCTCGGCGAAATCCGCTTCCATCCGGACCAGGAACACCGCCATGCCGGGCAAAATGAAGAGGTAAGCGAGGAAAATCGGCAAGTCATAAATAATCGATGCCCGCAGCGGGCCGATAACGGCTTCCGAAGTGTACGGCACAAACCAGAAAATGAACTTGTCGACCCAGACCGCGAGGTTGTACAGCACGCCCATGGCAAACAGACTGTAGAACGCCTTGCGCTGATCGAGAAAATCAAACCGTAGCAGCGACTGACCCGGATACTCACGGACAACGTGATGCAGAAAGGCAAACAACAGCCCGGCATGGCCAATCAGGATGCCGGTCAGCAAACCTTCCAGACCAAAACCGGCCAGAGCCATCGAGACCAGAATGGCCAACAGATAACCGGCGGCCAGCGTCCGGACAATACGTTGATACGCTTTCATGCCAGACAGGAAGATCAGCACCAGCCATAAATTGCAGACCACGACAAAATTGGCGATCAGCAACAACCGCAGCAAGGCACTGCCGGAAAACGCCACCAGTACAAACAGGGTCGACAGCGCCGCTGCGACCGCCGTGGTCAGCAACAAGGCACCGAGCAGATTCGGCAGCACAATCCGCGGCTCGTGGGCATAAAGCCGATCGGCCACGAAGCGGGTGAACATCAGTTGCAAACCGCCGGTCAGAATCAGCGAGCCCGCCATCAGATAGGTCACGCAGATCTGGAATTGGTTGACCGCCTGCTGTTCCGTGCCGAGTGCCACCGACAGCAAACCAATGGCCATGACCCCGAGAATGGACAGTACCCACGGGCCGCCACTGATAAGCCCGGCGTAGCCATACGCTTTCAGCACGGCAAAAAAACTGTCGCGCTCCAGAATGCGGCGGATTTCAAACCCGATACCGGCCATGGCTTACTCCGCACTCAACGCTGAAGCGGATGCGAGCGTCGCCTGATACAACTCGCGATAGGCGCCGAACATCATCCGATCGTCATAATACTTTTCCACCCGTTGCAAGCCGGCCCGCTGCGCCGACTGCCAGCGCTCCGGATCATTGAGCAACGCCAATGCCGCTTGCGCCGTGCTTTCCGGATCGGCGATCGCAACCACCGCACCGGCACTGCCCATGGCTTTGTCTTCGGCGGTGCTGCCTTCAATCAACTCCCGACAGGAACCGACATCGGTGGCAACGCAGGGCACGCCGCTGGCGAACGCTTCCAGAATCACCAGCGGCAAGGCCTCGCTGATCGAGGTCAGCACCATCAAGCCGAGCTGCGGCAGAATTTCGGCGACATTCTGAAAGCCGAGAAACTTGACGTTGCGTTGCAAGCCGAGACTGTCGACCAGATCCTTGCATTCCTGGACGTAACTCAGGTCTTCATCTTCCGGACCGACAATCCAGCCCTCGGCATCAGGGCGCGCATTGGCCAATATCCGCATGGTGCGAATAAACGTCTTGATGTCCTTGATGGGCACCACGCGGCCGATCAGACCGAGCACCGGTGGAATGCCGCTCGGGCGCTTCTGTAAGGCGGTGGCATAACGCTGCAGATTGATGCCGTTAGTGATCACCTGAGTGCGCTCGGCAATGGCGCCGTCGGCAATCTGCCGCTCGCGGTTACCTTCGTACAGCGAAACGATCGGCTGAGCCTGCGAATAGGCAATGCGGCCGATTTGCTCAAAGAATTTGATCCACATGCCGCGGATATAGCCCATCTCGTCATGCAAGGTGTTGCTGACGTCATCGTTGTGATCGCGGATCCAGGTGGCCTGCGCCAAATCGATCTTGCGCTCCTTGGTGTAAATGCCGTGCTCGGTCAGGGCGAATGGGATATGACGTTGCAGGCGAATCATCGCACCGAGCAGGCCGGCATAACCGGTCGAGATGGAATGCACCATCCGCACCGGTGGCAATTTGCGGGCGATGTCGGCGAGCACAAACAGCGGCGTATGCATGGTGCGCACGGCCCAGAAGTAATCGACGAACGATGGCTCGGTGCAGCGCTCGCGATACTGCTGGCTGATGTAATCGTAAGCCGCTTCCGAAAACAGAAAGTCGGTCTTGCTGATACCACCTTCCCCACCCAGGCGGGCAAAGGCGTTCAGCATATCATCCAGCGACAACCCGACCTTGCCGGCACCGTGCGGACAACTGGCGCTGGCGCGCATCTGTTCGTGCAGCGCCGCCATCTCGGCAAACGCCGCCGGATCGCCTCGGCGCGGCTTCGGCGTGTGCGCACTGTTGTCGAGCAGATAGTGCGTTTCAAAATGACTGACATTCGGCGGAAACGTGTACTGGGCTTTACCATACAACGACGGTTCGCCGCCGACAAAAATCACCGCAAAGCGAAACTCCGGCAAACCGCTGATGATTTGATGCACCCAGCTCGACACCCCGCCGCGCACATATGGGTAGGTGCCCTCAAGTAGCAGTGCGATATCTGCAACACAAGAACCGGCAGCAGCGGAATCGGCATTGGCGGCATTACCGGCAGCAGCGTTGACACCGGTGCCACGTTGATTTTGTTCGAATGCGCGGCTCATGGCTGTTGCTCCTGCAGCGCAGGTTCCGTCACCGGGCACCACCAGCGTCGCACTTCCGCCTGTGCCGATCCCTGTTCAACGTGGCGCTGATCCTCAGCAAGCAGCGCCGGAATCTCGGCGAAGCGCCGCTGCCGAAACGCAATCTCCGCGTGCCAGGGCGCCAGCACCGATGCCGCAACGCCGGTGGCCGCAGCGGCAGTCAACGCCTGCGCCGCTTCTTCCAACGCATCCTGTGCCAGCAGAATGCGGACATGCAACACGCTCAGCGCGATATCGCGCTGACCGGCCAACGCCAACTCGGCATGCTGACGCGCGGCATTGAGCCAGTGCTCGCGCACCGCGCCCTGGACCAGACCGTTGTACACCAACTCCCAGCAGCAACCGGCCAGTTGGCGATGCGCGTCGGCACGACGTGGCACTGGCAACTCGTCCAGTTCGGCACTGATTTCCTGGATGCGTTCGGTCAGCAATTTTTCCCGACCGTCGAGCATGGCGTAGGCCAGCAAACGGACATCATCGACGCGATCTTTCAGGGCTATCTGCCAGATCGGCACCGACTCGTGCACCGGCATATGGCGCGTGGCCATCACCGCTTTCAGCCGTTTCAACGGATTGTCGGAAAAACGCAAAATCTGGCGCAACGCACCGCTGCTGTAAGGCGGAGTCGGAAACACCTGTGGCGGCTGGAACGGCAACTCGGGCACGCCAACAAAACGCAGACTCAGTGAGCGGCGCGAGCGCGGCAAACGCAGCGCACCGACCAAGCCCCAGAGCAAACCGATCGCGCCGACCAACGGCATCAGCAGCAACATGCCTTGCAGAAATTGCATGCTGCGATTGACCGGCAAGCGATAACGCCGAGGCAACAGATGCCAGCAGGCGCGGGCCAGCATCGGCGTCGCGGCGGCATGCAACACGGCATAGCCAAGCAGCGCCAACCACGCCGGCTCCAGCAACATGACGGCCACCACGCTGGCGAGTTCGAGCGCCAGCGCTACCGTCCACCAGAGCCGCGACATCAGTGCGCACCCGCCATCGGCAACAATGCTTGCGCCGCGCTGGCGTTGTCCAGCGCCAGACAGCGCACCGACAGCGCCGGCGCGCCCAGCTCACGCAAACGCTGCAACCACTGCTCGCCGCCACTGACATCGGTCAGCGGCAACAAAATGGTCAGTTCATCGCCGCGTTCGCGCCACAGATCCAGCGCGCGGCGCTCACGACGTGCCAGTGCGCACCATTGCTGGCCCTCAGTGCCGGCCACGGTGACCTGCACCAGGCTTGCCGGCAAACCATAGTCTTCCTGATCTTTCAGCGCCCGCGCCAATTGCCGCGAGAAACTGTCATCGCTGCCGGGCTTGCCGGCGCCGGTCAACAAATCGGCGGCGTGTGCGCATAACACGGTCAGCAATGTCAGTGTGTTTTGCTGGAAGGAAAAAAACGGCAACGCGGCGATGGCCAGCACGGCATGAATGCGGCCGCTGCTGTCGACCAAGGGCACCACGGCCAACAACTCGCTGTGGCGCGCCGCTTCCAATTGGGCATTGTCGGCATTGACCGCAACCAGCTCGGCGCGTTGCAGCGCCTGCAGTAACAAGGGATCGGTGGCTGAAATGCGCGCCAGCTTGCCCCACTGCGCCAACGCCTCGCCGGTGCAGCGACCATCTTCGGTTACCGCGAACAGACCCGCTTGCTGCAACGCGCCGTAATGCGCCAGCAATTCGAGCAAGCGATTGGCGGCAAGCTCCGTCAAGCCTTGGCCCGGATCAAAACGCTGGGCCAGTCGGGTCAGGGCTTCGCGCAGAGAATGGCCAGCACCGGCCAGCGCTTGCTCCAGTCGATCATGGGAAACCCGCAGCAAGTGATAACTGCGGGTGAATTCTTCCAGACGCTCGGCGCGGTAACGATTGGCGCCCGCCAGCCGCACCAGACGGCGCTGCCAGCCGTCGCGAAATTCACCGCACACCATCGCAAGCGCGACCACACCAGTCGCCCAGGCCAACGGAAACGCCGCGGCGGGCTGCCAGCCACGATTGATGGAAATGCCCAACGTAGCCAACACCAGCAAGGCGCTGACAAAACCGGCCGCGAAACCGTAACGCAAACCGGCCAGCACCGGGCCGAGCAGCGGCCACGGAAAACCACTCTGCACCCGCAACGGATCTTGCGGATTGCTCCAGGCCGACAGCGCCAGCGCCGCCACCGTCAGCACCAGGGTCTCCAGCCACATCCAGCGATCCGACGGCGCAGTGCGCACATCGAGGCCATCGACCGAATCGAGCCAAGGTAATCTCATGGTTTCACCGTTGTTGGCGTTGTTGTTTGAGTTGTTGTTTGTGCTGTGGTTTGTGTTGCTGTTGGTGTTGTTGTTGCAACAGATATCGTTGTAGCGGCTGATCTGGCTGCAGTTGTCGCTGTGATTGTTGTTGCAGTAGACGTCGCATTAAACGTTTCATTTGTCGATGCATTTGTCGTTGCGGCAACAGCAGGCCTTGGCACCGCCAGCACTGGCAGAGGCAGTGCCAAGGCCGAGAACTGCTCCAGCGTTTGCCGGCATATCGGCAATTCCCGCGTCGGGTCCGGCGCCGGCAACGAACCGCTGCGGCCGGCACCGAAACGCCGGGCGCGCGCCGCGACGTCATTCAAACTGAGCGGCAAGACATTGCTCGACAATGGGCCTTCCGGCGCCAGCTGCAATTCGGCACTGAGCGCCTGAATCATCTTGGCCATTTCCTGACCGTTCTGTTCCTGCCACTCGTCTGCCAGATCTTCCCACGCGGAAAGGGTCAAGCGTTTCTGCTGCCAGTGCAAGGCAAACTGGCGGGCATTGTCGAGCCCGGTTTGCAATTGCCACTGTTCAATCAGGTCGCGAAAATCCTCGGCTTCCGGCAACACCTCTTCCAGATCGCGGGCAAAGAATTTCCGGCCATAGAAATAGTCCGCCAAACGGGCCGGATGCGCCACGGCCGGGAACGGCACCGGTTGCACTTGCAACTGCTGCAAACTGCGCAAGCGGAATTGATTGGCGGTAACGGTGCAGCCGAGCCACTCCAGGTTGTCGGCAACGGTCAACAGCCACGGCAAATCGCGTTTTCGTGCCGGCAGGGTTTGCAGATACCACACCGCCGCTTCTGCCGGTCGGCCCAAGGTTTGTTCGGCCGCCGCCATGGCTTCGGCCAGCACCGGATCGCCAGCGGCCAGCCCGGCGTAGCGCTCAATCAGCAGATAAATGGCCGGGTTGCTGGCGGGCGATTCTGCCAGCAGCGCCCACAACTGGGCCTCAATGACTTCCGGATCATTGGCCCGCAGCGCGGCCAGTTTTTCCAGCGACGATTTGCCGAGCACGATGTCACCACGGCTCATCGCCCGCTCGGCCCGGTATTGCCAGTAACGGGGCTCCTTGGCGAAACGGCTTTGTTGTTGCTCGGCATCGGCCAGCAATTGATCGAGCCGGGCGTTATCACCGGCTTGATGCGCCAACTCCAGCAGCTCGACAAAATATTCCCGGCTGCGCAGTCGGCTCCAGCCGTAGAGTGCCTGACGCTCGGTCGCCGCCACATCACCGCTTTGCTCGGCCAATTGCAGCAGCCGATCAATCGCTTGCTTGTCATCGGCAGCAAAGCGCGCCAGCAATTGCTGATAGGCGGTGCGAGTGACGTTGCTGCGTTCCAGCGACCAGGCAATCTCGGCGAGCAAGCGCCAGTAGCGCGCTTCCTGGCCCGCGGGTGGTGCCGATGACAATGGCAACAAACTGTTCAGTGCCGGCTCGGCTTGGCCGCTGCGCCAATACGCCTGCGCGATGGCCAAACGTTCTGTCGGTTTCAGCGGCGCCAGTTGTTCGGCGCGCTGCCAGGCTTGCAGGGCAGCCAGCGGTTCCCCGCGCGCCTGTTGCACGCGTGCCAGCGCCACCCAGGCCGCGCGATCCGGTGCCGGTTTCGCGCCGCCGTTTGCCGTGCTGCCGGCATCAATCTGTTGCAGATAGTTTTGCAAGGTTGCGACCAACCGGGTCGGCTCCTGCGTGCGCAACCCACTGCTGACATAGGCAGCCGCTTCGTTGCCACGCAGTGGTCGCCGCAGCGCCGCTGCCTCGACCAATTGCACCACCTTGTCGTCGTCATTGAGCGCAACAGCGAGCTCAAAGGCGCGCGTTTCACTTTCTTCATCCGGCGCGGTCATGGCCAGCGCAAACCAATGCGGGAGGCTTTCCGCCTGCAGACCATTCCAGTCGAATGCACGCGCCAACAACCACTGACGCGGCGAACCGGCGATAACATCGGTAGTCAGCTCGCGCGCCAGCGGCAGCGCTGCCGGCAAATCGCCAAGCGCGAGTTCCAGTGCCAACAGCCGCTCGGTCAGTTGCGGATCTTCCGGCTGCAACGGTCGCAAGGCATACAACCAGCTGAGGGCCTGGCCATCGTCACCATTTTGCTGGGCGATATCGGCCGCCAACGCCAACAACTCGGCATCGGCTGTCCGCTTGTGCAAAAACCGTTTCGCTGCCGTCAGCGCTTGCGCCGGTTCGCCGGCTGCCAGAAATGCCCGCAGTGATGACAGCGCCACGTTGCGCTGCTCGTCAGCGTCGACCAGCAAGGCAAACGCCTGCTGCCAACGCCGTGCCGCTTCACCCGGTTGATTGGCGGCCAGATGCAGCGCGGCGGTTTCGCTGAGCAGCCGACCGCGCCGCGGTCCGCTGCTGTCAACGCGTGCCAGCAGGGATTCATAGAGCGCCGCCAGCACCCGCGGATCGCCAAATTTGCGCGCTTCTACCAGCAGTAAATCCTGCTCGCTGACTTTCTGCGCCAACGGCAGCAACTGATCAAAGCCGCGACCAATATCAGTGCGCAAGGCTTGCGCCGACTCCGCTGCGGGCGCCAGAAACAGCAACTGCAATTGCAGCCGGGTCTTTGCCAAACCGATTTCAAATGCGTGCTCGGGCGGCGCCTTGACCAACAGTGGTGCCAACGCTTCGGTCGCTTCATCGTTGGCACCGGCTTCGGTCAACAGCTGAACAAAAGACAGCCTCAGGGGAATGTTGTCTGGGTCGGAACGCACCAGCACCCGCAGGTAGGCAATGGACAAGGCGTCGCTGGCGCGCAGGTTCTGCGGATCACGAAAAGCGGGCTGGCGCGGAAACAACACATACAGCGCGATGACCACCACCGCCGACATGATCAGCAGGGCCGGCGTGTTCAGCAGCGACTCGCGTTCGCCGCGCAAACCGGCATTGGGACGGTTAGCGGGGGCAGACAAGCTGAACCTCCGCCAGCGCGGCATCACCGCGCAAGTCATAACTGCTGAGCCCTTCACTGCGATTGCTGTTCACGGCCGCCGACGTTTGTGTTCGAGCGGTATCCGCGCGCGGATTTTCGCTGCGCGCTTTCAGCGTTTTGCCGTGCTGCTGCAATTGGCAACTGCGCGGCAAGCGAATCCGGAACTGGACACTGGCGCGCGGCGAAAAACGAAACCGGATGTCGTTGTCATCGCCATGACTCCAGCTGCTCAGCGGCGCACTGGCATCGACCAGCAACAGCGACTCCGGCGTCTTGCCGTTGAAACGCAGGATCGCCTGATCCGCACCGAGTTGCAGATAGCGGCCAGTGCTGTCTTCGTGGCCGCCAGCCAGTGCCACATTGGCGGCAGGCCAGCCCATGCTGGCCGGAATGCGCAGGCTGTGCAGGCCATTGCCCTGGACCCGCCAATGACCATCGAGATCGCGCGCCAGACTCGCGTGCTGAAATGCCTGCACCCGCTGCGCGTACTCGCTTAACCAAAGATGATTCAACGGCTCCTGCGCCTGCACGGTCAACAACTCGTGCAACAGCGCGCTGCCCGCTGGCCGCAGCACGGCATCGGCGTGAAAACTCAGCGACCAGGGCTTCAGCCGGCGCGCGCCCACCAAACCGTTGTTGCCACCGCCGAGCTGCCGGTTCCAGTCCAGCACTTTGCGATAATTCAGCGCCTCGCCATACCAGAGCCGGGCAAAACTGTTCTCGTCTATCAGCGGCGTCAGCACTTGCGTGCCCCAGCGTGTGGGCCGCGCTGCCGGCGCCAGTTGCGCCAGTTTCAGCGGTCCGAATCGCCAGTCAATGCCGCCGCCACCGTAATGACCAACACCGGCGCGCTGCGCTGTGGCGAGCGCCGCCGGCCCGGGTTTGCCATCGCCGGACCAGATCAGCAGCGCGGCATTGCGGGTACTCGCGGCATTGCCGAACCAACGACTCGATGTCTCCCGATGCAGGCCATTGAGCCAGTCGAACGGCTTGGCAATTTCGCGCGGCAAATCGGCGGCGTAATTCGGAATCTGCACGCTGTACAAATGCGCCAGCGCGCTGTAATCGCGCTGGCCATCAAACACCGGCCAGAAATACGGATGCGAATAGGTGTGGGCGGCCAGTTCCAGCTGCGGCAACTCCAGCAGCGGTTTCAACGCGGCTTGCCGCTGCGCCTGTTCACTGTCGGTCAAACCCGGCGCGTCGAATTCGGCCTCAATCAAGGCCAGCGTCGCCGGCAACGACGTTTTGCTCAGCAGTTCCTGCAGTTTGCCGGCGGCACGTTCACCGTTGTCAGTCGGCGTGGCCAAGCGATCACCACGGATGTCGATCAAACCGATGCGGCGACCATTGTCGGTGCTGAGTTCAAAGGCCGGCTGCACCGGCAAGCGCAGCGCGGCCCGCAAAAACGTAAACGGATCCAGCAACCAGCTGGCACTGCCATCGGCACCGTATTGCATGACATAGGGTTGCAGTGCGAGGCCACCGAAACTGCCGATCTGAATCGGATCAAACTGGTTGCCGCCGGCATCGGTCAGTTGCAGCCAGGTCTGGTTGCTGTTGCCGACCCGAACGTCCGGCAAACCCCATTGCCGCAGCGCCGGTGCCGTGCCCAATTTGCCGATGGCCGGATCTTGCGCGCTGATGCGCAAACCGGTGCCGGCGGCGCGACCGTTCTGCTGATAGCCCAGCAACTGCTGACACGCCGCCCCGGCCGGCAAACTGCCGAAGAACGCCACCGGCAAACCGACTTTGACTTCCGGCTGCAGGCGCGCGCAGACCCCGGCCTGCTGGCCGCTGGAACGCTCGCCGAGCCAGCTGACCACGCCCGCGTAACGGCCCAACAGCGGCTCACCCGGCAACTGGTCCTGTTCGATATTCAGGTAGTCGAGTGCGTAACCTTCGTACTCGAGCGGCAAGGCCAGATGTTTGAACAGTGGGCTGTCGAGCTGACCTTCGCCGGCGCTGTCGCCACCACCATCGATGAGTGCCAACAAGGTGCGCGGCACATGCCGGATGCGGCCCTGACCAAGCCAGGTCAAGTCGCCGTTGGCCACCCAGGGCATGAAACCCAGTTCGAGAATCTTGCGCGCCGTGGCTTCGGCGGTGGTCCAGTCGCCCGGATCGACGTAATCGATGACAGTGACCGGAATACCGAACTGATCACGGGCCCGGCGCAGCTGGCTGATAAGCCAGGTCCGATTGGCTTCCGGTGTCGGGCCGTGCTTTTTCGCGACCGGGTCATAACCCTGAAACAGCGACTCGGCCAGAATGCCGTCGGCATAACGGGCATCGCGATCCAGCAATTCAAAACCGCGGTTGAAAATCAGCTGTACGCCGGGGAAACGCTGTTTGATTTCGGCCAGCAGCGCCACCATGCCGTCTTCCTGACGCTGGCGCGGCGCGCCGTCTTTGGCCGCCAGCAGGTAGCTGTCCATGGTGTCGAGAAAGAAGGCCCGATAACCCTGCTGCCAGAGCGGCGTGAAATGCTCGCGCAACAGAAATTCGCGCCAGCCCGCACCGGCCAGATCCATCACCAGGCTGTTCCAGGTGCTGTTGTTGCCGATCACCCAGCCCTGATCGATGCGGGCCAGATCCACCGAGTTGCGCGCCACCTCGCCGACCGAGACATAGGCGAAAATGCGCGGCCCGCTGGCGAGGAGCGCCGCCGCTTCATCTGGCAGCAACTGATTGGGCTGAACGACAACCTGATCGTAATGGCGCAGCGCATCAACCGGCGGCCGGGTACCGTAGTAGAACGCAATATCCTGCGCTTCCAGTGCCGCGGCCGGCGCGCTCGCCAGCACCGACAGCAGTGCCATGCCAGCGACCAGCGCCGTAACAACTCTCGCGAAAACCGGAACGAACATGGCTGGCGACGGGGCCTGTTTGGGGGCAGAAAAATACAGCGCGCGCCGGAAGGGCGCGCAAGGTGGTTCAATTGTAGCGGACTCCGGCCGGCAACTGGCGAGAAAACCGGCGTGGAAAGCGGCGCTTGGTCAGGGCAATTCCGGCCACCGAATCGGCACGGCCTTGGCCTTGGCAAAGCGCTATGCGACCATAGCGCCAGCCGCGGCCTGCAGCCGCAGTCCTTTTCCCCGCGCCGCCACCGTACGGATGGTCAAAACTTGAACGCCTTACTCTTGCTTGCCGTACTGACTGCGCTGTTTTATCTGTTGCAGGCCGGCTGGATGTTTCACCAGCTGCGTCACGGGGTTCGACTCGGTCATCGGGTGCTGATGCTGGCGTTGCTGCCCGCCCTGTTGCAGGCGGTGCTGCTGCATCTGGTCATCGACACACCCACCGGGCAAAACCTCGGCTTTCTGCCCATCGCCGCCATGGTCAGCTGGCTGATCGTGCTGCTGCTGATGATCCCCGGCGAACAACTGGCGACACCGCTGCTGCTGTTTGCCTTGCCGCTGGCCGCCGCCTTCTCGCTGGCACTGCCGCTGATGCCGGCGGATCACGTCCGGCAACTCGCCGGCGCCTGGCCAAGTCTGGTGCATATTTTTTCCGCCCTGCTCGCCTACAGCCTGCTGATGGTCGCTGCAGTGCAGGCACTGCTGCTGTGGTGGCTGGAGCAAAAACTGCGGCATGCGCCGATGCAGGTGTCGCCGCTGCTGCCGCCCTTGCAATTGCAGGAAAGTTTTCTGTTTCGGGTGATCAGCACCGGCTTTGGTTTGCTGACGCTGGCGCTGCTGATTGCCGTCATCGGCATGCCGGATCTGTTCGCCAGCCAGCCGCTGCACAAACCGGTATTTGCCGTGCTGTCATGGTTGGTCTTTGCGGTGTTGCTGTTCGGCCGCTGGCAGCGTGGCTGGCGAGGTCGCATCGCGGTGCGCTGGACTTTGGTCGGTTTTGCCTTGCTGGCGCTGTCGTATGCTGGCACCCGTATCGTGTTGGAATATGTGCTGCACCGCGGCTGAGTCCGCGCTGCATTTAACCGAATTCGGCCAATACCTCCGCATCGTGGCTGATGCGCCAGAAATCCGCCCTCGTGGATAATTTAAATACCACCGAAATCCTGCTGTTGCTGTTGTTACTGATCGTGGTTTTTGCCGCGTTCAACGCCGCAGAATTCGGCGTCATGGCGATCAACCGCTATCGCCTGCGCCATCTCGCCCGCAGCGGTCATATTGCCGCCCGCATGACCCAGAAGATGCTGGAGACGCCGGAGCGCGTCATCGGTCTGATTCTGCTGGTGATGACCGTGCTGAACTCGGCGATTGTCGCGATTGCCACCTATCTGTCGGTGCGCCTGTTTGGCGAGGACTGGGGCGTGATGATCGCCACCGGCGTTATCTCCGTCATCATGCTGGTGTTTGCCGAGGCAGCGCCGAAAACGCTGGGCGCGCTGTATCCGGAAAAGGTCGCGTTTCCGTTCGCTTACCTCCTGAAACCACTGCTCGTCATCCTGTGGCCATTTGTCGAAGCAACCAGCTGGGCCTCGAACGGGTTTCTGCGGCTGCTCGGCGTCAAGACCAGCGCGCACGGCCACGATGCCCTGAGCGCAGAAGAGCTGCGCTCGGTGGTCAACGAAGCCGGCACCTTTATCTCGCGCCGGCACCAGAAAATGCTGCTCAGCATTCTGGATCTGGAAAAAGTCACGGTCGATGACATCATGGTGTCGCGGCATGACATTTTCGGCATTGATCTGGACATGCCACGCGAAGAAATCATGCCGACTTTACTGCATTGCCAGCACACCCGTCTGCTGGTCTGGCGCGGTGACATCAACAACGTCGAGGGCTTTTTGCACGCCCGTGACGCGCTGAATCTGGTGGCCCAGGACGAGTTCAGCGATGAAGACTTGAAACAGGCGCTGCGCCAGCCCTACTTTGTCCCGGTAGGCACGCCGCTGACCACCCAATTGCTGAATTTCCAGCGCAATCGCCGCCGGATTGGCCTGGTCGTTGATGAGTACGGCGACATTCAGGGGCTGGTCACGCTGGAAGATATTCTGGAAGAAATCGTCGGCGAATTTACCACCGACATCGCGACCCAGATCAACAAGGACACTTCGCCAACCGCAGACGGTCATGTCATGGTCGAAGGTGGCGCTGCCATTCGCGATCTGGTCCGCAGCCAGCACTGGCAATTGCCGACCGACGGCCCGAAAACACTGAACGGTTTGTTGCTGGAATACCTGGAAACGCTGCCAACGTCCGGCACCTGTGTCCGGCTGTACGGTTACCCGATGGAGATCGTGCAGGTCAAGGACAACATGATCAAAGCCGTGAAGGTGATGCCGTCGCTGTATCGCGATGACAGCGCAAACGGTTGAGCCACAGTGCGCGCGCTTCAGTTACACGGTGGAGGCAGAATCTGATGGCAAATCGCACGGCGATTCGATCGGCGATTTGATCCGCAGTTTGAGCTGCTACGCCCGCTCAGCCGAGCACGGAACGCAATAGCTGCCGGACCGAATCCGGTTCAAACGGCTTGTCACACAGCGCCGACACCCCGGCTTGCGCGACCATGTCCAAGCGGGTCGAATTCTGCTCGCTGGTCACCATCAGGATCGGCACATAAGCGCCATCTTCGCGCTGGCGTATCGCGGTGACCAACTCCTGACCGTCCATCTCCGGCATGTTGTAATCGGTGACCACCAAATCAAAGGTACCGGCAGCAAATTTGGCGACCCCATCGCGGCCATTTTCCGCCGTCGTGATCTGGCTGATGCCCATGTCGCCGAGCACGCGGGAAATGTGCCGGCGCGCCAGCGCGCTGTCATCCACCACCAGCACCCGCAGCGTTTTCACATCCCAGGAATCGAGCTGCAGTTCATCCGGCTCGACGTAATGCAGACCGGCCTTGAGGCCACGGACGATATCGTCGGCCGTGAACGGTTTGGGCAGGATGGCAACCACACCTGCCTGCCGGATCGGATCGAGCATCGAAAAGCGGGTTTCACTCGACACCAGCATGAACGGCAGATTCTGGAAACGCGTCTCCTGGCGCAGCTGATGCACCAGCTCGACGGCGGTCATGTCCGGCAGGTAATACGAACTGATCAGCAGATCCGGCAGATGCCGGTTCAATTCCGCCAGCGCTTCGGCGCCGCTGCCAACCACTTCGACTTGATGCACCTTTGCGTCGCGCAGATGCTGCAGGAAAATTTTCTGCTGGATGGCCGATGGCTCAACCACCAGCAGACTCAAATCGGATACCGCAAGGCGCGCCATGATGACCCACAACCAACCAGAACTCGGCCAAGTGTAGGCGAGTTCTGCCGGTCCGGCCGGCAGCCGGACCGGCGCGGCAAATGGATCAGGCCTTGGCCGGCAACAGGCAGTAAGGCGCCGGAATGCCTTCCAGTTCAAAGGTCTTGCGCACGGCCGGCCGCTCGCTGACGAACTGCACCAGTTGCTGCAGATGCGGGTATTTGCTGACCGGCGGCTGGCCGAACCAGCGGCCCCAGCGGATCAGCATGAACAGGAACAAATCGGCGACCGAGAACTCGCTGCCGAGCAGATACGGACCGTGTTCGGCCAGCGCCTTGTCGATCTGCTGATACAGCGCATCGGCGTTCTGCTCGGCTCGGGCCTTGATGGCCGGGCCATGCGCCGGATCGGTGCTGAGCCGGTCCGGGTAGAAATAGGCGATCAGCGCCGGCTGCAGGCTGTTGGTCAGAAACATCAGCCACTTGTACAGCTGGCCGCGGGCAGGATGGGTCAATGCCGGTACTAAGTGACTGTTCGGATGCCGGTCAGCCAGATACAGGCAGATGGCGGCCGACTCGAACAGCACCATGTCGCCATCCACCAGGGTCGGCACCCGGGCATTCGGATTCAGCTTCAGATAGGCATCGGTCTTGTGCTCGCCCTTGTCGGCATCGAGCCGGACAAACTGATACGGCAGGCCGAGCTCCTCCAGCACCATACGCGGGGCCAGGCTGGCCGAGCCGATAAAGCCATACAGCTGATACATGGTTGAGCTCCTGTTTGCGGGGTCTGAACGGTGTCCGGTCCGGGCACGAAACGGCCCGGAATGGCAGGGCATTCTCCCCTGCCCGCGCGCTGCGCGGCAACGCGGACATTGCAGCGTTTTGGGAAAAAAAGCGTCCAGCAAAACTGGCTAGATCAATAACTTGTGCTTAACTTGAGACGGAAGCACCAAGCACCGGTGCCGCTTTCCGCTGGCTGTCCGGACCGACTGGCTGAGCCGCAAGCTCGGCGCCGCAGACGGTTTGAAACTGCCGGTTTGAAAGTATCGGTCCGAAATAAGAAAAACAGGGGACTCCAGACTTGCGATTGTTCGGCCGCCGTTCACGCCGCTCGACTGCCACCGCACTCGGGCTGATATTGACGCCGCAAGCTTTTGCCCTCGCCCGGCTCAGTCCCGATGCCGATGCCCCTCGACTGCTGCATCTGCAACATCAGGAGTTTGGCAATCTCGGCGAGTTTGCCAGCCGCCTGCAACAACTCCGTGACAAGCTCGAATGGGATGGACAGGCCGTCGTGGTCTGCCTGTCGCCGGAGCTGTATCGGCTGCAACAGGCCGATGCGCCCAATGTGCCGCCGGCCGAACGCAATGCCGCGCTAGCCTGGGCACTGCGCGACGTGATCGATTTTCCCGCCACCGAAGCCGCGCTCGACAGCTTCTCACCGCCCGCAGTGGCCGGTCGCAGTGGCCCTGAACGGTTGTTTGTCGCGGTCAGCCACAAGGCGCGCATCAAACCGTATGTCGAGGCCATTCTGGCGGCCGGGCTGGAGATTCGCGCCATCGACATTCCGGAACTGTGCGCGCGCAATTTGCTGCTGCGGTTGGCGCCGCCGCTGAATAGCGCTGCAGTCTTGGCGCCCGCCAGTCGCGGCTGCGCGTTGTATCTCTACCACGGCAATGAACTGGCGGTGTCACGGCAACTGTCCGGCATCGGTGATTTGCGTTTGCTGTTCAGTGGACTCGACAACAGCCAGGCGCAGGAACAATTGCTGCTGGAAATTCAGCGCACGCTCGATTACTACGAAAGCCAAATCGCTCGCCGGCCGGTCGCGCGGCTGCTGCTGCCGCCGCTGCCGGAAGAACTGAACGGGTTGTTGCCACTGCTGCGCGACAATCTCGGTGTCACCGTCGCGGCGCTCGATCTGCCGACGCTGGTGCCAATGGACAATCCCGCCGAGCAAAAAACGCTGGTGGCTGGCTGGTTGGCCATCGGTGCCGCCTTGCGACGCGAGGTAACCGATGCAGCAGATTAATCTTTTCCTCGCCGAATTTGCCCCGGCACCGCAGCGACTGACGCTGCGCACCCTGCTGCGGCTGTTGATCGGATTGCTGCTGGTGCTAGTGTTGATTGGTGCCTTTTTGGCGCAGCAACTGTATCGGGAGCGCGATCGCAGCGCGCAAGGCCGCACCGAGCTGGATGGGGTAATCGCCGCAATCAGCCAAAGCCACGGCAATCAGCAAGCCCAGCAAAATGTCGCAGCGCGATTGGCGCAATTGCGCCTGCAATTGACCGAACAACAAGCGCTATTGGCCGATTTGCAGCAACGCGAAGCCCGGCAAACCACCGGCTTTGCCCCACTGCTGCAAACGCTGGCGCAGGAGCATGACAGTCGGCTGTGGCTAACTCATATCGCGGCCAAAAATGGCCGGTTGCAACTGGCTGGCGAAACCCTCAATGCCGCCGCCGTGCCGAGCTGGCTCGGCAAATTGCAAACCACCGCGCCGCTTCAGGGCCAGCGCTTTGCCGGCCTCAGCATCAGCCGCGTCGACAGCAAACCGGGCGTGCTGGCGTTCCGTCTGAGTCCGGAGCCGCTGGCCACCGAAACCGAATCAGGAGACAGCCATGCTGCCGCTCAGCGCTAGTTGGCGTCGGCTCGACAACCGCTTTCTGGCACTCAGCCAGCGGGAGCGGCTGATGGTGATCGCGATGGTGCTGGCCATCATTGCTGCCGCTGCCGAATTCCTGTTTTTCTCGACCCTGCGCGAACAAATCACGCTGGAAAAAAATCAGCAGGCCAGCACCCGGCAGCAACGCGAGCAACTGGAGAACGAGTTGGCGCAGTTGCAGGCATGGCATGCCAGTCAGGAAGACGCCGGCCAGCTCAATGCCGTGACTGCCGAATTGCAGGCGGTCGATGATCAGATTCAGCAATTGTCGCAGCGCATGGTGCCACCGGAGCAGATGACGGCCTTGTTGCAGCAACTGCTGGCACGTGAGCAAGGCATGCAGGTGGTGGCGCTGGAAAAGCTGCCACTGGAACAACCGGTTATTGCTGGAACCGATGCTGGAACCGACGCCGATGCCGACGCCGGCACCGTGGTTGATCCGGTCACCGCCGCCGCCAGCAAAATCGACAACGCCGCGCATCTGTATCGCCATCGGCTGCGACTCAGTCTGCGCGGCAGCTATTTCGACAGCCTGCGTTACCTGCAGGCGATGGAAGCCTTGCCGTGGACCGTTTACTGGGACAGCCTCGACTATCAGGTCGAGCAATACCCGCTCGGCATCATGACGGTGGAAATTGCAACGCTCGGTCAGGAAGAGGGGTGGCTCGGTGGCTAATGCGCGCAGATCACGCCCTGTCGTTTCACCGCCGTGCAAACAATTGTTCGCACTGCTGTGGCTCACCTTTGGCGCTACGGCCGGTGCCGCTGAGTTGCGCGACCCGACCCGCCCCGGTTGGTCACCGCCGGATCCGAACGCCGCGGCCCAGGCCAGCAAGCCGGTCAGCAATCCGCTGACCGCGATCGTGATCGGTGATCACAAACGGCTGGCGCTGATCGGTGAGCGCTATTACCAAACCGGCGAACGCGTTGGCGATGCCACGCTCAGCGCCATTGCATTCGATCATGTTGTGCTGAAAAGCGGCACCGGCCAGCGCATTCTGCGCCTGACGCCCACGCTCGACAGCCGCACTGCTGCCAAGGTGAATGGCTTATGACTGCTACTCGCAAGCTGTCGACAACGGGCTACCCGG
The DNA here is from genome assembly GCF_013179735.1 of Permianibacter fluminis. Lineage (NCBI taxonomy): Bacteria > Pseudomonadati > Pseudomonadota > Gammaproteobacteria > Pseudomonadales > Pseudomonadaceae > Permianibacter > Permianibacter fluminis. The sequence goes on along the minus strand of NZ_JABMEG010000001.1, from coordinate 2,239,239 downwards.
CGACACCGCCGCGCGCCAGCCAGCTGACCGCATTGACCGGCGCGCTCTTACTCAGCAGTGCCGTGCTCAGCAGTGCGGTTCTGCTCAGTGCCTGCCAATCGGTGCCGCCACCGGCACGTGAACCGGGTCCGGTCAATCAGGCCTTGAAAGACAGCAGCGCGCGACCCGCAGCAACACCGCCGGCCGACGTGGTGCAAGCCTTGTTGCCACCGGCAGCCAGTGTGCCGGCGGAACCGCGTTTTGATTTGAACGTCAACAATGTCGACGCCAGACAGTTTTTCATGGGGCTGGTCGCCGGCACGCCATACAACATTGTGGTTCGCCCCGACGTCACCGGAACCTTGAGTCTGACCGTGCGCAATGTCAGCGTTCCGGACGTGATGGAAATTGCCCGCGACGTTTACGGTTACGAATTCGAACGGCGTGGCAATTTGTTCACAGTCAGTTCGGCCGGTTTGCAAACCGCGATCATTCCGGTCAACTACCTGAACCTGAGCCGTAAAGGCCAATCACAAACCCGGGTCAATTCGGGCCAGCTCGCCGACGCCGGCAGCAGTTCCGGCCAGAGCGGTTCCAGCGGTGGCGGCAACAACGGTTCCAACACCAGCGGCTCGCAAGCCACCACGATTCCCAGCACGGTCATTGAAACCCGCTCAGAAGCCGATCTGTGGAAAGAACTGCAATTGACATTGCAAAGCCTGATTGCCGGCAGCGAAGGCGGTTCGGTTATCGTCAATCCGCAGGCAAGCCTTGCCATCGTTCGCGCCTTGCCCGGTGATTTGCGCAACGTGCATCGCTACCTGAGCAGCGCCGAAACGCATCTGCAGCGGCAAGTGATTCTGGAAGCCAAAATTCTCGAAGTGACGCTGAGCGATGGTTTTCAGGCCGGCATCGACTGGACCAATCTGAGCCAGACCGGCGGTGGCACTCAGGAAACCGGCCAGACCGGCCAAATACTCGACATTCCGGCCCAGCAAAATCCGCTTAATGGTTATTTCACTGGCATTTTCACTGGCGGCGATTTTGAAGCGACGTTGCAGTTGTTGCGCACCCAAGGCACGGTGCAGGTGCTGTCGAGTCCGCGCGTATCGACGGTCAATAATCAGAAAGCGGTGATCAAAGTCGGCACTGATGAGTTCTTCGTCACCGGCATTTCAACCACCACCACCTCCGGCACCGGCGGTGCGACCAGCACGCCCAATGTCACGCTGTCGCCGTTCTTCTCCGGCATCGCGCTGGATGTCACCCCGCAGATTGGCGACAGCGGCGATATCACACTGCATGTGCATCCCAGCGTCAGCGAAGTGAAAGACCAAACCAAACAAATCGATTTCGGCAGCACTGGCCAACTGACCCTGCCGCTGGCGCTGTCCAGCATCCGCGAAGCCGACAGCATTGTCCGCGCCCGCAGCGGTCAAATCATCGTCATTGGCGGCCTGATGCAGGACAAACTGAGTCAGGAAGACGCCGGCATTCCGTGGCTGTCGGAAATTCCCTGGCTCGGCAAATTGTTCACCCAGCAGCGCGAAGCCAGCGCCAAAAGTGAACTTGTCATTCTGCTGCGACCGCTGGTCACCAGCGATGAAATCTGGCAGCAGGATATCGACGGCAGCCGGCAGCGAGTCGATCGCTACACCGGCGAGAAGCCGTAAGCACCGGACGCTGCCGCCATGTATCTGCAACATTTCGGCCTGCGCGAACTGCCGTTCACGCTGACTCCGAATACGCAATTCTTTTGCGATTTGCCCGGCCACCGCGAAGCGCTCAATGTACTGCTGGTGGCACTAGCCGGCGGTGAAGGTTTTATCAAGATCACCGGTGAAGTGGGCAGTGGCAAAACCTTGCTGTGCCGGCTGCTGCTCAATTCGCTGCACGGCAAACAGCCGTATGCCTATGTCGCCAACGCCAATCTGGAACCGCCGGCCTTGCAGCGCGCGCTGGCCAGCGAACTGGGCTTGCCGGACACGCTGGCAACCGCCGAATTGCCTCGCGCCATCGAACGGCAATTGCTGGCGTTGGCGCGCGCGGGCCATCCGGTGGTGCTGATCATCGATGAAGCCCAGGCGCTGCCCGACAGCAGCCTGGAAAGCCTGCGGCTGTTTACCAATCTGGAAACCGAACGCGGCAAACTTTTGCAGGTTGTGCTGTTTGGTCAACCCGAACTCGATACCCGACTGGCGCGGCCACAGCTGCGGCAATTGCGCCAGCGCATTGCGTTTTCCTATTGCTTGCCACGGCTGAGCTTGCGCCAAAGCAATCGCTATTTGCAGCACCGGCTCGATCATGCCGGCTGGCAACACGGCCGTGGTTTTTCTCGGCCCGCGCAAGCGGCACTGCATTTTTTTGCCGTCGGCACGCCGCGCGTGCTCAATCTGCTCAGCCACAAATGCCTGATGCTGGCTTACGCCGGTCAGCGCTATCGCCTGCGACTGCGCGACGTGCTGCACGCCGCCAGCGACACCGAAGCGACTCGCCCCTTGCAACGCGCGTTACGCCAATGTCTGTTGCTGGCAGCCGGTCTGCTCAGCGCCGGCTTGGCGTTGGCGTTCTGGACCCAGCCATGAGCGTCGTCAACACGATGCTGCGCGAGCTGGCCGATCGCCAGCAGGCCATGCCGACACTGGCCAGCGTTGACGTGTTGCCGGTGAAAAAAGCCGCCGAAGCGCAGGTCCGCTGGCCATGGTGGCTGGGCGCTGTCGTGCTGCTCGCCGGCAGCATTCTGTTCTGGCGTTGGCAGCAGCAGAACCCGGCGACGGGAATCAACCAAGCGTCGGCTGCGCTGACCCAACCGTTTCCGGCTGACTCAACCAACACAGCGTTGCACGCTGATGTCGCGAATGCGCCAGCAAACAACAGCGAGCGCGCCGACGCCGCAATCCCGGTAACCACAATCCCAGCAACACCAGTCAAGCCAACTCCGTTGACCGCAAAGCCGATCACCGAACAGCAGCCAATAGCCAGCGCAAGCACATCCGCCAACAAGACAAAAGCAGGCGCAAGCAAACCGGCCAGTATTGGCTGGGAGTTGGTGGAAGCAGAAAACCCGGAGCTGACGGTGGCGCTACCCATCGCTGATCGCGAAGCCGATATTGGCGATGTTGTAGAAACCGTAGCCATTACCGACCCGTTCGCGAGTCAACAAACACCGCGCCAGCAGACAGCGAGTCCGGCACCCGCCCCGAGTGTTTTCGAACGGCAACCGGCGCAGCAGTCGCTGCCGGAACAACTGGTGCAATGGCGACAGCAGGCGCGCCGGGCGCTGGCAGTCGGTGACTGGCGTGGCGCCGACGCCGCAGTTCGCAGTGGCCTGCAATTGCAGCCGGATGACAGCGAACTGCAGGTGCTGCAATTGCAGATTGAAGCGCAGCAGGCGCCTTTGGCGGCACGCGCGCACGCGCAAGCACTGCTGCACGCCAAGCCCGACAACTGGTCCGTGCGGCAATGGCTCGGCACCGAGTTTTTGCAGCAACAGCAATTTGCTGCGGCGCTGACTGTGCTGCAGCAACAGCCGCCAACCATGATAGAGGCGCCCGACTATCACGCCGTACTGGCACTGGCCGAACAACAAACCGGTGCCCATGCCGCCGCCGCTGCCCGCTATCGCGGCTTGCTGAACCTGCAACCGGAACACGGTCGTCACTACGCCGGTTTGGCCTTGTCACTGGAACCACTGGGTGACAACGCTGGCGCCCTCGCCGCCTGGCGCGCCGCACTGCGCGATCCGCAGTTGCCGACCGCGGTCGCACAATTTGGTCGCCAGCGTCTGCAACAGCTGAGCAGCGCGGTGGCCAACGCCGCCGCACCCGCGCCGGCCACCACCGACTCTTCTTCGCAGGTAACACCATGAAGCGCACGAAAATCCGACTGGGCGATTTGCTGGTCGAGAATGGCGTCATCACGGCCGAACAGTTGCAGGCGGCGCTGAAACAACAAGCAGGCACCGGCCAGCGGCTGGGCACCACCTTGGTCGACATGCAGGTGGTTGACGAAACCCAACTGCTGAAATTCCTGGCCCAGCAAATCCAGATTCCGTTTATCGAACTGGGCCGGCACAAACTCAACGAAAGCCTCGCCCACAAGCTGACCGAAGTGCAGGCGCGCCGTTACCGGGCGCTGATCATCGAGGAAGGCAGCGGCCACTATCTCGCGGTGATGTCGGACCCGACCGATCTGACCCGCATCGACGAAATGCAATCGCTGCTCGACAAGCCGCTGCGCATCGGCGTCACCCGCGAAAGCGAGTTGATGCGGGCCATTGATATTGTGTATCGGCACACCGAGCAGATTGAAAGTCTGGCGCAGGAGCTGGGCGAAACCAGCGGCGATCAATTCGATCTGGCCCGGCTCGGCGACAGCGTTGATGTCTCGGAAGCGCCAGTCGCCCGCCTGCTGCAAAGCATTTTCGAAGATGCCGTCAAATACGGCGCATCCGACGTGCATCTGGAGCCGGAAGAAGGCAGCCTGCGGATTCGGCTGCGGGTCGACGGCGTTTTGCAGGAACAAGTGGTGCGGGAAGCACGCATCGCACCGGCGGTGGTGCTGCGGCTGAAGCTGATGTCCAATCTCGACATCTCGGAAAAGCGGCGGCCGCAGGATGGCCGCTTCAACATGAGCGTGCAAGGCCGCAGCATCGATGTCCGCTTGGCAACCTTGCCGGTGGCGCACGGCGAATCGGTGGTGATGCGGCTGCTGGACCAAGGTGGCGGCCAGCTGCGCATTGATCAAATCGGCATGCCGCCGGCGCAAGCCGAAGAATTGCGCAAGCTGCTGCGCTGGCCCCATGGCATTTTGCTGGTCACCGGCCCGACCGGCTCCGGCAAATCAACCACGCTGTATGCCGCGCTGAATGAACTGAACAAGCCGGATGTAAAAATCATCACGGTCGAAGATCCGGTCGAATACCGGTTGCCGCGCATCAATCAGGTTCAGGTCAATACCAAAATCGAGCTGACCTTTGCCGCGGTGCTGCGGACGGTGCTGCGTGCCGATCCGGACATTGTGATGATCGGCGAAATGCGCGATCAGGAAACCGCCACCATCGGTTTGCGGGCAGCGCTGACCGGCCACCTGGTGCTGTCGACATTGCACACCAACGACGCCATCCAGAGCGCGCTGCGGCTGACCGACATGGGCGCCGAACCGTATCTGGTCGCCAGTACGCTGCGCGGCATCATCGCCCAGCGCTTGATTCGCAAACTCTGCTCGCATTGCGCGCAAGTCAGCGAGCTCACGCCGCAACAAAAAAGCTGGCTGCACCAGCAAGGCCAGACCGAATTGAGCGGTTTCAAAACCGCGCGCGGCTGCAATCACTGCAACCAGACCGGCTATCGCGGCCGGCTCGGCGTATTCGAACTGCTGGTGATCAACGACGAGCTGGCCGAAGCCTTGCGCCGCCAGGATCAGAATGCCTTCGTCAACGCGGCCAAGCGCGCGCCGGGCTACCGTCCGCTCGGGCTTGCTGCACTCGATTACGCACGCGACGGCCTGACCTCACTGGACGAAGTGACCCGGGTCAGCGAAGTGGCATTGCTGGATGACTGAGCTCACCCGACCCAAGCGCTGAAGGCCAACCGTCATGCCGATGTATTACTACAAAGGCCGCAACAGCAGCGGCGAATTGATCGAAGGCCGCAGCGAGTCCGGGACGGCTGACATGCTGGCCTCACGGCTGATGGCTGATGGCATCATGCCGACCAGCATCGAAGAGCAGCTGGCGGCGGTGCCGAAATCCAAGCGGCCCTTGCAACTGTTTAGCCGCAAGAAAGCCTCGCTGCCGGATCTGATCATGTTCAGCCGGCAGATGTATTCGCTGACCAAGGCCGGCGTGCCGATCATCCGCGCCATTTCCGGCCTCGCCGAAACCAGCCCCAGTGCCGAACTTAAAAGTGCGTTGACTGCCGTGGTCGATGACCTGACCTCCGGTATCGAACTCGCCGCGGCGATGGGCCGTCAGGGCCATGTGTTTTCTGCGCTTTACGTCAGCATGATTCACGTCGGTGAAAACACCGGCCGACTGGATCTGGCATTCGAGCAGCTTGGCCGCTATCTGGAACTCGAGCTGGATACCCAGCAGCGCATCAAGCAGGCGCTGCGTTACCCGACCATCGTCATGATCGCGATGGCGATCGCCATTACCGTGATCAACCTGTTTGTCGTGCCAGCCTTTGCCTCGCTGTTTGCCTCGTTCCGGGCCGAACTGCCGCTGCCAACCCGCATCCTGATTTTCACTTCCAATTTCTTCGTGCATTACTGGCCGCATCTGCTGGTGCTGATTATCGGCAGTGTCATATTTTTCTTCCGCTGGCGCGAATCAGAGCCGGGCAAGTTGGCCTGGGATGGTTTCAAGCTGAAAATTCCGATTATCGGAACGATCATTTACCGGGCGCTGTTGTCACGCTTTGCTCGCTCGTTTGCCATGTGTCAGCGCTCTGGCGTGCCAATATCGACCTCGCTGGCAGTGGTGGCCAATGCGGTCGACAATGCCAAAGTCGCCGTGCTGGTCAAGAAAATGCGGGAAGGCGTCGAGCGCGGCGAGAACATCAGCCGAACGGCGCACAACACCGGCATGTTTTCGCCACTGGTGCTGCAGATGCTGGTGGTCGGCGAAGAAACCGGCCAACTCGACAAGCTGCTTGATGAGGTCGCCGATTTCTACGAACGGGAAGTCGATTACGACCTGAAACGGCTGGCGCAGAACATCGAACCGATCCTGATTGTCGCGATGGGCGCCATGGTGCTGGTATTGGCGCTCGGCATTTTCATGCCGATGTGGAAACTGGCAGCAGTCGCCGGCGGCCATTGAGCAGAATTGACCAGCAATGAGCAAACACCGCGGCACGGGGCAGCAGCAAACGAAACGCCAATCGAAGCGCGCGTTGAAACCCCAGTCGGGATTTTCACTGCTGGAGTTTGCCTTGGTAGTCATGATTTTGGCTGCGGTGGTGTACGCGATTTTGCCGAGCATTGGTGGCAGTTTGAAATTCGCCCATGAAACCGTGGTCCGGCAAACGGCCGTTGCATTTCGCGACAGCCTGACACTGGTCGCGGCCAAGCATCAGTTGATTGCGCATACCGCCAACCGCACTGTGCACACGGGCCATCTGGCGCAATTCATTGATGTCGCTGGCTTCGGCAATGGCAGCCTGGATTTGAACGAACAGGGTTATCCGATTGGCAGCGACTGGCAGGCCGCCGAACAACGGCCGCTGCAAACCCGCGACTGCCTGTCGCTGTGGTACGGCCTGCTCGGTGGTCTGCCGCCGTCAGCGGCCATTGTTGGCGAGGCCGATTTTCGGGTGCAAACCCTGTTTGATGCGCAGCGGGGTCTGGGCTGCAGCTATCGCTACCTGCGCGCCGGCGAGATGACGATTCGCTACTTTCCGGACACCGGCGAGGTCAATGCAGACGTCCAGTTCTGAACCGCTGGACCGGTACCGACTCGACTGGCTTGCAGGGCACGCAGCGCCCGCAGCAATTGAGAATACCTGACTGGCGAATCGTGCCATTTCGGCCTACGCTTTATGGCATCACGAGGGATTGGTCCGTACCGCCGACGCAGCAAAATGGCCGGATGGACAAAAGCAGTGATACCGCCGCCGGTGTAGGTATGGGCCTCGGCAGCGCCGTAAGGGAAACAAACTCGGCTATCCCATCCGCTTTGACTGGAGTGTTTTCCATGAAATTTACAGGTAAGCAGCAGCTCACCAATAATCAGCAGTTCACCAATAGACAACAGGGCTTCACCTTGATCGAACTAATCGTCGTGCTGGTGATCCTAGGCATTTTGGCCGCCACCGCCGCACCGCTGTTCGTCAATCTGAAAGGCGATGCCAACAAGGCCGTGCTGCAGGGCGTTGATGCCTCAATGCGCAGTGCGGCAACCATGGTCTATGCCAAGGCCGCCATTGCCGGCCAGCTCGGCGCAACCGGCGACATCGATCTGGATTTGAACAATGATGGTGATACCGGTGATGCCGGCGAGGCCGGTTTTGATGTGGTGTACGGCTACCCGACCACTGCCAATATCACCAGCCTGCTGACCTTGAATCCGGCATCGGATTTCACCGTGAATGCCGGTACCGGCACCATCCAGCTGACCAAGGCAACGACACCGGCCAGCTGCCAACTGGTGTATGCCTCTGCCGCCGGTCCGGGTGCCGCACCGGTGATTACCCAAACCACCACCGGTTGCTAAATTAGCGCAGGCTTACCCCGTGCCAGGTACGCCACCGAAAAGGCAGCTCCCCCGGGTAGCTGCCTTTTCCATGTTGGAGCTGGTGATTGTCATGATCCTGCTCGGCATTCTGGCGGTGACCGTGTTGCCGCGCTTGCCCCGCAGCAGCGATGTGGCCGCCCGCGCCGCGCGCGACGAGGTGTTGGCGGCGCTGCGCTATGCCCAGCAGCTGGCCATGTCCGACGCCACCCGCGCCATCCGTTTTGTGCCGACCAGCAACAGTTACAGCATCACTGCGGATGGCGTTAATTTGTCGCTGCCGGAAGGCGGTGGCAACTACCCACGCGCACTGCCCAGTGATGTCAGCTTGAGCCCGACCACAACCCTGACCTACGACGGGCTTGGCAACGCCAGTGCCACCACGTTTGTGCTGACGGCCAGCGACAGCTGGCAAGTCTGTGTCGAAGCCAGTGGATACGCCCATGCCTGTTGAACCGCGCGGCCGGCTTGGCAAAACGTCGACCGGCTTCAGTCTGATCGAATTGATCGTCACGATCGTGGTCACCGCTATTGCCCTGACCGCGCTCGGTGTTGGTTTGTTGACCGCCAGCCGCAACAGCGCCGACCCCATTGTCAGCATGCGCGCCGCAACATTGGCGCAAGCCTATCTGGATGAAATTCTCAGCAAGCGCTTTGACGAAAACAATGCCTCGGGCGGCGTCACCCGCTGCGGTGAAACCGGCCAGCCTGCCTGCACCGTCACACTCGGTGCCGAAGCCGGCGAAACCCGCGCCAACTATGATGATGTCGATGATTATCACGGCCTGAATGAGTCGCCGCCCATCAATGCGCTCGGTACCGCGCAAAGCAATTACGACGGCTTCCGGGTGCAAATCAGCGTCGGCTACGCTGGTAGCGATTTCAACGCCGGTTTCGGCCTGCTGCAACCGGCGCTGAAAAAAATCACGGTGACAGTGACCGCGCCGATCGGTGGCAGCTTTGTCTTTGCCGCGTACCGGGGCAACTTCTGATGGTCACGCGCGCACGCGGTTACACGTTGATTGAACTGGTGATTGTCATCGCCATACTGGGCGTCATTGGCGTTGGTCTCATTTCCATTTACACCACCAGCATACGCCAGTACGTCGAAGCCAATTTGCGCGCCGAGCTCAGCGCCAGCGCCCGCTTTGCCGTTGAACGTCTGAGCCGGGAACTGCGCAATGCCCTGCCCAACAGCATCCGCGTCACCAGCGATGGCGATTGCGTCGAGTTTCGGCCGGTACAACTCGGCAGCACCTATGTTGATCTGCCACTGACCAGTGCCAGCAGCACCGTTACTGCCGCGGCGTTTACGCTGCCCGCTGGCAGCTGGTCGTTGTCGGTGATGCCTCTGCTGACCGGCAATGGCAGCAGCTCCGACATGTATGGGCCAAGCCCACTCGCGACGGCCGGCATTGCCAGTGTGGGCGCGCCGGATGCCAACAACATGGTCAGCATCACGCTGACGGCGGCCAAACAATTTCCGCGCAGCTCACCGGGCCGGCGCCTTTTCATTGTCGGTGCCCCGGTCAGTTTTTGTGTCACTGCTGCCAACCAGATCCGCCGCTACACCGGCTACGCCAGCACGGTTGTTCAACCAACCAAAAACGATTTGAGTGGCGGCACGCTGCTGGCCGAAAATGTCCAGGTCAGCGATGTCAGCAACACCGCCTTTCGCTATACCAGTGGCTCACTCGAACGCAATGCCGTGCTGAGCCTGCAGCTGCGGCTCAGCGCCGGCACGGAAACCCTGCGTTACGCACACGAGGTGTTGATCCGCAATGTGCCCTGATTTCGCTACGCTGCCGACAGCGGCGCACACCAAATTCGTAACAACGCACGCGCTGCTTCGCTGCCAAAACACGCCGCGCGGATTCTCGCTGCCATTGGCATTATTTATTTTGGTGGTGCTCGGCTTGCTGGCGGCGGTACTGTACCGGACGATCGCCATCGGCAATCTCAGCGTTGCCCAGGAGGCTTTGTCGGCGCGCGCGTTTCTCGCCGCTGACAGCGGCGCCCAGGCGGGCATGATGCGATTGTTCCCGATCAACGCCGCCGTAAGCGCTTGCACCGGCGGTGCTGGCATCAACCAGACCTTGACCGGATCCGGTTTCAACAATTGTGCCGTCAATCTGGTGTGCAGCAGTCAAGTGGTCAACGCCGACACCCATTACACCCTGACCAGCACCGCCACTTGCACGGCGGGCAACTTGCGCGCCAGTCGCGTTGTTCAGGTCGCGGCGCACAATCTGGTGAATTGAGTTGGCTAACGGGATCAAAACTGACGGAGCGTTGAGGACAGCAATGCGCGCATGGTGGGCAAAATCGGCAATCTGGATCACGCTACTGCTGGCACTATTGGTAGCGGATGACTGCTGGGCCGATGTCAGCTATGTCAACACCCGGACCAATGTCCAGACCACCGCCGTCAATAACATCGCCATCGTACCGCCGGTGAACAGTGCCGCCGGCGATTTGCTGATCACCCACATTGCCGTGCGCAGTTCCGTTACCGTGACGACGCCGAGTGGCTGGAGTGTGCTGCTGGGCCCAACAACCAACGGCAACGCGCGCTATTACGTGTTCTATCGCTTCATTCCCACTGGCGGGCTCGGCTCACAGACCTTCACGTTCTCCGGGAATTCCCGCACCGTCGCCGGCATGATCGCCTTGCGCAGTGCCGACACCGTCAATCCAATCTCCGCCTTTGGTGTAGCCAGCGGCACCGGCACCACCGCGACCGCGCCGACCCGCCCGGTTGCCAATGACGGCAGCTATGTGCTGGCGCTGTTTGCCGGCGCCGATGGCGACACCGCCTTCGTCAACGCCAGTCCAAGCAGCTCCCCCGCATGGTCGTTCAACAGTACCGGCGGCACCGCCAACGGCATTGCTGGCGCTGCGCTCTATCGCGCTGCCAATACCGGCAGCAGCGGCACGACCGCGACGTCCTACAGCAACAATGCCTGGCTGGCAGCGACGCTGATCATCAGCCCCAGTTCACAGGTTTGTTTCAGTGACAGTTTCAATCGCAGCAGCGGCCTTGGCAGTGACTGGGCCACCAGCTCCAGCAACGGCAGTTTCGGCGTGCCGGTGATCGTCAACAACCGGTTGCGAATGACCGATGCCAGCGGCAACGTTGCCACTGCTGCCACGCTGCAACGGCTGTTTCCCGCTGACGGCAACTTTGTTCAGTTGTCCTTTCTGTTGCACGATTACGGCGGCAACGGCGCCGACGGTATTGCGGTGATCTTGTCCGACGCCACGGTGACGCCGCAGCCCGGCGGTTACGGTGGCTCGCTCGGTTACGCCCAACTCACCGCGACTTCAAAGAACGGTTTTGCCGGCGGCTGGCTCGGCGTCGGTCTGGATGAGTACGGCAATTTTCTCAACACCGGTGAAGGTCGCGGCAACGGCTCCGGTACGCCGGCGGCCAGTTGCAACAACAACAGCACGCTACGACCCGACAGCGTTTCGGTGCGCGGTTCCGGCAGCGGACTCATCGGCTATCGCTGTCTCGGCGCCACCAACACGCTGAGCCCCGGTGTCGATGGCACGCCAGCCAGCGGTCACCGTTATCGCGTCACTATCGATGCCCGCAGCGACACCGCCATTCCGGTCACTATCGAACGCGATACCACCGGCGGCACCAGCTACACCACGCTGCTGAGCATTGCCGATGTCAAAAACGTCGCCAACCAGACCGCCATTCCCAATGATTTCTATTTGTCACTGACCGGTTCGACCGGCGGCTCCAACAACATCCATGAAATTGATGAGCTGTCGGTTTGTGCCACCGACCTGAATCCGGTCGGTGTGCAGATTGATCATTTCCGGTTTTTGACTGATGGCCAGGCGCTGACCTGCAATCCGGAATCGATCACCATTCAGGCTTGCCTCGACAGCAATTGCACGACCCAATACACCGGATCGACCACGGTAACGCTGACGCCGGCCAACACCTGGGGTGGTGGCAATCCGATTAGCTTTACCGGCGGCAGCACGACGTTGACGCTTGCCCAAAGCACGCCCGGCACCGTCGCGTTGAATGTCACCGCCAGCACCCCGGCACTGAAGCCGCTGGCCACCAACCGCTGCTATAACGGCGGTACGCAGATCGCCTGCAATCTGTTGTTCAGCGACAGCGGCTTTTTGATCAGTGCGCCCAATGTCACCGCCAACAAGCCGTCCGGGTTGTTCAATGTCAGTGCGGTGCGAAAAAGCGACAACGGTCTGCTGTGCGTGCCGGCATTCCAGAACGTCAGTCGGACGCTGAAGTTTTATTCGTCTTACGCCACGCCCAATACCGGTACGCAAACCGTTGCGCTGCGGCCGGCAGCGGCCGGTGGCTTCACGACGATTGCGACCGCCAGCCCCGGCACCGATATCGCGCTGGCATTCAATAATTCCGGCGTCGCGCAAATGGAATTGAAATATCCGGATGCCGGTCAGATGACGCTGAACGCCAGCTACACCGGCAGCGCTGGCACCGGTGATAGCGGCGTCGCGCTGGCCGGCGCCGGCAATTTCATTTCCCTGCCCGCCGGTTACTGCCTGCGGCCGATGCAATTGCTCAGCCCAACCACGCCCTACTCCGCTAGCTGCAATACCATCGCCAGCTGCGCGGTGTATCAGCGTGCAGGGCGCAGCTTTCCGTTGCAGGTGCAAGCAATGCAATGGGTCAGCGACAGCGAAACCGACGAGGCGTTTTGCGATAACGCGGTGACGCCAAACTTTCGCACTACCGATGCGACCACCAGCTACACGCTGGCCTCAACAATGGTCGAAGCCAGCAAGATCAGCAATGGTGTGCTCGGTGTCAGTGCATTGGCGATCAACAGCGGCGGCCAGACCACCATCGCCAATCAAACGCTGAGTGAAGTTGGCCGTTTTCGCGTTGGTGTGGCCAATACCAGCAGCTACCTCGGCGTCAATGTCGCGGCATTGAATGCCAATGCCGCCAGTCGCAGTGCAGTGTTCGGCCGTTTTGTGCCGGACGCCTTTGTCGTGACGCTGGACGACACCACCAGTTATCTGGCGGCATGCAGCGGTCAATTCACTTACGCCGGTGTCACCGATGGCGGCACGACAACCGGCAAAGCGGGTCAGCCGATTCCGCTCAATGCCAGCATTCGCGCCATCAATGCACTGAGCCCGGCTGGTACCACGCTGAACTATTCCGGCAGTGTCATTGACACCGCCGGAGTCCCCGTCAGTTACGCCCGCTTGCAAGGCGTCGGCTTGCCGCTGACCGCGACACCGGCCGCCAACGGCGTGTTCAAGCTCGCCGCGACCGACACCTATAACTTCGTCAACGGCATCAGCAGCAACGCGCTGACTACGCTGCAATACCTGTACAACCTCGGCAACACGGCTGCCAACAATGCGCCGGTCAATATTATCGCCACGCTCACCGCAACCGATGCTGACAGCACCACCGGCACCGACAGCACCGTCGCCCGGGCATTTCGGCTCGGCCGCATGGTGCTCGAAAACGCTTACGGACCGGAGCAATTGGCGTTGCCGATTCCCTTGCGACTGGAATATTTCGACGGCACCCGTTGGCAGAAAAATAGCCTCGACTCCTGCACGGATTATTTGAAAACGCGCGCCAGTCTGGTCGCCGTCAGCGGCGGCCTGAATCCGGCAGTGACCAGCATCAATCGACCCAACAGCGCTACCACTGTGGTGAGCGGCAGCGCCGCGTTGACCAGCACGCTGCAATTGAGCGCACCGAGCGATGGCAGCAGCGGTAGCATCGACATCCAATACAACGCCGCCGACTTGCCGGGCTGGTTGCAGTTCGATTGGGATAACGACGGCCAACAGGATGACGCCCCGAAAGCCCGGGCCACCTTTGGTCGCTATCGCGGCTCGGACCGGGTGATCTACTGGCGCGAACAATTGCCGGTCGTGCCCTGAGTCACACGCTCGACTGTGCCCTTCTGCTGCTCCGCAGCATGGAAATAGTGGACGGCTGCGTTGACGGCGCTGTCCGACAAGTGGTTAATATCCTCAACATTTCGGCTGGCGGCCCTGCGCCCTTCGTACCGCCGGAATGGCGTTCTGCAGTGTCGTTCTCTTTGCCCAAAAATGGCTACTTTGCCTGAGAAAAATAACGCATTCCTGCCAAAACAGTGCAGCCGATCCTGGCTGTCGGCAGCCACCCAACGGAGAATCGGTATGTCTAGTAAATTGGCACTCCCTTCTGTTCCTGGTCGTTTTTCGTTCAGTTCGGCACTGACCGCCGCGGTACTGGCAGCGTTGCTGGCGGGCTGCAGTGAAGAGCCGGCACCGGCGCCGGCGGACACCACCACGGCCGCCGTCGCCCCTGCCAGCAGCCTGCCGACTTCGGTCGGCGCCGGTGAAGGCGAAGTCGACATCCTGGCCTGGCCCGGCTACATCGAACGCGGCGAAACCGACAAGGCCTATGACTGGGTCACCGCCTTCGAAACCCAGAGCAGCTGCAAAGTGAATATCAAAACCGCCGGCTCGTCCGACGAAATGGTGTCGCTGATGAATCAGGGCGGGTTTGATTTGGTCACCGCGTCCGGTGATGCCAGTCTGCGGCTGATTGCCGGCAAGAAAGTCCAGCCGGTCAATATCGACTTGATTCCGTCCTATAAAAATATCGATCCGCGTTTGCAGAATGCGCCGTGGCACACCGTGGATGGTCAGCATTACGGCGCGCCGTATCAATGGGGCCCGAACGTGCTGATGTACAACAGCAGCGTGTTCAAAACGCCGCCGACCAGCTGGAGCGTGGTGTTCGAGCCGCAAAATCTGCCCGATGGCAAACCGAACAAAGGCCGCGTGCAGGCCTTTGACGGCCCGATCCATATCGCCGATGCGGCGCTGTATCTGATGCACAAGAATCCGGCGCTCGGCATTGTTGATCCGTATGAACTGACCGAAGCGCAATACAACGAAGCGCTGGCTCTGCTGCGTCAGCAAAAGCAGCTGGTGCATCGCTACTGGCACGACGCCACCTTGCAAGTGCAGGACTTCACCAACGAAGGCGTGGTCGCTTCCGGTTCGTGGCCGTATCAGGTCAACACGCTGAAAGCCAACGGCCAAACCATCGCATCAGTCGTGCCGCAGGAAGGAGCTACCGGTTGGGCTGACACCACCATGCTGCATGCCGAGGCCAAGCACCCGAACTGCGCTTATATGTGGTTGGAGTGGTCGCTGAATCCGAAAGTACAGGGTGATGTTTCGGCCTGGTTCGGTTCGTTGCCGGCCGTGCCGGCGGCCTGCGATGCCAGCGAATTGCTCGGCAAAGATGGTTGCAAGACCAATGGCATGGATCAGTTTGACCAGATCAGATTCTGGCGCACACCGGTCAAAGCCTGCGTGTCACAGAACGGCAATTGTGTGCCCTACGCGCAGTGGAGCACGGACTATATCGCCATCATGAGCGGTCGCTAGCCCGCGCCTGAACGCTGTTACGCCCTCGCGCTATGCCTCGATAGCGCGAGGGCGTTTTTTCACGCCTATTCACCTGCACACACACAAAGAAAAATGACTTATGACGACCGCGATTGAGTTTCATGGCGTTGTTCGCCAATTTGGCGATGTCCGCGCTGTGGACAACGTGTCCTTTGCCGTTCGCGAAGGCGAATTCTTTTCCATGCTGGGTCCTTCTGGTTCCGGCAAGACCACCTGCCTGCGCCTGGTGGCGGGTTTCGAATTGCCTGACAGTGGCCAGATCGTCATTGCCGGCAAAGATGTCTCCGGCGTGCCGCCGTATCAGCGAAACGTCAATACCGTGTTTCAGGATTACGCGCTGTTTCCGCATCTGTCGATCCTCGACAACGTCGCTTACGGTCTGATGGTCAAGGGCGTCAATCGGCGCGAGCGCGAGCAGCGCGCGCAGGCCATGCTGAAAACCGTGCAGCTCGAACACGTTGCCAGCCGCAAACCGGGCCAACTGTCCGGCGGTCAACGCCAGCGCATCGCGCTCGCCCGCGCGCTGATCAACGAGCCACAAGTGCTGCTGCTCGATGAGCCGCTCGGCGCGCTTGATCTGAAATTGCGCGAACAGATGCAAGGCGAGCTGAAAGCCCTGCAACGAAAACTCGGCATCACCTTTGTTTACGTCACCCATGATCAGCAAGAAGCTCTCGGCATGTCGGATCGGGTGGCGGTATTCAACCAGGGCCGGATCGAACAGCTGGCACCGCCGCAACAGCTGTACGCCGAACCGGGCACGCCATTCGTTGCCCAATTTGTCGGCACGGCGAATGTCCTGCACGGCGCGATGGCCGAGCAGTTGCTCGGCCGCGCTGGCCATTTTGCGCTGCGACCGGAGCGCATCCGAATCGGCGAAGGCAGCAGCGACGATTTGCGCTGGCAAGGCGACATCATCGACCGACAATTTCACGGCGCCAGCAGTCGCTACACGGTGCGGGTACAACAGCATGAACTCGTTGTCGTGGTCGGCGCCAACGAGGATGCCCAATTCGCGGTGGGAGCCAAAGTCGCGCTGAGCGTGCCGTTCTCGGCCCTGCATGCGCTGGATGCTGGCGTCACCGCGAATACTGGGGCGACCCATAAAGAAAAAGACAGCACGGGGAAGGCCAGCACATGAGCACGCTCGTGTTACCGGCCCCGTCGGCTTGGGCCAGACTGCGGCAAGCGCTGTCAACCGCGCTGTATCGCCGCCGCAATCTGTATTTATTGCTGTTGCTGTTGCCGCCGCTGCTCTGGTTCGGCATCGTCTATCTCGGTTCACTGTTCGCGCTGCTGATGCAGAGCTTTTACGCGCTCGATGATTTCAGCGGTCAGGTTGTCCCGCAGTTCACGCTGTCAACCTGGCGCGATCTGCTCAGCTCGCCGGCCAATCTCGATATCGTACTGCGCACGGCAAGCATGGCCTTGGCCGTGACCATTGCCTGCGCGCTGATGGCGTTTCCGATCGCTTATTACATGGCGCGCTATGCCAGCGGCAAAGTGAAAGCCTTCTTCTACCTCGCCATCATGTTGCCGCTGTGGGCCAATTATCTGGTCCGGGTTTATGCCTGGAAAATCATTCTGGCAAAGGAAGGCGTGATCGCCTGGACGGCGCAGCAACTGGGTCTGGATGGTTTGTTGCAAGCGCTGCTGGCCACACCCGGCATTGGTGGCCAGACGCTTTCCACGTCCTACTTCGGCATGTTTCTGGTGTTCAGCTACCTCTGGTTGCCGTACATGATTCTGCCGATTCAGGCCGCACTGGAGCGGGTGCCGGAATCGCTGCTGCATGCCAGTGCCGATCTCGGTGCAACACCAGCGCAAACTTTCCGCACGGTGCTGCTGCCGCTGGCACTGCCGGGCGTGATTGCTGGCTCCATTTTCACGTTCTCGCTGACGCTCGGTGATTACGTGGTGCCGTATCTGGTCGGTACATCAGCCTTTTTTATTGGTCAGGCGGTCTATGTGCTGCAAGGAGCCAGCGGCAACATTCCGCTCGCCGCGGCGTTCTCGGTATTGCCGGTCGTGATCATTGCCGTGTACTTGGTTATCGCCAAGCGAATGGGAGCTTTCGATGCGCTCTAAATCCGCTGCCCTCAACCGAAAAAAAGCACCGTGGCTGCTGAAGATCACCGCCGCTGGTGGCTTGCTGTTTCTGCATCTGCCGCTGGCGTTGATCGTGCTGTATGCCTTTTCCACTGACGACAAGAGCTACCGGTTTCCGTTGCCCGGCTACACGCTGGATTGGTTCAGCGTTGCCGCGCAGCGGCCGGATGTCTGGGCCGCACTGCTGCTGTCGGTGAAAGTGGCCGCCATCGCCACGTTCATGGCGATTGTGCTCGGCAGCCTCGCCGCCGCGGCGATGGCACGCAGCCGTTTTTTTGGCAAGGAAACCATCACGCTGCTGCTGATCCTGCCCATCGCGCTGCCCGGCGTGGTGACCGGCATCGCGCTGCGCTCGGCCATCGCGGTAACCGATATTCCGTTCAGCTTCTGGACCATCGTGATTGGTCACGCCACCTTTTGCGTGGTCGTGGTGTACAACAATGTGGTGGCGCGCCTGCGCCGCAGTTCACCGGCGCTATTGGAAGCCTCGATGGATCTGGGCGCTGACGGCTTTCAGACCTTCCGCTATGTGTTGCTGCCGCAGATCGCCACTGCCTTGCTGGCGGGCGGCATGCTGGCGTTTGCCTTGTCGTTCGATGAAGTGATCGTCACCACATTTACCGCCGGCCACGAACAAACCTTGCCGATCTGGATGCTCAATGAGCTGGTGCGACCGCGCAATCGGCCGGTGACCAATGTGGTGGCGGTATTTGTCATGCTGCTAACGTTTATTCCGATTCTGCTTGCCTACCGGCTGACCCGTGACACCGATGCGGTTGCCGGTAGCGGGAAATAGACCGACTTTCATCGCCATTCCACTTGTTACAACAGAAAACTTGCTACAACAGAACAATCGAGGAGAACCTCATGAGCGCGCAAATGCAAACCAAAATGCTGATCAACGGTCAGCTGCAAGCAGGCACCGGTGAAGCACTCGCGGTACTGAATCCCGCCACGGGTGACGTGCTGGTCAAAATCGCCGAAGCCGGCACCGAGCAAATTCAACAGGCAGTGAACGCGGCCTCAGCGGCGTTTCCGGGCTGGTCACGGACAACGCCGAAAGATCGGGCGACAGTACTGCTGGCAATTGCCGACCGCGTCGAGCAGCACGGTGATGAACTGGCCAAACTGGAATCGCTGAACTGCGGCAAACCGTATCCGGCGGCACGCAATGACGAAATTCCGGCCATTGCCGATGTGTTCCGTTTTTTTGCCGGTGCTACCCGCTGCCTGCACGGCTCCGCCGCCAATGAGTTTCTGCCGGGTCACACCAGCATGATTCGGCGCGATCCGCTCGGCGTCATTGCCTCGATTGCGCCGTGGAATTATCCGCTGATGATGGCCGCGTGGAAGCTCGGACCGGCGCTTGCGGCCGGCAACACGGTCGTGATCAAACCATCAGAAATCACGCCGCTGACCACTCTGCGATTTGCCGAACTGATTGCCGACCTGCTACCGGCCGGCGTCTTGAATGTGGTTCACGGTCGGGGTCATAGCGTTGGCGCGCCGCTGGTGGAATCCAACCCGGTGCGGATGATTTCACTGACCGGTTCCATTGCCACCGGCCAGAAAATGCTGGAAGTGGCAGCGCGCACCTTGAAACGCACACATCTGGAGCTGGGCGGCAAAGCGCCGGTGATTGTGTTCGACGACGCCAATCTTGACGAAGTGGTCGCCGGTATTCGCACCTTCGGTTTCTACAACGCCGGCCAGGATTGCACTGCCGCCTGTCGCATTTATGCCCACAGCAAGATCTACGACAAACTGGTTGCCGACCTGAGCAGCGCCGTGGCAACGATACAGATGGGCAGCCAGGAGCAAGCCGGTGTCGAGCTCGGCCCGCTGGTCTCCGCAGCACAGCGTGATCGAGTCGCGGGTTTTATTGAGCGCGCATCCAGCCAAAAACACATCGAGATTGCCACCGGCGGCAAAGTTGGCAGCGGCAGTGGTTTCTTCTTTCAGCCAACGGTTGTTGCCGGCGCCAGGCAAACGGATGAGATCGTCCGCAAGGAAGTGTTCGGTCCGGTGGTTTCAGTCACCCGTTTTGACGACACCGAACAAGCGATCGGCTGGGCCAATGACAGCGACTACGGACTCGCCTCGTCAGTGTGGACTGGCAACGTCGGCCGCGCCATGAAAGTGTCGGCCGAGTTGCAATACGGCTGCACCTGGGTCAACACCCATTTCATGCTGGTCAGTGAAATGCCACATGGTGGCTTGAAGCAATCCGGTTACGGCAAGGACATGTCGATGTACGGACTTGAGGATTACACCGCCGTTCGTCATGTGATGATCAAGCATTGATGGTGAGTTGAAAATGAGTGCCGGGCAGATCGCGGTTTGGTGATTAATAAAAACGGTAGCGCAGCAACGGAGGCAACAGCATCATGAAAAAACAGGTCATGGGTTTCGTCATGGCGGCCAGTCTGGTGTTGGCCGCTTGCGGTCAGTCAACACCTCCGGCCGAAACGGCGCCGGTGGCGGAAGCAGCCAAAGCGCCGGCGGTGGATCCGGTCAAAGTGATTGACGACTATATGGCGGCGTGGAATAGCCACAATGCCGACGCAGCTGCCAGCCATTTCGCTGACAACGTGACCTATCTGGATGCCTCGGTCGGTACACCACAGCAAGGTCGTGATGCCGCTCGCGACAACGTCATCAAGGTGTTCATGACCGCAGTGCCGGATTGTCATTGGGTGCGTAATGGCGCGCCGATTGTCAGCGCGGACGGCATTGCCTTTGAGTGGACATTCTCCGGCACCAATACCGGCGCCTGGGGTCCGGACACGCCCGCCACCGGCAAGAGTTTCAGCTTCAACGGCGTCAGCTTCATTCGCCTGCAAGGCGACAAAATTGCCTATCAAGGCGACTACTATGACGCGCTGAACTTCAACAAGCAGATGGGCTGGCTGCAGTAAGTGGCCGGGTAAAATAACCCGCCATGAAAAAGGCCAGCGTTTTCGCTGGCCTTTTTTTCTGCCCCGGCATGGCCGGATCAGCTGCTGCCGATCAGAACGCGACGCGGACGTACAAAGCGGTCGTGTCGACATCGCCGGTGGTCAGTGAGACACCAGCCGAGATCTGGCTGTTGAAGTGATAGGCACCGTAGACATTGAACAGCATGTCGAAATCAAACGCGTCTTCATAGGTCACACCGGCACCCAGCTCAACCTCCTTGTTCAGCAACGAACGAATGCCGGCAGTCAGCATGATGCCTTCGTCGCTGTCATCACCATCCAGCGAAAAATTCTTGAAATCGTAGCTGACGATACCGCCACCGAAATTCAGATCGGTGTAAGTGCCGATTGGCATCTTGTAAGCCGCGCCCACGGCGAAGCGGTCGGCATCGACACCACGGTCATCGATACTGGCGTATTGACCGAAAGCGAAGAATTCCTTGTTCAGATCAATGCTCGCGGCCAGACCGAAGCCATCCAGCTCGGCATTGCTGCCGTCCAGCTCGGACTCTTGCCATTGACCTTGCAGGTAGTTGTAGTTCGGGCCAGCCGCAAACGTGGCGGAGCTGGCAGCCAGAATGGCGGTAGCAAGGAAAATCTTCTTCATGATTATCTCCATAAACGTCACCCCCAATGGGAGGCCAAGCGGCGGGCATTGTGCCGCAAAGGACTGAACGAAAACTGAATCCATCGCACAAGATGGCGGAAGACAGGGCTGCAATTGGCTGTTTTTCAACCAGTTTGCCGCCCGTGCTCGTGCGCATAGTGGCGGCACCATAGCATTGACGCAGCCGCGATCTAGCGTTTGCTCGGTAACGAGACGTTACGAACGGCCGTGCCCTCAATCTGAACCGCGGTCGCGGCGGCCACCGCCTTGTCGCGGGCCTGCTGCAGGCTCTCGCCGCGCGCCAGTCCCACCCCCATCCGGCGCTTGCCATGCACGGCTGGCTTGCCGAACAAGCGCAGCTGGGTATCGGGCTCGGCCAGCGCGGCATCGACGCCAGTAAAGCAGACCGATTCACTGTCGCCTTCCAGCAGCAGCGCACAGGATGCTGACGGACCCAGCTGGCGAATCAGCGGAATCGGCAAACCGAGAATGGCGCGCGCATGCAAGGCAAATTCGGACAAATCTTGCGAAATGAGTGTCACCAAACCGGTGTCATGCGGACGCGGACTGACTTCGCTGAAAATCGCCTGCTCGCCTTTGATGAACAGTTCAACCCCAAACAAACCATAACCGCCCAAGGCATCGGTGACGGTGCGGGCGATATGCTCGCTGTGCGCCAGCGCCACCGGATGCATCGGTTGCGGTTGCCAGGATTCGCGGTAGTCGCCATCAATCTGGACGTGACCAATCGGCGCGCAGAATTGCGTGCCTTGACGCGTGCGCACCGTCAGCAGCGTGATTTCATAATCGAAATCGACAAAGCCTTCGACGATGACCCGGCCTTTGCCAGCACGACCACCTTCCTGAGCATAATGCCAGGCGTTGTCGATATCGGCACTGCTGCGCACCACGCTCTGGCCTTTGCCGGAACTGCTCATGATCGGCTTGACCACGCAAGGCATACCAATCGCAGCGATGGCGGCGCGAAAATTGTCGAGATCATCAGCGAAGCGATAGGGCGACGTTGTCAACTGCAATTCTTCGGCCGCCAAGCGACGAATGCCTTCGCGGTTCATGGTCAACTTGGCCGCGCGCGCGGTCGGCACCACGGTATAGCCTTCACGCTCCAGCTCAACCAGGGTATCGGTCGCAATGGCTTCGATTTCCGGCACGATCAGGTGCGGTTTTTCCTGCTCGATGACAGCGCGCAGCGCAGCACCATCGAGCATGTTGATCACATGATGGCGATGGGCAACCTGCATGCCCGGCGCATTGGCATAGCGGTCGACCACAATCACTTCGCAGCCGAACCGTTGCAATTCGATCACGACTTCCTTGCCAAGCTCACCACCGCCCAACATCAGCACCCGGCGCGCCGTTGCGGTCAGGGGAGTTCCAATTGCTATCGACATCATTTGCGCTCACTCTCTGCAAAAAAATTGCTACTGAAAGCCATCACGGCCGCATTCCGATTTCCGGCTGCAGCACCAGGGTGTGCACGGGCTCGCCCGGCAACAACGGTGTTGGCTGGCCTTTTACCCAGGCCTCATGACCTGACAGATAAAACGGCGACAGCGGGTGACCGCTCTGGCCACCGGGCATGTGGAACAGGCCATTGGCCTCATGGCCCGGCGACACGATCATTCGCTCGGATGATCCAAACGCTGGCGCTTGCACACGCGGCATATTGGCATCACCCGGCAACGGCTCAGCCGGAGCATCCAGATAGCGGCCAACCAAGGGGACAAACCGGCTCAACGGATGGCGAATCGCGGCGGTATTCTTGTCGCCCCAATCGCGCTCGGTCAGCGCATGGCCGTTTGCGGTCAGGCCACCAAGCAAGGCATCCACAACGGCCAGCTCGAAGTCGTGCCAATTGGCGTAGCCCTGCGGCAAAAATTGCGGCGGTTGTTGTTGCAACACCTGCCAGACCAACCCTTCCCAATGATTGGACAATGCCGAGGGTTTGAGCTCGGGGTTGATCGCGTAAAGCTCATGCAACCAGGCTCGATAGAGCGCATCGCGCAGCAGATAACGGAACCCCCGCACCAACCGGTAATCCACACTGTCTGCCGTTGCCCTGCCCCGCCACTTGGCAATTTGCTCGCGGGCCTCGGCCCGTAGCGGATGGCCCTGCACTGCCGCGTCATCAAGCACGGTCAGCAGGTGTTGCTGCCAGCGATCGAGCACTGGCGCCCGATCATCCAACGCCACGTCGAGCAGATCGGTTTCGGAGAATTGCTGCCGCGATCGCAAGTCATCGCGAATCTGTTTGGCGCGCGCACCAAAATCATAACCACCATCGCCCAGCACGTTCAGGGCATCGCCGCTGACCACGCGGGCATTGGCAGTCCAGATCCGGCCATCCAGCGGGTTCAACACTTCCGGATATTCATCGGGCTCGCGGTAGCCGTCCCAGCGATAGCCGCCGCTGGCCCAGGACACCGGTTCTGTGCCGGAAAAACCGATCCGGCGCGGAATGGCGCCGATGATGGTCCAGCCGATGTTGCCATCGCGATCCGCTGCGACAAAATTCTGCGATGGCACGCGCGCCTGCTTCGCCAATTGCAACGCCTGCAACACATTCTGACTGCGCTCGATTTCGAGCAGACCAAAGTTGACCGCTTGTGTCGTGTCATGTGCAACCCAGCGGAACGCGTAGCGCTTGCCATCTGCGTCGGTATGAATCACAGGGCCCCACATCGTCTCTTCAATGGTCAGCGCAACCGGCTGCTCGCCTTTGACAGCGATCGTTTCTTTGACGATTGCCAGCTCGTGCAAACCCTCGGGCGTTTGGTAATGCGCCGGGTCTGGTTGCTCCAGACTGATCACGTCGCTGTAATCGCCGTAGCTATTGGTGAAGCCCCAGGCAACTTGGCCATTGCTGCCGACGATCATCATCGGGGTGCCGGGCAGGCTGACGCCGACCACATCACGCTCGCCCTCTGCGCTGCCGTATTGCAGACGGGTACGGAACCAGATATTCGGCACCTGCAAACCCAGATGCATGTCATTTTCCAGCATCGCAGCGCCGTTGTGGGTCAGCTGGCCGGCCACCGCCCAATTATTGCTGCCCGGAAACACCGCATCGGGACGCTGCGCATCCCAGATCGGCGTATCCAGTCTGGCTTGCCAATTGGCCAACGAGGCCGCGTCCGGCAGTGGCGAGGCTTGCAGCGCCTCGCCAAAAAGTGGCGCATCCCAGTCACTGCCCGGCGCCCGCAAAAAGTTATACAGCGCGGCCGGCAAATGTTGCTTTGCCTGCAAACGCGTCAGCTCCACCTCGCCATCGGAGGCTTGCAGCGTCAGGTACATGGCGTAAGCGGCGAGAATGGTGTCGGCGGCTTGCCAACGCTGCGGCGTGCTGGCCAGCAGGAAATACTCAAACGGCTTTTCGGCCAACGTGTCGAGGCCGGCATTCACGCCATCAACATAGGCATTGAGAATCGGCAACTGATCCGGCGGCAAGCTGGCGACAATCTGTTCGGCGCGCCAGCGCAAGCGATGCCGGCGCACCGATTTATCGACATCCAACGCCGCTTTGCCGACCAGCGCCGACAATTCGCCCGCCGCGCGCCGACGCAGCAAATCCATCTGGAAGAAGCGCTCCTGAGCATGAACAAAGCCCAGTGCCCGGGCGACATCGACCCGATCGCGACCACGCAGTGTTGCCGTGCCAAGCGCGTCGCGGCTGATGCTGACTTCGGCCTGCAAGCCCTTGACCGGCAAGCGGCCATCGAGCAAGGGCAGACTGGCGTCGAGCTGCCAATACGCCCAAAGCAGGGCCGCGCCGGCCAGGACCAGAATCAACAGGGAAGACAGCAGGAACGGTCGCAACAGACGCTTCATGACAGGCGGACGCCGAGATTTTCAGGTGCGACAGGATAGCAATCCCGCGGCCCCCTGCGCAGCCTCAGCTTCGCTGCGCCATAGGCAAAAAAAACCGCACCGGTGTTGCCGGTGCGGTGTGCTACCCCAAGGTACTGCAACAACTTCAAGACTGCCAACGCAAACCCAGTACCAGACTGACCCGTGCCGGTACTGCGCTGACGCTGGCCGATTTTACGCTAACGCTTATATGGTCCCGCTGACGATCGGCTGGAACGCAACCAGAGCGTCCCGGACAGCGCCGCTACCCAGACCGGAACCCGGGAACAGCGCATCAAACCGGCCCAGCTCATCATGCAAAGCCAGATAGTTCAAGGCAACGGTTTCCACCAGCAGATTGACGTTGTTGCCGGCCGGGCTCGACGAGGTTTCGACATCGCCGCTGTCACGGAAATAGCCGATCTGCTGGCTTTGCGCCTGCGCCGCCGGCGTCGCCCCCATCAGCTGCGGCTTGCCGTTCGGGTTGTACACCAGGAAGAACGTCGCGGCAGTGGACTGGTTGTCGCCGGTCCATTGGCCCTTGCCACGGCCCTCTTCAGAGTTGTCGACCATGCCGTTGGACGCCAGCGCACCATCGCTGAACACATAGAGCATCAACGGCAATTGCTTGCGATGCGCATATTCCAAACAGGCGCCCATGCAGACGCCGGCGCGGAAATCGCGCAGCTCGCCGGTCGAGCGATCGCCAGTGTGGTAATCGAAACCGCCCATCGTGACGGTACCGGCACCGGCATAACCATTGATCACCAGTTTCATGATCGAAGCCGTTTTGCGGAACTCGCCGTCGGTAAATTGCTGCGGCGTGAAAATACCGCCGACAATATCCGAATCCAGTTCGACGTTCAGCTCGGCCGGGTTGCCAAAGCGGTCATACAAGGCCGCGCTTTTCAAATAGCCGCAGCGAACCAGATCCTTGACCACGGCATCGGTCAGTGCCTGACCAGAAGTCGGCAGGCCAGTGCTGACGTTTGCCATCTTCTTGTCGGTGACCCGATAGATTGATTCCATCACCGCGACCGCATCAGCCTGGGTGCCACCCAAGGCACTCAGATCGCCTGCGTCGACCAGACCAAGCACATCACTCGGCCGATCAATCTTGGTCGGGCGCTTGGTCGAATCGATCATCGCCAATGGCGCCATCGAGTTGCCGCCGGAATCCGAACTCTGCGAACCAATCAGCGTCAGCAGTTGGCCATCAGCCCCGATCTTGTTGATCGCGTACATCGGATTGTGCGGATTGTTGCCGGTGTCGTTTTCCGAGCGGGCAGCAATAACAGCACCGTTAATCAACAACGCCGCTTCGTCACTCAATACCGTCTTGATACCGCGCAGAAAAGCGCTGTCCCTATGGAAAGACAGACCGAGCGAGCTGTCGATATGATCGACACCTTGTGCATCCGCCACCGGCGGAATCATGTCGCCAGGAATGCCCAGTTTGCTGTATCCGGCAGTCGACAGAAAATCGAGCTGGCCACCTTGCTTGCCGACCAACACGTTGGAACCGGCTATGTTGGCGCCACCGGCCAAGTCGAAGCAAATAAACGGAATCTTGCCGGCACCCGCCGTGCGAATACCGCAATCATCCAGCAGCGCCGTCAAATCCGGCGACAAGGCCGCTTGCGCGGTGCGGTTGCCGAGCAAACCTAGCAAGCCACTACCCATTACCGCGGCGCCACCAGTCATCAGGCCCTGACGAATGAAGTCGCGACGGGTTTTCGGCGCGGCGTGATCAGCAAACAACAGCGGTGCATCAGGTTGCAGATGCTGCATGCGTTTGCTCGAGCGAATGCGTTTGGTCATGTTGGCAACTCCCCTTACTGCACGAGCATTGCGGCGTTACCGACAGTCGCGGCACACACGGATTTGACAATGGTGATGGTTCGAGCTGAGGTATTGCCGCCCGACGCCGCCAACCGGGTGATCAGCGCATTCATTTCCGTTTGCACGTCCGCCACATTCGGCTGGCTGGTCACGTTGCTGGCCATGACGTGGGCAATCAGCGGATTGATCACGTTGTTACGGCCAGTGGCATCCAGCGCAACCGTCGGACCGGCCGCAAAATTGACGCCCGGGAAATAGCTGGCGCGTTTGGTAGCGTCATCGACCAGTGCGCTGCAGTAGGCAATCGACAGCTGAGTCACGGCCATCTGCTGCGCCGAGTTGAACGCGGTGATGGTTTCGACACTTGGCAGTGCCTGACGGATCTGCGCAAACAGCGTTTTGATCGAGCTCGAATTCGGCGACACGGTTGTAATCTCGGCGAGGCTTTCATTGATCTCGTCGAACGTACGGACGCCGATTGCCGATTCCGGATTGCTATCCGACGGAATGCCCGGCGGTGGCGGTGTCGGCTCCAGATAGACATTGGTATGGGTACCGATCCGCTCGAATGTCAGGAAGAACTCGTCGCTGGCCGGGCCTTTTTCCAAACCAATCACGGTACCGAGCGGCGACAACACCTGATTACTTGCCGTCAGGGTCGTATCCAGCTTGGCGTAGGACTGGCCAACCGGTGCTTCGCGGCCGTTGATACCAATGCGCATGCCCTGGAACGGAATTCCGTTAAAGGTTGCGGCATCGTTCAGGCTGACAAAGAACGGTTTGTTGAACAGGTAACCGTAGCTGTCATAGCGACTGACTTCGACCACCAGATAGCACTGCGACACGGCAGGCGTACCAAGGAAGCAGGCCGGATTGTCGAGCAGGTGCGAGACGCTGAACATCAGGTAATAGCGCTCACCAACACCAACGTTGAAGTTCTGGACGATTTGCTCATCGGTCAGCACGCGATTGTGAATCGCCACCAACTTGATGATGCCGGCCCATGGCCGATCCAGCGCCGGCGAATTGCCGAGCACGAAGGCAAAGGTGTTGTCCCAGTCATTCAGGTTGCCGATAGGGGTGTTGTCGACGTCACCGGTGAACTCACCATTGACGTAGATGCGGCGACCACGAATCGGATCATAGGTCACGACCACATGCTGCAGCGTCGCCTGCAAGCGTTCATCGGCATCGGCCGTAGACAAAGCCGGATTGCCATCTGCACCGGTACCGCTATGACGCATCAGGAAGTCATAGTTGTACAGGGTCTGGCCCAGTGTGAAGTTGGTCGAATCGGCACTACCGAGATAACTGACGATATGCGCCGGACCATCTTGCGTCACGTTGGCAGGGGCAACCCAGGCTTCGATTGAGTACTCACCGGTTGCTTTAATCAGGTCATGGTACTTCTTCGACGACAGAGTCGAGGCCTGCGCTTTTGCCATGGGTCCGGCAAACTGCACGCCCCAGCCGCCGACAAACTCGGCACCACCGCTCAAGTTCAATTGTGCAGCCGGCTCGACACCGCTGGTATCGAATGCCACCGAACCCGAACCTTCCTTGAACTGATACAGACCAATGACGTTCGCTTCGTAACGGCCGCCACTGCTGGCCACCACGCCATCAATCAGGCGCATCGAGCGGGAAATGACCAGATTCGGATCCACCTCGGTCAGCGGAATGCCATCGACAAAAGCCTGAATGGCGTCCTGCATCTCCTGCGCGTTCGCGGTGCAGTTGTCCCAGCAGTTGTGCGACTCTTCGCGCAGCCGCACCACCAACCGCGAGGCATCGACGTTATCCAGGTTGATTTTGCTCTGGACGGCCGCGTAGGCCACATTGATGTCGGCGCTGGCGAAGTACGGCGACTGGGCGTTATCGGCCGTGTCGCTGTGGCAACGCGAGCAGTACTCGGTCAGCAACGGGTACACGGTGTCGCGAAAATCGGCAGTGTCGGACGGGAAGGTCCGGCTGTTGCCCGGCTCACGTTCAACCGGCGGATCCAGCTTCACTTCGTTGGCACCGCCGCCAACCGAGCCACCGGCCCAGTTGGTGATGTAGCGGGTCAGCGTTTCCGCGCAGGCATTGAGCTCGGCTTGGGCAGTGCCCAGCCAGCAGTTGTGACCACCACCGACTTTTTCCACCATCCGCGACTTGTCCGGCTCGGTCAGATTGACCACCGTGTTGGCTGCGGCATAAGCCAGATTAATGTCGTCGCTGCGGGCAAATTCCGGCGATTGACCACCGGCAACGTGGCAGGCACCACATTTGTCAGTGCCAACAATGTTGTCCCACAGATTGATCTTGAAGCGCTGAACATCGTCAGATGCCGGCGGCGGACCGTTGTAATTGCCACCTGGATTCGGTGGCGTGGTGACGTTTTCTTCGGTCCCGGCACCGCCGCCACTACAGGCGGCCAGCACGGCCAACAGGCCGGCGGCAAACAGGCTTTTTACTGCCGGTTTGAGCGTGCGCAGGGTCGACACGACAACTTGATTCTTCATGTTCGTTCTCCGAGCCTGTCCGCTCAATTGCCAGCACAGTACGAAGCGGTTTCAGCAAAAACCTGCTTCATCTTGTAACCGCTGTTCTTGAAACTGGTGGTCATGCTGTCGATGCGATTGCGATCGGCCGAATCGACCGGATTGCGCAAGCAGACCGCCTTGAACACTTTCTTGACCTGGCACTCGGCAAAGGCTTCGGAATAGGCCAGCTCCTGCCCCATCGACTTGGCACCACTGCCGCTGCCCGGCAGGTTCGGGTCCCAACCAAGCACCTGGTTCTGACCGGCACGCCAGTAGTTGTCCCACTTGTCGTCCGGGGTCACGAAACCATACTTAAAGTTGTTTTCGTTGATGTGGTATTTCTTTTTGACGCGAGTGCCGGTGAACGGATCCGTCATGCCAACATCGTTGTACGACAGGCTGCCGGCGTCGCCGAGCTCATCGTCCACCGTGTGCACGAAGTCGTAATAGGCCAGGGACTGCGCCATCGGATCCATGCCGCTGTGGCAACCGATACAGGTGTTGTTGAACAAGCGGCTGTCGCCGCCCGGGCTGCGAGTCACGTCCTGACGAATGCGATCCGACACCCGGGTAATGTCTTTGACCTGCTCCAAATCGTTGCAGAGATGGTTCAGCAGGGTGTAACGGAACATCGCGCGGTTGGTGCCATCGATGAAGAAGGCTTTTGCCGCTGCACGGGTGGTCATAATGCCGGCGGTGGCTTCGGCACGCAGACTGGTCGTTGCGGACTGCGTGCGCTGCACCAGACTGGCCTTCAGGTCAGCGTGATTGTTTTCCAGGTATTCGTAGTGATCGTTGTTGCTGTTCGAGTAGGCAGGGGCACCCGGCACGCCTTGGGCGACATAGATGATGTCGTCGTAAAGTGCTTTGCGGAAGTCGATGTCGTCACGAACCATGCCGATAATGGTCGCGGTGTAATCATTCAACGGCGCAAACACGTTGGCATCGCGATTGGTCCACGGCGTGACAAAGTTCTTCAGCGTCACGCTATAGAAGGCAGGGTTGTTCATGGCCTGCATGGCTGCGGCAATTTTGGCGGCATCGCTGCCACCACCGCCATCGATGGCGGCTTGCAGCGCATCGATGGTGGCCTCGTCGGCTGGTACGCCGGCAAGACGGTCAAAAATCCGTTTGGCTTGTTCCCGGGATCCGGCTTCGGCGACTGACGAGGCTATACTCAAGGCAGTCAAAGCGAGAGCGCACAGACCAGAGCCGAGGTTTCTTTTCCAGAAACTGGCTGAGGGGGTGGGCGCGGCAACAGTCTTCATGGCGAATCATCCTGTTCTAAGCTTGTCGGCGGTAGCTGGAGATTTCGGGCTTGCTCGCAGGCAAATACGTCCGCAACATCCACACCGGGCCAAGTTGAATTCTAGACCTGTGGCTCAACTGCTTTCGTGACTGCCTACTCAGAAACCCATACCGTTGGTCGGGATAATTGTGATCAACGCGTCAAAACACGCGGCGACGACGTTTACGGTGCCCAATGAACTCGAAAAAGATGTCTGCTCTGAACTGGTCGGTCCGGATTCTGGGGCTGGTGCTGGTCGCCAATCTGGCCGGCTGCGGCGGTGGCAGCGAAGATCAGCAGCCTGACCCGGTCGTACTGGATTTCAAGGTCGCCTATATCAAGCGCAGCCTGCCGCTGGACGAAGATGGTGTGCTGGTGGGTGGTGACGTTCGCGAACCCTACGACATGGATTTCGAACGTCCGGGTGGCGCCAAGCTGATGCTGCGCGACCGGGCGAGCCCGTCTGCCCCCGAAACCGATCTGACTTCAGGCCTGTTCCCGCCGCCAGCCGAAGGCGAGCCTCCGGTTGAGTATGACGTCCGCGATCTGACCGTCTCCTACGACGGCACCAAGTTGCTGTTCGCGCTGCGGTTTCCGGAAATCCCCAATGCCGATCCGGAAGATCAGCCAACCTGGAATATCTGGGAATACGATACCGTCAGCGCAGTGCTGCGCCGCGTCATTCCGTCGGACATCACCGCCGAGGCCGGTCAGGACATCAGCCCGCATTACCTGCCGGACGGTCGCATTGTGTTCGCGTCCACCCGCCAGCGTCAGGCCAAGGCCATCCTGCTGGATGAGGGCAAGCCGCAATTCGCCCATCAGGAGGAAGACGACAACGTCCATGCCTTGAGCCTGCATGTGATGAATTCCGACGGTAGCGACATTCACCAGATCAGCTTCAACCAGAGCCACGACATGGACCCGGACGTGCTGCCCAATGGCCGCATTGTTTTCACCCGTTGGGACAACATCGGCCAGCGCCGCGGCATGCACCTGTACACCATGAAACCGGATGGCAGCGATCTGAGCCTGTATTACGGCAAGCGCAGCCATGACACCGGCACCGACGGCGCCGAAGTGCAATTTTTGCGGCCTAAAGCGCTGCCGGACGGTCGCATCCTGACCATTTTGCGGCCGTTTGACAGCCTGTACGAAGGTGGCGATCTGCTGGCCATCAACACCACCGATTACATCGACAACACTCAGCCCGTCGCCAGCATGGCCGGTCTGACCGGTCCGGCACAGGTATCCATCGCCCCAACCGGCGTCCGCACCGACGATCTGCCATCACCGGCCGGCCGTTACCGCAGTGCATTTCCAATGGCCGATGGCACCAATCGCATGCTGGTCAGCTGGAGCCAATGCCGGGTGCTGGATCAGCCGAACACACCGAACCAACGGATCGTTCCGTGCACGCCGGAGCGGCTGGCTGACCCGGCCGTGGTCGAGGCCAATCCGCTGTTCAGCCTGTACGTTTACAACCCGGATGCGCGGACCCAAATCCCGCTGTTCACGCCGGAAGAAGGCGCCTACTACACCGATGCCGTCTCGCTGTCGCCGCGGCCACGGCCGGCCGTCATTCTCGACGGCGTCGCCGGCGTCGACCTGGACCAGGATCTGGTCAGCGAAGGGGTGGGCGTGCTCGATATCAAGAGCGTTTATGACTTTGATGGCGTCGACACGGCGCCAGGCGGCATCACGGCAGTTCGCGACCCGCTCATTGCCACTGCAGCCCAGCGCCCTGCCCGTTTCATCCGGATTGAGAAAGCCGTTTCCCAGCCCGACGATGACGTCCGCGACATCGACAACAGCGCCTTCGGTTTCGGCGGTCGTGGCGGCGGCATGCGGGAAATTCTTGGCTATGTGCCGGTCGAGCCGGATGGTTCGGCCCAGTTCAAGGTGCCCGCCAACGTCGCGTTTGCCATCTCGGTACTGGATGGCAGTGGCAAACGGGTCAGCCAGCGCCACAACAACTGGATGACCGTCAAACCCGGTGAAGTTCGGGTCTGTAATGGTTGTCATACCGGCAACAGTGTGCTGCCACACGGCCGCGCTGACGCCGAGGCCGCATCGGCCAACCCCGGCGCGCCGACCACCGGTTCAGCGTTCCCGAATACCGAACCGGCTTTGTTTGCCGACATGGGCGAAACCATGGCCCAGGTCTGGTCCCGCATCGACAATCATGGCCCGCGCACACCGAATCTGAACCTGGAGTTTCATGACGACTGGACCGATCCGGCCGCCCGGGCCAAAGACCCGGACTTCAGCGCCCGCTTCGATGACGTCAGCTTCACCACGCCACTGCCGACCTCGTTGGCCTGCGTGAGTACCTGGAGCAGCCTGTGCCGGGTCACCATCAATTACGACGCGCATATCCAGCCACTCTGGAGCAAAGACCGGCCCGGCGCAGACCTGATGGATCCGGCCGACGACGAAACCTGCACCAACTGCCACAACGTTGCCGATACCAACGACGTCGCGCGGGTGCCGGCAGCGCAACTGGATCTGCGTGCAGCCCAGTCGGTCGACAACATCGACTTCAACACCAGTTATGTTGAGTTGTTCATTCAGGATACGAGCCAGAGCCTGAACGGCGGTGGCGTGCTGGTCGATGACAACATCACGACACGCGTCCCCGCGGTGGAAGAGCCCGTTGGTTCCGGCACCTTTGTCTGCACCGAAGGGGTGCTGGATCCGGGCCCGCCGCCAGAATGTGTCATCACCACCCCGGTCAACGCGCCGTCCCCGGTCATGCGTGTTGGCGACGCCCTCAACAGCCGTTTCTTCCAGGTCTTTGCCGCGGGTGGCAGTCATGCCGGCCGGCTCAGCGATGCCGAGTTGAAACTGATTGCGGAGTGGCTGGATGTTGGCGCCCAGTATTACAACAACCCGTTTGAGGCCCCGGTAAACTGACAGCGCGGACAGAGCTGACGTAGAATCCGTCCCACTTTTGCTGTTTTTACCTTTTTGCTACAGGAAAGCCCGTCGCATGACGCCACGGTTGTTGTTCGTTTTGTTGCCGCTGGCGTTCGCGAGTGCCGCCTACGCGGCAGAACCCGCCAGTATCGAAGCGGCGACCGGTTTGACAGATCAGGACGCCAATTCGTCAGCCGCTTCCGCTGCTGACGATACCGCGGCCCCTGTAGCCGAGGCCGCACTGGATGCGGCCGCCTCGGCAGACAGCGCGGTTACCGCGCCGGCCGCTGCGGATGAAGACTCCGAGCCGCCGCTGCCGCAAGTGCGGGTGGCCGATCCGTTCATCGATTTGCACACCGGTCCGGGGCGTGGCTTTCCGAAATTCCAGATTGTCGAACGCGGCGGCCTCATTCAGCTGCTCAAGCGCCGTACTGACTGGTTTCTGGTCCGGACACCACGCGGCCATGAAGGCTGGGTCAACCGTGACCAGTTGATTCGGACCCTGACGCCAGAAGGCGAGCAGGTCGAGATCACCGAAGTCACTCAGGACCAGTTTGCCAACCGCACCTGGGAATTCGGCGTCATGTCCGGCGAGTTTGAAAGCGCGTCGGTCATCAGCATGTATGGTGCCTGGGGCTTCACCGAAAACCTGTCGCTGGAACTGACCCTGGGCCATGTGCTGGGCAATTTTTCCAACGCCAAATATGCGACGCTGCACCTGACCCACCAGCCGTTCCCGGAATGGTGGATTTCACCTTACTTTCAACTCGGGACCGGTTATATTCAGACCGACCCCGCCGCCACCATTGTCCAGACTGAAGATCGCAGCGAGCAGCTGACCCACGTTGGCGTTGGCGCTCGCACCTACCTGACCCGGCGCTTTGTCTTCCGGGTCGAATACAACAACTACGTCGTGCTGACCGATCGCAACGACAACGAGAAAGTTGAAGAATGGAAAGCAGGATTCAGCCTCTTTTTCTGAGCACACTCCGGCTCGCCGGTGTCTGCTTTGCCCTTGGCTTTGGCGCTCAGGCCGCCGCTGCCGATGCCGACAACGAACCGGTCTATGATCCGGAAGTGGAACGTCGCGCCATTGATGAAGACCTGATTGATGTCAACGACATCGAGATCGGGCTGACCTTCGGCGTGCTGAGCATCGAAGATTTCGGCAGCAACAGCGTGGTCGGCGCCAAGCTGACATATCACATCAGCGAAGACTTCTTTTTCACCGCCAACTTCGCCCAGAGCGAGGCCGGCCAAACCAGCTACGAGCGACTGTCCGGCGGCGCCAGCCTGCTGACCGATGATCAGCGCCAGTATGAATACTATGGCTTGAATCTCGGTTATAACCTGTTTCCGGGTGAAGCCTTTATCGGCGAAGGCCATGCCATCAATACCAGCTTCTACCTGCTGGCCGGCGTTGGTAGCACCTCGTTTGCCGAGGATGATTACTTCACCTGGCATCTCGGTGCCGGCTATCGCTTTGTGCCGTGGGACTGGCTGGCTGTCAGCATCGATTTTCAGGACCATATTTTCGAGCACGAAATTCTCGGCGAAACCATCCAGTCGCATAACCTGGAGTTCTCGACCGGCATTACTGTCTTTTTTTAAGGCAGGAAACTTTTGAGGCAGGAAACATCGGTGGCGTTTTTGCGACGCCATTTGAAGATAACTGTCAGGCAGCTGCATTAAGCTTGAGCCGTTGCCGATTAACTGAATCAGTTGGAGTCTGTTGTCATGAATCAACGTCGCGCTTTGCTTGCCACCGGCCTGCTGCTGCTGCTCTTCATCAGTGGCGTGGTGGTCAGTTCCGTACAGGCGGAAGAGCTGAAAGGCCCTGCCCCGGATTTCACGCTGAAGAATCGGGCCGGTGGTAACGTCCGGCTGGCCGATTTGCGTGGCGAAGTGGTCATGATCAACTTCTGGGCATCGTGGTGCGGTCCCTGCCGTCAGGAAATGCCGCTGATCGAAGACATTTACAAACGCTACAAGGATCTCGGTTTCACCGTGCTCGGCGTCAACGTCGACAATGATCCGAAACTGGCCGAGAAGCTGCTGAAGGACATCACCGTCAGCTTCCCGGTCTTGCTCGACAGCGAAAACAAGCTCAGCGAAATCTATAACGTCGATGCGATGCCCAGCACCGTCATGGTCGACCGCAACGGCAACATGCGCTTCCTGCACCGTGGCTACAAGCCGGGCTACGAAGCCAAATACGAAGAGCAGATCAAAAAACTGGTGCGCGAATGATGAACCGATCCGGCAAATTTTTGCTGCGCGTGGCAACGCTTGCAGGTTTGCTGTCGCTCAGCGCCTGCAGCGTCGAGCCCTGGCTGAAGCCGTATGAGCGGCAAAACCTTGCCGATCCAATCATGGCGTTTGAACGCGATGCGGTGCAAACGGCCTACATCAATCACGTTTATCAGGCTCGCGAAGGCGCCCGCGGCGCCGAAGGTGGTGGCGGTGGTGGCTGTGGCTGCAACTAAATTCAAAGGGTTCTCCCGCGCCACGCTCATCAGCGTGGCGCAGTCTTTGGCGCTGCTTGCCGGCCTGGCCTGCTTGCCGGCGCTCGGTAGCGTGTTGCCGGAAGAACGTACCGACCTGATGTACCACTCCTATCAAGGTGGTGGTATGGACATCACTGGTCCCAGTCTATTGGTCCGAAAAAACTTCCTTGAGAAACTCTCGGTCAGCGCCAACTACTATGTTGATAATGTCAGCTCGGCGTCGGTTGACGTTCAATTTATCTCTGGTGCCAGTCGCTATTCAGAGCAGCGTAAGGAACAATCAATCGGTGTTGATTACCTCAATAACAAAACTACGATGAGCATGGGGTATACAACCAGTAAAGAGAGCGATTACGACGCGACAACGGCTTTTTTTGGTGTAAGCCAAGACTTTTTCGGCGATCTCACCTCGATTTCGCTTGGATATAGTCAAGGCAATGACGAAGTGAGTCAAAATAATTACACAGGCCATGTCATTACCAGTACCACCCACAAAGGTGACGTTAATCGTCAGAACTATCGTCTTAACCTCTCTCAAATTTTGACAAAAAACTTCGTTATGAATCTTGGCTTCGAGACAATCAGCGATGAAGGCTTTTTAAACAACCCATACCGACAAGTCCGTTACTTAAATGATGACGGCATCAACTTCACATTACAGAATGAGAAGTATCCAGAAACGCGAACCTCCGATACCGTTGCTTTGCGCGGCATTTATTACCTTCCTTGGCGCGCGTCGATACGCGGTGAATATCGCTATTTCACGGACACTTGGGGAATAGAGGCAACCAGCGTAGAAGTGCGCTATGTTCATCCTTGGGATGATAATTGGCTTTTTGAATTCAAAGTTAGACAATACGATCAAACAAAAGCTGACTTCTACAGCGATCTATTTCCTCGTGAAAGTGCGTTCAACTTCTTGGCGCGAGACAAGGAAATGTCAACTTATACATCACGTTCTATTGGTATTGGTGCAAGTTACAGCTTCACAGGCTTTAGCCTCGGCCCATTTGAGCAATTTAAACTGAATTTGTACGTAGATCATTTTGAATTTGATTACGATGATTTCCGCGATGTGCCAGGCGGAAAGGGGTTGAATGCTGGAACCGAGCCACTCTATGCATTTTCCGCCGATGTCGCACGACTCTTTTTGACTGTCACTTACTAAACCTGCTTTTTGATGAGGTTTATCTCGCGAAATTCTATTTAGCATTTCTTTCATCCGTCACCGCCAGCTAATATGCTGGCGGTGACGTTTTCAACGCCATTTGTTTCCATTCTTCTTGCCGTCCACAGGGAGTGGCTTTCGTGCCCTTGCTTTCCGTTTCTGGCGTGCACAAGCAGTACGCCACCACCCACGCGGTCAATGACATCAACTTCAGCGTTGAACCCGGTGAAATTTTTGCCCTGCTCGGCCCCAATGGCGCCGGCAAGACCAGCACGGTACGGATGCTGATTGGGCTGACCGAACCCGACCGCGGCCAGATTGCCTACCAATCCAAACGGGGCGAGCTGGCGCAGATTCCGGCCGAAGAGCTGGGCTATTTGCCGGAAGAGCGTGGGCTCTATCAAGATCAGAAAATCATCGATGTCTTGATTTATCTGGCGCAGCTGCGCGGTGTTCGCCGCAGCGATGCGCGGGCCGCGGCATTGCCGTGGTTGGAGCGTTTCGGCTTGGCGGACCGGGCCAAGGAAAAAGTCTCGGCGCTGTCGAAAGGCAATCAGCAGAAAGTACAGTTGATCGCCGCCTTGCAACATCAGCCTCGCATGCTGGTACTGGACGAACCGTTTTCCGGCCTCGACCCGGTCAATCAGGAAATGGTGCTGGAGCTGCTGCGGGAATTGCGCAGTCAGGGCACGACCATTCTGCTGTCAGCGCATCAGATGGCGCTGGTCGAACGGCTAGCGGACCGCATTCTGTTGATGAATCGTGGTCGCCGCGTGCTGTTCGGCAGCATGAGCGAACTGCGCGCGGCATCTGGTTTGGCACTGAGCTTGCGGCTGGAATACAGCGGCCCGGCGCCCACCATTGAAAGCTTGCGTCAGACCGGTGTTGTCGATGTCCAAGCCGATGGCGAAAACAATCGTCAACTGATTCTGGCCAGCGATGCCGCGCTCAATGACCTGCTGCGAAGGCTGGGCGAAGGCCCGACGCTGCGCAGCGTCCACAGCGAAGCCATTGGCCTGCACGACATTTACCTGCGTGCCGTCGGTAACCCGTATCAGGAGGCGGCACGATGAGCCAACCACGGAAAAATATGCACAGTATCAATCCGGTCAGTTTGTGGACCGTGGCGCGCTTTGAATTCCTGCGCTATTTCAAATGGAAACACGAACTTATCAACATCGTGATCCTGATCGTGCTGACTGCGCTGGTCCAGGGTGGCGGCGCGATGATGCAATGGGCAAAAGCACGCGAGCATTATGAAGTGGCGGTTATCGATGCCAATGCCCTGCCGCTGGCGTATGGCGATGACGGTCGATTGACCTTGCTGCGCGCTGACAGCAAAGAGCGCGATGCCCGCGCCGCCGATGTCGATGCCGGTCGGCTCGACGGCTTGCTCGAAATCGCCAGCGACAACACCGCCACCTTGCTGGTCAATCGCGAGCCAACCTGGAATAACGAACTCGGTGACCAATTGACAACGGCCCGGCTGGAGCGCGAGCTGGTTCAGCGTGGCATCGCCCACGATGATTTTGAACAGTGGCAACAAGCGCCGACGATCACGCAAAGCTACAGCCCCAATGCGCGCAAACCCGCCAGTGGCGGCAGCCGGGTAATCGCCATGGCGCTGACCGTGTTTTCGCTGATGGGTGTGATGACCTGTTTTGCCTATTTCTTTGTCAGCATCACCAGTGAAAAACAGCAGCGCGTTTCCGAACTGGTGGTGTCGGCCATTCCGTATCAAACCTGGATTGATGGCAAGTTGCTTGGCCTGACCGGGCATGGCCTGAAAACCATGCTGACCTGGTGTTTGTATGGTTGGCTTGCTTTGCTGGCAGTCAGCCGCTTCAGCGATGGCAGCAATGATTTGCTGGCGGCCGTGTCGTGGCCCCTGGTGCTGATGGCGCTGCTGTTCGCGCTTGGTGGGATGTTGTTCTGGAACACCGTAATGGCCGCCATTGCCGCCTCCATCGATGATCCGAACAGCTCAACCCGCGGCTCGCTGATGTTTCTGCCGACACTGTTTTTCATGGTCGCGTTTCCCGGTCTCGACGCACCAGAAAATGTCGTGATGCAAGTGCTGTCGTGGCTGCCGATGTCCTCGATGGCTGCCATGCCGGCCCGGCTCGCGCATGGCATCGTGCCGTGGTGGCAGGTGCTCGGTTCGTTCGTGCTGCTGGTCGCCAGCATTCTGCTGCTGCGCCGCTATGCCAGCCGCATCTTCCGCGCCGGCATGCTGTTCTACGGCAAGGAAGCCAGCTGGAAAGAAATCTGGCAATGGGCGCGGCAAGCCGGTTGAAGATAATCGCTGGCTGGTTGGTATCGGGGCCGCATCGCTGCGGCGATTTTTCTTGCCGGCCGGCACTGGCATAATCTGCTGGCCGTTTTATTGCAGCTGTTTTATTAAACCTGTTTTACTAGACCTGTTTTATTGCCCCTGTTTTATTGCCCCTGTTTTATTGAAACCGTTTTCTTCGCTCTGGATGCTGATCATGGCCGACCCGATGCTGATTGCCCGTTCCGCCGATGCCGATTGTGCGTTGCTGCCCGCCCTGACCAACCGTCATGGTTTGATCACAGGCGCCACCGGCACCGGCAAAACCATCACGCTGCAAGTCATCACGGAACGATTGGCCGCGGCCGGTGTGCCGGTGTTCCTGGCCGACGTCAAAGGTGATCTGTCCGGCCTCGGCGCCAGCGGCAGCCACAGCGAGAAACTGGACAAGCGCCTGAGCGCGCTCGGCATCACCGACTGGGCACCGGCGCAATTCAGCCTGCAGTTGTGGGATGTCTTTGGCGAACAAGGCCATCCGCTGCGCGCCACCGTGTCGGATCTCGGGCCTTTGCTGCTCGGCCGCCTGCTCAATCTCAATGAGACCCAGGAAGGCGTCTTGCAACTGGTGTTCAAGATCGCAGATGACAATGGCCTGCTGTTGCTCGACCTGAAAGATCTGCGCGCCATGGTGCAGTACGTCGGCGAACATGCCCGCGACTACACCACCGAATACGGCAATATCTCGACCGCATCCATTGGCGCCATTCAGCGCGGCCTGCTGACGCTGGAAGAACAGGGCGGTGACAAGTTCTTCGGCGAGCCCATGCTGAACATCGCCGATCTGATGCAGACCGATGATCAGGGTCGCGGCGTGATCAACATTCTGGCTGCCGACAAACTGTTCAACTCGCCACGGCTGTACGCGACCGCCCTGCTCTGGCTGCTGGCCGAGCTGTTTGAGAACCTGCCGGAAGTCGGCGATCGCGACAAACCCAAATTGGTGTTCTTCTTTGATGAAGCCCACTTGCTGTTCAAGGAAGCGCCAGCGGCTCTGCTGGAAAAAATCGAGCAGGTTGTGCGGCTGATTCGCTCCAAGGGTGTTGGTGTTTATTTTGTCAGCCAGAACCCGCTGGACATTCCAGACAGCGTGCTCGGCCAACTTGGCAACCGGGTTCAGCATGCGCTGCGCGCCTTCACTCCGCGCGATCAAAAGGCGGTCAAGGCGGCTGCCGAAACCCTGCCACAAAATCCGAAAGTGAATACCGAGACCGCGATCATGGAGCTCGGTGTCGGCGAAGCCTTGGTGACCTTTCTGGACGAGAAAGGCCGACCAACGCCAGTCGAACGCGGCTTTGTTTTGCCGCCAAGCTCGCGCATCGGCCCGCTGCAACCAAACGAGCGGCAACAGGCCATCACCGGTTCGCTGGTCTATGGCCAGTATGAAAAAGTGCTCGATCGCGAATCGGCATTCGAGCGACTGAAACAGCGCCGCAATGACGAAGAGCCCGCCAGCCAGAACAGCAACAACAAAAGCAGCAGCGGATCAGTGCGGCAAGCGAACAAAGGCGACGATGATCTGAACATGCGCATTCCTGCGCCGCGGATTCCGACCGCACCCACGGCGCGCAATCAGCGCGATGAAGAAGAAGACGCAGCCAAGCCAAGTCGTAGCCGCGAAACCGCCACCGAAGCGTTCGCCAAGAGTGCGGCGCGCGCCATTGGCTCGGAGCTTGGCCGTCGCGTATTGAGAGGCATTCTCGGTTCGATGCTGGGCGGCAAGAAAGGGTTGTTCTGACCAGCCACACGCGCCGCAGGTTTTGCGAACAAGCGCGTGATCTGCAGCACAATCCTTGAGGTAGCCAAGCCTGCCTTAAGGATTGCCGCAACACTATTCCCTACACTTGCTGGGTCATTTCAACCCACAACCAAAGGGATGTCGCTGTGGCGACGCCATCTGCTACTGCATCGTCGAAACCGGATCGGCTCTGGCCCCTGCTGCTCGGGCTGTCGCTGGCCCTGTTTGCCGGTTTTTTCTGGACTCGCGTCGAATCCTGGCGTTTAACGCCACAGCAAAATTATTGGCTGGGTGTGGTCGGCGCCAGCCTGATGCTGCTGCTGTTCTTGTATCCGCTGCGCAAGCATGTCCGTTTTCTTGACCGGCTCGGCCAGATGAAATTCTGGTTCCAGTCACACATGTGGCTGGGCATCGGCGGGCCATTTCTGATTCTGCTGCATTCGCGCTTTCAGACCGGCTCATTGAATGCGGCGGTGGCGTTCTATTCCATGCTGGTGGTCGCGGGCAGCGGCATCATCGGTCGTTTCATTTACACCCGTATCCATCACGGTCTATTCGGTCGTGGCATGCAATTGCGCGAATGGCGCGAGCACATCGACGCCGATATCGCCCGCATGGCCGGCCAGTCACCGGACTTGCGACAGCGCTTGCAGGAGTGGGAACAGCAGGCCATGGCAGCCAACAGCTCCTTCCTGCAGCTGTTGTGGCTGCCTTTGCGGCTGCGCCACGCCGAGCGGCAAATGCGGGCACAACACCATGCGACGCAGCAGAAAGACCTGCTGCGCGCGCTGCACCTTTGCTTTGTTCATTTGCGGGCTGCGGCCCGGTTCCGGCTCTACGAACGGCTGTTTCGCTGGTGGCACATCCTGCATGTGCCACTGGTATTCACGCTGGTCATCAGCACCATTCTGCACATCATTTCCGTGCACATGTACTGAGCGAGATCGAGCCCATGCGCGCTGTTCCGCTTGCCATCGTTCCGTTGTTGATGTTGCTGCTGCTGACGATGGTCAAAGCAGCCAGCGCGGCTGACTCGCTGGAAACCGCGCTGATGCCGGGACCGGTCATTGCTGGTCATGCCAAACTCGAAGCCGATTGCGCTCAGTGCCACGTCAAATTCAACAAGAACGCCCAGGATGGTCAATGCCTGGGCTGTCACAAACCGGTCGCCGCCGACTTCAAGCAGAAGACCGGTTTTCATGGCCGCCTGCCAGCGCAGCCTTGCCGCGCCTGCCACCTTGAACACCGCGGCCGTGATGCCGACATGGTGAAATTCGATCAGGCCGGCTTCGATCACAAGCAGACCGACTTTCTCTTGCGTGGTGCCCACCAGAGTCCGCCGCTTCGCTGCCAGCAATGCCATCAGAGCGAGCATGCTTTTCGCGAAGCGCCCAATCGCTGCGAGGGCTGCCATCGTGCGGATGATCATCACAAAGCGGCGCTGGGATCGGACTGCCAGCGCTGCCACGCCGAAGACAAATGGCCGAACGGCAAGTTTGATCACAGCCAAACCCGGTTCGCCTTGGATGGCAAACACCTGACCGCCAAATGCGAGAGCTGCCACAAGGCCGGTGCCAGCCCGGCATTGCCGCAAACCTGCGTTGCCTGCCATCGCACCGACGATGCCCACAAGGGCAAATTCGGTGACGACTGCGCCAGCTGTCATCAGGCGTCTGATTGGAAGAAAACCCGCTTTGACCACGGTGCCGTCAGTGGCTTCGCCTTGACTGGCAAACATGCCAGCGCCAGCTGCAAAAGCTGCCACACCGGCGCAATTACCGACCCGCTACCGAATACCTGCGTCAGTTGCCACAAGTCCGATGATGTCCACCAAGGCAAGCTCGGCACGCAATGCCAGTCCTGCCACCGTGCCGATGCATGGAAGGGGCTGCCGTT
This sequence comes from Permianibacter fluminis, assembly GCF_013179735.1. Lineage (NCBI taxonomy): Bacteria > Pseudomonadati > Pseudomonadota > Gammaproteobacteria > Pseudomonadales > Pseudomonadaceae > Permianibacter > Permianibacter fluminis. The sequence goes on along the minus strand of NZ_JABMEG010000001.1, from coordinate 2,195,829 downwards.
TGACCACAGCAAAACCGACTTTGCGCTGACCGGCGCGCACAGCAAAGCCAGCTGCAAGCAGTGTCATGCCAGCCAGTTGTTTGCCGACACCCAAACCGCATGCGCCAGTTGCCATCAGAAAAATGATGTCCACAAAGGCCGGTTTGGTTCGCAGTGTCAAAGCTGCCACGACAGCAGCAACTGGAAACCGCGCGGCTTTGACCACGGCAAACTGACCGGCTATGCCCTGCTCGGCAAACACCAACCATTACGCTGCGAGCAATGCCACAGCAAAACCCTGACCGAGCCCAAGCTGGACCGCCGCTGCGTCAGCTGCCATCAACAAACCGATCCACACAAAGGCAAACTCGGCGCCAACTGCGACAGTTGCCACAGCGAAAGCAGCTGGCAGCAAACCCGGTTCAATCACCAGCTGACCGGCTTTCCTTTGCTCGGCCAGCATCTGGCGCTCAGTTGCAAAAAATGCCACAGCGACGCGCTGTTCAAAGGCACCAGCACGCAATGCAGCAGCTGTCACGGCAAAACCGATAAACACAAGGGCGCGCTCGGCAGCCGCTGCGAGCAATGCCATAACGCCCGTGACTGGCGGCTCGCCGATTTCAATCATGACAAACAAACCCGGTTTGCCCTGACCGGCAAGCATCGCCAGCTGGCCTGCGAGCAATGCCACGTCCGCGCCGGCCAACCCGCCAGCAGCTGCGGTAGCTGCCACCAATCCGATGACCGTCACGATGGCCGCTTTGGCAGTGACTGTGGCCGCTGTCATCGCAGTGAAAATTGGCAACAGGTGATCAAGACCTCCGCTAACGAAAAGGTCAGCCTGGAGCATTTGAAAGATGAAGATATCGTGATGTGGATCATGAACCGCAAATTGGCCGCTTCGAATTGAACCGGCTTTAAGTCGCCATTAAGCATTTGCTGTTACGGAGTCAGACAGCAAAACGCGATGGCTGAACGTGACGGCATTCGCCACTGCAACAGCATGGGAGTTGCAACAATGAAGCTAACGACCGGTAACGCGATGCAGGATGCCGACGTACGGCTGCCTGTTTCTCCGCAAGCTGGCTTTTCGCTGGCTGCACTGCTGGCGGTATTGGTGGCGGTATTGCTGTTTGGCTTGCTGATGCTGACACCGCAGCCGGCACGCGCCGCCGACATGACCATCAACGAGCATGCCCGCACCGGTCTTCCCTTGCACGGCGCCCATAGCCGGGTCAGTTGTGATCGTTGCCATGCCAACAACCTGTTTCAGGGCACACCCAATCAATGCGAAGCCTGCCACGTTGCGGGCAGCCCGACCGGTGCCAGTTTCAAACCGGCCAATCATGTGCCGACTCAGGATCGCTGCGACAGTTGCCACAACGACAATCTCTGGGCGGGCGCACGCTTCAAACATCAGGGCGTGTTTCCCGGCAGCTGTCAGACCTGTCATAACGGCAGCATGGCCAGTGGCAAACCGGCTCGCCATGTCGTCACTGGCGCCAGTTGTGACAGCTGCCATCGCACGGTGTCGTGGACGCCGGCCTCGTTCAATCACAGCAATGTGACGGCGGGTTCCTGCGCCAGTTGCCATAACGGCAGCACCGCCGCCGGCAAACCGGCCAATCATGTGGTCACCACCCAATCTTGCGATGTTTGCCATCGCACCAACGCCTGGCTGCCAGCTGGCTTCAGCCACAACGGCGTGCTACCCGGCACCTGCGTATCCTGTCACAACGGCAGCACTGCCGAAGGCAAACCCGCATCGCATTTACCGACCAACCAATCCTGCGATGTCTGTCACCGTACCACCGCCTGGGTGCCAGCGACATTCAGCCACAGCAGCGTGACACCGGGCACGTGCAACAGTTGCCATAACGGTAGCCAAGCGACCGGTCGCGGTCCCAATCACTTTGTCACCACGCGCAGCTGTGATGTCTGTCACCGCACCACCGCCTGGACGCCAACGCTGACCTACAGTCACAGCTCGCCGTATTACAAGGCGCACCGATCCAGCGTGATCTGCACCGATTGCCACACCACCAACAACGAAGTGATCGCCTGGAAGTTTGGCGCTTATGCCCCGGACTGTGCCGGCTGTCATGCCGGTGATTTCAAAGCGGGAGAACACAAGAAAGTTGATACGCCGAAAATTCTGTACACGGTCGGCGAGTTGAAAAACTGCAGCGGCAGCTGCCATGAATACACGGATGGCACGTTCACCCAGATTCGCCGCAGCCGTTCGGGAGAGCATCATGCCACTGACGGCGATTTCTAAACGCTGGTCAGCTCATCTGCGGCGCACGATCGGCTGGCTCGTGCTCTGCATGTTGGCCACGGCGGCGGCTCGTGCCGATCTGCTAGATGACGTGTATCTGGTCAACGATGGTGACGGTCAGGGCGAAGCACTGGAAATTCGCTTCCAGCAAGCCATCGTCTATCAGCGGCACAGCCCGCGCGACGAAGGCAGTCTGGTGCAGGTGTATTTTCAGTTGCTGCGGCCGGATTTGCGCGAATTGTCGCGCGAGGAATATCGTCGGGTACTGGGCGGTGGTTCCATTCCGGCAACGACAGTTGTCCACAATGGTCGCGATGCGGCTGGCGTGCACAGTCTGACCCTGACGTTTGCCCGCAACAGCCACTTTCAAATCTCCCCGGGCCGCGATCAGCAAAGTCTGCGCGTTCGCTTCTTTGCGACGGGCCAACAGGACAGCCAGCCCGGCTGGCGCATTCTGCTTTCCCGCAGCGGCCGCGCGGTGGCATTGCCGACCGCTCTGCAAAGCTTGCCACTGCGACAGATTGATCAAGGCAACGGCGAACAATGGCTGGAGCTGGGCGAGTTTTCCGATGCTCAACAAGCGCAAGCCATTTTGTATCAGGTCCGTGCTGTTCAGCCGACCGCGGCCTTGCTGGCTCGCGAGTCCGACGGCGAATGGCGACTCGTCAGCGATGTTCCGGCCAGTCCTGCATCGGAAATCACTGCGCCAGCAACAACAGCTGCACCGGACAATGGCGAGCAGTTGCCCGTTGCCGCCACCAGCCCCGTCGTCAGTGCGGCTACTCCCCCGCTGCCAGCGGCAGCCGACCTTCCAACCACGCCAACACCGTCCACCGCAGTACCTTCAACATCAAGTGACATGGCAAGTGCTGCGCCGGCGCTAAACAGTAGCGCACAAGTTGAAAGTTATGCGGCCGATCTGATGCAGGCCGCTCTGGCGGCGATGACGGCTGGCGAACAGAGCAAGGCTCTGGAGTTGCTCAATCAGCTGTTGAACCTGCCGCCCAATGCCCAATCGGAAGATGCGCAGGAATTGATCGGTGTTACCCGCGAACGACTCGGCGAGCGTGATCGGGCGATCATCGAATACGAATTGTTCCTGCGGCTCTATCCGACCAGCGAACGCCGTAACCGGGTGGAACAGCGACTGAGCCAGTTGAAAGCGAATGCGGCGCCAAAAATCGCCACCGACAGCAGCGCAGCGAAAGCCGATATCAGTCAGGATGTCTACGGCAGCGTGCTGCAAACCTGGTTCGAAGGCAGCAGCAAAATCGACACCGAAACCAGCAATCCGCTTGGCAACACCATCGACCGCAGCACGTTGTCACTACAGGATCAGCGCAGCTTGCTCAGCAGTGTCGATATCAATTTTCGCCGGCGCAATGGCAGCACCGAACAGCGCTGGGTCATCCGTGACGCTTACCTCGCCAGCTATCTCGACAACACCGATGATCGCAATCGACTGTACGCCGCTTACTGGGATTATCGCGACCGCGGTCTCGGCTGGTCGGCCAGACTCGGCCGGCAAAGCAGTCAGGTCGGTGGCGTGCTCGGCCGCTTTGACGGTTTGCAAACCAATTACGACGGTTTCAGCAATCAGAAAATCGGCATCGTCGTTGGCCAACCGGCGGACACCGGCGTTGACGAAAAATCGCAGTTCACCGCGCTCTTTGCCGAACAACGTCTGTTGGAGCAGCGACTCAGCAATCAGGTCTATGTCGTGCGCAATGATCGCAGCGGCGGCATCACCACACGCGAAGCGTTCGGTGATGTGCTGAGCTATATCGGTCAAACCACCACCTGGTATGGCATGGTCGACTACGACTCGCTGTTTGGTGAACTGAACATTGCCACCTTGCAGGGCAGCTGGCAGTACACCAGCGGCGGTTATCTCAGTTGGCTAATGGATCGGCGCAAAACGCCGGTGATTGATCTGGGCAACGCATTGATCGGCGAGCCGGTGCAATCGCTTGCCGAGTTGATCGACCTGCTTGGTGAAGACACCGTCATGCAATATGCCCGCGACCGCACCGCCGACGCGGACGGGGCATCGCTGAACCTGACCTATCCGCTGGCCAGCAATTGGCAAATCGGCATGGATGTGCGCAGCTACAAGATTGGCGAGCTGCCCGCGAGCGGCAGTTTGCCGGCGTCACCGGGCACCGGCAATGTCGTCACCGTCGGTGCGCAAGTGATTGGCAACGGCTTGTTCGCCAGTCGCGATGCCCACGTCTGGTCAGTGAGCCAGATTCAGGGCGAACGCTATGATGGCTGGTCGCTTGCTTACACGTTGCTGTGGCCGGCCACCGATAGTCTGACCGTCGAACCCAGCCTGCGTTACTACGATCAGAAAGACGAAAGCGGTGCCACGCTGGCGCGCTGGACGCCGACGCTGCGGCTGCGTTACCAGTTCAGTCAGCACATGGTGCTGGAATTGCAATATGACGGCGAGCAAAGCCTGAGTGAAACCGACAGCACATCCGATCAACTGAGTCGGCAATTGTGGTCAGTCGGTTATGTCTGGGAGTTTTAGTCCGTGTCAGGCTCATCGATACTGCTGCTGATTTATCTGTCGCCGCTGCTCGTTGCCGGATTGTGGTGGTGGCTGCGTCAGCACAAACGCGAGCAACAGGCGCGCGAAACCTATGCCCAATCGGCTGCCGATGGCTTGCTCGAACCGCCATCACTGCATCCGGTTATTGATCCCAATCTGTGCATCGGTTCGGGAGCCTGCGTCAGCAGCTGTCCCGAACAAGCGATCGGCATCGTCGATGGCAAAGCCAGCCTGATCAATCCCAGCGCCTGCATCGGTCACGGGGCCTGTGAAGCCAGTTGCCCGATGTCGGCCATTCGGTTGGTATTTGGCACGGCGAAGCGCGGCATCGACATTCCGCAGGTTGCGCCCAACTACGAAACCAATGTGCCCGGTTTGTTTATCGCGGGCGAACTTGGCGGCATGGGCCTGATCCGGAAAGCCGTCGAGCAAGGCAAGAAAGCCATTGAGGCGATTCGGCAGCGGCCACGCGGCAACGCGGAATACGATGTCATCATCGTTGGCGCCGGGCCCGCCGGTTTTGCCGCCTCACTGGCCGCGCAGGAGGCCGGCTTGCGTTTCTTGACCATCGAGCAGGAACCGGCACTGGGCGGCACGGTTTTTCATTATCCGCGCAACAAGCTGGCGATGACCGCGCCGATGCAATTGCCGTTGGTAGGCAAGATTCAGGTGCGCGAAATCAGCAAGGAATCGTTGCTTGGCATTTGGCAGGGCGCCATGCAGAAGCATCCGTTGCCGGTGCATTTTGGCGAACGCCTTGAAAGCATCGAGAGCACGCCAGAACATCACGACGTCAAAACCAGCCGTGGCCGCTATCGCAGCAAATCCGTGCTGCTCGCCATCGGCCGCCGCGGCACACCACGCAAACTCGGCGTGCCAGGCGAGGAACAGGCGCATGTGGTGTATCGGCTGCTCGACGCCGAACAATATCGCGGCCAGCAGGTACTGGTGATCGGTGGCGGCGACAGTGCGGTGGAGGCGGCGCTGGCACTGAGTGAGCAACCGAACACGCGCGCGATACTGTCTTATCGCGGCGACGCCTTTCAGCGGCTGAAAGGGAAAAATCGCGATCGCTTGCAGGCGGCGGATCCACGCCGACTGCGCACAGTACTGGGGTCACAGATCAAGGACATCGGCGCCAATGATGTGCTGCTCAACTATCAGGGTGGCGAGAAACGGGTGCGTGCCGACAGTGTGATTGTCTGCATCGGTGGTGAACTGCCAACCGGACTGTTGAAGCAGTTGGGCATCAGCGTAGAGACCCATTACGGCGACTGAGAGGCTGCAGCGTTGCTGCGTGTCGTCATGATTGCCGCAGCAGCTAAACGGTATATTCGTTTCAGCCGCTATGCCGCGCCCGTGCTGAAATTTGCTGATTTGTCACGATCCCAAGGCGGAAAGCTGTCGTACAGCGTGTGCGCCAAAACGCACACAGACTGGAGACAGTGACAGCCACGGACTGACGGCCATCCGATATCGTCAAGGTGAATCGCCCTCGCCATACTGACCACGCTCATGGACGAGCCGTCGTGGTCGTTACACGGTCAACCCGTACCCCGCCTGTATCACGTCGATCCACAGCACTTCTCTCAACGTGTAATCAAGGAGCTCAGGTATGGATACCTGTAAAGGACTGCTATTGCCCATCGCCCTGCTGGCTGCCAGCGCTGCTGTCAAAGCGCATTTGCCGGCACTGGCTTCCCCCATTTCCGATCTCAGCCGCGATGCCGAATTGATCTTTCAAGGCAAGGTGATCGATGTCCGTTATCAAAACTCGATTGAAGGTTTGCCGCATACCTTTGTCACCTATCAGATCGAGGATGTTTTGAAGGGCAAAGCCCCCGGCAAAACCATCACGCTGCGATTCATTGGCGGCGTCATGCAAGCCGGCGACAAACAGCGACGGTTGCAGGTTTCCGGCGTTCCAGAATTTATTCAAGGTGCGCAGGACGTGCTGATGGTCAACGGCAACCAGAAGCGCATCTGCCCGCTGGTTCGCTGCGCCGAAGGCCGGTTCCAGCTTGACGCCGGTTATGTCAGCGATGGCGCCGGTAATACCCTGGGCCGCGATGACAAAGGCAATGTTCGCTTTGCCATCAACCCGAACAAGAGCACGGCGCCAGAACAACATGGCGACCATGGCCTGCCCGCCACTGATGCGGTTGCGGCCGCCAAAATCAGCCCGTTCGATCCGGCCAGCTTTGTTGCCCATGTTCGCGACATCATCGCCAAGCAGCCGGCGAGCACCGCTGCAACAGTCGCCAGCGCCGATCCCGCCGCCGCGTTCAACGGCCCACGCGCCATCGCCGAAGCAGCCCCCAAACAACCTGCCGTACTCAGTGCCAGCGGCGCCGGCAAAGGCTCGGCATTTGATCAATGGGAAGCGGAACAGCTCAGCAAAAACGGCGGCAACCCGGTCATCACCGGGTCAGGCAAACCGCAGCGCTGAATGCTCGCGCCGGTTTTCACCTGCAACCGTTTTGCATCACCAATCCATTTGATCGCGTTCAACGAACGGATGTCATGACGTGATCAATACCGATTTGCACAGGAGTGGCAACATGAAATCGAGTCAATTATTCCGCAGCCTCGCGCTGCTCGGCGCGCTCGCCGGCGCCAGTTCCATGGCTCACGCCGCCAGTTGGAATGAATGTGGCGATCAGAAAGTGAAATGGGGTTCCAACAGCATCACGCTGCGCTCGTCGTCGGTCGGCTTTCCGGCCGGCAGCAGCTGGCTCAGCGCATTGAGCACTGCAGTGGCGCGGGTCAACGACAATCCGAGCCCGTTCAATTTCAGTTTGAGTTCGGGTGATACCAGTGTCGGTTTCGACAACGGCCAGAACGAGATCTGGTTCAGCAGCGACTCGGCCTACAGCCCGGCAGTGACCTACACCTGGTCAACCTGCTACTGGCTTTTTGGCTATCACGCTTCGATCGATGAAACCGATATCGTTTTCTACAACGGCACTGCCTATACCACCAGCACCACGCCAACCGCGTTGTGGCCCTATGGCGGCAGCTCGCGACCGATTCAGACAACAGCCATTCATGAAATCGGTCATGCGCTGGGTTTGAATCACGTCAACACCGAGTACAACATCATGGGTCAGGACTGGACCCACATTCATGCCAACGGTGGCGTCGCCCGTGCGTATTTTGGCGAGGATGCCAGTTCCGGAGCCGTGTCTCTGTATGGCCTCGGCAGTGGTGAAGATGTCGCGCTGACCCAGTGGAAATACCTTGGTGCCAGCGGCGAGTACAGCACCCATCAACGCACCAAGCTGTACAACACCAGCGGCGTCGAATTGTCCGGCACCAGTTTTGAAGGTGCCCGCCGCTACGCCGTCAACAAGGGCCAGACAGTTCAGTTCGAATTGTCCGCCGAGAACAACGGCGCCAACACGCAGACCGCGGATCTGGGCTTTTATGTCTCGACCAATGATCTGATCAGCACCGCCGACACGCTGATTGGCACCGGTTCGCTGACGCTGAGCCGCGACGGTGTGCACACCTTCAAGGTCAATCTGGTGATCCCAAACAATCTGGTGTCCGGAACCAACTACTGGCTCGGTGCAGTGATTGACCGCTCGGGTGCCATTGGCGAAATCAGTGAAGCCAACAATGCGACCTATATTCCGATTCGGGTCAATTGAACGTTGGCAGCAGCAGAAAAAAAGGACGCCATGTGGCGTCCTTTTTTTTAGGCCGAAGTGCGTCGGCTCGGCGCTTGCGCGGCCTGTGGTTCTCGCCGCATCGCGTGGATGATCACGCCCGGAGCGAGTTCGGCGCGGGCCGCCAGGACAAAGCCATAGCGTTGATAGATTGGCACGTTGACCGGATTCTGGGTTTCCAGATAACAGACTTCGCCACTGCGATCAGCACGGGTCAGCACCGAGCGCATCAAGGTGCTGGCGTGACCTTTGCGCTGCTGGCTCGGATCAACGGCGAGGCTCCACAGATACCAGTGATTGCTGCCGCCGAATTCGGCACGCAGCGCCTTTGCCAGCGCATCAAAGCGCAGCAGCCGACGCAGCGCATTGGTCTTGGCGCGGAACGGCAACGCCCACATGCCGCTGCGCAATTCCCGCACCAGTGACGGTTGGCAATGACTCGGCAACAGCCAGCAGGCAACCGCACTGGCATCGCTGGTGATGTCGGCTTGACCGTAACGCAGGCAATAGCGCAGCACCGCGCCGTAAAGCACCGGCGTCAATTTCTGCCGCCACACCGGATCGGGTTCAATAAACTGGATCAGCGGATCATCGACGAAGGCCCGGCCCAGCATGGCCGTCAGCGTTGGCAATTGTTCAATGCGGGCGGCAACGGTGGCCCGTGCTGCCTGACGCTCCCGGGGTGGAGCGATTTGGGTCACGACTTCCATGTGGGTCTCACGTTGAACTGCAGCTCAGGTGTTTTTTTGTTGGTGCGGATTTTGACCCGAGTCTACCGCGAAATTTCCCTTTGGTAGCGCTCACTTTCACAAGATTGTATGTTGCTCCGCAAAACGGACCGGTCCCCTGCAAGCGGTTCGGTGCGATTATCGCGCCCGAAAATGACAAAGGGCGGTATCCGCAACAGATACCGCCCTCCCCGGTCCGGCAACTCGCAGCGCATTAACGCCGGAAATCGCCCTTCTTCTTGCTCGCGCTGGCCTTGCTGCCGGTGCTGGCCTTGCCGGATTTTGCTTTGCTCGTCACCGCCGCTTTTGCCGGTGCCTTTTTGCTAGCGGCAGCGGACTTGCTGGGCGAAGCCGCTTTACTTGCAGTGTTGCTAGCCGGTTTGCCGGTCGCCTTGGCGGCCTTGACCTTGACCCCCGCGCTGACCTGCCGTTGGCAGCTTTGCACCAGAATGCCGAGCTCGCGCAGCGCGACCGAGAACTTGGCGAACTCATGGGCGCTGCTGGTCCGGAATTCGGTCAGCAATTGCAGCCAGCGTTTGGCCTCGGCATTGTCCTGCAGCCAATTTTCCAACCGGCTGTTGGCATCCAGATCCTTGCCAGTCAACTTCAACACGGCACCGGTCAGCTGGCGCTGTTGCCAATCCAGCTCTTCCCGGAACGCCGAACGGGCAAAGGCCTGCCAATGGTTCTCGACTGGCTGGCGAACGATCTGGCTGAGGAACCAATGCAGATCGGTGCGGAAACCCAGTTTGAAATAGGTTTCTGCAACCAGCGCGACGGGTTGCTGCAGCTCTTCTGCCACTTCGGCAATGTCCAGCGCTGAGAACAAAGTGCTCATGAACGCCAGTTCTTCGGCGAGCTTCTTCGGCAAGCCGCGTTCGATATAGCGTTGGCTGTCGCCGGCCAGATCGGCCGCTTCACTCGCTTCGAGCAATTTCGGCAGCTGTGTGCGCAGCACATCAACCGCCGGTTTGAAGCGGGCAATTTCTTCAGCGAGACCGGCATTTTTGCGCCGCTGACGCATGAACCAGCGCGCCGCGCGCCGGATCAGTCGTTGCGATTCGTGCATCGCATCCAGCTGCAAAGCCGCCGGCACTTTGTTGTCGAGTGCTTCCAGCTGCTCCCAGAACTTGTCGACGGCAAAGACTTCCCGCGCCAAGGTAAAGCAGGAAGCGACTTCGGCAAAACTGACGCCAGTTTCATCGACCATCCGGTGAGCGAAATTGGCGCCACCGAAGTTGACCATGTCATTGGCCAACTGCATCGCGATGATTTCATTCTTCAGGCGGTGCTGCAGAATCGGCTCGGCGTATTTGTTGCGCATCAGCGGCGGGAAATAGCTCGCCAACATGTCGCGATAGAACACGTCCTCGACCACTTCCGGCACGTTGAGCTGGTCTTTCAGACTCATCTTGCCGTACGAAGTCAGAATCGCCAGCTCAGCCCGGGTGAGGCCCTTGCCTTTGACCAGCCGCTCCTGCATCTCATCATCGCTCGGCAGGTATTCCAGCGCCCGATCCAAACGCCCTTCCCGCTCCAGCTGATGAATGAACCGGATATGTTCTTTCACCATGCTGGCCGCGCGCGACTCGGTCACCGAAATGCTCTGGCTCTGGCGATAGTTGTCCTTCAACACATTGCTGCCGACATCATCAGTCATGTCCGCCAGCAATTTGTTGCGTTGCTTCTCGGTCATGCTGCCATCGGTCACCAGCGCATTCAGCAGGATCTTGATGTTGACTTCGTTGTCGGAGGTGTTGACGCCACCGGCGTTGTCGATGAAGTCGGTGTTGCCGCGGCCGCCATTCAGCATGTACTCGATACGGCCGAGCTGGGTCATGCCGAGGTTGCCGCCTTCACCGACGACTTTCGCCCGCAGTTCGCGGCCGTCGACCCGAATGGCATCGTTGGCGCGATCGCCGACTTCGTTGTGGCGCTGGCTGGCTGCCTTCACATAAGTGCCGATACCACCATTCCAGAACAGCTCGACTTCCATTTTCAGGATGGTGTGCATCAATTCCGGCGGCGCCATTTCGCTTTGCTTGACGCCCAGCATGGCCTGCACTTCCGCCGACAGCGGAATCGACTTGGCGCTGCGCGGGAACACGCCACCGCCTTTCGAGATCAGCTTCTTGTCGTAATCATCCCAGCTCGAGGTCGGCAGATTGAACAGCCGCTGGCGCTCGACAAAACTCTTGCTGGCATCCGGATTCGGGTCGAGGAAAATATGCCGGTGATCGAACGCCGCCAGCAGTCGGATGTGCTTCGACAACAGCATGCCGTTACCGAACACATCGCCCGACATGTCACCGACACCGGTGACGGTGAAATCTTCGTTTTGAATGTCCTTGCCGATTTCACGGAAGTGGCGCTTGACGCACTCCCAGGCACCGCGTGCAGTGATACCCATGCCTTTGTGGTCGTAGCCGTTCGAGCCACCGGAGGCGAAGGCATCGCCGAGCCAATGGTTGTACTCCAGCGAAATGGCATTGGCGATATCGGAGAACGTGGCAGTGCCTTTGTCGGCCGCAACCACCAGATACGGATCCGCCTCGTCATGCCGGACCACCTGGTGCGGCGCAATGATTTTGCCGGCAACGATATTGTCAGTGATATCGAGCAAGCCACGGATGAACATCTGATAGCAGGCAATGCCTTCCGCCTGGATGATCTTGCGATCGGTTGTCTTCGGCATCTGCTTGCAGAAGAAACCGCCTTTGGCGCCGTTCGGCACAATCACCGTGTTCTTGACCTGCTGAGCTTTGACCAGACCAAGCACTTCGGTGCGGAAGTCATCGCGGCGATCAGACCAGCGCAGACCGCCACGGGCAACCTTGCCGAAGCGCAAATGCACGCCTTCAACACGCGGGCTGTACACCCAAATTTCAAACATCGGCACCGGCTTCGGAATATCCGGAATTTTTGCCGGTTTCAGCTTGAACGAGATATAGGCCTTGGCTTCGCCGTCCTTGCCCGGCTGGAAGAAGTTGGTTCGCAGCGTGGCGTTGATCACATCGAGATACCGGCTGACGATGCGATCCTGATCCAGCGTCGCGACTTTGGCGCGCTCGGCCTTGATTTCATCGAGCAGGGCGTGCGCCTTTTTCTCGTTGGCTTTGCCCGGTTCGAAGCGGGCGTTGAACCATTCAACAATCTTGCGGGCGATTTGCGGATAAGCCGCCAGAGTCTGCTCGATGCTGCTCTGGCTGAAAGTGAAACCGATCTGCCAGAAGTATTTGGCAAAGGCGCGCAGCACACTGACTTCGCGCCAATTCAAGCCGGCGGTGAGCACCAAGCGGTTGAAGCCGTCGTTTTCCGTTTTGCCGGCCCAGGTTTCGGCAAAGGCCTGCTGAAACACATCCTTGACCGCATTCAGATCCAAGGCTGCGGCATTTTGCGGCTGCAAACCAAAATCCATAATCCAGCAGACGCTGCCGTCTTTGCGCTCAACCTCATACGGGGTCTCCCCGATAACGGTCAGGCCCATGTTTTCCAGCATCGGCAGGACATCCGACAACGGCGCCGGATTCAGCCGTTGATAGAGCTTGAAGCGCAGCGCGCCCTGCTCGGCATTCGGCGCTGCATACAGCTGCATCGCCAGCGGATTGCTGTCGGACAGCGATTCGAGATGCTTGATGTCTTCAAGGGCGACCGCGGCACTGTTCTCATCCTGGTAGCCGACATGGAAAGCATCCTGATATTTGGCTGCGAGCTTCTTGCCTTCAGCATCACCGTACTGGGCGACGACGGCTTCTTTGACTTGCTCATCCCAGGATACCGATGCATCACGCAGTTCGGTTTCCATGGCTTTGACATCGTATTTGACCCGACCCGCGTTCTCGACCGGTACGACAAAATGTACGCGCGCCAGAATCGAATCGGAGAACCAGGTGCTGAACCGAATTTCGTCGGCTTTGGCGCCAAGATGCTTGGCCAGAATGGCCTGCATTTTCAACCGCAACTTGGTGTTGTGCAGTTCACGCGGCACATAGACAAAGCAGGAGAAGAAGCGGCCATACGGATCGCGACGAACGAACAAGCGGACAATTGGCCGTTCTTTGATGTAGAGCACGCCCATGCCGATCGCCAGCAATTCTTCTGACGACATCTGGAACAGTTCATCGCGCGGGAAGGTTTCAATGATGTCACGCAGCGCCTTGAAATCGTGGCTGTTCGGCACCAGGCCGGAACGCTCGACAACTTCGAGAATTTTCTTGCGCATGACCGGAATATTGCGCGGACTGCGGTTGTACACCGTCGAGGCATACAGACCAAAGAAGCGGTGTTCGCCCACCACATCGCCTTTGTCGTTGTAACGCTTGATGCCGATGTAATCGATCTGGCCCGGCCGGTGCACGCTCGACAGCGTGCGGGTCTTGGTCAGCACCACCAGCTCTTCGTTGTTCAAGGCCACTTTCTGGGCGTCCGGCGACAGCGTCGACAACACTACCGGTTGCGCGCTCGCATCGTCCTTGCTGAGCAAGCCAAGGCTCGATTTGCGCACCGGGTTCAGTTTGTAATCGCCTTTGATTTTTTCCACGTCGTAGGCGCGGTAGCCCATGAAGATGAAATGATCGTCGAGCAGCCATTTCAGGAAGTCACGCGCTTCGGCAACGGTGGCCGGCGCAATGGCGGGCGGATTCTTGCTGAGCTCGTCGTTGATGCTGTCCAGTTTTTCCCGCATCGACTGGTAGCCGCTGACGGTCAGGCGGACATCGCCGAGTACCCGCAGCAGATCCTGCTCCAGTTGCTTGCGCTCGCCGGCGTCGGCAATGTGATCAATCTCGATAAACATCGGCGTTTCACAGCCGGCGCCGGACAGCGTGGTGATCTTTTCGACTTTCTCGATGCGGCCGTCTTTGCCGCGCTGAATCCGCATCGGCCGGTGCACGTGCAGATGGGCCGTCAAGCCCAGACGGTTCAACTCCATGCGCACGCTGTCGACCAGAAAAGGCATGTCATCGACATTGAGTTCGATGACCGTGTTGCGGGTCTGCCAGCCTTCTTTGCTCTGGCTCGGATTACTGACCCGAACGGCTGCGCGGCCGCTCTGATAGTCCTGCAAGTATTGCCACAGATTGGCGGCAATCGCCGCCAAATCGGCCGCGCTGCGCCGCGCCAGATCCTCTTCCGATACCGAGCTGTAGAACAGCCGGGCAAAATCTCCCGCCAGCGCCACTTGTTTGGCGGGCAAGCGCGCCTTGAGTGCCTGAATGACACCGTCGATGACGACATTCGATTGAGCGGATGAATTTGCTGACGTTGCTTGCGGCATGGAGACAACCTCGGTGTAAGAACATCTGGGTCTGACAACAACCCTGCAGATGAGCAGAAAACGGCCAACTGGCGCCGGCCCGTAAAATGCCGGCAATTCTAGGCCATTGGCGGTGGAAATACACGGTTTGGTGCAACTCATCGCACCACAGTGGTGCGCATAAATATGAGCAATTTTCCCGCGCAAAACGCTTGCTTAGTCTAGTCAACACTCTGCGTTTTTATGCTCGGTCGTGCCGAAGGGAAAAACTGCTGGGTGCAGCGCTGATTGGTCATGCGCTGATCGGGGCTGCAGAAACGACAAAGCCGACCACAGGGTCGGCTTTGTCGTTTTCCGGGGCAACCCGGCTACTTACTTTTTCTTGCGCGGGAACAGATACGCAGCCAGTGCCGGCAACAACAGCACTGCGCCAATCATGTTGACGATGAACATGAAGGTCAGCAGCTTGCCCATGTCGGCCTGGAATTGTAGCGCCGAGACCATCCAAGTGGCCACGCCAATGGCCAGGGTCAGGCCGGTGAAGAACACCGCGCTGCCCGTGACGTGCAGGGTTTCCCGGTAGGCCGACTCGACGCTCTGGCCGGCGCGCAGCAGGCCGCGCATGCGCGAGAAGATGTAGATGCCGTAGTCGACCCCGACGCCGACGCCGAGCGCCACCACCGGCAACGTCGCCACGGTCAGACCGATACCCAGCCCGGCCATCAATGCTTCGGCCAGGAACGACACCAGCACCAGTGGCAGAATGACGCAGATGGTGCCGCGAACGCTGCGGAAAGCAATCAGGCACAACAGAGTCACGGCGGCATAAACACCGAGCAGCATCGGCCACTTGGCGGCGGCCACCGCTTCGTTGGTCGCGGCCATGACGCCGACGGCGCCGGTTGCCAGCCGGAAGGTCAAATCGTCGCGGCTGTTGGCCTTGGTATAGCGTTTGACCTCGTCGATGACCCGGCTGATGGTGTCGGCTTTGTGATCCTGGGTGAAGATCATCACCGGCACGACGTTGCAGTCACTGTTCAGCAGACCGGTCGAGGACGGGATGCGCTGGGTCGCCTGCGCCAACACGTCCTGGTTGCGCGACAGCACCCGCCAGTTCAAGTTGCCCTCGGAAGTTGCCGAGTTCACGATCTTGGCGATATCGGCCAAGCTGACCACCGATTGCACACCTTCGACGTTGCTCATGTGCCAGGCGAACTCGTCGATGGCATTGAGCCGGTCAAAATTCGAACAGGCTTCCTGGATACCGTTGGCGGCCTCTTCACTGCCTTCCGGCGGCTGCTTGACCTCAACAATGACCGAAATCAGATCGACACCGATCGAGAATTTGCTGGTGATGAACGCAGTGTCTTTGTTGTAGCGCGAATCCGGCCGCAGCTGTGGCGCTCCAGCTTGCGAGTCACCGACATACAGTTTTTGCGAGCCCCAGAAGCCGACACCGAACAGCACCAACGCCACCACAATGGTCAGTGCGGCGCGACCGGGGCGGGCGAAGCCGGCAATCGAATCCCAGAACTTGCCCTGAATGGCCTGCTGGCGGGCAAATGCCGCAGCGAAACCGCTGCCCGGACGGGTCCAGCTGAGCAGCAGCGGCAGCAACACCAGATTGGTGAAGATGACCACGCCGACACCAATCGCCGCCGTAATGGCCAACTCGCGAATGATGTCAATTTTGATCAGCAGCAAGGTCAGGAAGCCGAGCATCTCGGCCAGCAAACCGGCAGTACCCGGAACCCAGAGCCGCTCGCAGGCAAGCTTGGCGCAATCGAGCGGAGTTTTACCGCCGACAAATTCGGTGGCAAACACGTTGACCACCTGCACGGCGTGCGACACCCCGATCGCGAACACCAGGAAGGGCACCAGGATTGACATCGGGTCGATGCCGAAACCGAACGTGGTCAGCAAGCCCAGCTGCCAGATCACCGCGATCAAGGAACAAACAATCGACCACGCCGTCAGCTTGCCGGAGCGAGTGAAAATGAACAGCAGCACCGCCGTGATCAGGATGGCAACGGCGAAAAACGCCAGCACACCTTTGGCGCCGTCGCTGACATCACCCATGACCTTGGCAAAGCCAATGATATGGACCTTGACCTTGTCATCCTGGAATTTGCCGCGAATATCGGCTTCCAGCGCCTTGGCAAACTCGATGTAATTGAGCTTCTCGCCGGTTTGCGGATCATTTTCCAGCAGCTGGGCGCTGATCATCGCCGCCGAGAAATCATTGGCAACCAGCCGGCCGATGATGCCGGCCTTGAGTACGTTTTCACGTACCCGCTCCAAATCTTCCGGTACCGGTTTGAAATCGGCCGGCACTACCGGTCCGCCTTCAAAGCCTTCTTCCGTGATCTCGGTGAACCGAGTATTCGGGGTGAACAGCGAGGAAACCTGCGACGGGTCGACGCCCTTTACCGACTGTACGGCTTTGGTGACCGCTTCCAGCCGTTCGAAAAAGGTCGGGGTGAAAATATCACCGGCCTTGCCAGTGTCATCGCCGACCGCTTCCAGCGCGATCAACACCCGGTTGGCGCCGCCAAACGATTGTTGGTACTGGAAATAGGTCTGCATGTATTCGTGCTCTTGCGGCACGTTTTTCTTGAATCCGGCATCGATTTTCAGATGCGCCGCCGACCACAGCATGTACAGCGTAATCAGGCCGAATACGGCCAGTACGATCTTGCGGGCATCAAACAGCGACTTGACCACGCCGCTCAGCGAACCCGCTTGTTGATTGGTGGAACCTGTCTGCATGGCAACCTCTTACTTCGCTTGCTCGGCAGCCAGCGACTGCACGGATACGCCATCTTCGGCGGCGATCAACAATTGTTCGGTACCCACCAGCTCGACGGCCGCAATGGCTTTGCGGTTGCTGCGCTGCTGGCGGGCAAAGCTCAGGCCATCGTCACGGCTGATCAGCATCATGCCGTCCATGCCAACAACAATGACTTCACCGGTGCCCACGGCGATATCGTTCAGTCCGGAATGGACTCCGGTATTGATATGGCTCCAGCTGGCGCCGTTATCGGCCGAGCGGAACAGATTGCCGCGCATGCCGGCAACAATCAGCGCACCTGACGCGGTTTGCCGGGCGGTGAAAAACGTACCTTCATACGGCACATTCAAACGGGTCCAGTTCGCTCCCTGATCGGTGGAGCGGGCGACGAAGCCGGCCTCACCCACCACCAGCAAGCTGTTGTCACGCAGGGTGATCAGCCGATACAGATGCGGAAAGCCAAAATCGGGCAAATCGAAGGCCGCCACCTCTTCCTGCTGCCAGGTCTGGCCGCCATCGTTGGTATGCAAAAACAAGCCATAAGCGCCGACTGCATAGCCAATCGATTCGGTGCTGAAATGAATGTCCAGAATCGGATTGTCCTGATCGCTGCTGGGCTCTGACCGCAGCACATTCCAGCTGTCACCGCGATCGTTGCTGACCAGCAGCACGCCATCGTGGCCGCCGGCAAATACATGGCCATTGCTGCGAGCGACCGCAGTCAGCGTGGCACGGGTCGGAGCCGGTGCCTGTTGCCAGGTTTGGCCCTGATCATCCGAATGCAGAATATGGCCGCGCTCACCAACCGCCACATAACGGCCGTCGGCCAGTTCGGTCAGGTTGAGCATCAAGCTCTTGGTCGCACGCGGCGCCAGCTCCGCCTCATTGGCATGACTGGCAAGCGCCAGCACGCCAACGGCGATGAGGGAAAGAGTTCGGATCACGGTTGTGCTCACAGCAGGGAAATCGAAAACAACAGTATGGCCATTTTAGCCGACCGGAAATGGCAGCGGCCGGTTCGCACCGGCCGCTGCCGCAGTACAGCGCGGGCAGAACTTAACGCCGGCCCTGACGTCGCAGCGCGTCCGGGGTGAAGTCAGACGCCGTCCGCTTGGCATCAAAGTCGTACGGCTCGTCTTCGTTGTCGAGGCCGACAGCCAGGTAACGGCGCGACTGCAGGTCATGAATGACCTCCAGCGTCGACCATTGCACCGGCAGCTCGTAATAGTTGATGGCATGGGCAACCGACACGCGCCAGAGCACATCGCGATCGTCATACATGTCAGCAACCGAGACTTGCCAGCTGTCTTCGTCGAGGAACATCACACGCTTCTTGTAGGCGTGACGCATGCCGTCCTTGAGCGTGGCTTCGACGACCCAAACCCGATGCAGCTCCCAACGAACGTAATCCTGATTGATGTGACCGGCCTTCAGGATCTGATCGTATTTCAGCTGGTTCGAGTCGAGCTTGTAGGAGTTGTACGGAATGTACATTTCCTTCTTGCCGATCAGCTTCCAGTTGTAACGGTCTGGTGAGCCGTTGAACATGTCGAAATCGTCGGTCGTACGCAGGTTGTCAGCGGCGGTACCCGGCGCATCGTAAGCCACGTTAGGTGCGCGACGCACCCGTTGCTGACCGGTGTTGTAGGTCCAGGCCTGACGCGGTTTGGCCACCTGATCCAGGGTTTCATGAACCAGCAAGGCCGTACCGGCCAGACGCGACGGTGAAGTCACCCATTGTTTGAAGAAGAACAACAGGTTGTCACGCTCCAGCTCTTCCGGCGTCATGTTCGGCCGCATGTAAGCTTGATCCAGCTCATCACGGAATTTCACCAGCGTGTAGGCACCATTCGGCATCACGGCGGCTTGGCCGGTATCGCGGGTCACGGTCACACCGCGGAAACGGGTGATGTGATTCCAGATCGCCTCAGTACCGTTGGCCGGAATCGGGAACGGCACGCCGATGGCGGCGCCCTTGAAACCGTTGCCGCTGGCCAGCAGTTCACCAGTCGTCGCATTGCGCTTGATGGCATCATAGACGTATTGCGGTGATGCTGCCGAACGCCGGGTCGGATACACATTCATCTTGAATGTGTCCGGGTAGGTTTTCAGCAGCGCTTGCACGCCAGGCGAAAGCTGATCTTTGTACTGATCGGCATTCTTGCTGGTGATCGTGAACAACACTTTGTCGTTCGGGAACGGATCAACCATGTGCTTGCCTTTGACAAAACCTGCCGGCGGCTTGGTGATACCACCCTCCCACGCCGGGATGGTGCCATCCCGGTTGCCGGCGCGCTCAGCGCCGGTCGGAGTCAGATCCTTACCCAGCCGATCAGCCTGATCCGGGCTGACTTTTGCAGCCGCACTGCCGGCAAATGCCACCAGCAGAGCGGAAAGGACGAGCGTTTTCTTATTCAGTGTCTGCATGTTGCTGATCCCGTCTGACTTAGATGGAGTAGCTCAAATAAGCGGAGATGAAGTCACGATCCGACAGCGGATCCTGATCATCATTGCCAAAGAACGCGGAATAGCTAATATCCCAGCGCCACTTCTGTAGATAATCAAAGGTCACGCCAAACGTCGCGGCCTTCCGATCTTCCATGAAGTTGCTGATCGGCGCCGGGGTATAGCCTTTAACGTCATGCTGGAAAACAAGGCGCGGGGTCACGTTGACACCCCAAAACGCGTCGTTATATTCGGCCCGCACGATCATCCGATAACCCCAAGAGTTAGCCGTGGCAAACTCATTGGTTTCAGTACCTTCGCACTCACCAAATGCACCGGTAGTGGGATAGAGATCTGGGCGTACGTTTCGTTGCACGCAGGTGAATCCGTGGGTGCCTGCGGCATAGCCCAAACCAAAACCTGCTCGGTCCGGATTTCCCGAACGGGAGGTGCCGGCGACTTCGAAACGTAGCTCATCCTGACTCGGCAAATCCGGAATCCAGTTGCCACCAATTTCGGTCAGGAAAGTAAACTGGTCGGCCCCGATCAAACTACCGAACAACTTGGTGAGGGTGATTTGTGCTTGGTAGGTATCGAACAGGCGATAGCCGGAAATTTCCTGACCCGGTAGCGCCGCGCGTTCCGGCGTAATCTGGCTCGTACCAGCAGCAATCAAGCCAACTGGTTCCAAGGTTTTAAACAGCAACTCGACATCATCGATCTGCAGCGGCTCGTCTTGCCGCTGCGACACTTCACCGGCGATCGACCAGCCGCTATCGGTCGAAGTATTGAACGAAATACCCAGCAACTTGATGTCTTCCGGATACTCAAAGAAGCCTTCGACAAGCGTACCGTTGTGAGCGTTCGCCGAAATCACCGGCCGTTTATTGTGGTAATTGATGTAGTAGAAGCCAAACTCAGTGTCACCCAGCATTTCTGACAACCAGCTCAGCTTGACACCGAATTGGCCATGGTCAGAGGCATCACGATCAGCTGTCCGGCAGGCTTGTGTGGTCGCGTTGCTTTCCGGCACTTGGCCAAACAACAAATGAACCATGCCAAGCGAACCATTGCAGGCACTCGGTACCGTCACCAAACCGCCAGGAGTCAGAAGCTGGGCATCTTCATTGATTTCGGTATCGCCGACAAAGTCCTGAGTCGACAGGAAGGTGCCTGGCGAATCAAACACTACCGGCTCCCACTCGAACTGGGCATAGGCCTCGACGCCAACGTTTTCGGCGATCTGATATGAAGCCCAGATAGCTTTGGCCGGGATAAAGGCTTCCTTCAGTTCGGCTCCCGGAACCCGTAGTTTGGCCAGATCGAGCGCGTTGGCTTCGGAAATACTGTGTTGGATCAGGGTGCTTTCACCCCAGTTGAAGACCTGCTCACCAATCCGGACCTGGAAAGGCCTCTCGAACAGGTTGCCGCCCAAATAGAGATAGGTATCCAGTAACCGAGCATCTTCGCCCTGACGGTCTAGGGCCGCATCCGACAATTCCTTGAATTCGCGGTCATCGCGCATCAGCTCATAGTCATAGAGCCAAGTGCCGCGAACGAAAATACCGTAGCCATCAGCATGATGTAGATCAAGCTCATGCAGGCCCTTGATCGCTTTCGAGAAGGTTTCGCCCTTATCAAAGTTCAGGTTGCCATCATCATTATTGTTCGACCAAGCGGTACCTCCGTTGGCTTTGCCAATTTTGGCCTCATCCCGGTCTTCCATCCGCCAGCCGGCGCCGACGGTGAAGGTGGAGTCGAAACTGCCTTCCCAATTACCGGCCGAAATATCCACGGCTTTGGCCGGTTGGGCGGCCGCCATGCTCAACAACACACCGCTGGCTACGGCAGTCAACTTATGCAGACGAGCAGACATCGTTTGCTTTTCCCCTGTTTTTGTCATTGTGAACCTTCCCCGAGATGTGTTGGATGAGTGGTTCGCCGCTGGCCGGCGAAACTGCGCAGACCAGCGAGGCCTGAAAACGCACGGCCGATACTAACAACAGGTTGGAGGTGTCGCAAGCGGCCCGACCTCTTGCCAGAAAAAGGGCATTTTTCGGCCAGAAAATCGCCATTTTGCTGCATCGCAACACGAAAGAAACTGACTGAGGTTCAGCAAATTTCAGGCACGTTCGACAGTAGCGATTGCCTGCCTGCGCTCGAATTGCTCGCGCAGAAATTCACTGCACTGGGCAACGCTGAGTGGTCGGCTGTAATGAAAGCCTTGAATGATGTGACAGCCCAGCTCATGCAGAAAACGCTGCTGCTCAGCCGTTTCCACGCCTTCGGCGACCACGTCCAGTTTCAGGGCGTGCGCCATCCGGATGATGGCGGAGACAATGGCGACATCTTCATCATCGCCCGGGATATCGCGAACAAAGCTCTGGTCGATTTTCAGGGTAGAGATCGGGAAGCGCTTCAGATAGCTGAGTGACGAATAGCCGGTACCAAAATCATCAATGGACAGCTTGACCGACATCGCACGCAACTCGCCCAGCGTGCGCATCACATGTTCTTCGTCTTCCATCAAAAAGCTTTCGGTCAGTTCGAGCTCCAGCCCGGTTGCCGGCATCTGGGTTTCTTCCAGAATGCTCTGCACCAGCTTGGGAAACTGCGACGTGCGGAATTGCCGGCCCGATACGTTCACTGCGATATAGCTCGGGGCAATGCCTTCGCGGTGCCAGATAACATATTGCCGGCAAGCCTCTTTCAGCACCCACTCGCCCAGCGCCAGAATCTGGCCGTTCTCTTCGGCCAGACTGATGAAATCCCCCGGCGAAACCAAACCACGGGTGCCGGACTCCCAGCGCACCAGCACTTCCATGCCGATCACATCGCCGGTGGCCAGCCCGAGCTGCGGCTGAAAGTTCAGGACAAATTCCTGCCGCTCGATGGCGTAGCGCAAATCGCGCTCCATGCCGATGCGCGCCAACGCCTGCTGCTGCATTTCCGCAGTGAAAAACTCGTAGGTATTACGGCCGCTGTCTTTGGCTCGGTACATCGCCGCATCGGAATTGCGGATCAAATCTTCCGGGGTATCGCCGTCGCCGGGAAAAATACTGATGCCGATGGAGCCACCGACCAGACAGTCGTAACCATCGATATTGATGGGCCGCGACAGCACCTTGAGCAGGGTCTGGGCAACCGTGCCGGCATTCTTGGCGCCATAAATCGGTGACAGAATCACGGCGAACTCATCGCCACCAAAGCGGGCGATGGTGTCGCTCTCGCGGACGCAACTGCGCAGTGCGTCGGCCACCGACACCAGCAATTTGTCACCGGCCGAGTGGCCCATGCTGTCATTGATGTTCTTGAACCGATCCAAATCGATAAACAGCAGCGCCAGATTGGTTCCCTCGCGGCGCGCCCGCGACATCGACTGACGCAGGCGATCAACAAACAAGGTTCGATTCGGCAGCTCGGTCAGCGCGTCATAATTGGCCTGATAATTGAGCCGCTCTTCGGCCCGCTTGCGTTCAGTGATGTCGGAGGCGATCAACACATATTCGACGATGTGGCCGGCATCATTGCGCACCGCATTGATGCTGGTCCATTGCGGATAGACGGTGCCATCTTTTTTCCGGCACCAGATTTCGCCCTGCCAGACATTCTGTTTCTGCACCTGGGCAAAAATGTGCTCGTACAACTCGGCTGGCTGCTTGCTGGAAAACAGCAGCCGCGGTGGCTTGGCCATAACGTCATTGGTCACGTAGCCGGTGATGCGGGCAAAAGCGCCGTTGGCCATTCGGATGCGGCGCTCGGCATCCAGCACCAGAATGATGTCAGACGCCGCGTCGAACACCACAGCGGCCTGGCGCAGGCTTTCTTCACGGCGCTTGGCTTCGCTGGCATCGGCCAACAGCACCAGCAAGCCGGCTTGCGGCTGGCCCGGCTCGAGGGCAGAAAACACCAGTTCACACCAGAAACTGCGGCCGTCGTGCCGCTGCAATTCCACCGCCGTTTCGACCTGGGCGTTCTGCATCAGCTTGGGCAAGGTTTGCAGCAAGGCCTGTTCAAACGGACTGGCCGCGCCGAACACTTCTGCAGTGGTCTTGTTCTCGACCCGCTCGCGGGTTGCACCCAACAACAGGCAAAAGCTGTCATTGACCTGAACGACCCGGCGACCGCGCAGCACCAGCATGCCGACCGGCAACCGCGCCAGCAGTGCCGCCGCGGTATCCGGCGCAACCCCTTGCGACTCGGAAAATTCCAGCACCAGTAGTTGGCCAAAGCCGCTGGCTTCGGTCGCAACCGGATAGGCGAAAATCGACAGCCGACGGCCATCAGCCTCGATCAGCCCCTGCCAACTGCGTCCTTCCAGGCAGCGTTGCTTCAATTCCGGCCAAGCGGTGGGGGTCGTGGCAAAGACCGAGCGGTCGAGCGGCGTGGTGGACAGCTGTTCGCTGCTGATATCAAGCAGATGGGAGACGGTCACCCGCTGTGCCAGCACCTGGCCCTTGATGTCGGCCAATAGAGCAGCGGAAGCGACGTCGGGCCCGCGATTCCAGTCTTCAACAAAACGGCGCTGGGAATGGCGCTGTTTGAGCGAACGCAGCAATAGCCACAGCAGAACCATGGCCAGCAGCAGCAAGCCGGCGCTGATGATGCGCAGCACAAGCAAAGAGACTGGAATCGGCAGCCACGGCAGCAAGGCGGCCAACACCAGGCTCAGCAACAGACCTGTAAGCAGTCCCCGCTCCGACGACTGCACGAACATCAAGCACGCTCCTTGTTATTTTTGGCGACGATCGCGTTTTTTGCGGCGACCGCTGGTGCGATAAGGATTTGGGACAATCACTACCGCCTACACAATAGTCGTTGTTTGCACCAACTGTATGCCCTGCCAGGTCAATCGGGTCAAGCGTCGGGGTTGCAGAGCCAGAAAAAAAGCCGTGTCGACGATGTCGACACGGCTTTTGGCTTGCCGGGAGCAGAATCAGCCGCCTGAAGCGATTTCCGCTTTTTTGGCCCAGGTACTGGTCTCGGCAATGCGCTTGGCTGTTGGCTTCAACGCCGCAAACTGTTGCTGCAGCGCAATGGCCGTCGCATCGTCCGCGTTGCCCATCACCCCGACCTTGAACTGGGCGGTCGGCGGTTTGTCCCCCACCCACGCCCGCAGCAGCACTTCATAGAGCTCCGGTTTCTTGATCTTGGCGATCTGGGTGCCGTTGACGCTGATCGTTGTGCCTTTATCCGGGGTGAAATCGATATCAATTTCATCACCCTTGATATAGGTATCCTTGAAGGCATCAACAAACTGCATGATCTCCTTGCCGAGATCAGTGACCAGTTTACGGTCCGAATTGATGGCAATGCGTTCGCGCCACAATTGCCCCAGCCGCCGCCCATACAATTTCTCGGCGCTGATGCGCATGGCGATGCGCTTGCTCCAGATCGAGGTGGCCACCACCTCCGGATTGTTGCTGCGGTGCTCCAGATACAGCGCACCGAGATAAAGGCTGCCGGTCAGCTCGCGGGCTTCTCCGACGCCGTTCAGTACGACCTCGGCCCCCGAGGCCAGCGTATTGGTATTGACCTGATCATCGGCTGATACCGACGCGGTGGCCACCAGTGCCAGCACCATGGCCAGCATCGGCTTTATCCGCGACAGCAGGCCATCTGCATTGCGATTGCTACTCACCCCACTATCCCCCGAAGTGGGTCGGCACCAGCGTTACGCATCCTCGCCATCTGCCAACCTGCTTTCATCCCGATTGCTTCCGTGGCCATCAGGTTTTCACAGCCAACATAACAGCCCCGGCGCAAGCGTCAAGGGCCAGATGCTGGCCTGCATCAAAAAAGCAAGTGCAGAATTACCAGTTCAGCCAGAAACTGACGCGCAGCGGCCACTATTGCCCTTCAGCGCGGCAGCAAAACTGCACGGCCGGGTGCGGGCATCCAGTTGTGGCGCGATCAATTGCGTCCAGGCCAGGGCGCAGGCGGATGGCGATCCCGGCATGCAAAAGACGACCGTGCCATTGGCAACACCGGCAAACGCTCCCGACTGCATGGCGCTGCTGCCAATGTCGGCAAACGACAGCGCCCGGAATTGCTCGCCAAAACCATCGACCATCTTGTCGAGCAATGGCTGAATCGCAGCGGTCGAGCTGTCGCCATCGGTGCGCAGGCCCGTGCCGCCATTGATCAACACGACCTGGGTTTTGCTGTCGGCAATCCACGTGGCGACTTGCGCCCGCAGCTGATACTTGTTGTCCGGCAGCAAGGTTCGCGCCGCCAACACGTGGCCGGCCGCCAGCAACTGGTTCTGCAGATAGTCACCGGCACGGTCGTCAGCCAACTGGCGCGAATCCGATACGGTCAGCACAGCAATTTGCAACGGCAACAACTCGGTGGCATGGCTTTTCATGATCTGACTCCGGCAGCATCGGCGCACCACTGCTGCCATTCCTGTGGGGTATTGAGATTGTAAAATTGCGCGGCTGCGTTCGCCGGTACCGGCAAGGTCTGCGCGCCCAGCTGCTGCAACAGTGCGCGAATGGATCGGTTGCTCTCGGTCCGCAGCATCGCGGCCACCGTTGCCGGCAAAGTCTCTGAAAACGATGCACTGAGCGGCAACACAAAGGGCAACAACCAGTCTTCGTAATGCAACGCGCAGCGCCCGGCTGCGGCCACGCACAACTCCTGCAGCAAGCGTGGCGACAGTGCCGGCATATCGACCGGGACGACCAGCAATTGCTGTGGCTGTGTATACCGCGGATCCTTATTCTGCAGATCCGTATGCTGCAGATCGGTATGCGGCGACTTTGTAGCGCCAGTCAGCACCGTCAAGGCACTGTCGATGCCCGCCAACGGGCCGGCGTCAGCAACGCGATCGGCAAGGCCGCCAACCTCGGCGCCGCTGATCAGCACATCAATGCAGCCCGCTTGCCGCAACAGTGCTTGCATGTGGTCAAGCAAAGTCGGAGCGTTCGCTACCGAATCAGGTTGCGACGCTGGCAAGGGCAACAAGGCCTTGTTCCGGCCCATCCGTGAACTCCGGCCACCGGCGAGGATCAATCCTGTTGTTGGCACCGGCATGGCGGGCAGATTCTCCGGTCTTGTTTTAGTAGCGGTTCTGGATCACGCAGAACTAATTTTGAATTGTGCAAGGACAGCGCTGAATCGCTCGCCAGTGACAACACCATCTAGTTCAGCTCAACCGCCACGGCAGCGCGTCACCGAACAAACTGGCAACCGGCACTCGCACCCCTTCGCGAAAATCGCAGCGGCCTTCATCGAGCACCAGCCAGACATCGCTGTTCAATAGCGGCTTGATCTTGTGCGACTCTTGACCACTGTGGGCGCGTACCCGCAGCAAGCCATCGCCATCGACAGACAATTGCGCTTTCAAAAAATGTCGCCAATCGGCTTTCGGTTTGTGCAGCTCGCCCGACAACGCGGCCCACACTGGCGCTGGCTCGGGCACGCCTTGCATGTGCTGCAATAAAGGCAGGACAAAAAACCGGAAGCCAATCGCCGTCGACACCGGATTGCCCGGCAGGCCAAAAAACAGACTACCGTTCGGCAATCTGGCAAACAAAATCGGTTTGCCCGGCTTGATGCTGATCTTGTGAAAAATCACCTCACCACCGAGCTCACGAACCACCTGCGGAATGAAATCAAAATCACCGGCCGAAACCGCGCCAGTAGTCAGGATGATATCCGGCGTGACGCCATCACCGGGCGTGCCGGCACAGAGCTGTTGCAACTGCCGCAGCACTGCCGACGCCTCATCGGGCAACTGCCCACCGAACTGGCTCAGCATGCCTTGCTGCGCCAGCACGGCACTGAGAAACGGACTGTTGGAATTGCGGATTTGTCCGGCCGCCAGCGGCTGATTCGCGTCCGCGACCAGCTCATTGCCGGTGGCAAAATGGACCACTCGCGGTTGCCGCACAACCGACACCTCAGCGATACCGGTGCTGGCCAGCGCTGCAATGTGGGCCGGACCGATTCGAGTGCCCGGGGCGAGCACCGGCTCGGTCAGCGCAAAATCTTCACCTTGTGCGCGCACATGCTGACCAGAAGCCGGCGCCGCGTTGACGCTTATCCGGGATTGATCGGCGGACAGCTGCACGGTTTCGATCGGCAAGATCGCGTCGTAGCCAACCGGAATCGGCGCGCCGGTCATGATGCGCCAGGCCGTGCCACGCGCGTTCGCGACCACAGCCGGCGGCTGACCGGCCGCCGTCATGCCCTGCACTGGCAGCGTGATGGCGTTGCTTGCCGATGCTTCGCGCAAATCAGTGCTGCAAACCGCAAAGCCATCCATCGCCGAGTTGGCAAAGGGCGGTATGGTCTCCCGACTGAGCACGGCCTTGGCCGCGATGCGGCCGAGCACTTGCGTAAGCCCGACAGATTCCGCGGTCAGCGGCGTGGCGGCCTGCCGCAACAAAGCTTGCGCCGCTGCAAACGACATCATGATGACGCTCCTCAACCGCCGCAGGACGCCAGATGCGGCGTCGCACCGGTGTTGCCGTCATGCAGAAAGTGACTGATTTTTTTCAATTGCAGTTGGCTCTCGATGCGGGTTTTCAGTTGCAGGCGCTGCTCGTCATGCTGCAGCAGATCACGCAGCGACGTGCCGGCATCACCGAACAGACACAAACGCAGATCGCCCAGCGCGGTGACCCGCAGGCGGTTGCAACTGTCACAGAAATCCTTGCTGTACGGCGCAATCAGACCGATTTGCCCTTGATAGTCAGGGTGAACAAACTCGCGAGCCGGGCCGCCATCCCGTGTACGGGGCAGCTCCTGCCAGCCACGCTGATGCAGCGCCAGTACCAGCTCGCTGCCCGGGACATGATGGCGGTCGAAAAACTGCGCGTTGTCGCCGGTCTGCATCAGCTCGATAAAGCGCATGGACACCGGTCGCGTGCGCAGCCAATCCAGGAACCGATCGAGTTGTTGATCATTGATACCGCGCAGCAACACGGCATTGAGTTTGATGGCGGAAAAATCCAGCGTCAGCGCCTGCTCGATGCCCGCGAGAATCTCCTGCAGCTTGTCGTGACCGGTGATCGCGGCGAACGCCCGCGGGTCGAGCGAGTCGACACTGATATTGAGCGAATCCAGGCCGGCAGCGCGCCAGCTGCTGACCTGCTGCTTGAGCTTGTAGCCGTTGGTGGTCATCGCGACGCGGCGGATGCCGGGCACATTGGCCACGGTACGGATCAGCTCCGGCAGATCCTTGCGGACACTCGGCTCACCACCGGTCAGCCGGATTTTCCACATGCCGAGTTCGGCAAACGCGGTGACCAGCCGACGAATTTCATCGGCGCGCAAAAACGCGGCGTGGGCGTCACCCTCATAGCCGTTGGGCAAACAATAATTGCAGCGAAAATTGCAGACGTCGGTAATCGACAGCCGCAGATACGGGAACTGCCGCCCGTAGCGATCCTGAAGCATGAAGCTCTCCTTTCCAAACCGGGAGGCGATGCCGTTTCCCGCATCACCCTGGAGACAGTCGGCGACAACGGCCGGTGCTGTCTCGGCCGGCGGACCAGGTCGCAGTGACGGAAGGTCGGCCGGCTCGGAGTTCTGTTGCAGCGCGACAACGCTTTTCCCAGGAAAACCGGGTCGCATTGACAAACTAGGCTAACTTTCAACCTGAACGCAAATGGCTTTGTTGATCCAGATCAGTCGTCGGACCCACTAGTCGCCCCAAACTTGCATTTAATCCTCATCTTTTATCGGGTCATTGCCGGCGACGCCTACCGAGGCCATCCGCAAGCAACCGGCCCGCCGACGACAGGAGGTCTGCATGGCCGAAACCGGCGCTGTCCAACCGAACATGGCCGAAAGCCCGCGTGAAGAACGTCGCCACGAGCTGCGCGTCTTCCTGTTCCTGACCGTGGTACTGGCGCCGCTGCTGGCGGTTGCCATCGTTGGCGGCACCGGCTTTCTGATCTGGATCTTCCAGATGTTTGCCGGCCCGCCCGGCCCCGCCAACTGAGCCACGCCATGACTGCCTTCAATCGCCGCAGCCTGCTCGGTATCCAGCCCGCTGGTCACACCGCACCGGTACGGCTGCCGTGGACCCTGTCGGAAGCAGCGTTCATCGACGGCTGCAGCCGCTGCCGCGACTGCCTGCCGGTCTGCCCGACCGGCATCATCCAGCGCGGCGACGGCGGCTTTCCGGTACTCGACTTCCGGCACGGCGACTGTACCTTCTGTGGCGCCTGTGTAGACGCTTGCCACGAGCCACTGTTTCAAGCACGCAGCGAAAAACCGTTCGCGCATGTGATGCAGATTGGCGGCAACTGCCTGCCCAAGCAGGGCATCGAATGCCGCAGCTGCGGCGAAAGCTGCGAGGTCCAGGCCATCCGTTTCCAGTTCAATGCCCGCCGGCTGGCCGAACCCGCGCTCGATGCCGAGCTGTGCAATGGCTGCGGCGCCTGTGTCGCGATCTGCCCCGCCGATGCCATTGGCTTGCTCGATTTCACCCCGACTGAACGCAGTACCAGCGCGGTCCTCACATGAACGAGATCGCACATGAATGAGACCGCACATGAACGAGACACTCAGATGAATAGCGAACGCCATATCGCCAGCTTTGTCGTGTACGTGCTGCCGGAACAGATGCCGAGCCTTATCGCGCTGCTGGCGCAGTGGCCGGGCACCGACATCCGTCATCAGGATGCCAGCGGCAAATTTGTCCTGATCAACGAATGCGCCAGCTATGACGGCCTGAACCAGCTGATGAACCATTTGCATGACCAGCGCGGCGTGTTGAATGTCGCGCTGGTTTCGCATTTTGTCGCCGATGAGGCCGAGCTGAACGAACCCGCTGAACTCGAACTGCCCGCCATTTCCGCATCTACCTCACTTCCGCAACGCCATGCCCCCATCGCAACGGAGACCGCACGATGAGCAGCACTCGCCGTGATTTTCTGAAAGCCACTGCCGCCGCCAGTGCCGCCGCCGCCGCTGGCATCAGCGCACCAGCCCAAGCCACCAATCTGATCACTGACTCGGAATACACCCGGTTGAAATGGTCGAAAGCCGCCTGCCGGTTCTGCGGCACGGGCTGTTCGATCATGGTCGCGACCAAGGACAACAAAGTCGTTGCCACCCACGCCGACACGCTGTCGGAAGTCAACCGCGGCCTGAACTGCATCAAAGGCTATTTCCTGTCGAAAATCATGTACGGCAGTGATCGCCTGACCTCCCCGCTGCTGCGCAAAAAGAATGGCAAGTACGACAAGAACGGCGAATTCACCCCGGTGCCATGGTCAGAAGCCTTTGATGTGATGGAGCAGAAATTCAAAGCCGCGCTGAAAGAAAAAGGCCCCGGCGCCGTCGGCCTGTTCGGCTCCGGTCAATGGACCATCTGGGAAGGTTACGCCGCCAACAAACTGTTCAAAGCCGGCTTTCGCAGCAACAACGTCGACCCCAATGCCCGCCATTGCATGGCCTCGGCGGTCGGCGGTTTCATGCGCACCTTTGGCATCGACGAACCGATGGGTTGTTATGACGATATCGAAGCGGCCGATGCATTTGTGCTGTGGGGCTCGAACATGGCCGAGATGCACCCGATTCTGTGGACCCGGGTGACCGACCGCCGGTTGAGCAATCCGCAGGTGAAAGTGCATGTGCTGTCCACCTACGAACACCGCAGCTTTGAACTCGCCGACAACGGCATGGTGTTCGTGCCGCAAACGGATCTGGCGATCCTCAATTACATCGCCAACTACATCATCACCAACAACAAGGTGAACAAGCGCTTTGTCGATCAGCATTGCAGCTTCAAGCGCGGCGTCACCGACATTGGCTACGGCCTGCGCGAAACGCATCCGCTCGAACAAAAAGCCAAGAACGCCAAGAATGCCAACGACATGGCCGATTCGACCTTTGACGAGTTCAAGGAAATCGTCAAACCGTACACGGCCGACTATGTCAGCAAACTGTCCGGCGTTTCGGTCGACAAACTGAAAATGCTGGCCGAGCTGTATGCCGACCCGAAAGTGAAAGTGATGTCGTTCTGGACCATGGGGTTCAACCAGCACACCCGCGGGGTCTGGGCCAACAACATGATCTACAACATCCATTTGCTGGTCGGCAAAATTGCTTCGCCGGGCAACTCGCCGTTTTCACTGACCGGTCAGCCTTCCGCCTGCGGCACCGCGCGTGAAGTCGGCACATTCTCCCATCGCTTGCCGGCCGACATGGTGATCGTCAACCCCGAGCACCGCAAACACACCGAAGAAATCTGGCAGATTCCGGCCGGCACCATCCAGGACAAAAACGGCCTGCACGCGGTCGCACAGAACCGGGCACTGAAAGACGGCAAGCTCAATGCGTATTGGGTGCAGGTCAACAACAATATGCAGGCCGCGGCCAACCTGATGGAGGAAGGCTATCCGGGCTATCGCAATCCGGACAATTTCATCGTGGTCTCGGATGCCTATCCGACCGTCACCGCACAGGCTGCCGACTTGATCTTGCCGTCGGCCATGTGGGTGGAAAAGGAAGGCGCCTACGGCAATGCCGAGCGGCGCACCCAGTTCTGGCATCAATTGGTCAAGGCACCGGGTGAAGCCAAATCCGATCTCTGGCAAGTCGTTGAATTTTCCAAACGCTTCAAGACCGATGAGGTCTGGCCGAAAGAACTGCTCGATGCCAATCCGAAATTCAAGGGCAAGAGTTTGTACGAGGTGCTGTTCCGCAACGGCAAGGTAGACAAGTTTCCGGCCTCGCAGGTTGAAGCCGGTTATGACAATGATGAAGCCAAGCATTTTGGTTTCTATCTGCAGAAAGGCATCTTCGAGGAGTACGCCGAATTTGGTCGCGGCCATGGCCACGATCTGGCGAGCTTTGATACCTACCACAAAGTTCGCGGCATGCGCTGGCCGGTAGTCAATGGCGAAGAA
Organism: Permianibacter fluminis; assembly: GCF_013179735.1. Classification (NCBI taxonomy): domain Bacteria; kingdom Pseudomonadati; phylum Pseudomonadota; class Gammaproteobacteria; order Pseudomonadales; family Pseudomonadaceae; genus Permianibacter; species Permianibacter fluminis. Next base: position 2,163,257 of record NZ_JABMEG010000001.1, on the reverse strand, counting down.
ACCCGCTGGCGCTTCCGCGAAGGCAGCGATCCCTATGTCAAGGCCAGCAAGGAAGGCATGGGCTATCACTTTTATGGCAACAAGAATGGTCGCGCCAACATCATCGGATTGCCGTACGAACCTGCTGCCGAATCGCCGGACAAGGAATACCCGTTCTGGCTGTGCACCGGCCGTGTGCTCGAGCACTGGCATTCCGGCTCGATGACCGGACGGGTGCCGGAACTGTACCGGGCGTTTCCGAACGCCGTTTGCTTCATGCATCCGGATGACGCGACTGCACTCGGGCTGCGCCGCGGCGATGAAGTCAATCTGCAATCGCGGCGCGGCGAAATGCGCACCCGCATCGAAACCCGCGGCCGCAACAAGCCACCGAAAGGTCTGGTGTTCGTGCCCTGGTTCGATGCCTCGCAGCTGATCAACAAAGTCACGCTCGACGCGACCGACCCCATTTCGAAACAGACCGACTTCAAGAAATGCGCCATCAAGATCGTCAAGGTGTGAGGAGAACCGTCATGACCCAATTCTTTGTGGCGCTGGTTTTGGCGCTGCCGCTGTTTACCCTGTCGGCACCGAGTCTGGCGGCCGACGCCGCCTACAACGCCTTGCGTGGCTCGGTACCAATCAATGAAGAAGGCAAACCGGCGCCGATGTACACCACGGAAAACAAGGACATCAAACGGCCGCGCGCCTACTCGATGCAGCCGCCGACCATTCCGCACAAAATCGATGGCTATCAGGTCGATCAGTACGCCAACAAGTGCCTGTCCTGCCATTCCCGGGTACGCACTGGCGAGTCACAGGCACCGATGGTCAGCGTCACCCACTATCAGGATCGCGACGGCAATTTCCTCGCTGAGATTTCTCCACGTCGCTACTTCTGTGGCCAGTGCCACGTGGCGCAGGTCGACGCCAAGCCGTTGGTGGTCAATACCTTTGAAGATGTCGATGAAATCCTGAAACGAAAGGCGGCCAAACCTGGGCAGTAACCGTCCGGCAGAGCAAGAACACAGCGCTAGCAGTTGCAGCAGCAAATGCTGACTGCACGGCGCATCAATCGGATTCAGGAGAGATCATGGGAAATTGGCGTCCGGTCGTCTGGTTCAAATCACAGTGGGCGACACTGAGCAAACCGAGCAAGCATTACAGCCTCGGCTTCCTGACGGCCGGCGGCTTTGTCGCCGGCATCATGTTCTGGGGCGGCTTCAACACCGCGCTGGAAGCTACCAACACCGAAAAATTCTGTACCAGCTGCCACGAGATGCGCGACAACGTATTTCAGGAGCTGAAATCAACCATCCACTACAGCAATCGCTCCGGCGTCCGGGCCACTTGCCCGGATTGCCACGTGCCGCACCAATGGACTGACAAAATCGCCCGCAAGATGCAGGCATCCAAGGAAGTCTGGGGCAAGATTTTCGGCACCATCAATACCCGGGAAAAATTTCTGGAAAAACGCCGGGAGCTGGCCGAGCACGAATGGTTACGCCTGAAAACCAATGACTCGCTGGAGTGTCGCAACTGCCACAACTTCCAGTTCATGGATTTCACCCGGCAGAGTCCGCGCGCCCAAGGCATGCATTCGACTGCGCTGGCCTCCGGCGAAAAAACCTGCATTGATTGTCACAAGGGTATCGCCCATCAACTACCCGACATGAGCGGAGTGGAAGGCTGGCAATAACACGTCCACGTGCGTGCTTAGCATAAGCACTGACCGGCATTTTTCTGCATGCGGCAGCGGGGTCGGCGCAGCCGTTCAGGCCGCGCCGTCTGCCAGCGGAATGCTGAAGTGGAACGTGGTGGTCTTTTCCAGCTCGGAACGGAACCCGATGCTGCCACCATGCAACTCCACCAGTTGTTTGCTGATCACAAGGCCCAGGCCGGTGCCGGGCATCCGGGCATTGCCAAGGGCCTCAACCTGCTGAAATTTCTGGAACAGCAAACCCTGCTTGTCGAGCGGAATGCCGGCGCCCTCGTTGTGTACGGCAAAGTGCACCTGCTGGCCATGCGCGGTCACTTCCAGCGTCACGGTAGACCCCTCTCGCGCATGCTTTACCGCATTCGACAGCAAATTCCCGAGCACCTGCAGCAGGCGATGTTCATCGGCCCATAGCTGGCTGTGCCGTGCCGGTTCTGACAAGGTCAGCGCCAGTTTGATGGCAAATTTCTCGGCAAGACCGGCAGCCATCGACAACGCCTTTTCCGCCAGTGCCGACACCGACACCGATTGCCGCAACAGTGTCAGATGACCAGCTTCCATCTTGGTCAGGTCGAGAATGTCATTGACCAAGCGCAGCAACAAATCGGCGTTGCGATTGGCCATTTGAATCAGCTGAGTCGCTGCAGGCGGCAGCTTGGCAAAGTTGTCACTGGCCAGTAGCGCGAGCGACCCACACACCGAGGTCAGCGGCGAACGCAGTTCATGGCTGACCATCGCGACGAATTCGGTGCGGAGCGTATCGAAGTCACGCATCCGATTCAGTTGTTGCCGCAGCTTCAACAAATGCTCCACCTGACGCGCCAAGGCCTGCAGGCTGTGCAATTGCTGCGCGGTCAGCTGGTGCGGTTCGTGGTGTATGACGCAGAGCGTACCGAGTTTGTGTTCACCATCGAGTGACAGCGGCACCCCGGCATAGAAAACAACGTCAGGTGCGCCGGTGGTCAGCGGATTGTCGTGAAAGCGTTGGTCGGCGCGGGCATCCTCGACCACCATGGGCTGGTCACCGAGAATCACATGGGCGCAAAAGGCAAATTCGCGCGGCGTTTCCCGTGCGGCCAAGCCGTGATGCGATTTGAACCATTGCCGATCCTGATCGATCAGGCTGACCAGCGCGATGGGCACACCGGCGATCTGGGCGGCAATCGCGGTCAGATCGTCATACGCCTGCTCTTCCAGTGAATCCAGAATATTGAGTTCGCGCAGGACGCGCAGTCGTTCGGATTCATTGGTGGGGAGCGGGGCTGAAATCATGCTGTCTCGTCGAAGCCGGATTCAAAATGGGCCATGCGTGAAAGTCAGTCTAGCAGTCATTCCGACCCGCCGTGACCTTCGGCACGGTCCGCGACCACGGTCTGCAAATGGCGCATGAAGGCATCGACCAACACCGAGCGATACGCCTTGCGGTGCCGGACCAGATGCCAGCGCGTCTGCAGCGGAAAGCCGATTACCGGCAGGCGTACCAGACCGTCGGCATCGGCCGCGGCAAGCGCATGACGCGAGACGATGCCAAGCCCGAGCCCGCCCGCAACGGCCTGCTTGATCGCTTCGTTGCTGCCGAGCTCCATGCGGATGCGCGGGGCAAAATCATGGCCGGCAAAAAACTGATCACAGGCGATACGGGTGCCGGAACCGGGCTCGCGCAAAATGAACGGTTCATCCTGCAGCGCGCCCAGCAGCAATTGCCGACCCGCCAGGGCATGGCCGGTTGGCGCAATCAGGTCCAGCGGATTGTCGAGAATCGGCGTCTGTTCGATCGGCATGTTCTGCGGTGGCGCACTCATGATGTAGACATCATCAAGCTGCTCGCCGAGTCGCTGGAGAATGCGGTCGCGGTTGGCCACTTCCAGCGCAATCTCAACGCCCGGGTAGGCCTGACAAAAGCTGCCGAGCCAGCGCGGCAAAAAGTATTTGGCGGTGCTGACAATCGCGACACGGAGCCGGCCCTGACGCAGACCGCGCAAATCGGCGAGCTCGGCCTGCACGGCTTCCCAGCGCTGGAACATGTCGACCGCCGCCCGCTGCAGTACGTTTCCGGCCGGCGTCAGCACCAGCTTGCGGCCACGGTTGTCGAACAGCGGCTCGCCGATGCTGTCGGCCAGCGCCTTCAATTGCATCGACACCGTCGGCTGGGTCACGTGCAGCCTGCGCGCCGCCTCGCTGATGCCGCCGTATTCGGCCACCGCCTTGAACAGCTCCAGTTGGCGCAGGGTCACATGCAGGCTCATCGCTTATCCATAACCTATTCACTATTGATTAAATAAGAATAATCGATTTTTACTTATTTGACCGCGTCCGTACCATGCCGCCCCGTTTGCCCCGTCAACGGAGACCGTCATGTCTGCCCTGCTCGACCCCGTCATTCTGTTCTTTGTCCTCGGCCTGTTGGCCGGGGTGGTCGGTTCGAAACTGGACGTGCCCTCGGCCATCGTCCGCTTCCTGTCCATCTACCTGCTGATGGCCATCGGCCTGAAAGGCGGCATTGCGCTCGCCGAGGCCGGGCTCAGCAAGCCGGTGCTGGTGACGCTGGCCGGCGCCATGCTGCTGGCCTTTGCCATTCCCCTGCTCGCGCACCAGATCGTCAAGCGTCTGACCGACCCGTACAACGCGGCTGCACTTGCCGCGACCTATGGCTCGGTGAGCGCAGTGACCTTCATCACCGCCAACCAATTCCTCGGCTATGCCGGCGTACCGTTCGGCGGTCACATGACGGTGGCGTTGGTGGTGATGGAAACCCCGGCGGTGATCATGGGTCTGTGGCTGGCAACCCGGACGCGGCACCAGCTCGGCCACAGTGAAGCGAGTGCCGCGCATGCGCATACGCCACTCGGCATGTTGCGCGAATGCCTGACCGATGGCGGTCAGGTGATTCTGCTCGGCAGCCTGGTGATTGGTTTCGTGGTTGGCCCGACTGGCGCCGAACCGCTGCTGCCGCTGATCAAATGGTTGTTCAAAGGCCTGCTGGCGATTTTCCTGCTCGACATGGGCTGGCAAGTAGCGCAGCACCTGCCGAACGCGCGCAAACAATCACCATGGCTGCTGATTTACGCGGTTGTCGCGCCCATGCTGCACGCGCTGCTCGCGATTGGTTTTGCCTGGGCGACCGGCATGAGCATCGGCGATGCCACCCTGCTCGCCGTGCTCGCTGCCAGCGCTTCCTACATCGTGGTGCCGGCAGTCGTGCGCGATGCGATTCCGGAAGCGAGCCCGGCGGTGTTTCTTGGCATGTCACTCGGCGTGACCTTTCCGTTCAATATCCTGATTGGCATACCGCTGTATTACGGCATGGCGAGTGCAGTGTTGGGCTGAAGCGGCAACTCAAACAAAAACAGTGTAATGATTGCCTGTCTGATCCCCCTCCTTGTCAAGGGCGAAGCAGGGTGAAGCTCAGTGCAGATGCACTGAGCGCCTGCGAAGCGCCAAGCCCTCTGGGATTGGCTGGGCGGGGTTAGGGGTGGTTGAGTGAAGATCGCAAATGATGTCCGAGTACTGGGAGCATTGGACACTTTGCGGACATGAACTAATCGGGTCGTACAACGGACCGCCAAGTGCGCTGAGTTGAACCACCCCCAGCCCCTCCTTGACAAGGAGGGGAGCAATACACAACCCGATCTGTAACGCGTAAAGCCCTGGCTACATTGCTAATCACCTCTCGGCGCCAACAACGGCGCCGCATCGCCCGCCAGCAACTGACCAATGCGCTGGCACCAATGCGGCAAATCAAATGCTTGCTGGTGCACCCAGTCATCGTTGAACAGCGTATGCGCGTAGCGCTCGCCGCTGTCGCAGATCAGCGTCACTACCGAGCCGGTTTCGCCGCGTGCGCGCATCTGCTGCATCAGCTCCAGTGCAGCAATGAATTGGGTGCCGGTCGAGCCACCGACGCGCCGATCCAGCAGCCGCTCCAGCTCACGCACCGCCGCGACGCTGGCAGCGTCCGGCACTTTCACCATGTGGTCGATGAGCTGCGGCATAAACGAAGGCTCACAGCGCGGCCGACCAATGCCCTCGATGCGTGAAGGTTCGGTGCAGGTCAGCGTGCGGCGTTGCTGCTGCCAGCACGCATAAAACACCGAGTGCTCCGGATCGGCGACGCAAAGTTCGGTGTCGTGCCGGCGGTAACGCAGGTAGCGACCGAGCGTGGCGGAGGTACCTCCCGTGCCGGCACTGCACACCAGCCAGCGCGGCAACGGGTGCGGCTCGCGCTGCATCTGCTGAAAAATGGCTTCGGCGATATTGTTGTTGCTGCGCCAATCGGTCACCCGTTCGGCGTTGCTGAATTGATCCAGATAGTGGCCTTTGCGCTCGCTGGCAATGCGGGTGGCGTCGGCATAGACCTGCGCCGGCGACTCGACAAAATGACAGCTGCCACCATAGAAATGAATCGCCCGCACTTTTTCGGGCGAGGTGGTTCGCGGCATCACCGCGACAAACGGCAAACCCAACAGCCGGGCAAAATACGCCTCCGAAACGGCGGTGTTGCCGCTAGAGGCTTCAACCAAGGTGGTGTCGGCGTGGATGTCGCCGTTGCACAAACCAAACAGCAGCAGCGACCGCGCCAGCCGATGCTTCAATGAACCACTCGGATGAGTCGATTCGTCCTTGAAGTACAAATCAATGCTGGGAAAACCGGGCAACGGCAGCGGGATCAAATGGGTATCGGCGGAGCGTTGAAAGTCCGCCTCGATGCGCTCGATCGCTTGCGCCACCCAGAGTCGCTGCGCGGCCCTCACGCCACCCCCAGCTGGCTCAGTTCACGCTCGATTTTGTCCAGCTCTTCAACCGCGACCCGGGTGATCTCGGCCTGCACCTCGGCATTCTCCAATTCAATGGCCTGCTCACCAAAATCGGCCGACAAGCCCTTGCTGTAATCGGCCTTGATGGCCGCGATACGCTTTTGCAATTCGTCACGGCGTTTGATCAGGTATTCGATGCGCTGATTGCGATCTGGCATGGCAGCAACTCCAAAGAGGACGACTCTGACGTTGACTGTAGGCAATGCCGGCGATTCCGGGGCTGATCCGGATCATATTCCCGGTCAAATCCTTCGCCTTCGTACCAATTATCGCGGCAACGGGCTGGCCTGAGTTCCACGCAAACGGCTTGCCGGTCGGCAAAAGCTTGCCGGTACGGTCGCCGCGTCAGCGCAGGAGTCAAACCAAATCAATGCCTTAACGGCATGAACGCGCCAAGTGCGAGCTGGTCCCGTTATTGCTCCAGTAGCAACGCCCGCCGACCGCTGGACAACAGTTTTGCTCGGCGCGGCCGATACCCTGTCAGCCCCGTGTGCGGCGCAGGGAGTTGCCGGCACGTGTCCGTCACTGGATTGGCAACAGCAGCCGTTTCGCCATCACGCTTGAACGGCCGCCGTCATTGCTACACCGCGCAGTCGAGCCGTCGCGCCAGACAGGGAGAACCGCATGAATTTGTCGACTCTGCTCGGATTCGGCCTCGGCCTGATTCTGATCGGGCTGGTCATTGCGCTGACCGCGCACGATGCCCGCGCCTATTTCGACGGCGCCAGCTTGCTGGTGGTAATCGGCGGCACTATCGCTGCCACTCTGGTTTCCTACCCAATGGCGGAAGTGCGCCGCGTGCTGCTGTCGCTGCGTCGGGCCATGCACGAAGAAAAACTCGCGCCCGGGCGCGCCATCGACGAACTGGTCGAAATGGCCAAGCACTGGAACCGTGGCGATGCCCGCGAAGTGGAAAACCGTTTGCAGCACAGCCGCAACGGCTTCCTGCGCACCGGCGTGCAACTGCTGCTCGACAAGGCCCCGCCGGAAGATGTGATGACGCTGCTGCAATGGCGTATCGCCCGCCTAAAAGCCAAAGAGCGCGCCGAGGCGCAGATTTTTCGCTCGATGGCCGCATTCGCGCCAGCGTTCGGCATGGTCGGCACGCTGCTGGGCCTTATCAACATGCTGCAGATCATGGCTGACCGCAATCTGATGGAGATCGGCGCCAACATGGCGCTGGCCCTGATCACCACGTTCTATGGTTTGCTGCTCGCCAATCTGGTGTTCAAACCGGTCGCAATCAAACTGGAGCGGCACACCGAACAGAGGGTGATGCTGATGACCATGGTGATGGAAGGCATTTCGCTGCTGTCGCAACGGCGCAGCCCGGCCGTGCTGCGCGAAACTTTGCAATCGTTTATCTATCACTACGACAACGAACTCGATGCACCGCCGCTGGAAGCTGACGAACCGGATTTCAATGAGGCTCCCGCCAACCGCGTTCGCACCCGACAAGCGGGCGCTTTGATTTAACACTGACGCCCCCTGCGAAGGGGGAGGCCGGAAGGGGGTGATTTCCGTGTCGAATCACCCGCCTTAACCGACATCAGTGAGCTGAACGTTTGTTTTGCACGCCCAGCCCGAATTGATTTCGAAATGAGCACACCAACATGAACGATGGTCATAAATTCGCCCACCTCTCCGCCCTGCACCAGCTCTATGCCATCGAGCACAGCGAAGAGCCGGAAGAAAACTGGGTGCTGTCCTATCTGGATGTGTTCGCGCTGATCGCCACGCTGTTCATCGTGCTGACCGTATTGGCGCAACTGAAACTGGAACAGCAAGTCGCCGAGAACCAGCAGCAGAAAAAGGAGCTGCAACAAAGCCAGCAATCCGTCAGCGCGCTTACTGAACAAATCAGCGCGCTGACTGCGCCCGCCACCGATGCCGCCATCGCCGTGTTGCCGGCAACGCGGCCAACCAGCTCATCGGAAAGCCTGCCGGAATCCCTGACCCGGTTGTTGGCTGAACAGAATTGGGGGGATCAAATCGCCATCAAGGCCCATGATGATTACACCGAACTGCAAATTCGCGATCGGGTACTGTTCACCAGCGCCGCCGCCGAACTGTTGCCGGAGGGCCAGTCCTTGCTGAACCGGCTGGTGCCACTGCTTGGCAAAACGCACGGCACCATTTACATCGAAGGCCACACCGACAATCAACCCATCGACACGCCGCGCTTTCACTCCAATTGGGAGCTCGCCGCTGCGCGCGCCACGAACGTGCTGCAATTCTTCGCCGACCATGGCATTCCCGGCGCCCGTCTGCGTGCCGTCAGTGTCGCCGATACTGCCCCCGTCGCCAGCAACGCCGACGAGGCTGGTCGCGCACAAAACCGGCGGGTGAGCTTGCTGATACGGCAGAACGAATCGAGTCCGGTGCAGGTTGCGACTCGCTGAGCGGGGCAGGTCAGGTCAGGTCAGGTCAGGTCAGGTCAGGTCAGGTCGGGACAGGACAGGACAGGACAGGACAGTGCAAAATGTACGGCTTTCTTTGACAGCAATAACCAAGTGGTGGGACGTACAAGCAGGCGTTGCTTGAAATGAGTTTTGAGCGGGAGGGCGCTAATTTAATGTACTTGGATCAATACAGTTCGATTCAAGGTTCTATTGACGTTGCTGGCATAATGCCCAAGGCCTTGATGGCGACATCCATCCGTGCCACCACGGACTCATCAACGGTCTTGCGCGAATACAGGATGTAAACCGGGTCTTCATGCAACAAATCCGGCAACTGATACAGCGCCTGCTGGTCCGCCGCCTCCAGCCGTGACGGCCACACTTCATCACCCAATAGCAAATCGCCGCGCTTGCCGACCAGCAAGCGTACGCCCTGACTGAACTGCTTGAATTCGATCACCTTGTTCGGCTGTTTCTGCAGTCCTTCGTAATACGTGCCAAACCAGCCTTGACCCGGGCCAATCAACCGCCAGCCCTCGTCGATCAATTGCGGTGCGGTTTTACCCTGTACCCGCGTCTTGTCCGCCACCCGCGCCCAAACCCGGATTCGCTCCGTCCGGTACGGCAAGGAAAAATAGCCGAACGCTTCCCGCTCAGGCACCTTGCTCGCACCGATCACAAGATCAATCTCGCCGTTGCGCAGCATCTCCATCCGTCGCGGCAACGTCACCCGATGATTGGACAGGATGACCTCAATCTGGCAACGCGCCTTGTCTGCTACCCGCATCAAAAACAGATCGTCCTCGTCCGGCACGGAATCATGATTGCGAATCACCCGCAGCGGCGCCCCGCACGATTCCTTCTCGGCCGCCCCAGCAACCATCGGAGACAGTAAAACCAGCAATACGATCGCAAGCCGACTCAACGCCAAACCTCACCTGCTGCCCACAGACAGCGCCAACATTTGCGCAGTGCATGGAGACTAATGTAGCGCAGAACACCGCGGTGAACTGCCCAGCAATACCGAATGGCTGGCGCAGAAAAAGCAAAAGCCGACAGTGACGTCGGCTTTTGTTGGAGTTGGTCGGGGTGGCGGGATTCGAACCCACGACCACTTGCACCCCATGCAAGTGCGCTACCAGGCTGCGCTACACCCCGAATCGCCGTTACGCCCGGAGGGCGCAAAAGCGGACGCGCATGATAGCGGATTTGTTGGGGTTGGTCAGCTTGGGATTGGGATGGATTGGAAGTACGGCGGTGAGCGTGGGAAGATCGGTGGTTTTGTGAGCAATTCGGGATGAATCGATGACCGCGGCTTCGACCTCCGCAACCACCCCTAGCCCCTCCTTGGGAAGGAGGGGGATCAAAAGTGTTATTTCTTCAGGATGATCAGCAACTGTTCGAGATCTTCGATCACCCGCTGGATGGTGTCAGCTTCGGGTTTGTCGTCGCCGGCTTTTTCATTGGTCAGTTGCTGGCGGGCACCGCCGATGGTGTAGCCCTGCTCGTAGAGCAGCGAACGGATTTGCCGGATGAGCACGACGTCTTCGCGCTGGTAATAACGGCGGTTGCCGCGGCGCTTGACCGGTGACAGCTGGGGGAATTCCTGCTCCCAGTAGCGGAGCACGTGCGGCTTGACCAGGCACAGCTCAGCGACCTCACCGATGGTGAAGTAGCGCTTGGCCGGGATGGGCAGGAATTCGTTATTGTTGCTCGCTTCCAGCATACGCTTCTACTCGGGCCTTGAGCTTTTGGCCCGGCCGGAAAGTGACCACCCGGCGGGCGCTGATCGGGATTTCCCGACCAGTCTTGGGGTTACGCCCCGGCCGCTGGTTCTTGTCGCGCAATTCAAAGTTGCCGAAGCCGGAGAGTTTGACCTGCTCACCGCGCTCAAGCGCCCCTCGCAGCTCTTCGAAGAAGGCTTCGACGAGCTCCTTGGCTTCCCGCTTGTTCAGGCCGAGCTCTTCATACAACCGCTCGGCCATCTCTGCCTTGGTCAGTGCCATGAGGCTGGGCTCTCTTGTACTTACTTGTGCAACGGCGCTTATTCGCGCAACTGGGCGCCGCACTGCGCTTTCAGGCCTGCCAGGATGGCATCCATCAGGGTAGCGACATCTGAGTCAGTAAGAGTGCGCGATGGGTGCCGGAAGATCAAGCCCACGGCAACAGATTTTCTACCCAAATCAATACCTTTGCCGCGATAGATGTCAAACACCCTGAGCTCTTCCAGGCTTTCGCCGGCCTGGTCGCGAACGACTTGCAACAAGGCCTCGACGGGCAGACTTTCATCGACCACCAAAGCCAGGTCACGACCAACGCCCGGGAAGCGCGACAGCTCACGGTAACGCGGCACCACGCCCTCAGACAGTGACACAAGTGCCAGTTCGAACACGAACACATCGGTCGGCAGATCCAGCTCCTTGACCTTCTCGGGGTGCAGCGCGCCAAGCAGGCCGATGGCCTTGCCATCGACCACCACCTCGGCGGTCTGGCCCGGATGCAGGGCCGGATGACTGCCGACCCGGAACTCGACCTTACGCTCGCCGCCCATGGCCAGCAGCGCTTCGATATCGCCTTTCAGGTCATAGAAATCGAACGAATCTTGTTTTCCTGAACCAGACCCATGGTTCCACTGCAGCGGCTCGCGCGCACCGGTCACCAGACCCGCGATCACTTTTTCCTGATTCAACTCACCGCCAGCTTGCGGGACAAACCGCAGGCCCATTTCGAACAGCGCCAGGCGGCTGATCTGACGGTTGAGGTTGTAGCGCGCCGCGTTGACGAGGCCGGCCCAGAGGTTGGTCCGCATCACCGCCAGCTCGGGCGTGATCGGGTTCAGCAGCGCCAGCGGTTCCAGCCGCGGCTCCAGCGTCTTCATCAATTTCGGTTCGACGAAGGTGTAGGTGACCACTTCTTGATAACCGCGGTCGGCCAGCAGATCGCGCAGGCGATTTTCCAGCACGCGGTGTTCCGGCATGCGGACCATTTTCGAGTCAGCGTGCGGTACCCGCGCTTCGAGTTTGTCGTAGCCGTGCACGCGCACGAGTTCTTCGATCAGATCGGCTTCAATGCTGATGTCAAAGCGGTGCAGCGGCGCGACGCAGTGCCAGCCGTCAGCGACATTGCTGAGTTGCAAACCGAGGCGCGTCAGAATGCCTTCGACTTGCGCATCCGGCAGCGTGAAGCCAAGCAGGCGAGCGATGCGGGCTCGGCGCAAATGAATCGTCGCCGGCTTCGGCAAATAAGCGTCGCTCTTGGCGTCGACCACCGGACCGGCCTGGCCGCCGCCGAGTTCCAGCAAGAGTTGCGTGGCGCGCTCGATGGCAACGCGTTGCAGGGTCGGGTCAACACCGCGCTCATAACGGTGCGAGGCATCAGTGTGCAGGCCGTATTTGCGGGCGCGGCCAGCGATGGCGATGGGATTGAAGTAAGCGCTTTCCAGTAACACATCGCTGCTGCCATCGGCGATGCCGGAATGCTCGCCGCCCATGATGCCGCCGAGAGCGATGGGCCGTTCGTGATCGGCAATCAGCAGGGTATCGGGCGTCAGCTCTACTTCGCGGCCATCCAGCAGCGTCAGCTTTTCACCAGCCACAGCCATGCGCACGCGGATGCCGCCCTTGATTTCTTTCAAATCAAACGCGTGCATCGGGTGACCGAGTTCGAGCATCACATAGTTCGTGACGTCGACCGCGAGGCTGATAGAACGCACGCCAGAACGACGCAGCTTTTCCTGCATCCACAGCGGTGTCGCGGCCTTGGTGTTCAGGCCCTTGATGATGCGGCCGCAGTAACGCGGGCAGGCTTCCGGCGCCAGCAATTCAATCGAAGGCTTGTCGGTAATCGTCGCCGGCACTTCAGCCATCGCCGGCGGATTGAACGGCAGCTGATTCAGCACCGCCACTTCCCGGGCTATACCGCGCGCGCCGAGGCAGTCACCACGGTTTGGCGTCAGGTTGACTTCCAACACCGCATCATCGAGTTGCAGGTAATCGACAATCGGAGTGCCGACCGGCGCATCGAGCGGCAGCTCCAGCAGGCCACTCGACTCTTCGGCCAAGCCCAGCTCTTTCGCCGAACAGAGCATGCCGCTGGAATCGACGCCGCGCAGTTTCGCGTTTTTGATTTCCATGCCGCCGGGCAATTTGGCACCGACCAACGCCGCCGGGATCTTGATGCCGGGCCGGCAGTTGGCGGCACCGCAAACGATCTGCAAGGTTTCCTTGCCGACATTGACGGTGGCAACGCGCAGCTTGTCCGCGTTCGGGTGCTGCTCAGCCGTCAGTACTTCACCGACGACGATATGGTCGATGCCGGCATTCAGTACTTCCACGCCTTCGATTTCCAGACCGGCCATGGTCAGCTGCTTGATCAGTTCATCACGGCTGACCGCCGGGTTCACCATCTCACGCAACCAGCGTTCGGAGATTTTCATGTGTCGTTTCCTTTCACTGTCATTCCCGCGCAGGCGGGAATCCAGAATTTTGTTGAGTCCTGCACAAAGCAGGCTACTCATATGAAAACATCCTCCCCCTTGATGGGGGAGGATTGAGGAGAGGGTGATCTTTCAGCTCGCGTCAGTAGTTGGCTACGGCGCGGACGGGAGGTTCACCCTCTCCCCGGCCCTCCCCCGTCAAAGGGGGAGGGAGAAAACACATCAATGACTTGCCTGCCAGTTCAGCGGGTGGAATTCGATCAGGCAAACTGCTTCAAAAACCGCAAATCGTTCTCGAAGAACAAGCGCAGATCATTGACGCCGTAACGCAGCATGGTCAGCCGCTCGACGCCCATGCCAAACGCAAAACCGGTGTAACGCTCGCTGTCGATGCCACAGGCTTTCAACACGTTCGGGTGCACCATGCCGCAGCCGAGAATTTCCAGCCAGCCGGTTTGCTTGCAGACGCGGCAGCCTTTGGCGTTGCACATCACGCAGCCGATATCCACTTCCGCGCTTGGCTCGGTGAACGGGAAATACGATGGCCGGAACCGAGTCGGCAGATCCGCTTCAAAGAAATTGCGCAGGAACTCATCGAGAATGCCGCGCAAATCCTGAAACGTGGTGTTCTCGTCGATCAGCAGGCCTTCGACCTGATGGAACATCGGCGAGTGGGTCACGTCGTAATCGCAGCGGTAAACGCGGCCCGGCGCAATGATGCGGATCGGCGGTTGTTGGCTTTCCATGACCCGCACCTGAACAGGCGAGGTGTGCGTGCGCAGCAGGCGGGTCGCATCGAAATAAAACGTGTCGTGCATCGCCCGCGCCGGGTGATGATCCGGAATGTTCAGCGCGCCGAAGTTGTGCCAGTCATCTTCCACTTCCGGGCCTTCGGCTACGGCAAAGCCGATTTGCGAGAAGTAGCCTTCGATGCGGCGCATCGTACGGGTAACCGGATGCAAACCACCTTGGTGATTGCGCCGGCCCGGCAAGGTCACGTCGACGGTTTCACGCGCCAGCTTTTCAGCAATCGCTTTTTCGGTGATTTCGGTGCGCTTGGCTTCGAGCGCCGTTTCGATGCCGGTTTTGACCACGTTGATCTTGGCGCCAAAGGCTTTTTTCTCGTCTGGCGACAGCGCACCCATTTGTTTGAACGCCGCCGTCAGCGAACCGTTCTTGCCCAGGAATTGCGCCTTGACCTGCTCGAGTGTCGGCAAGTCGGTGACCGCGGCAATGGCGGCCTGACCTTGCACCAGTATTTGTTCCAGTTCCATAGCAACCCCTTGGGTTGGTTGTTCAAATTATTGTTGTAGGAGCGAGCTTGCTCGCGATTGCAATTCGACACATAACTGCTTTCGCGAGCAAGCTCGCTCCTACAGAAAAATTGAGTTGGATCGCGTTAGCGATCGCTTAATCAAACTACGAGGCTCGAGCGGCAACTACCCCCTCCCGGCCTCTGCCTTCACAAGGGGAGGAGAAATTCTCTCCCACCGAGATAAGCGCGCTATTCCCCCCCTGCGAGGGGAGCGCCAGGGGGGCATTGTCGAGAGCCTCTCAACACCCACATGGCCTTCGCTCACGGAGAGCAAAAGCCCTACATCATGGCAAAACGCGCACCACGGATGCCAATAATCATGTTGCCTGTTTTGCTGAACCAAGCAAAAAGGGGAAGAGCTTGCGCCCTTCCCCTGTTTTGTCTTGCAGACGGCAAACCAAATGGTTGCCACTGAACCGCAGAAGCAAAACGCTTCGGGTCAGTCTCAGGCGGCGCGGGCAGCTTTGGCTTTTTCGGCCAGAGCAGCAAACGCAACCTTGTCAAACATCGCCAGGTCAGCCAGTACACGGCGGTCCATAGCGATATTGGCTTTCTTCAAACCATCAATCAGACGGCTGTAGGTCGTACCGCACTCACGCGACGCGGCGTTGATACGGACGATCCACAGAGCGCGGAATTGACGTTTTTTCTGACGACGGTCACGGTAAGCGTACTGAGCCGCTTTGATGACCGCTTGCTTGGCTACGCGATAGGTACGCGAACGGGCACCGTAGTAACCCTTGGCCAGCTTCAGAATCTTCTTGTGACGCGCGCGAGCGGTCACACCACGTTTTACTCGTGCCATGACTTAACTCCTTACGCGTACGGAAGCAAACGCTTCATTTCTGGCGCGTCCTGCTCGGACACCATCTTCAAACCACGCAGTTGACGAACGGTTTTGCCGCTCTTGTGCGTGGACAGGTGACGCATACCCGCTTGCTTATGCTTGTAGCCACCTGAACCCGTTTTCTTGAAGCGCTTGGCAGCGCCCCGGTGGGTCTTCATCTTGGGCATTTTACTGCTCCTGATTATCCGGTCTGGCCACGGCACCACGCCGTAGTTGACGCCAGATTCGGACTGGTATTCCCGTTGCCGGGAATTGGGTTTGCAATAACGCCAAGGCGTTCATCGCGAATTTGTTTACATCGGTTCGGTAATGGCGGATCCGTTACGCTTGATCCGCCCTACGTCGCCGTAGCAAGTGTCGAATGTTGCCAGGAGCAACCTCGACCGCCTTACACAAAACAAAGCCCGGTTCGCGAACCGGGCTCGTTTGGTGGAACCCGAATTACTTCGTCTTTTTCTTCGGCGCCAGAATCATGGTCATCATTTTGCCTTCCATTCTCGGGGCAAATTCGACAATTGCATGTTCTGCCACATCCACCTGCAGGCGCTCCAGCATCTGCATGCCGAGTTCCTGGTGGGCCATTTCGCGGCCGCGGAAGCGAACCGTGATCTTGGCTTTGTCACCTTCCTCGAAGAATCGCAGGATGTTACGCAGCTTGACCTGGTAATCACCAACATCCGTACCCGGGCGGAATTTGACTTCCTTGACCTGAATCTGGACCTGTTTCTTCTTGGCTTCGGCTTGTTGCTTGGACTTGGTGTACAAGTACTTGCCGTAATCCATGATTTTGCAGACTGGCGGCACCGCATCCGGCGAAATCTCGACCAGATCCAGACCCGCTTCTTCTGCTGCAGCCAACGCATCGCGAATGGCTACTACACCCATCTGTTGCGCATCGTCACCGATCAAACGCACTTCACGCGCGGTGATTTCTTCGTTGATCCGGTTTTCCCGTTGGGGATTGGTGCGCGCTTCACGGGAGATCCGCGGCCTTGGCGGCGGCTTGGGTCCCGTCCTGATTGGTGGTTTTATTGCTCATTCCTCCAAAATAGAACGGCCGCGCGAGGACACGTCACTGGCAAGCAATTCGGTGAAGGCGGAAACCGTCATCACACCGAGGTCTTTACCATCGCGCCTACGCACGGCCACTGTATTCGTCTCGACCTCACGATCGCCGACGACCAGCAGATATGGCACACGGCTAAGCGTGTGCTCGCGGATCTTATAGCTGATCTTCTCGTTTCTCAAGTCGGAATTGGCCCGGAAGCCCTGATTGTTCAAGGCTTTGGCCAGACCGGCGACGTACTCATGCTGGCGGTCGGTGATGCTCAGGACCGCCACCTGCTGGGGTGCCAACCAGGTCGGGAACAGCCCGGCATGGTGCTCGATGAGCATGCCGATGAACCGCTCCAGCGAGCCCAAGATGGCCCGGTGCAGCATGACCGGGGTGCGTTTGGTGCTGCTTTCGTCGATATATTCGGCGCCCAGACGTTCCGGCATGTTGTAGTCGACCTGCATGGTACCGCATTGCCAGTTACGACCAAGGCTGTCGCGCAGGGTGAACTCGATCTTCGGCCCGTAGAAGGCGCCCTCGCCCGGTTGGTACTCGAATGCCAGATTTTTGGCCTTGAGCGCATCGGCCAGTGCGCCCTCGGCGCGATCCCACATGGCATCGGAGCCAATCCGGTTTTCCGGCCGGGTCGACAGCTTGATGATGACGTCGGTGAAGCCAAAGTCCTCATAGACCGAGTACAGCAGGTCGACGAACGAGATGATCTCGTCGCGCATCTGCTCTTCGGTACAGAAAATGTGGGCGTCGTCCTGGGTAAAGCCGCGCACCCGCATGATGCCGTGCAGCGCACCGGACGGCTCGTTGCGGTGACAGGAACCGAACTCGGCCATGCGCAGCGGCAGATCGCGGTAGCTGTGCAGCGTGGTGTTGAAAATCTGCACGTGACACGGGCAGTTCATCGGCTTGATGGCGTACTTGCGGTTCTCCGATTCGGTGGTGAACATGTTCGGCGAGTACTTGCCCCAATGGCCCGAGCGCTCCCACAAACTGAGGTCGATGACCTGCGGCGTGCGCACTTCCTGATAGTCGGCCTTGCGCAGCCGGTTGCGAATGTAGTTCTCGATTTCCTTGTAGATGATCCAGCCGTTGTTGTGCCAGAACACCATGCCTGGGCCTTCTTCCTGCAGGTGGAAGAGGTCCAGCGCCTTGCCGATTTTCCGGTGATCGCGCTTCTCGGCTTCTTCCAGCCGGTGCAGGTAAGTTTCCAGATCTTTCTTGTTGGCCCAAGCCGTGCCGTAAACCCGCTGCAACTGCTGGTTTTTGGTGTCGCCACGCCAGTAGGCGCCGGACACCCGCATCAGCTTGAACACTTTCAATTTGCCGGTATTCGGCACGTGCGGACCGCGGCAGAGATCTTCGAAATCGCCCTGACGGTACAGCGAAATGTCTTCGTTGCTCGGGATCGAGGCAATGATCTCGGCCTTGTAATGCTCGCCGAGCGATTTGAAGTACTCGACCGCCTCGTCACGCGGCAACAGCCGGCGCGACACCGGGATTTCCTTCGCGGCCAGCTCGGCCATGCGCTTCTCGATCTTCTCCAGATCTTCGGGCGTGAACGGCTTCGGGCTGGCGAAGTCGTAATAAAAGCCGTCCTCGATCACTGGGCCGATAGTGACCTGCACTTCCGGGAACAGCTGCTTGACCGCCTGCGCCAGCAAGTGCGCGGTCGAGTGCCGGATCACCTCAAGGCCTTCCGGGCTCTTGTCGGTGATGATGGCCAGCTCGCAGTCTTCGGTAATGGTGTAGCTGGTATCGACCTCACGGCCGTTGACCTTGCCGGCCAACGCGGCCTTGGCGAGGCCGGCGCCGATGCTCTCGGCAACCTGCATAACCGTGACCGGCGAATCAAACCGGCGCTCACTACCATCGGGAAGACGTACAACAGGCATGTTCCTGTGCTCTTTATTGGGCAAAACAACGAAAAAGGGAGGGGATTATAGGGGGCAGCTCGGGCCCGGCTCAATCGGCGGCTTATAACAGCCGCCGACCGGCACCAGCCCAGACCGTGGGCAAATCAGTTCTTTAGCCCAATCAGGTCTTCGGCTACTTCAGGTTTTAGGCAAGGTCACGCCGGTCTGGCCCTGATACTTGCCGCCACGGTCACGGTAGGAGGTTTCGCAGACCTCGTCCGATTCAAGGAACAACATCTGGGCGACGCCTTCGTTGGCGTAAATCTTGGCTGGCAGCGGCGTGGTGTTGGAAAACTCCAGCGTTACGTGGCCTTCCCACTCCGGCTCCAGCGGCGTCACGTTGACGATGATGCCGCAGCGGGCATAAGTGGATTTGCCGAGGCAGATGGTCAGCACACTGCGCGGAATGCGGAAGTATTCAACGGTGCGAGCCAGCGCGAACGAGTTCGGCGGAATGATGCAGACATCGCTGACCACGTCGACGAAGCTCCCTTCATTGAAGGCTTTCGGATCAACAATCGCCGAATTGATATTGGTGAAGATTTTGAATTCGCGTGCGCAACGCACGTCGTAGCCATAGCTCGAGGTGCCGTAGGAAACGATCTTCTGGCCATTGACCGCCCGCACCTGACCCGGCTCGAACGGCTCAATCATGCCGTGCTGCTCGGCCATCCGGCGAATCCACTTGTCTGATTTGATGCTCATGCTTTGCCCCAACGTAGGATGGGTAGAGCGGCGATGCCGCGAAACCCATCATGTAATTGAATCCAAACCTGATGGGTTTCGCTGGCGCTCTACCCATCCTACAAATTCTGCTTCTTCGTTGAGCCCTTCGGGCTCAACCCGGGTTACGCTTCGCTAACCCAGGCTACGAAAACATCAGGTATTGCTAATCGTAATCACCGGCGCCATCACCGCGTAATTCTTCGCTTCCAGCGACAATTTCGCGCCGATGCGGCGGGCGATATCGCGGTACATGCCAGCGATTTCGCCGTTCGGTTCGGCCGCCACGCTCGGCTTGCCGCCATCGGTCTGTTCGCGGATGCGGATGTCGAGCGGCAGGCTGCCGAGCATTTCGACGCCGTATTGTTCGGCCAGTTTGGTGCCGCCACCGGCACCGAATACATGCTCTGTGTGGCCGCAATTCGAGCAGATATGCATGGCCATATTCTCAACCACGCCGAGTACCGGCACGTTCACTTTCTGGAACATGGCGATGCCCTTGATGGCGTCGGCGAGCGCGATGTCTTGCGGCGTGGTGACGATGATCGCGGCGGTGACCGGCACCTTTTGCGCCAAGGTCAATTGAATGTCGCCGGTACCCGGCGGCAGATCGACGATCAGGTAATCGACGTCTTTCCAGCGGGTGTCGTTGATGAGTTGCTGCAGCGCGCTGGACACCATTGGGCCACGCCAGACCATCGCTTGTTCGGGCTCAACCAAATAGCCTATCGACATCGACTGGATGCCGTGGCTGGTAATGGGCTCAATCGATTTCTGATCAGTCGATTCCGGATGCTGACCGGCCATGCCGAGCATGATCGGCTGCGACGGACCGTAAATGTCGGCATCCAGAATGCCGACGCGGGCGCCTTCAGCAGCCAGCGCCAGCGCCAAATTCACCGCGGTGGTGGATTTGCCGACGCCGCCTTTGCCGGAAGCGACGGCGAGAATGTTTTTGACGCCAGGAATCGGCTTGGCGCCGGTCTTGACCGCGTGCGGCGCAACCGCGCTTTCAATGCGCAGCGCGAGCTGCGGCGCCACGGCGGCCAGATGGGCTTTGAGTTTTTGCTCCAGCTCAGCCCGGTAACCGGCCAGCGGGAAGCCGAATTGCAGGGTCAGGGCGACCCGATCCCCTTGAACGTCACAGGCGCGGACGGCGCCGTGCGCCACCATGTCTTCGCTGATGTAGCGGTCGCGGTACTGGCTGAGCTGGGCTTCTATCGACTGGCGGCTGACGGTCATGGTCCGGGCGGTCTGCTGGGCTGGGTAAAAAGGCGGCCAATGCTAACAAAAGCCGGCCGGCTTGGGCGGGGTCGGGATCAATCGGACGGAGCTTTACCCTGCGTTGTCGGAATATGAGCGGCCGTAGGGAGGATCAAGCGAAGCGGATCCGCCACTCTGACAGCCTCGCAAATGGTGGGTCCGCTTGCGCTTGACCCACCCTACGGTCAGGAATCGCTTTCTGGCTAGCCAATTTGGCCATCCAAAGGCTGAATCAACCCGGCAAAACCGGTATCCTTGCCGCCTTTCCTGCTTTCGATATCGATCCGACTCCATGACCGCCAAGCGCCGCATCCTCGTTACCAGCGCCCTGCCCTATGCCAACGGCTCCATCCACATGGGCCATCTGGTCGAATACATCCAGACCGATATCTGGGTGCGCTTCCAGAAAATGCGCGGCAACGAGTGCTGGTACGTCTGCGCCGACGACACCCACGGCACCCCGGTCATGCTCAAGGCCCAGAGCCTCGGCCTGCAACCGGAAGAAATGATCGCCCGGATGCGCGAAGAGCACCTGGCCGATTTCAGCGCATTCCATATCGCGTTCGACAATTACTACAGCACCCATAGCGAAGAAAACCGCGAGTTCTGCTACGGCATTTACAAGGCGCTGCGCAGCAACGGCCATATCGCCACCCGGACCATTTCGCAGCTGTTCGATCCGGAAAAGCAGATGTTCCTGCCGGACCGCTTCGTCAAGGGCGAATGCCCGAAATGCGGCGCCACCGATCAGTACGGCGATTCCTGCGATGTCTGTGGCGCTACCTACGCCCCGACCGAATTGAAGAACCCGAAATCGGCCGTCAGCGGCGCTACGCCGGTACTGAAAGAGTCCGAGCATTACTTCTTCAAGCTGCCGGATTTCGAAGCGTTCTTGAAACACTGGACCCGCAATGGGCATGTTCATGCCTCGATCGCCAACAAGCTTGATGAGTGGTTCGAAGCGGGTTTGAGCGAGTGGGATATCTCGCGCGATGCGCCTTACTTTGGCTTCGAAATTCCGGATGCCCCGGGCAAGTATTTCTACGTCTGGCTCGATGCGCCGGTCGGCTACATGGCGAGCTTCAAGAACCTGTGCGCGCAGAAAGATCTGGCGTTCGATGATTTCTGGAAAGCCGATTCGACCGCCGAGGTTTACCACTTCATCGGCAAGGACATCGTTTACTTCCACACCTTGTTCTGGCCGGCGATGCTGAAAGGCTCGGGCTACCGGACGCCGACTTCCGTTTACGCGCACGGTTTTTTGACTGTCAACGGCACCAAGATGTCGAAGTCGAAAGGCACTTTTGTCACCGCCCGCACCTATCTGGATCACCTGAATCCGGAATGGCTGCGCTATTACTTCGCCGCCAAACTCGGTGCCGGCGTCGATGACATCGATTTGAATCTGGAAGATTTCGTCAACCGGGTCAATTCCGATCTGGTCGGCAAAGTGGTGAACATCGCCTCGCGCTGCGCCGGTTTTATTCACAAGCAATTCGGCGGCCTGCTGTCGTCGCACAACGCCGAACCGGCACTGCTGAAAGAACTGCAGGACGCCGCCGACGGCCTCGCCAAGGCCTATGAAGATCGCGAATACGGCAAAGCCATGCGCGACATCATGGCGCTGGCCGACAAGGTCAACGAATACATCGCCGCGAAAGCGCCGTGGACGCTGGCCAAGAACCCGGACACCGCGAAAGAGGCGCATGACGTCTGCACGGTCGGCCTCAATGCCTTCCGTCTGCTGGCACTGTATTTGAAGCCGGTGCTGCCGAAACTGGCCGAACAGGCTGAGCACTTCCTGAACATCGATTCGCTGCTGTGGATGGACGCGCAGAGCTTGATGCTGACCCACAAGATCAACGAATTCCAGCCGATGATGGTGCGGGTCGAAGGCGCGAAAGTGGCGGCGATGATCGAAGCTTCGAAAGAGAACTTGCAGCCGACGGCCGCGCCGGCCGCCGCTGAAAACGCCTCCGGCTCTGGCACCACAACTGCCTCGGCACTGATCACCCACGAACCGTTCAAGCCGGTGATCGGCATCGACGATTTTGATCGCATCGATCTTCGCATCGCCCGCATCGACAATGCCGAACACGTCGAAGGCGCCGAGAAGCTGCTGAAGCTGACCCTGAATGTCGGTGCCGAAACCCGCACCGTGTTTGCCGGCATCAAGAGTGCTTACGATCCGGCGTCGTTGATCGGCAAGCACACGGTGATGGTCGCCAACCTGGCGCCGCGCAAAATGAAATTCGGCATGTCCGAAGGCATGGTGCTGGCGGCCGGCCCCGGCGGCAAAGACTTGTGGATTCTGGAACCGCATACCGGTGCCCAACCCGGCATGCGAGTAAAGTGACAGTGACTTAAAAACAGCAAATCGTAGGTTGGGTTCGCGTTACCCGCGCTAGCCAACCTACGAAAAACACGACAACACAGACACGAGCGCCCATGACTGCCCCGATCACCGCCCCTGTTGAAAGCACCGAAACCACTCAGGCTGTTGTTGAACAACCGGTGCCCGCTGACCGCGTGGTCAATGATTACGGCAGCACTTGGCTGCTGTACATCCTGGTCGCCTGCGTTTTTCTGGTGGTGCTCTACCGCACCATTCGGCGCTGGCCAAAATGGCTGATGGTGCCGGTCTGGTCGCTGTTCGCTGCCGGCGCGCTGACCCCAGCGGCATCGACTGGTGACGGCCCCTGGCTCGCGCCCGCCGCCATCGTCGGCATTCTGGGTTTTGATCAGGATGGCATGACCGGCCTGATGCGCGGCGCGGTACCCATTGTGATCAGCTTCCTGATAGTGACAGCGGTGCTCGGGGCCTTGCTGTTTGTGCTGTCGCGGCGGCAAAAACCGGCAGCGGCCTCGACCATCAGCGAGTCCGACGTGGTTACTGCCAGCGCTGACGCCAGCGTCAGCGACGCCGAGCGGCAAGAGCCGAAGCTCTAATCCACAACGGTTGTTGCTTGTGGGAGCGGCTTTAGCCGCGATGGATCCGACTGTTGAGCCAGTAATCGCGGCTAAAGCCGCTCCCACCAACCGCGCCACACGCCACTCTCACGATACCACCCTCATCAAATCACCCACTTCACACACGAACTCGCGGCGCCTTTGGCGCTATCGGCCGCACTGACGCATAATTGTCAGGCCTCTTTCCCGTCGGCCGCTCCGCGCCATGACTGATCTGCTGCTGCTGTTTGTCGCGACCGCCCTGGTCAACAACGTCGTACTGGTCAAATTCCTTGGCCTGTGCCCGTTCATGGGCGTGTCGAACAAGCAGGACACAGCCGTGGGCATGGCGGCGGCAACAACGTTTGTTTTGACGCTCGCCTCGGCGCTGTCCTATCTGGTCAATGCCTGGATTTTGCAGCCGCTCGACATCGGCTATCTGCGCACCCTGAGTTTCATTCTGGTCATTGCCGTGGTGGTGCAATTCACCGAAATGGCGATGGCGAAAACCAGCCCGCTGCTGCACCGTCTGCTCGGCATTTACCTGCCGCTCATCACCACCAACTGCGCGGTGCTCGGCGTCGCCCTGCTCAATGTTCAGGCCGCGCACAGCTTTCTCGAATCGCTGGTGTTCGGCTTCGCCGCCGCGCTTGGCTTTTCGCTGGTGCTGGTGCTGTTTTCCGGGCTACGCGAACGCATCAATGTCGCCGATGTACCGTTGCCGTTTCGTGGCGCCGCCATTGGGCTTATCACGGCCGGCTTGATGTCGTTGGCGTTCATGGGTTTTTCGGGGCTGATCAAATGAGCGGCGTGTTCGCGCTGGTGCTGCTCGGGCTCGTCTTTGGCGCGCTGCTTGGCTACGCCGCCATCCGCTACCGGATCGAGGGCAATCCGCTGGTCGATCAGATCAACGCGGTGCTGCCGCAAACCCAGTGCGGCCAGTGCGGTTATCCCGGTTGCAAACCGTATGCGCAAGCCATTGCCAACGGTGATGCCATCAACAAGTGCCCGCCTGGTGGCGACGCGGGCATCAAAGCATTGGCCACACTGCTCGGTAAAGAGATCACGCCATTGGCGGATGAAGCTGCCGTCAAACCGAAACTGCTGGCCTTCATTCGCGAAGCCGAATGCATTGGCTGCACCAAATGCATTCAGGCCTGTCCGGTCGATGCCATCGTCGGCGCACCGAAACTGATGCACACCGTAATCGCGGCGGAATGCACCGGCTGCGAACTGTGTTTGCCGCCCTGTCCGGTCGATTGCATTGATCTGATTCCGGCACCAACGCCGGCCTGGCAGTGGCCAAAGCCGGCGTTCGATCCGCGCATTCCGATTCGCTTGGTGCACTGATGAGCCGGCAACTGTTTGGCTTTCCCGGCGGCATCGTGCTGGACGATCACAAAGATCGCGCCGCCGAAAATCCGATCGAATGGCTGCCGCTGCCACCGCTGCTGGTGTTGCCACTGAAGCAACATGCCGGGCTGCCGGCGATTCCGGTGGTGACCGAAGGCCAGCGCGTGCATTACGGCCAGTTGCTGGCCAAGCCGGCAGCCGGGCGCAGCGCCGGTGTGCATGCCCCGGCCGATGGTGAAATCAGTTTTATCGGCCTGCATCCGGTACCCGATGACAGCAACCAGTATCAGCCCTGCATCGGCATCTGTACCGATGAAACTGGCGCGCACGAAGAAGAAGAACTGGTCGATGACGTTTGCTTGAGCGATGACGATCTGCGCGAGCGCATTGCCCAGGCCGGCATCGTCGGCCTCGGCGGCGCCGGCTTTCCTTCGGCGCAAAAGCTGACCGAGACTCCAGTCAAATGGCTGATTATCAACGGCGCCGAATGCGAACCCTACATCAGTTGCGATGATCGACTGATGCAGGAACGCGCGCCAGCGATCATCGAAGGTGTGCAGATTCTGGCGCGACTGCTGAAGCCGGAACTCGTGCTGTTTGCCATCGAAGACAACAAGCCAGCTGCCATCACCGCCGTTGCCGAAGCGTGCCATGAAACCAATATCGAGCTGGTGGTCATTCCGACCAAATACCCGAGCGGTGCCCAGAAGCAACTGATTCAGAATCTGCTGGGCTTTGAGATTCCGCGCGGCAAACACTCCGTTGATCTCGGCGTTGTGATGTACAACACCGGCACTTGCTACGCCATCGCCCGTGCCATCGCCCACTCCGAACCGCTGCTGCGGCGTATCGTTACAGTGACCGGTGACGCGGTCGATCGGCCCGGCAATTACGACGTGGCCATCGGCACGCCCATCGAGTATGTGTTGCAGAGCGCTGGCTTGAATCCGAACAAGCTGCGCCGTGTGATCATGGGAGGCCCGATCATGGGCATCGCGCTCAACGAATTGTCGGCACCGGTCAGCAAGCTGACCAATTGCCTGATCGCCGCCGGCCCGGACGAGCTCGATGAAACACTGGCGCCTCGGCCATGCATCCGCTGCGGCGACTGCATGGAAGTGTGTCCGGCCTCGTTGTTGCCGCAACAATTGTTCTGGCACATCGAAAGCGAGCAGCATGAAAAAGCGGCAGCGCTGGATCTCGCTGTTTGCATTGAATGCGGTGCCTGCGCTTATGTCTGCCCCAGCCAAATCCCGCTGGTGCAATATTATCGCCATGGAAAAGCGGTGCTCCGGCAGCAACAACAGGAACGGCTCGCTGCGCAGCAGGCTAAAGCCCGCTTTGATGCCCGCGAGCAACGGCTGCAGCAAAAACAACAGCAGCGGGCGCAGCGCAAGCTTGCCGCAGCACCGGCGCTCACTGAACCGGAACCGGTCACTGTCGCAGCAGTCGTCGTTACTAAAAACGATGCCGAGATCGATGCCAGCAAGCCGGTGATCGCGCAGCACAATGACCGCCTGGCCGATGTCCTTGCTGCCGCCCAGCGCGCCAAGGCAAAGAAGCAGCAAACCGACGCCACTCCACCGGAGTCATCATCATGAAGCACGGCCATGCAAATGAGCGGAATGATGCAATCGAGCAGCACAGCGCTGTGAATCAAAGTAGCGCAATCAAACGAGGCCGCACCGCAGTGCTGCACTCCGGCATTCGCCACCAATCGGGTAATCACTTATGAGTCTGGCCATTTCATCGCCGCATCGCACCCGTGGCGAACGGGTCGGTCAGGTCATGCGCATGGTGATCTACTGCACCGCACCGGGCATGGCAACCTTGATGGCCTTTTTTGGTTGGGGCAGCTTGTTTCAGGTCTGGTTGTGCATCCTCGCCTGCGTTGTCGGTGAGGCCGTAGTATTGAGTCTGCGCGGCCGCGATCCGCGTCACGAGCTGAAAGACTGCAGCGCCATTCTGACCGGCTTGTTGCTCGGCTTGTGTCTGCCACCGTATGCGCCGTGGTGGATCGCCATCAGCGGCAGCCTGTTTGCGATTGTCGTCGCCAAGCAACTGTACGGCGGCCTCGGCATGAATCCGTTCAATCCGGCCATGGTCGGTTATGTGTTTCTGCTGATCTCCTTTCCGATTGCGATGACCTCGTGGACACCGCCGCTGGCCTTGTCCGCGACTCCACCCGGTCTGATCGACAGCATCATGCTGATCGCCACCGGCAACACCTGGGACGGTCAGAGCTTGCAAACGCTGCGTGCCGGCATTGACGGCTTCACGATGGCAACGCCGCTCGATCATCTGCGCACCGACATCGCTCAGGGCCAGATGATTTCCGAGGTGGTCAATCAGCAGGTGTTCGGTGCCTTTGCCGGCTTTGGCTGGGAGTGGGTGAATCTGGCGTTCTTGATCGGTGGCGGTGTGCTGCTGCAGCAGAAGATCATCAGCTGGCACATCCCGATCGGCCTGCTGACTGGCTTGTTCGGCAGTGCGCTGATTTTCTATGTCTGGAATCCGGATGTGTATGCCTCGCCGATGTTTCATCTGCTCACCGGTGGCAGCATGCTCGGCGCTTTTTTCATTGCAACGGATCCGGTCACCGCCTGCACATCAGCACGCGGGCGCTGGTATTACGGACTCGGCATTGGCGTTCTGGTCTATGTGATTCGCACCTTCGGCGGCTATCCGGATGCGATTGCCTTTGCCGTGCTGCTGCTGAATCTGGCGGCGCCGACCATCGATCACTACACCGTGCCACGCGCTTATGGTCAGCCGTCGCGCAAGATCCTGGCACCAGTGCCAAGCGGCACGGCGCCGCGCTCGACAGCCGACAGCGCGACAGCTTCACGTACTCAAAACAAGGACCCGGCATCATGAGCATGGGCCGGCATGCCCTGATACTGGGCGCGTTCACACTGATCTGCACCGGCGCCATTGTTGCCGTCGATATCCTGACGCGGCCGCGCATCGAAGCCGAACAGGATGCAGCGTTTGCTCGCCTGCTCGGTGAAGTGCTACCCATGACTGCCTACGACAACAACATTGCCCAAGATTGCGTTGCGGTGCTCGATACCGACGTGTTTGGCCGCGAAGCTGCAGTGCCGGTCTATCGGGCGCGACGGACCGGCGCACCGGTTGCGCTGGTGTTCACCGCCACCGCACCTGACGGTTACAGCGGCAATATCGATTTGCTGATTGCCATTTATCACGACGGAAAGATCGCCGGCACCCGGGTTACCGCACACAAGGAAACGCCAGGACTCGGCGACAAAATTGAGCGGCGCAAATCCGACTGGATGGATCAATTCCGCGGCCGCTCGCTGCAACAACCGAGTGCCGACAAATGGACCGTGCGCAAGGATGGCGGCGACTTTGATGGCTTTACCGGCGCCACCATCACACCGAGGGCCGTGCTGCACGCCTTGCAACGGGTGCAGCTCTACCACGCCAACCATCGCGACGAATTGTTCAGCGCGGCCAGCAATTGCCATGCGTCCGCAGAGGCGGCAACAAAATGACCGACAGCACGCCACATTCACCAAGCAAGCGCTGGCAATCTGCGTTATGGCAACCGGAATTGTGGCAATCCGGACTGTGGACCAATAATCCGGCGTTGGTGCAGGTGCTGGGCCTGTGTCCGCTGCTGGCAGTCAGCAATACCGCCATCAATGGTCTCGGTCTTGGCCTCGCCACCTTGCTGGTGCTGGTCGGCGCCAATCTGCTGGTCTCGCTGGTGCGACACTGGATTCCGGCTGCGATCCGCATTCCGGTGTTTGTGCTGCTGATCGGCTCGCTGGTTACCTGCATCGAATTGCTGATGCACGCCTGGACTTACTCGCTGTATCAGGCGCTCGGCATTTTCATTCCGCTGATTGTCACCAATTGCGTGATCATCGGCCGCGCGGAAAGCTTTGCCTCGCGTCAACCGGCGCATCGGGCCGTGATCGATGGTCTGGCGCAGGGACTTGGCTTTACCGGCGTGCTGTTTGTGCTCGGCAGCGTGCGCGAGATTCTTGGTTCCGGTCATTGGATGTTCGGTGCCGAACAGGTATTCGGCAGCGTTGGCGCCGCGCTCAGCAGCAAATTTGCCGAGCTGCAACAGCCGATGCTGCTGGCGCTGCTGCCGCCCGGCGCCTTTCTGGGACTTGGTGGCCTGATTGCGCTGAAAAATGTCATTGACCAGCGCCGTCGAAGCCGGCAGGCTGCCAGCGCAACGAGCATGCGCCCAGCCGCGCCCGTTAATGTGTCGAACGAGAGTCGATCGGCAAATGAGACTTGACCGTCGAACGTAAACTGAGTGTTGAACGCTAGCTGAGCGCTAAATCCAAGCTGAGTTTTTAATAGAGCCTGAGCGCTTGGCAACGAACATAATCGCGACCCCATGAATCCTGAAAAACGACTGGCGATATTCACCCGGCTAAGGGCAGAAAATCCCACCCCGACCACCGAGCTCAACTACACCACCCCGTTTGAGTTGCTGGTTGCCGTAGTGCTGTCGGCCCAAGCCACCGATGTCGGGGTCAATAAAGCCACGGCCAAATTGTTTCCGGTTGCCAACACGCCAGCAAAAATTCTGGCGCTCGGCGTTGAGGGATTGAAGGACTACATCAAGACCATTGGCCTGTTCAACGCCAAAGCCGACAACGTCATCAAGACCTGCAAAATCCTGCTGGAACAGCACGGCGGCGAAGTGCCGCGTGACCGCGAAGCGTTGGAAGCACTGCCCGGGGTTGGCCGCAAGACCGCCAACGTGGTGCTGAATACCGCGTTCGGCGAACCGACCATCGCGGTCGACACCCATATTTTTCGCTTGTCGAACCGGATCAACCTGGCGCCCGGTAAAACCCCACTGGCAGTCGAGCAGAAATTGCTGAAAGTGGTGCCGGACGAATTCAAGAAAGACGCCCATCACTGGCTGATCCTGCACGGCCGCTATGTCTGCACCGCGCGCAGCCCCAAGTGCGCGGTATGCGTCATCAATGATCTGTGTGAGTTCAAGCAGAAAACGAAGTTGCTGGAAGAACTGCCGAAACGAACCAAAGCCAGGAAGCAAGCATGAAAACAGGATTAGCGCTGATTGCAGGTTTTGTGCTTGGTGCTTTCAGCATGTATATCTGGCAAAGCCAACCGGCCTCACCTCCAGTGGCCATGGCACAAGCGCCGGCATCAGCCGCTGCCAATACGATCGCCGACAGCCCAGCGCTGACCACAACTGAACATGCCCCAGCAATGCCCAGCGCACCGCCGGCGGCAGCGAGCAGTGAGCCGAGCCAAGCCGCTTCGCCGACGACAAAGCCGGCAACAAAAGCTGCAAACTTTCACTATGGCAGCGCAGCATTGGATGAAATGATGCAGTTGCATCAGACGCAAAACAGCGATTGGCAAAAACCCTACTGGGCGCTGCCACGTGATGAAAGCGATGCCCTGATTGCTGAAGATAAGCTGCAATCTCGCCTATTCAGCAATGAAACAGCCCAATCACACCCGGCCAAATCGATCAGTTGCTGGGCTGAGCTTTGCCGACTCGAATTCGCGTTTACCGATATCCAAGCCATGGCAGCGTTCAACCGCCGCTGGGATGGCAGTGCCTTGGATGGTTCGCACTCGGTTTGGTCATCAGGCTTTGCCGACGCCAATGGCAGCGCATCGTTTATCATTTACGCCGTTCGCAATGAAAGTTTCCCGTGAAGCTATACCGTGACCTGAACACGGCTGAACAGCAGAGGTTCCTGACAGCATGATCTTCGGTTCCGATCGCAATAACCTGCGCAAACTCTGGTTTGAGGTCTATCGCAAGGCCCAGGCCGGCGAGCCGTTGACCGCGCTGGAAGAGCAGATCAAGGCGGTGATCGCGCTGCATCCGGAATACCACAAGGCGCTGGCCCAGCCGGAGCGTTACAGCCAGCAGGATTACCTGCCGGAATTTGGCGAAGTGAATCCGTTTCTGCACATGGGCCTGCACATGGGCCTGCGCGAGCAATTGGCCACTGACCGGCCAAATGGCATCGCAGGGCTTTATGCGCAGCTCTGTCTGCGGCTCGGCGACAAGCATGAGGCCGAACATTGTTTGATGGATTGTCTGGCCGAATCGCTCTGGCAGGCCCAGCGTGACGGCCGGATGCCGGATGAGCAAGCCTATCTGGCGTTGATCCGAACCCGGCTGGCGAATTTGTGAACAGACCGCGCGCCGTCGTCTAATCCCGACAAATTCTCCCGGCTTTTTCGCCGGCCAGCAGCGCGGGTACGGTTGCAGTGACTATGCTTGCTGCAGCCATCCTTCACTTGCCGGCCCTGCGTTGCTTCGTTGCCTGCCCTTGTCGTTACTGCGAACGCTGTTACTGCGAACGCTATCACTGCTCCGGCACGATGTTCGGAACCGTCACCGGCTGGCCGTGATTTTTGCCGCGCTGGCCCTGTTGATGGCGTTCGCCGACGTCGAGCTGGCGCCGCAACTGCTGGAGCGGATGAGCGCAAAATACGGCGACGCGGCACGCACCCGACTGCTCGATTGGCAGCAGTTGCTGGCGCGTCCGCCCAGCGACGTTCGCAGCACCCTCACTACCGTCAACAACTTCTTCAATCAGGTCGAGTTCATCCCCGACGACGAGCACTGGCAGCAAAAAGACTACTGGGCGACGCCAGTGGAATTTCTTGCCAGCAACGGCGGCGACTGTGAAGATTTCTCCATTGCCAAATACATGACTTTGATTGCGTTAGGCGTGCCGGAAGCGCAGCTGCGCATCACCTACGTCAAGGCGGTCGAACTGAATCAGGCGCATATGGTGCTGACCTGGTATGAAAAGCCGGACGCCG
Source organism: Permianibacter fluminis (assembly GCF_013179735.1). Classification (NCBI taxonomy): domain Bacteria; kingdom Pseudomonadati; phylum Pseudomonadota; class Gammaproteobacteria; order Pseudomonadales; family Pseudomonadaceae; genus Permianibacter; species Permianibacter fluminis. The sequence continues at coordinate 2,131,665 of NZ_JABMEG010000001.1, read as the reverse complement.
AGCCGCTGGTGCTGGACAATCTGATCGGCGACATCCGGCCGGCTTCACAGCGTACCGATCTGGTGCCGGTTTACAGTTTCAACGGCGCCGATCTGTGGCTGGCCAAGGAACGCGGGGCCGGCCAGTTGGTGGGCAGCAGCGAGCGCATTTCACCGTGGCGTGAATTGCTCGCCCGCTTGGCCCGAGATTTCAAGAAGGCGCCATTCCTGGCGCCCGGCAAACCATGATGCGCTGGCGAGCACAGCGTTTGAGGATGGGTATATGTCATTGACTCGACGCCTGCAGATTTCGCTGGCGCTACTGCTGATGCTGGCGCTGGCGGCCAATCTCTGGCTGCAGGTGCAGCGCACCCGCGACTTTCTCGCGCTGCAGTTGCAAAGCCATGCCCAGGACACGGCAACCAGTCTGGCGCTGTCGATGGCGCCGGCGCTGGCCGCACATGACAACGTCACCGCTGAACGCATGATCGACGCGGTATTTGATCGCGGCTATTACCGGCAAATTCTCTGGCTCGATGTCAATGAGCAACCGGTCATCAAACGCGAAAGCACGGTGGCACCGGCGCAGATCCCGGCCTGGTTCAGTCGGGCGCTGCCGATTCAGGCGCCGCAAGCGGGTGCGCTGCTCAGTGGCGGCTGGAGTCAGCAAGGCAAACTGATGATCGAAAGCCACACCGGTTATGCCCAGCTGGCGTTGTGGCGCAGCTTTGTCGATTTGCTGTTTGGTTCGGCCATTGCGTTGATCGCACTGGGCATTCTGGTGGTGTATACCGTGCAGCGCTCGTTGGCGCCGCTGCACCGGATGGCGGATGCCGCGCATCAATTCGTCAGCCGGCGCGCGCCGATGCAATTGCCCTCCGCCGTTGTCCATGAACTGCAGCCGCTGGCGCTGGCACTCGGCCAGATGAGCGAGCAGGTTGCTGCGCAATTCAACGCCCAGGCCGGACAATTGCAGACGCTGCAAACGCAATTGCAGCACGACAGCGTCAGCCATTTGCCGAATCGTCTGGCACTGCTCGACGCGCTGAGCGAATTGGAGCACGCCCATCAAGCTTCGGTGGTGATTGGGCTGCGGCTGAGCAATCTTGGCAATGTCAATGCCGAACGCGGTTACGCCGGCACCAATGCGGCGTTGCTGACACTGGCCGAACATCTTGCTGCGGTGGCAAACCTGCGCTGGTTCCGCTTGTCCGGCAGTGAATTTTTGGCGTTGACGGACAGCAGCAACGCGTTCGGCACGAACGCACCCGGCTGGCTGAATTTGCCCGCGCCTTGGCAGGCCGTCGCGGTGCAATTGACCATCAGTGCAGACGTGCAACCCGGTGCAGTGCTGGCGCGTCTTGATGGCGCCCTGAACGAGGCGAGCCAACGTCAACTGAGCTGGTGGCCGCTGGCAGCCGCTGAAACCTTGCCGGCAGAAGCTTGGCGGCAACGGCTCAATGCTGCCATCGAAACGCCGGTGTTCCAGTTTTTGCCCGCAACAATTGAATCACTCAGCGCCCGCAGCCAACCGGCGGTGGAATGGCTGGCGCGGCTGCCGCAGCCGAATGCCGAAACACTTACTGCCGGTCAATTGCTGGCGCAGGCACGTCGGCTCGGTTTGGAAAATGCACTCGAAGGTGCGCTGTTGACCAGCTTGGCAAAACTGCCGCGCGACCATCGTCATTGGCACGTCAACATCAGCGCCCGTGCACTGACCGAGCCGGGCTTGCGGCAGCAACTCAGCAGCTTGGCCCGGCAGCAGAAAATCAGTCTGGAATTGAGCGAAAGCGAAGCGCTTGCGATCACCGATCTGAGTACGCTGTTGCGGCCACTGCGCAGCGAAGGTATCGGTTTTGGTCTGGATCAGGTCAGCTTGTCGGCAGGCTTGTTGACGGCACTGCCGCGCTGGCGGCCGGATTATCTGAAACTTGGTTTGGGTCTGGCCGGCGCCGGTCCCGACTCGGCGCTGCTCAGCAGTCTGACCCGATTGGCGCAAGCGTTGGATATCGCCGTACTGGTACCCGTTGCCCGTGACGACAATGCCGCTGCGTGGCAGAGCACCGGCGTGGATGGTCTGATGCGGCCGCCGGCATAGGCGATTCGGAAGATAAAACCGCCGCCTGAGAGAACTGTTTTAACTGCTGGCACTTTTCACGCTGCCGACTTTGGCTGGCAAGAGCGGCACGACCTAGACTGAAAACGGGTCGATGTACGACCGATCTCAGGAGGAGGTCGCCATGTTTTCCAGTCGCCATTTGTTTGCCGTCGGAACAGTGTTTGCAATCACGTTGATCAGTTTGCTCGGCAGTACCGTCCGTGCCGATGATCGTTATCAGCGCTATTTTCACGGTGCTTACCGTGCCTGCAGTGATCGCTTCCCACCTGACACCGTCAGTGCCAGTCTGGATTACGCCGCCGCCCGCGAAGATTGCTATGCCGACCAAGTTCGTCGCGCGCTGGCCATGTTGCCACCCGACAGTCCGCAGCTGATGGTCGGCGCGCTGCAGGCCGCGCCCGATTATGCCCACGTGACCTTCGATGCCGCCTTGGCTGCGGGAGTGGATCCTTACTTTGCAGTGACCGCCGCCACCCGCACCTTGCCCGATTACGATCGCACCTTTGCCAGCCGGGCCATTGCGCGTGGTGCCGACCCGAGTCAGGTGACCGAGGCGACCGCGGCCGGACATCGCTACGAAAAGCACTGAACGCCCAGAACAGAAGAATGACTCGGACATTTGTCCCGGTTTGCCAAAGCGCGCCGGCGCGGCATAGACTCGGCGGTACGGTTTGTCTGCTCAGTTGCTGAGCAATCCGTGTTGGCGTCGGCAACCGCCGTCAACGGCGCGTATTCGGCCGTTATGTCCGTCAGGGTTTTCCATCAAAAGATTCGTCACGTTAAGGAGAGAGCACCATGAAGCAAGGTCTTACTGCTGTCGTCGCTTGCTGCGGTTTGTGGTGTGGCATGGCGCTGGCCGGCGATACCGCCAGCAGCTACTTCGCCAATGCTTACAAAGAATGCGACAAGCTTTATCAGGCCGATCAAGCCGCGCCGTCCGCTTCGGGTCAGTTCTCGCGCGAAGCCTGCTACAGCTATCAGGTCCGGGTTGCGCTGGCCGACAACGCCGCGAACCGCAATGAGTATTTCGCCGCTGCGCTGAAGAGTGCGCCGGAATACGTCGCCCAAACCTTCGATGCTGCGCTTGATGCCGGCTTTGATCAGTACGAAGCCATCACGGTCGCCACTACCGCTTATCCGAAAGGTGAAGCCACCTATGCCCAGCGCGCCATTTCCTACGGCGCCGATCCGGCCATGGTGACCGAGGCAACTGCTGCCGGTTACAAGAAAAAATAACGAAGTCTTTTGAAATCAAAGACCTCCCGTTGCTATAACGCCGCCTCTCAGGCGGCGTTATTTTTTTGACAGAAACAGCCGGTTTTATTTCCAGATTTCACTAGCTGGCACAGCAGCTATACTTTGCCGCACGGCAGTACGTGAGCCCGTATTGAGAGCACGGGTCGCGCGTATCCCCTCCTGCCAACAGATCAACCATCGAGGCAAAAAATGAAGAAACGCCACCTGCTGCTCGCCCTGTTGCCCCTGCTGTCGGCTCCCGCCAGCAACGTCCAGGCGGCGGATGATGATTACGCCCGCCTGGCCGCCACGCTCTGTGACTTTGCCCGCGCCAATGACCGCACGCTGTTCCGGAAGAAAATCAAGGATGCGGATCTTCAGCTGCGCCGCGTTTATGGCGGCATTCTGTGCGGCAAGGAAGGGGCCTTCAACGGCGGTTCGCTGCTGCGCACCGCGATCGCCTTCAACGCCACCGACGTCACCGACTTCATTCTGAGCCAGGTCGGCAATGCCGCCGTCAGTGCGCCAGAGCACGATGGCAAAACCATTCTGCAATGGACTGAAGAGCAGGCCGCCAGTGATCCGGCCAAGAAGCCATTTATCGACATGCTGAAAGCGACCAACTGAGGCGCTGTCAGCAGCCAACAAAAAGCCCGCAGATGCGGGCTTTTTGTTGGCTTGCGTTTGCTTGGTTTGTATTGCGACTCAGCGCGGACGTACCTCGCCGAGCCACGATTGACTCGCCTGTATTGCTCGTTCTCGCAGCTCGCGCCACTTGACCGTCATCAGACCCGGAATTTCTGCACCATCTGCTGCAATGCCTCGGCCAGTCGCGCCAGCTCGCGCGCCGCCGCCCGGTTCTGCTCGGCGCCGCTGGAGGTTTGTTCCGACGCCGCCGAAATGGTCATCATGTTCTCGTGCATTTCATGGGTCACGGCGCTCTGCTCTTCGGCAGCGCTGGCAATCTGCGTGCTCATGTCGTTGATGACGCCCATGGCCTGGGTGATGCGCTCCAGCGACTCGCCGGCACGCGCGGTTTCGGTGACCGACGCTTCGGCCTCTTTCTGGCTGCGCGCCATGGTCTGCACCGCTTCACGGGCACCCAATTGCAGGCGTTCGATGGTTTGCTGAATTTCGGCCGTCGATTGCTGTGTGCGCGAGGCCAGCGTGCGCACTTCATCCGCCACCACGGCAAAACCGCGGCCTTGCTCGCCGGCGCGGGCCGCTTCAATGGCGGCATTCAACGCCAGCAAATTGGTCTGCTCGGCGATACCGCGAATGACATCCAGTACCGTGCCGATTTGCGCACTGAAAGCATCGAGCCGGTTGATGACTTCCACCGACTGCTGCACTTCGCCAGCCAGCCGGTTGATCGACTCCATGCTATGCCGCATCACGGCCTGGCCAGAGCTGGTTTCCTTTTCCGCATTGTGCACCTGGGTCAGCGTGCTGTTGGCGCTGCGCGCGACATCCTGTACGGTCGCGGTCATCTCGGTCATGGCAACGACCACTTGCTCGGTCTGGGCGCGCTGCTTGTCGATGGCATCGTGAGTGCTTTCGGAAATGCGCGCCGTTTGATCGGCGGCCGACGCCAGCGAATGGGCGGTACCGGAAATCTGCTGCAGCATGTTGCGCAATTGCGCGGTCAGCCGGTTGACTGACTCGGCCAGATGACCGAATTCGTCCTGACCTTCGACCGGAACCTGTACCGTCATGTCGCCATCGGCGACCCGCTCAATCACCTGCATGGTGTTGTTCAGCGGTTTGCGAATGCTCTGGGTCACCCAGAATGCGATCATCGCCGCGAAGGCCAACGCAATCACCGACGCCACGATGACGATCAGGCGGCTATAGCTGACCGCATTGTCGGCACTTTTCTTGGCGTTGTTCTTGAAGGCGTCGACCTCGGCCATTTCTTCGCGCAGTGCGGCCAACGCTTCGACCAATTGGGCCTCGGCTTCATCGAAGGCCGCTTTGGCCGCAGCGCCCTGCTCCAGTTGCTGCTGATAGATCGCCACGACACTGTTGGGGCCGCTGAGCAAGCCGCGGTAGCTGTGAATGCTGTCGAGCAGATCGCTGTCGGCACCCGCTGCCTTCAATTCCTTGCTGCGCTCATCAACCGACTCGGCAATCGCTTCCAGATCGCGCAGCACCGGTGCCAGCCGATTGACTTGGCGAATCGCCAACGCGTCAATGGCGCTGACGGTACCTTCGCGAATCAGCCGGTTCATTCGACCGGCAGCGGCGCGGATACTACCGCGACCGGTATCGGCCAGCTCGGCCAGCTCACCGTCGAGATCATCACCGCTTTCTTCAAAATTGGTGCGCTGCTTGGCGACTTTCAGCAACGCCGCGATTTCGGCTTCGTGGGCAGTGAAAATGCGCGGCGCCGTGCCAAGGTAGGCCTTGGCTTTATCATCGATGACTTGCAGGGCGGCGCTGATTTTCTTTTCGCCTTCGACCAGCTTGCCGAGCTCGGCGCGGCTGTCTTGATAGCTGCGCTCGGCCTGATCGTAAGCCGCGCGTGCAGCTTGCAGCTCTTCGGTGGTGCGGCCGTTGAAATGCTTGCCGAGTGCGCGCGAGGTTTCCAGCAAATCGGAATTGAGCTCGCCGCCCTTGATCACCATTGGAGCCGCGCGATCAGCAACGGCCGACAAATCGCTCTGGATTTTGGTCAGGCTGCCGATGCTGACAATGGCAATGACCAGCAGGAATGCACAGGTGACGGCAAAGCCGGCGCTAATGCGTTGGGTAACAGTCAGGTTCATGCCTTCGCCTCTTTGGGACAAGACTTCTCGGCACGCCGAATCCCTGGCACGCTTTGAACGATCTACAACGTCGGAGAGTGGTAATGATTGCTAGCTGGCGCTCGGTCAGACAAATCTAGCCCAGCGGTACAAATTTGCCAGTTTCGCGTCAATCGTTGCGGCGCTGGGCCGGCAACAGCTCAATGCGATAGCCATCCGGATCTTCGACAAAGGCCAGCACGGTGCTGCCGCCTTTCATCGGACCCGGCTCACGAACAATTTTGCCGCCAGCCGCACGGATGCGTTCGGCGGCGGCGTACACGTCATCAACGCCGATGGCCAGATGGCCGAAGGCGTTGCCGAGTTCGTAGTGATCGACGCCCCAGTTATGGGTCAGCTCGATCACGCTGCTGTCGCTCTCGTCACCGTAACCAACAAATGCCAGCGTGAAGCCTTTTTGGGGATCGGCGCTATCGGGGTAGTCGCGCCGGCGCAACAGCTTCATGCCAAGAATGTCCGTATAGAAATGCAGTGAGCGGTCCAGATCGCCCACCCGGATCATGGTATGCAGCAGTCGCATGCGAGGGCCGGAATTGGTCAAAAAACGGCCGGCCAATATACCCGAGTCCTGCCTGCCGGTCATGTGCCTAAATGCGTACCAATTGACCGGTCATGGCTGTTCAACGCTCCTCCGCCTTACCGGCTGATGGAAATCTGCACCCGCCGGTTTTTGGCGCGACCGTACTCGCTCTTGTTGTCCGCGGCCGGCTTGCGCTCGCCGTAAGTCACCGTCTGCACCCGCTTGGCATCGATGCCGGACTGCAGCAGGTAATCGCGTACGGCCTCGGCGCGCCGCTTGCCGAGCTGCTGGTTGAACCAGCGCCCACCCATGCTGTCGGTGTGGCCTTCGATGAGCATCAAATCGAGGGTTTTGTCGGCTTTCAGGTAGTCCCGGATCTGATTCAGCCGGGCCCGGGTCTGCGGGGTGAAATCGACCTTGTCATGTTCGAAATAGACCGTCGACTTGGCGATGTCGGCAAACGTGTACGGCAGCAGGCCGGCCAGGCAATCCTGGAATTTCTGGTTGGCGGCGGCAAAGCGTACCGCCGACACCCCAACCGCAACCGGGCTTTGATTGTCGCCATAACGGTCGGTGAAAAACGTCGGAAACCGGCCCTGGCCAAGCTCGGTCAGCAGCCGCCAGGCTGCGGCCTGCTTCAAGGCAACCAGCGTCCGGCCTTCGGTATACGGTGCAATGCCAAGCTCGGCGGCCGGCTCGCCCGTGGACCAGGCGGGCGGCAGCGAGCGCATGGTCACCGGGCCGGGCTGCAAGGGCAACGACCACTCACTCTGCAGTTCAAAACCGAGGTTGCGCTGGCCATTGCTGGCGAAGAAATAGGCGCGGCCGAAGCCGGGGATGTCGTGGCTCAGGGTGCAACGCAGCGCCGAACGCGTGGTCTTCCAGCCGGATTGCTCGATATCGGCTTCATAGCGCAGCAGCTCGGCGCTGACGCTGGCGCTGAGCAGGCCGGCAATGGCGATCAGCCCGAGCGGGAGTGATGTTTTCCGGAACATGCTCATCATGAGCCCTGCCATTGCCGAGACGATTCTTCCGGATTTATCGGCTGACCGTGCCGATTCTTGAGCGGCAGGTATAATTGCCGGCCACTTGCCCGATTCCGCTTTCCGAGTCTGTCCCGAGCATGAGCCTGCGACTGCTCCGCCCCGATGCTTGGTGCCGGCACCGGCGTCAGCTTGGCGCGCGATTGACCCGCTTGCAGGCAAAACATGCTCAGGCCGTAAACGGCAACCGTTTCCCGATCGGTCGGTTCGCGCCTGCCACCCATATGAGTCTGACCCAACCATGAGTTTACGATTGCTCCGCCCCGATGATTGGCACCTGCACCTGCGTGACGGTGCCAAATTGACCAGCACGGTCGCGCACACCGCGAATCAGTTTGGTCGCGCACTGGTGATGCCGAACCTGAAGCCACCGGTGATCACGCTGGCGCAAGCCGCCGGTTACCGTGAACGCATTCTGGCGGCACGACCGGCCGGCAATCGCTTTGAACCGCTGATGGCCTTGTACCTGACCGACAACAGCGATGCCAAGGAAGTGGCCGCGGTCAAACAAAGCGATTTCGCCCTTGCCTACAAACTGTATCCGGCTGGCGCCACCACCAACTCCGATGCCGGCGTCACCGGCATCGAAAAAGTCTATGGTGTGCTGGCAGAAATGGAAAAGCACGGCGTGCCGCTGTGCGTGCACGGCGAGGAAACCGATCACCACGTCGACATTTTTGATCGGGAAAAAGTTTTTATCGATCGCACCCTGATCCCGACCCTGAAACGCTTTCCCGGTTTGAAAGTGGTGTTCGAACACATCACCACCAAGGATGCCGCCGAATTTGTCCGCGACAGCGAGCATCAGGTCGCTGCGACCATCACCGCCCACCATCTGCTGTACAACCGCAACGCGATTTTTCAGGGCGGCATCCGGCCGCACTATTACTGTTTGCCGGTGCTCAAGCGCGAGCACCATCGCGCGGCACTGCTCGACGCCGCCACCAGCGGCAATGCCCGGTTCTTCCTTGGCACCGACAGCGCACCGCATGCCGTTCACACCAAGGAAGCCAGCTGCGGCTGCGCCGGCTGTTACACCGCGCATGCCGCAGTCGAGCTGTACGCCGAAGCGTTTGCCAGTGTTGGCAAGCTGGATCGGCTGGAAGGCTTTTCCAGCCTGTTTGGCAGTGACTGGTATGGCGTCGCCCGGCCAACCGAATACGTGCATCTGCATCAGGAGGAATGGCAGGTTCCAGCGCGTTATGCCTTTGGCAGTGACGAGATTGTGCCGCTGCGCGCCGGTGAAGCGCTGCGCTACAAGCTGGTGGGCTGAGCGTGAGCGACTCCTATCAGGCAAATCCGACAACTTTTTCGCTGGCCAAGCGCTTTCGCGGTTTCTATCCCGTCATCGTCGACGTGGAAACCGGCGGCTTCAATGCCCGCACCGATGCCCTGCTCGAAATCGCCGCCACGCTGATTGAAATCGATCCAGTCACCGGCGCGGTGCAGCGCGGTGACAGCGTGCACTGCCATGTCGAACCGTTTGTCGGCGCCAATATCGAAGCGGCCGCGCTTGCCTTCACCGGAATCGATCCGACGCATCCGTTCCGCTTTGCCGTGAGCGAAAAAGAGGCGCTGAATGAAATTTTCCACAAAGTGCGTGCGGCCCAGAAAAAACACGGTTGCCACCGCACGGTGCTGGTGGGCCACAACGCCTGGTTCGATCTGGCGTTTCTGAATGCCGCCATCGAGCGTACCAGCATCAAGCGCAGCCCGTTTCATCCGTTCACCAGTTTCGATACCGCCACGCTGGCCGGTCTCGCTTACGGGCAAACGGTACTGGCCAAAGCCTGCGCCCACGCTGGCATTGAGTTCGATGGCAACGAAGCGCATTCGGCCGTGTACGATGCCGAACGCACCGCGGATTTGTTTTGCGGCATCATCAATCGCTGGCAGGATCTGGGCGGCTGGCCGCCGCTGGGCGGCATGGCCGCCGAAGAGGAAGAAAAAGTCGAAGGCAGTTGCGACTGACATTCGTCAGCCCGCAATTCAAAGCCGAATGAGCTACACCATTCATCCGTTCAAGGAGACAGATTCATGCGTATCGCCGTGGTATTGCTGCTGGCTGCACTCAGCACCGCCTGCGCCGTCAACCCGGTAACCGGTCGCCGGCAACTGATGCTGGTATCGGAGCAGCAGGCAATCAGCGATTCCAAGGAAGCCTACGTGGCCGAAATGACGCAGCTTGGCCAGAAAGGCAAATTGAGTCAGGACAAGGCGCTGATCAAACGGGTCGAAGCCATCACCGGCAAATTGGTGGCGCAGGCAATCAAGTTCCGGCCGGAAACGGAAAGCTGGGAATGGAGTGTCAAGGTCATCGCCGAACCGGAAACGGTCAATGCGTTTTGCATGGCCGGTGGCCGCATGGCGATGTACACCGGTCTGATCGAAAAACTGGACGCCAGCGATGACGAAATCGCCCAAGTGATGGGCCACGAAATCGGCCACGCACTGTCCAATCACACGGCTGAAAAGATGTCGGTAGCAATGGCGACAAGCACCGGCGTTGCCCTGCTCGGCGTCGCCCAGCGCGACAATCCGCTGGCCGTGTCCGCTGGCGCAATGGCTGCCGCGGTGGCAGTGCAACTGCCCAACAGCCGCACTGCTGAAAGTGAAGCCGACACCATCGGCATCGAGCTGGCCGCGAAAGCCGGCTACGATCCACGCGCCGCTGTCACGCTGTGGAAGAAAATGGCCGAGGTCAGTGGCAGCAGCAACTTCGATTGGCTCAGCACCCACCCGGCGCCGGGCAAACGCCAGGATGCACTCGCCAAACTGGTGCCGAAAATGGAACCGTACTACCGCGACCCGGCACCACGACCGAGTTACACGCTGCGCAATTGATAGTCCGCGCGGAATAAAAAAAACGCCAGCCTCATGCTGGCGTTTTTTTCTTCCGCGCCCAGCCATTCAGCACAATAATTCCGGCGCCTTGTCGCTACGGATCAGGTTCTCTACTTAGACATACGTACTGACTTGAGTCTGGCGCGTCAATTTATCGTTGGGCTTTCAGGTCTCTGTGCGTCGATGGCGATCGCCGATTTGCCGCTGGCAGTTCTGATTGATTCAGCTATACCTGCACAGAGGCCAGCAGGTAGCGGCACCGGTTTGGCATGGCGGCGACCGTGCTCACTGCGCAGTTCGGGTGTAATCGTAGTGGTCGGTGTGAACGCGCCAGCTAAGCGGTAACGGCGTGTTGCCAGTGCCATGACAGCGATGCGAATGTGCTATCTGAAGATGTGGCTATCGGAGGCAGAATGCGCCATTCGCTTTTCTGGTTGCTCGGCTTGTGGTGCGGTCAGGCTGTCAGCGCCGAGCCTTTGCTGGTCGGCATCGAAGAACTCAACTACTTGCCGTACTATGCCTATCAAAACCAGCAATTCAGCGGCTTTGGCCATGACGTGCTGGAGGCGTTTGCTGCTGACAGCGGTCATACATTTCGGTATCGGGCATTGCCCATCAAGCGGCTGTACATTGAGTTTCTGGCCGACCATCTCGATTTCAAATTTCCTGACAATCCTTATTGGCTGGCAACAGAAAAGAACGGCATTGCGATCCAGTACAGTGAGCCGATCATTGAATTTACCGACGGCGTTCTGGTGCGACCAAACCGGGTCGGCAACGGTGTTGACACCCTGAAGATCATCGCCACCGTGCGCGGCTTTACCGCCTTCGATTACCTTGATCGCATCCGCGATGGCCGGGTCAAACTGAGTGAAATGGACACCCTGGAAGCGTTGACCAAAGCCACGCTCAGTGGCCGGGTCGATGGCAGTTATTTCAATGTGGTTGTAGCTGCCCGCCATCTGGCCAAAACCGAGCGGCAACCGGGCGCCTTGGTATACGACCCGTCACTGCCGCACACCGACTCGCACTACCATCTGTCCACCATCAGGCATGGCGACATCCTGGCCGAGTTCAATGCGTTTTTACGCAGTCATCCGGAACTGTTGGCTGAGCTGCGAAAAAAGTGGGAAATTCCCGCACCGTAAACCGCTCTGCAGCATAGGTAAAGGCAAAAAAAAGCCGCTCGAAAGCGGCTTTTTTTGTTTCGACAGCAAGACTTATAGCGACTTGCTTTCGCTCGCCAGGTACTTGGCGACACCTTCCGGCGACGCGGTCATGCCTTTCTTGCCTTTGCTCCAACCAGCCGGGCAAACCTCGCCATGCTCTTCGGTGAATTGCAGCGCGTCAATCATGCGCAGCATTTCGTCGATGTTGCGGCCGAGCGGCAGATCATTGACCACTTGGTGACGAACCACGCCTTTTTTGTCGATCAGGAACGAGCCACGGAACACCACGCCGGCATCCGGATGCTCAACATCGTAAGCGCGGCAAATGTCGTGCTTGACGTCAGCGATCAGCGGATAGCCAACCGGGCCGATGCCGCCCTTTTCAACCGGCGTATTGCGCCAGGCGTGGTGGCTGAACTGGCTGTCGATCGACACGCCGATGACTTCAACGCCACGGCTCTTGAATTCGCTCAGGCGGTGATCAAAGGCGATCAGTTCCGACGGGCAAACGAAGGTGAAATCGAGCGGGTAGAAAAATACCACGGCATATTTGCCTTCGATCGCTTGCTTGAAGTTGTAGCTGTCAACGATCTCGCCATTGCCGAGTACAGCAGCAGCGGTAAAGTCCGGCGCCGGACGACCTACCAATACACCCATGTTGTTCTCCTGAGGTTGTCGTGAAAATCGCTGTTATCAAAGCGGTGACCACTGCCGCCGCAGGTGACAGTGGTCGGGAAAGGGCGGTCATTATAGTGGGCGCTGCCCCACCATTTCCAAGTGCCGCACTGGGGCATTTTTTTGTACGTCCGCACAGTTTGCAGGCAAAACCGGCCTGCTGACCTGCGCTGCCGGACCCCTGCGGTCAGTCAGACGGTACGACGGCGCCAGTTTATGCGAATCAGAATCAATTGACATCAATTCTCATTTGCATACAATAACCACCATCCCGTCGCCGCAGGTCCACCGCCGTGTACGTATGTCTGTGCAAAGCCGTCACTGACCGCCAGATCCGCGAAGCCGTTGAGCAAGGCGCCAGCAGCATGCGGGATCTCGCCCGCGAACTGGGCGTTGCCACCCAATGCGGCAAATGCGGCTGCGATGCCCGCGAGCTGCTCAAATACTGCCTCGACGAGCTGCCGGATCACGTCAAAGCTGCCTGAGTCTCAATTCCGCTATCTCTTCGCATGGCGCCGCCCGCCAGCTGCATCGCTCGCCCAGCAATCCAGACTCTCATTTGCTTCAAGCACTTAGGCTTCGCGCCTGCATTGTCCAGACGCCGCCCCGGGTCTAGACTTCCGGCTCCAGCGCCGTGCCGGACGCATGCTCTCGGGAGATTCCGCCATGAAAGGCGACGTCAAAGTCATCGCTTTCCTGAACAAAGTGCTCGCCAACGAGCTGATCGCCATCAATCAATATTTCCTGCACGCCCGCATGTACAAAAACTGGGGCTACAAAGCGCTGGCCGATCACGAATACCACGAATCGATCGACGAGATGAAACACGCCGACAAACTGATCGAGCGCATTCTGTTTCTCGAAGGCCTGCCGAACCTGCAGGATCTCGGCAAGCTGTTGATCGGTGAAAATGTCGAAGAGATGATCAAATGCGATCTGAAGCTGGAACTGAAAGCGCTGCCCGCACTGAAAGAAGGCATCACCCATTGCGAGGCCGTGCATGACTTCGTCAGCCGCGACGTCCTGAAAGACATTTTGCACAGCGAAGAAGAACACATCGACTGGTTGGAAACCCAACAAAGCCTGATCAAGGAAATGGGCCTGCAGAATTATCTGCAATCGGCCGCGGGTGGCGTTGGCAGCTGAACCGCTGTCGATGAGCAAAAAAAAAGGACGCGTTGATGGCGTCCTTTTTTTTGCTCTGTCGTTTTGCCATTCAATCCAGAAATCGTTCAACCTCATCGGCCTGAGGAATCCGACACTGCTCCGTGCGACCAAACCAGCGATAGCGACGCTGTGCCACGGCGACATAGAGCGGATCCCGCAATCGTTCCGGTATCAGGCGCAACAGGCTCAGCAGCCGCCAACCAGCACCGAGCTGCCAGAGCACGCGCAATATGGCGTCGGTATGGCTGTAAACGCGTCCCTTACTGACAAGCAACATCGTTTCCGGATCCAGCGCCGAAAACCCGGCCTGTTCCAGTAGCTGTTGTCCGATCTTGGTCTGCACCGCCGCAAAGTGGAAGCGCTTGTTCTGGTCTCGGGCCAACAAAAAATTGACCCAACCATTGCAGAGTCGGCAGTGGCCATCAAATACGATGACTTGCGCCGGCAATCCGGAGATGGCAGCCCAATCATGGCCGGGCAAAGCGCTCGCTACCGCCGGTTGCCGACTCATGACGATGCCACCGTATTGTGTTCAAGATAACCGCGATAGTGAACCAGCAGTCCGATACCCGGCAGCTCGGCCCGGACATCAAAATGAAAGCGGCCATCCTGATCGTATTCACGTGCATGCACTATCGGGTGCCAGCGCTGCGCGATGGGCACACCAAGAATGAAGAACTCGCGCAGTCGTAGCTGCAAGCCGGCGTTGTCCGTCTCAATATCAAAAACAAACCGGGTCGGACCAACGCGCTCCATCAGCTGCGACTGATGCTGCCATTGCCGGGACCGCATGCGCTGGGGACCAAAGCGCCGCAGCCATAGCTCAGCATGATTATCGGCGCGAAAAACAACCGTCACCGGAACCTCATCCTGTGCGCGTGGCAAGCCTGCCAATCGAGCGCACAACCAGGCCAAGGGATGTCGCGCGCCACGGATCTGGCAGCGGCCTGTCACGCACCGCTCACCTTGTAGCAGTGGCCCATGCATTGCCTGCACAGCAACCGGCAACTTGGCATAACGTTCGGCCAGAATACGTTGATACAGCGACGGCGGCAGTGATGAATCAGTCATGAGTGGGCCGCTCATCGCAACGGAAATGAATATCCAGATCGCGGGCTTCGGCAACAAACTCCGCCAAGGTAAATTGCTCCAGACACGGCCGGGCGCCGCTGATCATGGCGGCACCGCTGGCAAGTTTTTTCGCAAGAACGGCGGCAGCGATGGTCGGCACAAACGGGCCGTCGCCACTGCCAGCCAGCAACTGCCATTGCTGGCAACGCACTTGCTGCGCGTGATCACGCCCGGCCACGGTCACGACCATACCGCCGGAATCAGAGCCAAACCGTTCGAACCAGCGACTCATTCGGGCCAGGCGGCCGGCATGGCGTGACCAATCTCGCACCCAACCCAATCGCCGTAGCCACGACAATCCGTACAAGCCCAGATGCAGAAATGACAGTTCGAGCCCCGCTGAAAATTGCACCGATTGCACGCCACGATAATGCTCCGGAAACAAACTCAGATCGGGCACGTCGCAATGTGCCAACCAGCGTCTGCCAACGGGCGCAGGAAAGGAATGGCGATGCAGATTTTGCCAACCATACACCGTCCGCCAGCGCCCGCCTTGCCAGATCTGGCTCGGTTTGCCGACGTAACTCAAAATGGCGGCAACAGTCGCCTCGCCCCGTTCGGTACGATTACCGGGCGCGATGGCGATATCAATCCTATCCACCTGCGCCAAATCAGCGCTCAATGCCTGCATGACAGCCGACGAAAGCCCCGGTACCGAACTGGCGCCGCTGATGACTACTCGGTCTTGCGCACGCGCCTCCGCATCCAGTTGGCTGATGCCTGTGACAAAATCGCGACCATCAGCCAGATCGATGTAATGCAGACCGGCAGCGAGACAGGCGCGGGCAACGCGATAGTCCTGCCCCTGAAACGGGCCGCCGGTATGAATCAGCAGCTGGGCGCCTGACTCTTTCAGCTCAGCCGGCAGCGTGGCGGACTGGGCATCGATCACCAGCGGTGTGCAGTGCGCGCTTGCGCCACCGGTGCGCAGCGTCGCCACCAGTTGCTCGGCTTTCTGACCGGAGCGGCCAGCCAGCAGCAATTCCAGGTCCGGCACCCGCGCCAACCGCGCACTCAGCCGACGACCAAAATTGCCGTATGCGCCAAGAATCAAAATCCGATATGGCTTCACGTTTTTTCTACCAGCGTGACACGCAAGGTATCGGCGGCTCCGCAGCACCAAGGCAAAAAAAAGAGCAGGTTTTTTACCTGCTCTTTTTCGAATGCAGCCTGATGATGATGGGCCCTACCGAAGTACCACGCTCAGGCTTCGCCTTTCGCTGCCTTCGCTTTTTCGGTGGCGTCTTTCAGCAGCGGCATCAGCTCGCCTTTGGCAAACATCTCGGTGACGATGTCGCAACCGCCGATCAGTTCACCGTTGACCCACAGTTGCGGGAAGGTCGGCCAGTTGGCGAATTTCGGCAGCTCGGCGCGGATGTCCGGGTTGGCGATCACATCAACGTAGGCGAACGGCTGGCCGCATTGCAGCACCGCTTCGGCGGTGCGGGCCGAGAAGCCGCACATCGGCAGCTTTGGTGAACCTTTCATGTACAGCACGACGGTATTGTCGGCGAGTTGTTTCTGGATTTTCTCGAGGGTGTCCACGGCGCTTGGCTCCACTGACGACAGGAATGGCGGCTATTGTACCCGAGCCGGTCCCGCCGAGTCCTGACCAAACAAAAGGGCTGCCACGCAGCCCTTTTCCCGGTTCCCTGTCACGGAACCACCAACTGACCTGCCCGGGTTACAGGAAGGCCATCAACCCCAGCAAAACCAGGGTCAAACCGACGCCACAGTGGATCACGCCTTTGACGGTCGTCATCGGGCCGAGCTTGCCGGCAATGCCGTTGACTTCCAGCGCGCCGATCAGGGCAATGGCGATCCAAATCTTGATGCTGCCGAGGTCAAACATGCCGAACGGCATGTGGGCACCAGCCCCCATGAAGAACAGCATGGCCAGCGAGAACATCACGTTGGTGCGCGAAGCCAACAGCGCTTTCGGGCCGGCGGCAGCGGCTTCCGGCAGGGCGGCGCCGCCCTGCGCCACTTGCGTAGTCGAGGCGATGACGATCTTCTGGTTCGGCCAGATGATCAGCCAGACGTTCAGGAACATCAGGGTACCGAGCAGCACGCCGAAAAACAGCGTGTCGGTGATGTTGGCACCGCGCAGCGCCAGGATCAGCGCGCCGCTGACGAAGGTCCACAAGGCGCCAAAGCGAAACCAGTTCAGTGCCCGCGGCAACTGCTTCTGGATCATGTTGCTCTTGGTGGCAGCCTCAGCTTCCTTGAAGAATTCGCCTTGAATGAAGTTGAAGTAATACAGCGTGCCGATCCAGACCACGCCGAAGAAAAAGTGCAGCCAACGCAAGCCGATTTCGGCGCCGGCGTGTGAAAACAATGCCTCCATGATGCCCTCCTGTTCTTGTTGATCGCCCGATTGATCGTCCAGTCGAGGCGATGGGACTGTTTTAATGAATGTGCGTACCCGCACAAAGTCGAAGCCGCCCGATTCTAGCGCTCCGGCATGAGGTTTTGCACAGGGTTCATTTGTCGCGTCGCGGTACTTCCCTTAAGATGCGCAGCCTTTTTTCCCCGGCTTACCCTTAGTTTTGCTTGGGGTATTGCCGTTTTTACGCTATCTGCTGGAGATCCCGTCATGGCGTTCGAACTGCCTCCCCTGCCTTACGTCCGCACCGCGCTGGCCCCGCATATCTCGGAAGAGACCCTGAATTTCCATTACGGCAAACACCACCAGACCTATGTTGACAACCTGAACAAGCTGGTGCCGGGCACCGCTTTTGAAGGCAAGTCGCTCGAAGAGATCATGAAGAGCTCGCAAGGTGGCGTGTACAACAACGCCGCCCAGATCTGGAACCACACCTTCTACTGGCACTCGCTGGCGCCTAACGCCGGTGGCGAGCCGACCGGCGCGCTGGCCGACGCCATCAACAAGGCCTTTGGCTCGTTCGCCGCGTTCAAGGAGAAGTTCACTGCCTCGGCACTGGGCAACTTCGGTTCGGGCTGGACCTGGCTGGTCAAGAAGGCCGACGGCTCGGTCGACATCGTCAACACCGGCGCCGCCGGCAACCCGATGCTGGATGGCCACACCCCGCTGCTGACCTGCGATGTCTGGGAACACGCCTACTACATCGATTACCGCAATGCCCGCGCCAAGTACGTCGAGGCATTCTGGGCCTTGGTCAACTGGCAGTTCGCCAGCAAGAACTTCGGCTGATCCGGTCACCACCGGTGGTCGTATCAAAAAAGGGGCCAACCAGGCCCCTTTTTGCTGGCCCCGTTCTGCTTGCCCCGGATAGGTCCGGCCGGCCCCCAAGTTGAAGAGCGGGCATGTGCGAACTAGGCTGTTTACACGGACCCGGATGGTGGCGCGAGAATGGAAGTGGAAATCCTGCTGGTCGAAGACGACCCGAATGATATGGAACTGACCTTGCGCGCGCTGCGCAAGAAGAACCTCGCCAACCATATCGAAGTGGCGCGCGACGGTGCCGAGGCGCTGGAGTTCATTTTCTGCACCGGCGCCCATGCCAACCGCGCCATCCATGAGCAGCCCCGGCTGATTTTGCTGGACTTGAAACTGCCGAAAGTCGACGGCCTGACCGTGCTGCAAAAACTGAAAGCCGATCCGCGCACCGCCAAAATTCCGGTCGTCGTGCTGACTTCCTCCGCGGAGGAACGCGATGTGGTCCGCTCTTATCAATTGGGCGTCAACAGCTTCATCACCAAGCCGGTCGATTTCGGCCAGTTCACCGAAGCCATCGGCCAGCTTGGCCTGTACTGGATGCTGCTGAATACCGCGCCGCGCTGAAATAAAAAACGGAAGCCGGCCATCCACCGGCTTCCGTTTTCGTTTTATGCGCAACCCACAGCCATACCATCGGGTGCGCGGTCGTTCTGGCCCATCCCCTTCACATTCGCTTCGATTCCGTTCCGTACCGTTTGGCTCGGTTTACTCCACCGAGACAATCCGGCGCTCGATTTCCTTGATCATGGCAATGAACTGATCGGCCGGCAGCGGCCGGCTGAAGAAATAGCCCTGCATCATGTCGCAGCCATGCTCGAGCAAAAAGTCCCGCTGTTCGACCGTTTCCACGCCTTCGGCAATCACCTGCATGTCGAGACCATGTGCCATGGCAATGATGGCTTTGGCCAAGGCGGCGTTGTCACGATCACGGGTGACGTCACGGACAAACGAGCGATCAATCTTCAACACATCAAACGGGAACCGTTTCAGATAGCTGAGCGCCGAATAGCCGGTGCCGAAATCATCGACCGACAGGCGCACGCCCATTTCGTTGATCTGGTGCAGCTGGCTGGAGTTGGCCGCGGTTTCGTGCAGCACCAGCCGCTCGGTGATTTCCAGCTCCAGAAGCTCGGCCGGCAGCCCGCTGTCGACCAGTGCATCGCGTACCGTCGTCACCATGCCGGAACCGGTGAATTGCCGGGCCGACACGTTGACCGCCAGCCGCAGCGGCGCCGCAATTTCCTGCTGCCACTGCGCCACCGTGCGACAGGATTCACGCAGCACCCATTCGCCAATCGGCACGATCTGGCCGGTCTCTTCGGCAATGGGAATGAACTGATCCGGCGCCACCAGACCCAGCTCACTGTTCTGCCAGCGCAGCAACACTTCCACCGCGACAATGCTGAGGCTGCGCGCCGATACCACCGGCTGATACACCAGATGAAATTCGCTTTGCGGCAGCGCCCGGCGCAATTGCGTTTCCAGAGTCAGCCGCTGCGCGGCCAGCCGGTTCATTTCCGGGGTGAAGAAGCTGAACGCGTTTTTGCCCTGTTCCTTGCTGCGATACATTGCGGCATCGGCATTCTGCAGCAGGATCTGCGTAGTCTCGCCATCGTCCGGGCAGATGGTGATGCCGATACTGGCCGAGATGAACAGTTCGCGGCCGTGAATATGAAACGGATGCTGCAGCACTTTCAGAATGCGCTGGGCCAGCACCCGGGCACTGTTCGGGCTATCGAGCTCCGGCATCACCAGAATGAATTCGTCGCCGCCGAACCGGGCCAGCGTAGTGGTTTCGCGCAGGCAGCTTTGCAAGCGGCCGGCCGCTTCGATCAGCAGCGCATCACCAGCGAAATGGCCGAGTGTGTCGTTGACGTTCTTGAAGTTGTCGAGGTCGATGAAAAACAGCGCGACCCGGTTGTTGTTGCGGCGGGCATCGGCCAGCGCCACGCTCAGCCGATCAAAGGCCAACAGCCGGTTCGGCAGCTTGGTCAACTCATCAAAGCTCGCCTGCCGCATCAGCTTTTGTTCGTATTCCTTGCGCACCGTGATGTCTTCCAGCATCACCAGAAAGTGCGCTGGATTCAGCACCGCCGCCAAACCGTTCGGGCCGGGCGTGATCTCCGGCTGGATGGGTGACAGCGACACGTATTCCCAAATCGTGTGGCCATCCTTGCGCCGGGTGTGCAGCTCGCCGCGCCAACTGCCGCCATTGTTGAGCGCGTCGCGCAACTGATGGGTGCGCTGGCTCGGCGACTGCTGGGTAATCAGCTCACCCAGATCGATGCCAATCACTTCGCCGGATTCGTAGCCGTGCATCTCGACAAAGCTGCGGTTGACGTATTCGATGTGGCCCGTGCGGTCGACAATGACCACGCCGCTCGGGCTTTGCTCGACCGCCTGCGACAGTTTGCGCAGCTGATCGGCAATGGCTTTTTTCTCGGTCAGATCGATGGCCAGCACGACCAGATAGCCGGACAGCAACTGCACCCGCAAATCGGCCGGGTAGCTGCTGCCATCGGCCCGGTACATATCGGCTTCAAACGACAACTGGGCATGCTGGCCGTCGTAGACCGGCTGCAGCGCGCTGCGCAGCTGTTCGAGCGGCCATTGCAGCAGCAGCGCAAACGACTGGCCCTGCAGGTCCTCCAGCAGATAGCCGCTGTTCTTGCAAGCGCCCTGATTGACGTGCTCGATGCTCAGGCTACTGGCATCAACCCAGTAAATCTCGGCGGCGGCTTCATCCAGAATGCTGCCGTAGCGCTCGGCCTCTTCGGTGGCCGCCGCACGGGCCCGCTCCAGCTCGGCGTCGCGCAGCGCGCGCTCGACCGCCGGCACCAGCCGGGCGATGTCGTCTTTCTGGATAAAGTCTTCGGCGCCGGCCCGCATCATGATCACGGCGTCTTCGGTTTTCAGATGGCCGGACACGACAATGAAAGGAATCGACAGACCGGTTTCGGTCAGGATGGCGAGCGCCCGCTCGGCGCCAAAACTCGGCACGTTGACGTCGGAGATGATCAGCTGCCAGCTCTGCTCGGCCAGCGCCTTGCGAAACGCATCCGCAGTCTCAACGCGGGTAATCGCGGGCGCAAAGCCGCCCCGGCGCAAGGCCAGCAGCAGCAAATCGGCATCATCAGGCGAGTCTTCAACCAGCAATAATTCGAGGCGCTTGCTCATTACTACCCGAAGCGACGTGGGAGGTGTTTCCAGCATAGCCGAGCCGGCTCGAATGCGCCGCCGGCCTTTCCGGCGTCGTGGCCGAACTGGAACCGAATCAGAGTCGGGTCGGTGCCGTTTTCGACGCCACTGAATGTGCGAAGACCGCACAGTTCACGCGCCTATCGGGCGATTTCATCGGCAGACATTTCGCGGATGGGTTTATCTGGTGCGTGCGTTCACAACAATAAACTTTTCCACAGCTTTCCCCACGTCTATTAGCACCTTGCGCTCTTGCTGCAGTCAGGAAAAGGTCATAGAGTGTCGCTACGCTATTGGACCCCAATATATGGGGGGTCCGATCCCGGTGGGCCACCAACGATTGTGCTGAGCAGCAAAAACTGCACCATCCGTCAAGCCCCCGGCAGGATGCCATGACAGGGTTGGCGGCAGTCCCGGTGCGACGCCGGAGTGAGTACTTCGCCACCCCATCGTGATGGTCACCGTCCTGTCTGTTTCACCTTTTGAGTCGCGGTTTTGCACACCGTTTTTGCAGTACTGATTTGCCGATAACAACTGGCAACACCCCTAATAATTTTGGCCATCAGTGGAGGAGCCATGGAACAGCACACACCCATCAGC
This sequence comes from Permianibacter fluminis, assembly GCF_013179735.1. NCBI lineage: Bacteria > Pseudomonadati > Pseudomonadota > Gammaproteobacteria > Pseudomonadales > Pseudomonadaceae > Permianibacter > Permianibacter fluminis. The sequence continues at coordinate 2,109,976 of NZ_JABMEG010000001.1, read as the reverse complement.
AGCAGTGCCACGATGAACCCGAGCCAACAGACACCCCAAACCGAATCCGACCTGGCCGCCACCGCCCCGGGTCAAGTGCGCGTCATCAAGCGCAATGGCAAAGTCGTTTCCTTTGATCTGAGCAAGATTGAAGTTGCCGTCACCAAGGCCTTTCTGGCCGTCGAAGGCGGCCAGGCCGCCGGCTCCAGCCGCGTCCACGAAACCGTGCGCGAGCTGGCCCAGCAAATCTGGAACACGCTGCTGCGTCGCCATCCAGGCGGCGGCACCGTGCATATAGAAGATATCCAGGACCAGGTCGAACTGGCCCTGATGCGCAGCGGCGAGCAAAAAGTCGCCCGCGCCTATGTGCTGTACCGGGAAAAACGCGCCGAAGAGCGGGCCGCCAAAGAGCAGGCCGCGCGCGCTGCCGCTGGCGTTACCAGCAATCTGCGAGTCAAGGACAAAACCGGCCAGCTGAAACCGCTGAACATGGCCCGTCTGCAGACCTTGGTGCAGGAAGCCTGCGAAGGCCTGAAAGATGTCGACGCCAACGCCATCCTGAAAGATGCCGTGCGTAACCTCTATGACGGCGTTGCCGAGGCCGACGTCTCGCAAGCGCTGATCATGTCGGCGCGGCCGCTGATTGAGCGTGATCCGGCTTATGCCTACGTCACCGCCCGGCTGTTGCTGGATGTGGTCCGTGCCGAGGCACTGAGCTACCTCAAGATCGCCGAGTTCGCCCAGCAGCACGACATGAACACGCTGTACCCGAAGGCCTTCGAAGCCTTCCTGGCCCGCGGTATCGAGCTGGAACTGGTGTCGCCGGAACTGGCCACCTTTGATCTGGCCAAGCTTGGCGCCGCCATCAAGCCGGAACGCGACATGCAGTTTGACTACCTCGGTATTCAGACGCTGTACGACCGTTACTTCATTCACCACAACAACGTCCGCATTGAACTGCCGCAGGTGTTCTTCATGCGCGTCGCGATGGGCCTGTCCATTCGCGAGCCGCAAAAGAACGAACGCGCCATCGAGTTCTACAACCTGCTGTCGAGCAACGACTACATGTCGTCGACGCCGACGCTGTTCAACGCCGGCACCCTGCATTCACAGCTGTCGAGCTGCTACCTGACCACCGTGCCGGACGATCTCGGCGGCATTTTCGCGGCCGTGCGTGACAACGCGCTGCTGAGCAAATTTGCTGGTGGTTTGGGTAACGACTGGACCCCGGTGCGCGGCCTTGGCGCCCACATCAAGGGCACCAACGGCAAATCGCAGGGCGTTGTGCCGTTCATGAAAGTCGCCAACGACACCGCCGTCGCGGTGAACCAGGGCGGCAAGCGCAAAGGCGCCGTTTGTGCCTATCTGGAAACCTGGCACATCGACATCGAAGAGTTTCTGGAGCTGCGCAAGAACACCGGTGACGATCGCCGTCGTACCCACGACATGAACACCGCCAACTGGGTGCCGGATCTGTTCATGAAGCGGGTCACCGACGATCAAGACTGGACGCTGTTCTCGCCGAACGACGTGCCGGATCTGCATGATCTGTACGGCAAGGCCTTCCAGGAACGCTACGAGCATTACGAGCGGCTGGCCAAAGAAGGCAAGATCAAAGTCTTCAAAACGCTGCCGGCCAAAGACATCTGGCGCAAGATGCTGAGCATGCTGTTTGAAACCGGTCACCCGTGGATCACCTTCAAAGACGTTTGCAACCTGCGCTCGCCGCAGCAGCACGTTGGCGTGGTCCATAGCTCGAACCTGTGCACCGAAATCACCCTGAACACCAATCAGGATGAAATCGCGGTCTGCAACCTGGGTTCGATCAACCTGGTCAACCACATTTTCAACGGCGCGCTGAACCTGGTGAAGCTGGAGCAGACGGTCAAGACCGCGGTGCGGATGCTCGACAACGTCATCGACATCAACTTCTACCCGGTGCCGCAAGCACAAAACTCGAACATGAAACACCGTCCGATTGGCCTTGGCATCATGGGCTTCCAGGACGCGCTGTACATGCTCAAGACCCCGTACGGCACTGACGCCGCGGTGGAGTTTGCTGACCGCTCGATGGAAGCCATCAGCTACTACGCCATCTCGGCGTCGAGCGAACTGGCCAAAGAGCGCGGCAGCTACCAGACCTTTGAAGGTTCGCTGTGGAGCAAAGGCATATTGCCGATCGACTCGGTCAAATTCATCGCCGAAAACCGTGGCAATGATTACGTCAGCGTCGATTTGAGCCAGACCATGGACTGGGGCGCGCTGCGCAGCAAAGTGCAGAAGCAAGGCATGCGCAACTCCAACGTCATGGCCATTGCGCCGACCGCGACCATCGCCAACATCACCGGCGTGTCGCAGTCGATCGAACCGACTTACCAGAACCTGTACGTCAAATCGAACCTGTCGGGCGAATTCACCATCATCAACTTCTACCTGGTCGAAGAGCTGAAAAAGCGCGATCTGTGGGACAACGTGATGGTCAACGACCTCAAGTACTACGACGGCTCGGTGCAGAAAATCGACCGCATCCCGGCCGATCTGAAAGCCCTGTTCGCGACCGCGTTCGAAGTCGATTGCAAGTGGCTGATCGAAGCCGGTTCGCGCCGGCAGAAGTGGCTGGATCAAGCGCAAAGCTTGAACCTCTACATCAATCAGCCGAACGGCAAAAAGCTGGACCTGATCTACCGCATGGCCTGGTACCGTGGCCTGAAAACCACCTACTACCTGCGCTCGCTCGGCGCCACCAGCACCGAGAAATCAACCGTCAGCGATGGCGCGTTGAACGCGGTCTCGTCCAAAGTTGCCGCCCCTGCCCCGCTGATGGCCGCCGATGAACCGGCACCAAAGCTGTGCAGCATCGACAACCCGGAATGCGAAGCCTGCCAGTAAGCAAACCATTTCCTCCCCTCTCACGAGGGGAGGAAGCAATTTTACCCCTCCCCTTTCAGGAGGGGAGGTTGGGTGGGGTGTGGCTTTCCCTTCCTGTTGATCCCCTCCCCCCTCGCGGGGGAGGGTTAGGGAGAGGGGGAACCCCCAGCACGCACCACAACTTGATAAGCACAAAACCAAACACGCAACACCAAAACAAAACGCAATAAAAAAAAGCAGCACAACAAATCACGTTTGCGCCGAATCAAGATCCACTTGAGCGCGCCAACGTAAAAAGACGCAGCACCGTTGCAAAGGCAAGTAATACCCCGCTTATTGAATCAGTGATAAGCGCAATACAACGAATTAGCGAAGTAAGAAAATGTCTAACCCCAAGGATAAAGAGGCTGCCAAAATGTTTAGCTGGGAAGACGCTAACGATACCCCTGCTGCGCCTGCAGCAAAAATGCCGCCCGTGATGCCAACTGCTCCGGCTCAAGCGGCTGCTCCTGCGTATAAAACTGACACCGTGGCACCGGCCACGCCGAAACCGGTCATTGGCAATGCGGTTAATGCCGCCATCGATGCCATCAACACCATGGACGCCTCCGCCGGCTGGGCCGAGCTGGAAATGGGCGCCGCCCGCGTATCCGTTGATGAAAAGCGCATGATCAACTGCCGCGCCGACGTCAACCAACTGGTGCCGTTCAAATACGACTGGGCCTGGCAAAAATACCTCGACGCTTGCGCCAACCACTGGATGCCGCAAGAAATCAACATGGCCAAAGACGTGGCCCTGTGGCGCAGCAAAGACGGCCTGACCGAAGACGAGCGCCTGATTGTCATGCGCAGCCTCGGCTTCTTCTCCACCGCCGACTCGCTGGTCGCCAACAACCTGGTGCTGGCCGTGTACCGCCACATCACCAACCCGGAATGCCGCCAGTACCTGCTGCGCCAATCCTTTGAAGAAGCGATTCACACCCACGCCTACCAATACTGCGTGGAATCGCTCGGCATGGACGAAGGCGAAGTCTTCAACATGTACCGCGAAGTGCCGACCGTGGCCAAAAAAGCCGCGTGGGCACTCAAGTACACCCAAAGCTTGGGCGATCCGGAATTCCACACCGGCAAACCGGAAGACGACCAGCGCCTGCTGCGCAACCTGATCGCGTTCTACTGCGTCATGGAAGGCATGTTCTTCTACTGCGGCTTCACCCAGATTCTGGCCATGGGCCGCCGCAACAAGATGACCGGCGTCTCCGAACAGTTCCAATACATCCTGCGTGACGAGTCGATGCACCTTAACTTCGGCATCGACGTGATCAACCAGATCAAGTTCGAGAATCCGCACATCTGGACCGCCGATTTCCAGAAAGAAGTCGTCCAGATGATCCTCGAAGGCACCGAGCTCGAAGTGCAATACGCCCGCGACACCATGCCGCGCGGCGTACTCGGCATGAACGCCGCGATGATGGAAGACTACCTCCACTTCATCGCCAACCGCCGCTTTGCCCAACTGGGCCTGCCAGAACAATACCCGGGCGCCACCAACCCGTTCCCGTGGATGAGCGAGATCATGGATTTGAAGAAGGAAAAGAACTTCTTTGAAACCCGCGTGATCGAGTATCAGACCGGTGGGGCGTTGAGCTGGGATTGAACAAGCAAGGCAGCTTCGGCTGCCTTTTTACATCTAGAAATCTTTGCGATTTGACAGCCGGATCAATGCCAATCAAATGGGCAATATCTACTCGAAACGCGCAGCGCAGGTTAAAAGTGAGCTCAAAGAGTACACCCCGCTCTCAGTTTTGGAAGTCTTTCATGAGTATTTCCTTATTCCTGACACCGATAGACTATCGATTCTAAAAAGGGCCCCTTGGTGCTGTTATCTTTTGTTGAAGTGGAGTTTCGCTCAGCCCGTTAGTGACGACCGTAAGCCGATAACCCCCGAAATATTTGTACGATTAGCCAATCGACTCTATGAAGCACAATCCGAAGCAGCCGACCTATCATCTGGCAATCTGACGCTGGAGCTACGAAGGTTTCTTACCCCACAAATTCTATATCAAACGACAGATAGCAGCACCATTCTCCAACTTGTTCGACATTACTGCTGGCTGTACAACTCAAAAACCCACTACTTCAGCTCCGTATTCAAGAAAAATTTTGACTTTGAATTAAAGGATTTTTACGAAATAAGCTTCCTTTTAATGTTCATCGCGTCAAGTAAGATAAAGACTGAATCATTCACGCTCAATTTTTCAGAAATAATATCACTGCTTCACCCAAGTTATTCAATTCAGACCATTGCGAAGTACATCGCCGCCATCTCAGTAACACCAGAACAAGCCCATGTCCTCTGCTCAACACTCAATAAGGACAATCACCCAAGCTGGGAGTATTTTGAAGACACTCCGTTTCTTACCAAGCCATGCTTCACTGTTGGAAACAAGTTAATTATCCCAAGCGCGCCAGTCTTTATGGTTGGACTCGCAGATTTCGTCGTGTACCACCTAAAGCTCCGAGAAAAGGAATCCTTCAAGGAAAAACTTGGCGATGTTATGGAGGCGTACCTACTTTCCCTACTGACCGAATATGGCGCCAAATTCATATGCGAACAGGACATAGAGTCGATTTACAAGGCAAATGGCGTTAAGGGGAAGAAAGTTGACGCAATTATTGACTTTGGCGATGCAAAGATATTTACAGATTCAAAAGCCATAGAGCCTGGGGTTTTCGTCAATACAACATCCACCCCAGAAGAACTGAGGGATCGCTTAAGTGGAAGCTTCACGAAAGGACTGATACAAGCTCAGCAATGCGCAGCGACACTTCAAAAAATAGGCGCCCACACCACATCAGTAAAGGATGTCGCTCTGATAGTTACAAATCGAGACCATCACATATCAAGTGGGAAAAAGCTCACGGAAAACATAGATCAATCCATACCAACGAAGTTAATCCATGACATCGGGCATATACCAATCAAGCTTGAGCGCACCTACTTCATAACTATCGCTGATTTCGAGATGATGCTCGAAGGTTGGAAAAGCAAAGGCATAGATCCGATTAGAGTTATCGATGACTGTGAGTCTAGAGATCGCGACCTGTTAACATCGCGACACAACTTTCAGATGCATTTGAGAGACTACGGCCTTGAAAAGGCTTCACCAAATAGAGTGCTCGCTGCAGCCAGGGATGAGCTGGCTAGCTCTATCGCCAAGCAACTTGCAATGATGGATTCCTTTTGGTCTGGGAAGATTGGCTATTACCTAGACTGCCATCATGAATTGGTCGAAATGTTAGTCGTACTGCGTAGCCAGCAAGCGTAGCCCGGATCTTGCGAAGCAAGATCCGGGATCTCTGCTTGATGCCTAAGACAGATCCCGGAACCCGCAACGCTCGTTCCGGGCTACAACTCTTTCCTGCTCTTCCTCATCCATGAGAGCCTCCGCATGCCATGCAAGAACAAAGACCCGCAGGTATACGCCGACAAGCCCTTTGCTTAACCGCACCAAGACAGTTTCGGCTACTTCGGCACCCGCTTTTTGGTGCCCTTGCCATTGTCGACCGTCCAGGTACCGTCGTCGTTATCGTAAATCGTGTATTGCCTGGTGTAGCCATCGCAGTTGAAAAGGCCCGCCCCGACCACCGCGTCATTGATTTCCTCGCAGTGAAAGCCCGATGTCACGATGATCCGGTACGCCTCCATGATGGCCTGCCGTTCAAGCGTAGTCTTCGCCTTCTCAATTGCCGACTTCTCCCGCACCGGTGCCTTGGGCGTTTTGGCCTCTTGCTCTGCCCGCTGCGCTATCTTCCGCTCATAATCGCGACCATGCAGGAAGGAAAACACCGTACCGGCAATGATGAAGAACATCAGCGCCAGGGTGATCATCTCCCTGACGGTCGTCCCTTTCTTCGCCTCACCCTTCGCTCCCACCTTCACCCCACACTTCGAGCACGACGTTTCCCCTTCACCGAGGGGGTAGTGACAGGCACTGCACTGCGCTTCTGCCATTTTGTACTCCTGTTTATCAGAGCTCGATCAGAGCGCATGCGGCGTCAGCACGATCTGATGCACTTCATCCGAAACCACTTCCACCCGGGTCGCCAAATGCCCCCCCTGCTTGTCGTAACCCACTCGCCAGATAACACTTGTCGCGACATACCACCGGCCAGGCCCCACTTCATCGAACTGAAAGAACCCTTGCGCGTCGCAGACCGTCTTGCGCGTCAACTGAATGAATTCGGGCAAGCCCGGCGCCAGGTTCAGCGCCTCAGCTCGCTCCACATCGGCATAACCTCCCTCGCGGTCACCATAAATGAGCTTGATACGCTCTTTGGCATACGCCGTCTGCGGGATGAGCGAAACCTCAAGGCCCGCACACGTCACTATCCCACCTCCCGACTGACGAATGAGCGCACTGCCTTTGATGGTGCCCTTGCCCTTGCCCAACATCGCCCGTGCTTCGTCGGCACTGAAGGCATTACGGACCTGCGCGACTTCCCGAAGCTTTGACGGTGGCATCGGTGCACATCCGATCAGTAGCAACGCCAAAACCCCACACAGCGGCACTCCCCGCTTTACTCCCGCATGCATTCAATGACTCCAACAAAGGCTGGACTGGTTCGGACGAACCAATCATGGCAGCGACATTATTTTGTCAAATCAAATGCGTCAAGCACGCGTAGGATGGGTAGAGGCACAACGTGCCGAAACCCATCGCATTTCCTGCCACGCCGCCCAAACGATGGGTTTCGGCGCTGCGCGCCTCTACCCATACTACAAAATTCGCTTTAATCTTCAAATTTAATGGGGCAGAGCCCTTAAATTTGCATAGCGTTTAAACACAAATCTCAGGCACTGGACATGGATATCACGAAAGAATCGCTAGTCAATCGGTTTCAGAATTTGCACGATGACGAGCTAAGACGACGCCTCGGCTCCGGGGAGCTAACAGAGCTAGCACAAGAAGTAGCTCGGGAAGAGTTGAGCTCTCGCGGAATCACGTATTCACCGGCCGAGATGACGACTGCTGAAGTCGAAGAGAGCGCTGTTGCCGGAGATCTGGTTCCCATTGCAAGGTATCTTGAGCCCGCGGAAGCCACCGTGCTGCAAGCCGTGCTTGATTCCGAAGGCATCCCAGCCTTCTCCCCCGACGCACATATGGCAACCGCCAATTACCTTTTGTCTACCGCTACGGGTGGTGTTCGAATCTTGGTCCCGGAGTCACATCTGCAAGCTGCCCATGAGATTCTCGAAGCGATACGACGCGGCGATTACGCGTTGAGCGATGATGAGGACATCTCGACCTAATTCGGTAGTTAGCACGCGATCCCTGAGTCTTGCGAAGCATGACCCGGGATCGCGGCTTCAACCGACGCGAACATTCCGATGCGAAATTTCGGTACCAACGGACGGATGGTGGATAGAACCCATCGTTTTCCCTACTACGTCAGCTGTTTGATGGGTTTCGCTAGCGCTCCACCCATCTTACGAGTTTGTCAGAAGCTGAAACGGACGCCAGCTGCTGTGGTTTTCAGATCCATGTTGCCGTCATCAAACACATCGTCCCGGGTAGCGCTGGTATAGCTGCCGTACAAACTCCAACGAGGGCTGAAGTGGATCACTGCACCGAGCGTGCCGCCATAGCCACTACCAAAATCGTTGACGTCGGTGTAATGGACCGCAAGGATGGCCTCGAAGCTGCTGCTGAACATGCCGCGCAGGCCAGCCGTCACTCGGTAGCCGTTGTCGTCGGAGGTGTAGCCGGAACTACCCGTGTATTCCACTTCGTTGGCAATGTAGGCCAGCTCAGTGAATACATCGGCATTGGCTGAAAGGTCAAAATGATAACCAACACCGGCACTGGTCTGGGTCATGTCGAAATCGCCATCGGAACCCGACTCGTGATTGACCACCGCATAGAAATTGCTGGTGCCAAATGCCACGGAGCCCTGCACGGAAGCACCGTCAAAGGTGAGATCATCCAGCTCCGAGCTGGCATAGCCCGCCTGAATGTAGCTGTAGCTCAAGTCATCGGCCCGAGCCAACAATGGCAGCAGCGCCGCCACGACCAAGGCTAAACATAATTGCTTCATATCGGTAATCCCATCATTGATTTGGAATGACGCCCTCGGAAGTACTGGGCGCTTGTCGATCACAACAAATTTAAAGTAGCCACAAATCCCGAAATTACCCAGTCAAGCGCCCAAAAATGCGCAGAGGAACGCCGCACTGAGCGCTAACGCCACACCCGCAGGACCTGTAGTGGCGAACTTCACAGCATGAGTTCACACCGCTGCAAGGCTTGCGCCCCCAAATCAGACGCCTTGAATCGGCGCCTTCGCCTTGCGTTGGGAGATACTTTTCGGCTGATTTTCTGATGTAAATGGCGTTTGCCTGCTCTTTGGCAACAAATCTGAAGATGTCCGTTCTGCCATTAATCGTGACTGGGCTCTTTTTTTCGTTTTCTTGTGTCAACCCATCGCCGCCTCAATCGTTTCCAGATGTCGCTAGCCGTATTGTCATGTTGAAAATGGAGTTGAGGCATGCTTGGTCATTTATCGGTCGCTGACGTTTGCAACGTATTGTCACGCCGCGCTGTCCAGTTGCTGGCGCTGGTAATGCCACTTTGGCTGAACGCCTGCGGTGGTGGCTCGTCATCGGACAGTGGTGCGCCAACGCCACCGCCGGTATCCGATATCGCCCACCTGCATATCAGTGACTCCAGCCTAATGGACAATGATGGCAAGGCCGTGAACCTGCGGGGCTGGAACTGGGGCCGTTGGGGCACTGCGCAACCGCAAGATGCCGCCGACAACGTCGCACAGGGTGCGAATGCCGTCCGCATTCCGCTGCGCTGGTGGGGCTATTACTCCAACACCAACAACGACAGTCGTGATGATAGCCAGACCGATACTGTCGGCATCGACGTGCATCACCTGGAGGTGTTGGATGCCATGATTGCGCAGGCTTCTGCAGCGCATTTGTGGATCATCCTGTTTGTTGATTCCGATTGCGGCCAAAACGGCACCCAGACGGCGGATGACATTGCCTATTGCGACCCGGATGGCCAGTACCCGGACGGCCACAATTTCTGGAGCGATCCGGACGCGCGGGCGAAATTCATTCAGGTCTGGCGATTTGTTGCCACGCGCTACAAAGACACGCCATATCTGGCCTTGTTCGAACCACTGCCGGAACCGGATCCGACCGGCGTCGACGACAGTGAAATCACGGCGTTTTACGATCAGATCATCAGTGAAATTCGCGCCGTTGCATCAGGCATTCCGTTTCTGGTCGGCCCACGGCTTTATCAGATGAAAATCGTTGAGCGCGCCTACCATGCGCAGTGGCCTGATGTGGTGTACACCGGCAACTTGTTTGTGCATACCGGTCAGACCCAGGAACAAAATATTGCTGATTTGCAGTTCCGGCTGAGTCAGTTGACCACGCTGCGCAACAATTATCATGTGCCGGTGTTCATCCAGCAGACCGGCGTGGAATCGGGTGAAGACCCCGACATGACGTATCTGAACGCCTTGCTGTCACTGATAAACAGCAACAGCGTCGGCTACACCTACTGGACTTATCGCGATACCTTCAACCCCTACTCTTACGGCGTCAAATATCAGGACGGCAACGGTGGCTGGAGCACCAAGGAGACCGTTCTCGCGACCATCTCCGACTACTTCAAGCAGTGACCGAGTTGAATGTGTGAGGGTTCAAATACTGCAGGGGTCATGCTTGGTAAAATCAGGCCGGGTAAAATCAGGCTCGGTAAAATCCGGTCGCGAAAATTGCGGTCAACGAAACGGCAGCTGTAGCGTTATCGCATTCAGCCCGGATTCAGCGCTGCCGGTGTGCAATCGCGCCGCCCCGCTTGCAGGCCGTTTTTGCTGGAGTTGCGGGCTTTTTTGGGAATAGGTCTTTCAACAGGGAGTGAGCAATGCGAGCAGTGTCTATTTTTCGTGCAGCGATCCAAGCCGTCGTGGCTGGCGCTGTTTTGGTCGGTGCCGCGCAGGCAGCAGACTGGAATGCCAAGGATTTGGACGGCGCCAAAGACCATCCGTTGATTCATCGCTTTGCCGGCTCCTGGTTGGTGGGCTACAAGCAAATCGGTTTTGATGCGACCGTCGTGCCGACGCAATTTGGTCTCGAGGGCATGAACGAACTGATCAAGCCGCTGACCGTGGAAGGCCAGATCACCCGCCTGCTCTACCTCGCCCCGGTCGGCAAGCGCCCCTACGAAGTGCAGAAGAACTACGTGACCGCGCTGAAAGCGGCTGGCTACAAGGAAACACTGAGCTGTGCCGGCGAAGACAAATGCGAGTCCACCTCGTATGGTCTCGACGACGGCATGGACGAAATGACCATTCTGGATTTTCGCCGCGCCACCAATGTCAATCCGGCGCTGAAGGACGTGCTGGCGAACCTCGATAACGGCGGCAATATTTTTGGCGAACACGGCAAGATGCAGCAGATGAGTGTTGGCACGATTTCGGCCGGCGGCAAGACAGCGCATGTACTGGTTTCGACAGACAAGCACTTCTCCGGTGACGTCACCATCACCTACATCCAGATCGTCCAGCCGGAAGACATGCCGCTTGGCCAGGTCAGCGTTGACCTGAATGGCCTGCAAAGCAAGGACAAGATTGCCTCGGAAATTTCTGCCCAGGGCAAGGTCGCGATTTACGGCGTCTACTTTGATACCGGCAAAGCCGACATCAAGCCGGAATCGAAAGCGCAGCTGACCGAGATGGGCAAATACCTGCAGGAAAACCGCGACAAGAAAGTGTTCATCGTTGGCCACACCGACAATCAGGGTACTTTCGCTGCCAACATGAAGTTGTCACTGGACCGCGCCAAAGCCGTGGCCGCGTATTTGACCAAGGAATACGCCATTGACGCAGCGCGGATGGCAGCGCAAGGCGTCGCCAACCTCGCGCCGGTCGGCAGCAACAAGAGTGACGACGGCAAAGCAAAGAACCGTCGGGTGGAGCTGGTCGAGCAGTAAGCCACACCAAGTCATTTTCGATGAAAAAAAACGGTGACGCACGCGTCACCGTTTTTTTGCACTCACCGAAAACGTTCAGCGATAAAACGCCTCGACTTTGCCTTTCAGCGTCACCAGCAGCGGCAAGCCATAACGGTCCAGCGCTTTGCCGGCCGGGATCTTCACCCAGCCTTCACTGATGCAGTACTCCTCGACATCGAAGCGTTCCTTGCCATCCAGACGGATGCCGATATCGTACTGAACCAGTTCCTTCACATGATGCGGGCTGCGCGGGCGGACAGAAAGGCGGTCCGGCAAGGCCGGTCTGGAGTGGGTTTCGCTCATGGCGCAAGTCTTCCGAAAAAATCGTGCGCCATTTTCGGCGACCGCCATGACATATTCAAGCCACCGGCCTGCATGGCGAGTCCCCTGACGGATTGCGCTAAGTCGCCTACCCTGATGGCACCGGCCCGGGTTGATGAGCCCACGGGGTCACCCCGGCCGGCGCTGCAACCCTTGCCAACGGCCTTTGCATTGCGCCACCCACCTGCCAGCCAACAAGGCGCCTGAGCACAAACTACATGCAAATCAGGCGCAAACCGCTCGCAAGGACAGACAGTCCAACAGGAGAAGAAAGCAATGAACATTATTCCGACAGTTTTGCTCGCGGCTTTGCTGGCCATGGCAGCCGGGCAGGCGCATGGTGAAACCGCCGCGCCGCCGGCCAAGCCCGGGTTTGATGCCGCGCTCGCCAAACGGACCGGCGCCGATGAACATGGCATGCGCAAGTATGTGCTGGTCATTCTCAAGACCGGCCCGAATCCGGTGCCGAAAGGACCGGAGCGGGATGAGATGTTCAAAGGCCATTTCGCCAACATGACCCGGCTGGCCGACGCCGGGATTCTGGCTGTCGCCGGTCCATTGGATGGCGTCGACGGCTGGCGCGGTCTGTTCATTCTGGCAGTCGACAACATTGACGAGGCCAAACAGCACGTCGCGACGGACCCGGTGATCATGAAAGGTGAAATGGTTGCCGAATACCATAATCACTACGGCACGGCAGCGCTGATGCTGGTCAATGACGCCCACAAGAAATTGGTGCTGAAGGATTTCTGATGGCCGTATGCTGCCGCTGCGCAGCGGGCACGCTTGGCGATCACTTCACCAGATCGCAAAGAATGAATGAAACCACATCAATGAAAAAGGGCGAACTTCTGTTCGCCCTTTTTGCTTCATGCCGGCTGCACGCCATCGACCGTAACCCGCGACAACCGCAGCGGCTGCCATTGCCAGTAGGTGATGCTGCGCCACAGCCATTCCATCGGACCGTAGCGATAACGGCTCAACCACCAGCGACTGAACAGCGCTTGCGCGGCAATGATGGCAACAACAATCAACAGCTGCGGCGCCCGCGATATCTTGCCGTACTGAGCAAAGCCATAACCGTAAAATATGGTCGTCAACACCAGCGAATGGGTCAGGTAATTGGTCAGTGCCATGCGTCCCATCGGCGCCAGCCATGACAGGGCCCGTTGCCAGAACCGTGCTTGCACAGCCGTGACAAACAAACCGAGATAGCCTGCCGCAAGAATGACCTGGCCAAGCTGGAACAAGCCACCGGCGGCGTTGCCGACGATCAACACATGACGGCTAGCCGGGTGCGCCATGATGCCGACACTGGCCGCACTTATTGCCACGCCCAAACCGATGCCGAGACAAGCCATCGTGCGGAACAAGGTCCGATGCTGATCGGCATGACGGATTTTACCGCTCACCACCAGCCAGTAACCAAACAGAAACAACGGAAACAAATCCAGCAGCGCCATGAAGGCAAAAACCGGCAGCTCTTCTACCACCGCGTCAAAACGAAACGTCGTCGCGACCGCATAGCTTGGCTGGGTGAAAGCGGTAATCTCGGCTTGCTCTTCTTTCTCGCGCTCGGCCTTGGTCTGCGCGCGCTCCTTGGCCAGGTGCTGAAGGCGATCTTCAGCAGACAACGAGTCCAGATCGATCTCAGGTTCGTCAGCCTTGGCGGTGCTGTCGGTCTTGGTGCCATCCGCGCCATCCGTCGAGGGTTCCGTCGCTGAATCGCTTGCAGCCAAATCGATACCGTCTGCTTTGGCTTTCGCCAACAGCTCATCAGCGACTTGCTCGGTCTGCAGCCGTTCTTGCCATTGCCGGGTCATCTCGACGTTGTCATGGCTCAGTGCGTAGTAGCTGCCGAAACTCAGCATGGCAAGGAATGGCAAGGCCATCATGCCGAGACTCAATTTGAGCATCGCGCCCGGGCTGGCCAGTTTTTGCAAGCGTGGCTTGCGCACCAGCATGACCCACCCCAGCAGCAGCATGCCACCGACAGCGTAAGCACGCAGAATGTCGCCGCCCCAGAGCAGCGTGGCATGCAACAGACCAAACGCCAGCAGTGCGGCCATGCGCCGGGAGAACAGCGCAACGAATGGCCGGCCATGCTCCTGTGCCCGCAGCAGCATCACCGCAAAGCCCATCCCAAACAGCAACGAGAACAATTTGTAGAACTTGCCCTCGACCAACACCTTTACCAGCCAGCCGACGGCAAAGTCGCCACCGACCAGACTGCGATCGACATTGCCGATGCTGCTCATCGCCCGGCCGAACCATTCGATGTTCATCAGCAAGATGCCAATCAAGGCAAAGCCGCGAAGAATATCCAGCAGCGCAATGCGCTGGTTGATCGGCACCGGAGTCAGCGTGGTGCTTGCTGCGTGGCCGAGATCGGTCGAAGAAGTCGCCGTCATGGTGAGAATCCGTCCTTGCTAACGTTGAGGCAGCGACTGTACGGACCCAAGCCCTGTATTCGTACCAGCAAGACGTGGCCGGATGTTTCAAAAGGTTGCCGGCAGCAGCACTGACGAAGCGGCATTGCCTACATTTTCGCCGGTGAATTTGATGATGACCTCAATGGCGAACCCGATGAAAAGCCCATCAGCACCTGATGATTCGCCAATAGCCATCGCGGACACGCCGCAACCGAGTATTAGGGTGGCTGTGCCACGACCGCTGCCGCATGTTGCATGCCGGCAAAAGCGCAAGCGTTCACAATTTTGCCCGGGGGCCTGTGCTACCGTCGGTCGATATCTGCCCAGCGATCAGGGCTTCATTTCGGGCGAGCGTGCCAGCGCCACACCCGACGACTCCGGAGGCAGCCCGCTCATGCCGTACATCCAGCATCTGTTCAACGGCGCCATTGTTGGTCACCACCAGTTGACCGATCGGATGACGATAGGCCGGCATGCAGACAACGACATCATCATCGATGATGCCACCGTCAGCGGCCATCATGCCGTGATCGAGAAAATGGCCTATGGCTATCAGATCCGCGATCTGGACAGCACCAACGGTCTGCGCGTGCACGGCGAAAAAACCAGCCTGCACAAACTGCAGCCGGATGAAGTCATCATCATCGGCACGCATACGTTGGCGCTGGTCGACAATTTGCCCGACTCGCTGCAACACACGCTGAAAATCAAAAAGAGCTGGATTCCCGGCATGTATTACACCACGGACTGATCGACGACCGTGTCAGTGCTGCGCACCCTGTTGCTCGAATGGCCACAACGCTGGTTGCGACGCGGCCTGCTGGCGTTTTGGCACGGTATTGGCCGCAGCATGCTCCAGCAACTGCGGCGTCGGCTGGCGCCGCCGCTTGATTGGCGGCTGCTGATCTGGCTGGCCGGTTTTGCCTTGATCGGGTTCGGCGCTCACCTGCCGTGGCTGCAACGTCTGGATCAACAATTGTTCCGGCTTGGCACGGCGTTGCTACCGACTGAGCCGCGTGCCCAGGCCATTGATGTACTGGAATTGTCTTTGCCGGAAATGCAGCAGCTGCTGCGCGATCCTGTCGCCAGTGGCAGCACCACTGCCCTGCTTTATGCGCTGACCGGTCGCCAGCAATCTGTAGCCGTGTTGTTGCCAGAATTGCCCCGCAGCCAGGCCAGCAGCGCGGAACGTTTGCTGCAAGACACGCCGGTTGATGCCCCGATTCATCAGGCCTGGGCTGCGCGCGAACAACTGCGCGCCCGCTTGTCGGACTGGCTGGCATCGCCGCAGGTTTTTCTGGCTCTGCCGGGCCTGCCACCGTATCTCGGCGCCGATGCCCAATTCATCGACGATGCCAGCGGCAATGCCGCAGCGCTGCCGTTCTGGCAACGCCTCAGCGCCGCCAGTGTTCCCGTACATCCGAGCCTTGCGGTCGCCGTCGGTG
This sequence comes from Permianibacter fluminis, assembly GCF_013179735.1. NCBI lineage: Bacteria > Pseudomonadati > Pseudomonadota > Gammaproteobacteria > Pseudomonadales > Pseudomonadaceae > Permianibacter > Permianibacter fluminis. Next base: position 2,093,893 of record NZ_JABMEG010000001.1, on the reverse strand, counting down.
GTGGCGCGTTTCATTTGTGGCCCATCGATACCGCACGCATTGATGTCGCGACTGCTGAGCCGTTGACGCAGCAATTGTTCTGGCGCCATGGCGACAATCTGTATCCCTCGCTGTCGCTGGCGCTGCTGCGAGCCAGTCGGCCGCCGACAATTACCGCTGGCAGCCACCCACGACGCTGAACCAACTTGCCGACAAAAAAGTGTATGGCTTGAACAGCGATGGCAGCGTCTTCCCGGCGTATCAGCGCCTGAACGGACTGAGCCCACAGATTCAACGCTTCGACAGCAAAACGTTTTTGCAGCGTGGTAATGGCAGCGCCCTGCTGCTGGTCGGGGTTACCGGCGATCCGCTGCTGGAAGATATCGCCGGCACCGTGCAAAGCTTGCAAAGCGGCCGTTATTTCCAGCAACCATGGTGGTCATCGCTGTTGGAAAAAGCCCTTATCGCCGTGCTGCTGCTGTACGCGCTATGGTTGATGCCAAAACTGGGCAACGGCGTGCGCGCGCTGTTAGCAATCTTGCTCCTGTTGGTGCTGGCAACGGCGCAAATCGGCGTCCAGATCACTCAGATGCTGTGGTTGCCACTGGGCGTTGCCATACAGTTTCTGTTGTTTGCCACGCTGATGGTGACGCTGTGGCGCAAGCAGCAGCAGCCTATCGAACAATTGCAGCGGCAGCACCATGATATTGCCGTGCCGTGGAGTCGGCATTTGCTGCAGCAAGGTCAACTGGATCAGGCACTGGACGCGCTGCAATTTTGTCGCACCAGCCCCGACCTGCTGGAGCTGCTGTATGAACTCGGTGGCCAGCATGAACGCAAACGCCGGCCGGCAGCAGCGGTGGCGGTCTATCGCGTGCTGCAGCAGCGCAAGCGCCGCTACAAGGACGTTGCCAAGCGCATCAAGCTGCTGGAACAGCCGCAGGGCATGGCACCGACCGCGCTGGCGCCGAGTTTGAGCAAAACGGTAGTCATTGCCGACAGCCACAGCCAACCGCAATTCGGCCGCTATCAAGTGGAAAGTGAACTGGGCCGTGGCGCCATGGGTGTGGTCTATCTCGGCTTTGATCCGAAAATTTCCCGCCGGGTCGCCATCAAGACGCTCGATTATTCCCGCTATGAAGGCGATGAACTCGTCGCGGTCAAAACCCGATTTTTCCGCGAAGCGGAAGCGGCCGGTCGGCTGCGCCACCCGAATATTGTCAGCGTCTATGACGTTGGCGAAGATCACGATCTGGCGTACATCGCCATGGACTATATCGAAGGCCAGCCACTCAGCGATTTCACCAGCAAGAAAAACCAGCTGCCAGCGGCCGAGGTGCTGACCATCATCGCCGATGTCGCCGACGCCCTGCATTACGCCCACGGTGAGCAGATCATTCACCGCGACATCAAGCCCAGCAATATTCTCTACCAGCGCGAAACCGGCAAAGTCACGGTCACCGATTTTGGCATTGCCCGCATCATTGGCGAGCACAGCACCCAAACCGGTGAAATTCTCGGCAGCCCGCTTTATATGTCGCCGGAACAAATTCTCGGCAAGAAGGTTGACCGCGCCAGCGACATCTTCAGCCTCGGTGTCACGCTGTTTCAGTTACTGGTAGCGGAACTGCCGTTCAGGGGCGACAACATTGCCGAGCTGAGCCGACAGATTCTGCAAGGCAAGCCTGCCAATATTCGTGATCTGTGTCCGGGTTTATCGGCTGGCGTGCGCCGTATCATCAACAAGGCCCTGCAAAAGGAACCACGCGAGCGCTACCGGGATGCCGCAGAAATGGCCAGCGCCTTGCGTGCGGCCAGCTGACGGTTTCCGCTGATTGTGATCACGAAACCTACCCACTTAAGGTTGCAGGAAAAATGCAACCGCGAAGAATGCCTTCGTTAACGCAGGAGAACGACAATGGCAACTCTGACTCAGCTTGTTGATGACGTGGTCGCCAACAAATTTGAACTCCGGCACGGTGGTCTGAACATTGGCCGCCATCCTGACAATGACATCCAGATCGATGACTCGGCCGTCAGCGCCCATCACGCCCGGCTGGAGGGCACTCCGAACGAACACTTTCCGCAATTCAGCGAGTATTACCTGGTGGATCTGGGCAGCACCAACGGCACGTTCGTCAACAACATCAAACTGAGCAAGCGGCATCGTTTGCGCCACAACGATCTGGTCCGGGTCGGCTGGAATACCTTCAAGTTTGTTGACAACGAAGAATCCGATTTGGAAAAAACTTCGCATATGTTGTCGACCAATTCGTGAGCACGTGGCCGCCACGGCAAACCGGCATCATCGCAGGCAGATCTGGCATGACCTGCCGATGAGCATCGGTGCGGCTCGCGACGTTCCAGACCGTTGATTGCGTATGGAGACAAGAAAAAGGGCGAATCCACATTCGCCCTTTTTCTTTGCTGCACTTCCCTTTCGATTCAGCTCCCCAGTTAGCTGATCGCCTGACGCGCAGACCCAAGCCCAGGCACATCCAGAAATCCGACTGACCGGCAGCCAAATGATCGGGTCGTCATATTTATACCCGGATAATATTGATCGATTATTTATATCCGGGTATTATTCCTACCTACTCCATTGAATCGGCCTAAATCATGACGCTACAAGCTCGGCAAACCGCACAACCCCAACCCTCCTTTACCAGTTTCGATGGCCACCAGCGCCTGGCCTCCGGCTCCTTGGCCTCGGTTGCCCTGACCGTGAAACACGCACTTGAACGCGGCGCCACCGGCCCGGTACTGATGTTCGACGACCGCAGCGGTCGCGTCGTTGATGTCGATACTCGCGGTTCGGACGACGAGTTCATCGCTCGACTGGCCGCCATCTCCGGCAACCCAGACCACGCGTCCGATACCGAGACTGTTACCGATACTGTTATCGATACCGAATCGAGCGCAATGAGCGACGGCCCACGCGGACGGGGTCGGCCGAAATTGGGCGTGACCGCCCGAGAAGTGACTCTGCTGCCACGGCATTGGGATTGGCTCGCCGAACAACCCGGCGGTGCCTCGGTTGCGTTGCGCAAATTGGTCGAGGATGCACGGCGCGCGGCCAGTGGCAAAGACCGAACCCGAAAAGCCCATGAGCGCGCTTATCATTTCATCAGCGCAATCGCCGGTGATCTGCCCGGCTTTGAGGAAGCGACGCGGGCCTTGTTTGCCGATGACCGAACCGGGTTCAGCACGCATACCGCCAGCTGGCCCAAGGATGTGCGCGACTACGCCCTGTTGTTGGCATTCGACAAGGCAGCGTAATTTGCCGCGACAAAAACCGACCCACGGCAAGAAATCGCTCGATAAAATGACGCGGCCCCAGCGCGATTGGGGCTCGCGTCACGCGCGCTGGCAGCAGCCGCGCCCGCGCAAATAGATGCCCGTCACATTCGGCTGCGCTACAGCTGTCGCGCTCCCCCGCCCATCGAGACCCTATGACTCAGCCTCTTCGCCTGTTCGGCCTGCTGCTCGTTCTTTGCAGCCCGTTTGCAACGCTGATCGCAGAGGATTCTGCACCGATGACCATGCACCGCCACCAAGCGGGCGAACTGGATAGCAATGGCTGGACCCTTGCGGTGTCTACCGAAGGCAACTTTTCGGTACAGATGCCGATGCCATTCAATGACTTCACCGTGATCGCCGATAAATCGACCGATGCAGTCAGCCGCATCGATGTCATCGGCAGCCAAAGCGAAGAAGGCGTCAGGATTTCGGCCACCCGGGCCCGGTTCAGAAACGTCGGTGCTGGCAGCCAGCAATTTGAAAACGTACGCCGCCTCGGCATGTGGCAAGCCGGCGCGACCAAGCCGATCAGCTTCGACATCAATGGCTATCCGGCAGTGGAGCAACAAGTCGGCAAAGACAGCACGCAGGCCTACGGCCGGACGCTGCTGATCGGTGATGACGTAGTCACACTGATTATCGAGTTCCCCAGTGTGCACAGGAACATCGTCGAC